>CAZCZM010000001.1:0-78986 GCA_964503445.1 uncultured Bifidobacterium sp.
GAGACGCGTTCTTGCTCCGTGAAACATTCGTAGTGCGTGAGAACATCATCTACTTGATCGTCTCGCATTCCCGAGAGAACGACTACTCCCCCCGTTGTCACACAGTTGGTTATTGAATCTGATTCTTCCTTCAGAACTGGGGCGAGAATGTTCGCCAACACGGCATCAACAACATGGTGTGGGTATCCGTCCACCCATGAGCACGTTGTTACCTGATTGAGGTTCATGTTGGTCTGCAGTGCGTCCTGTGCCGAATCTGCAATGTCGTAGGCGAAACACTGACAGTTCATCAACGCAGCAAGTGATATCGACAGCACTCCTGATCCACTTCCTAAATCAAAAACAATTGAACCCACTGGGATGTGTAGAAGCGCCAATCGCAGTGCGAGAACTGTTGTGGGGTGGTTGCCCATCCCAAATGTGTCAAGTGGTTCAATGAATATTGCTGTGGTTCCTTCAGGTGCTGGTTGCCACGCTGGAACCAACGCAACTGAATCATTCACCATGGTTGCAGTGGCGAATTCGCGCCAGGTATCGGCAACATCGCGATCAATTGACACTCGGCTGACATGTACATGTGGAAACTGTTGTTGCAGTACGTCAACAAAATGACTGGGATCATCTCCCATGCTTGTGCGAAGTGTTGTCTGGCTATTGGTTGCTTTCAGCTCTTCAATCGCCACTACTCCAAGTGACCACATGACATCTGAAATGAGTTCTACTTCGGTGTTATCGACGGTGACGTCGACCATTGACCAATGCTGCGAGTTAGTCGAGTCGTCGCAGCTGTTCACGGAATCGTTTGCCCTTGTAGAGATACGCCGAGACTGCCATCTCTATGTCTTCTTTTCGTGCTCGGTTCTCCTTGATCGTGGCCGGTGCGCCCACTGCCAACGCACCAGGTGGAACCACCATGTCATTCAACACAACGGCGTTCGCTGCAACAATTGCTCCGGTGCTCACGACTGCACGGTGCAGCACAATGGAACCAGAAGACACTTGTGCCATGTTCTCAATGATGCAGCCCTCTAAATGCACCACATGGCCAATGACGCAGTCATCCCCCACCGTTGTGTGGTTCATGGGTGTGGTGTGAACCACGGTTCCGTCTTGAATGCTTGTGCGAGCGCCGATCACAATGGCGCCATCGTCTCCTCGAAGCACGGCCCCAGGCCAGATGCTGCTCTCTGCACCGATGGTGACAGAACCAATAATGACGGCATCGGGATGCACATAGGCCGATGGGTGAATGGTGGGTTCGTTGTCGCCGAGAGCGTAAATGGGCATGCGGTCAGATTACTGATGGCGTGCAGTTGCAATGACTATCGGCGGGATTTCTCAGATACCGTAGAGCCCCTATGTCACGGCGAATCGAGATTGAACTCACCAGTAAGCGCGACGACGGCACCTGGACCTGGCGTGCCGCCGGCGCGCAACAACCAAAAGGGGTTGTTGCCGATTCGGTCGTGCCAGCAGGTGTGGCCGTCAAAGACATCGTGCGAGCAGAAATTGAAGCAGACCTCGATGGCACACGCGTGTTGTCAATCACTCCGCCAAAGCAAAAAGCTGAGCGCTCCGGACTCTTGCAACTCCTGCCATCAGAGAAGCCGTTCCAGCCTGTCACGCAGCAATTGCGTAAGAAGGGCGGTCGCGACGGAGACAAGCGTCGCGGACCTCGTCGTGATGGAGACAAGCGTCCACGTGGCGAACGTGCCGAAGGTGGAGAGAAGCGTTCCGATCGTCCACGTCGCCCGTTCTTCGAGGCGCCACCCGAACTGCCTCAGCGTCCGAAACCAAAGCGCGTTAAGCCGCGTCGTGTCAATGTAGACGCAGTTCTTGCGGAGTTGCCAGAAGCGCACCGAGCCATTGCCGAAAAGGTCTTGAACGGCGGTGTGCCCGCTGTGCGTGCTGCAATTGAAGAACAAAACAAGAAAGCCGTTGCTGAAGGTCGTGAAAAAGTTCCGGCTGACGGTCTGTTGACAATCGCCGAACAACTGTTGCCACGTTTGCGTGTTGCCGAATGGACCGACCGCGCACTGGCAGCAGATGCAATCATTGAAGATGTCGATGTTCGTGATTTGCGTTCCATCGTTGTCACTGCCGAGCAATTAGTGGCAATCGATGAAACAACACGCAATCTTGTCGCAAAAATGAAACAAGCACTTGTTGTTCGTCAGGAAACTGAAATTCGTCATTGGCTTGAAGACATCGAAGCTGCCACAAAAGTTGGTCGTGTCGTTCGCGCATTGCGTTTGTCATCACAGCCACCCAAAGCGGGTGTTCCGTTCCCTGCTCCCCTTGCGGTTGCATTGGTCGACGCCACCGTTGCTGGTATGACGCCAGATGCTCCTGCTGAGCGTTGGATCACTTTGTTGGAGGCTGCCGCCTTCTCGCCCGTTCACGCAAAAGTATTGCCACCAGCCCTGCCTCCGGTTGTTTCTGATGAACTCTTGAAAACCGTCGTGCGCCTCGGGCCACTGATGCCACAGTTGGCTGCTCTTTTCGGTGTGGCGGTTGACCCCAAAGCACGAGCACCACGTCCCCTGCAGCAGCCTCGTCCCGATAAAACCAAGAAGCGCGCAGCTGATGTGAACAAGGCGGCAGATGCAAAGCCTGCGCGCGAGAAGAAGCACGCCAACGTCACGCCTGCTGCAGACGTTGCTTCCGACGCCGCTGAGGCTGTTGAAGAAGCAGCTGTGCAGAATCCAGTTGTTGATGAGGCCACCGCTGCGGTCGCTTCCGTGACCGACTCAGAGTCTGCTGAATAACACCCACTTCAGCCTGGGGCTTCGGTCATCTGGCGCTTAAGCGATACGGTGAGACCATGTCAGACATGGTTACCTATGAAGTCCGCGGCCAAGTTGCCGTCATCACCTTGAATCGTCCCGACGCGCGTAACGCGGTCAATGATGAACTCGCACAAGCGATGGAAGCCGCAATCGATCGCCTTGAGTCAGATGATGGAGTGTGGGTGGGCGTATTGACTGCAAACACGGAAGGTCACAAGTCGCCGGTCTTTTGTGCTGGTGCCGACTTGAAGGCATTGAACGCAGGTGGCCAAACATTGGGAACCAAGCGCGGAGGTTTTGCAGGGTTCGTGTATCGCGAGCGATCAAAGCCGATCATTGCCGCCGTTGATGGATTAGCCACTGCTGGTGGATGTGAGATTGTTTTGGCCGCAGACATGGTGATTGCAACCTCGCGTTCATCGTTTGGTCTGGCGGAAGTGAAACGAAACCTCATTGCGGGCGCTGGAGGTCTGTTTCGTCTTCCACGTGCCATTGGAAAGTCCGTTGCGATGGAGGTCATCTTGACCGGCGATCCACTCTCAGCTGAACGTGCGTATCAGTTGGGGTTGGTGAATCATGTGGTTGATGCTGGTGAGGCATTGAACGCAGCCATCGCTTTGGGTGAGAAGATCGCAACGTCTGCTCCAATGGCTGTGGCGGCAAGCCGACGTGTGGTGCTTGCATCAGCGTATGAAAGTGACGAAGCACTCATCAAGATGACAAATCAAGAGTTTGCACCAATTCTTCAATCTGAAGACACCAAAGAAGGTTTGATGGCCTTCATTGAAAAGCGTGCCCCCCAATGGAAGGGCCGCTAGAGGTTTTTACCCACCCAAATGGTTTGAGCCACTAATCCGTGGCGTTCAAATAGGTTCTTCATTGCCCGATCACCAGGCAGTGCTTGGCCTCCGAGCCACGTGCCGCCGCGTTGGGCGACCTCAGTCATGGCAAAGTCCAACAGTGCGTCGCCCAGGCCAATTTCTCTCGCTTGTGGGTCGACATAGACATGGGTGACGAACCACCGTGAGTTGGTGATTGGTGTTGCAGTCAACGTGCCAAACACTGTGTTCCCCACACCTGCGACGATTCGAAGATCATCCCCTTGAGGTGTTTGAGCGACAACACTGCCTCTGTAGCGCGATGCCTCTTCAGTTGAGGCCTGTTGATGTTGGATGAAAGTGTTTGCGTCGTCTGGCAGTGCCAGACGCACAAACACCTGTGCCGCTGTCACGATTGAGACGACTCGTTGTGGGTGTGTGAGGACTGTGGTGGCGACACGCGTTCACGTGCCTCGCGCAGAACGTGTTTCACAGCAAACTCGCCAATCATTCGCGCGCCAGGAGCCTGTTGACGCAAGGACGAAACGGTTGACGACACCGATCTCCAGATTGCGGCGTGGACAGACTGAAAAGGGAGTGTCATTTCTTTTTCTTCGTTGCTTTGACAACAACTGGGCATTCGTCGTCGCCCATGGGACAGATTGTTGCGTTTTTCTTCACCAGCATGAAACACGAACCGCACAGGGTCTCATCGGCGCGCTTTGGCTGAAGTGTGTCTTCGCCCGTTGATCGTTCGTCGGTTTCGGGGACTTCATCTTCTTCTGCTGGCAATTCTTCAGACGCGAGTCGATCTTTCAGAATTTCTGCGAGGTCTTCCTCAACGTCATCGGGGGCAACCATGTCGTCGTCATCGTCGTCATCGTCGCTTCCCTTCTTGCGAGCAATGGTTGAACCAAGATTGTCGTCATCGTCGTCATCATCGAGAGAGTCATCGTCATCAACAATGTCGTCGCCAAGTTCGTCGTCGAGAATGTCAAGATCGTCTTCGCCATCAAGGTCGATTTCTTCGTCGATGTCTTCTGGATCTATGTCATCTTTTGCCACGTGGGACTCCTCCATTTGCCATAAGGCTCGGGGCGGGATACTAGGCACAAACTGTGCCAAAGGGGCGAATCCCCGCACAAAATAGATGAAAAAGTGACGCCCGTCACTGCAACAATCGCTATTTACTTGCTGGTACGGCGAGCTTCCGCACGACGCTCAGACTCCAGGCGCTCAAGTTCTGGTGCTTCTGTTGTCATGTGGGTCATTGCCGCAGCAATTGCTGTGTGGCCAGCCTTTTCTGCGATGAGGCGGTGCATTTCTAGAGCAACCCTGCGATACGAGGGGTGTCCTTGTGGGCTGGAGCGAAGTTCCAGCATGTGCATGGCCTCACGGGCGTTGAACTGCATGGAGTATCTGAGTCGATATGCCATTGAGACGGCGTATGACGCCTGGCTTGGGTAATCCGCCACCAAAGCGTCATACAACGCAGCGGAGCGGTCCATGACGTCGTTGTAGTGCTCCCCTACTCCTGCCGCATCAACGAGGTCGGGGCGCGTGTATCCGTGATACGGAGTGAGTTGTTGCCACTCGATGGTGAGAAGTCTGTGACGTTGCATGTCACGAAATGCGCCGTAGTCAGACAGAACATCAAATCGATAGTCGGTCCGTTCAAACGCCCGTCCCGGTCTGTGGCGCCGATTCTCACGATCGCCGACATAGTTGCGAAGAATTTCAATTTTTTGCTCGGACGACATTTTTTCGACCTTCGCAAGAATCTGTGATTCCGGCAGATGGGAAAACGCATAGCACGCTGCGGCCACAATCTTGTTTTCACCATCTGGGTCATAATCGACCAGGGTGACTTCGTCGACATCGGATGCAATGGAGTCACCGAACAAGTCGTCAACGAGAGATGACATATTCTGAACGTTCGTGGCCAAATAATTCGACCACTGTCCACCGCGCTCGGCAACATCCACTCGACGCAAAAACGACGGAATGACCTTTCGTAGTTCGGTCAACATCATGTCGGCGTACAGACGAGCTTCAGGGAGTGCGTGTGCTCGCATGCGTAGCAGAAGCGCCTCGAATGCTTGACCGCTGCCGTAGATGCCTACGTTCGATAACGAAGACGCCGGCAACATGCCGCGCACTGCATCGAGTGCCTTAGCTCGTGTTGCTTGCCGATACACAAAGTCACTGTCGCCGGGCATTTTGGGAACGGTGGAGCGAACATGTTGAGTGACGGCTTCAGCGACTGCGCTGTATGAATCAAACATGCGGTCCATGTCGCCCACGTAACGAGTCCCAAACTTTCCTTCCAGCAAATCTGGGTCTCGGTAGTACCGATAACGACCACCGAGGCGTTCGTCGTATGCGATGTAGCGGGTGCTTTGCTCGAGGTAGCTCATGAGGCGTCCCCACTCGAGAATCTTGGTGAGAATGTTTGACGCCTGTTCACATGCCAAGTGCACGCCACCAAGTTGAGCCACCGAGTCGTCGCCATATTCGACGAAAACTTTCTCGTACAGCGACTCTGCCCTATCGACACCGACGGTGGCGTCGACGGCAAGATCGCCGGCAATTTCTAGATCGTTGACAAACTCATCTAAGAACAGTCGGCGAAGACTTCGTGGGCTGCGGCTGTAGCGGGCAAACAGTGCGCCTTTCACCACTTCTGGAAGATTCACCAAAGCGAAGACTGGTTGGTCCAGATTGGTGAAATAGCGACGCAAAATATCGGACTCAGCCTGCGTGAATTCCTCGGGAACGTACACCGTCACAAGGGTTCAGCCTAGGAGTACGGCACGGCTCTCCCGTGGATACCGACTAGAGCACATCCTTGCTGGGGTTGGATGTGTGGAATTCTTCGGCAATTGATGCTTGAAGGGCTGAGGAAGTCCAGTAATCAATCGCAGTCATCGCCATTGCTTTGGCTCCATCCACCACTGCGCGGTCCGCGCGTTCCGTTATTGACTCGCGCTCAAAATCAACTGTGTGAATGGCGGTACCGGGACGCGCTGATGCAATCATGGGATGAATTGATGGCACAAGATGACTGACATTTCCCATGTCGGTACTTCCCACTACTCGGCGATGTGCATTTGGAAGAGTTACCTGTCGGCCAAGCGTGGCGGCATTGGCGATGTACATGGCAGAGAGATTGTTGTTGGTCACCATGTCGGCATACGGAGTGTCGATCCACTGATGCGAGAACGTGCATCCGCATGCGCTGGCTCCTGACTGGAGTGCGTTGAGAACACGAGGTTTCAGTTCGTTCAAAGTGGTGATGGTGTCGGATCTGACATACCACTCCATTGAAGTTTCGCGAGGAACGATATTGGGCTTCTCGCCCGCTTTGGTAAAAATGCCGTGAATACGTTCAGTGGGCATGATGTGCTGACGAAGCGCAGCCACGGCCATGTACCCAAGCACTGCCGCATCGAGCGCGTTGCGTCCTTTTTGCGGAGCGGCTGCGGCATGGGCGGCTTCTCCGAAGTACTCGACGACCAGTTGCTGAAGTGCAATCGCATCAATGCTGGTGAGGTCAGCATCTGCTGAATGCACCATCATTGCGATGCCGACATCGGTCAATGCACCATTCCTTGCCATGACGAGCTTTCCGCCACCACCCTCTTCTGCCGGTGTGCCGAGATACCGAAGCCGCCCTCCTGCTGCTTGTGCAACAACAGACAGTCCCAGCGCGGCACCTAATCCTGCGGCAGCAATGACGTTGTGGCCGCATCCATGACCGATATCGGGAAGTGCGTCGTATTCGCTCATGATGCACACGGTTGCACCAGTGCCGACTTCTGCGGCGAGTGCAGTGTCGCATCCGTACACATGGGTATCGGTCTGTAGACCATGTTGTGACGCCGTGCGTGCAAGAAGCTCGCTTGCAAAAATCTCATTGAAGTTTTCTTCAGGATGAGCATGAATCTGATGGCTCACATCGACGAGAACGTTGGCGACGTCGTCAATTCTTTTGCAGGCGAGTTCTTTTAACTGTTGGATTTCGGTTGACACAAATACCCTCGCAAATGTCTCGATGCGTGCTTCACAATATGACAGTCCAGAAATCTGGCACAACCGTGACGGTGACAGTGTGCCAATCCCCCACTTGTTCGCCATCAATAACGCACGGCCAATTGCGCGACGCCTTCCGGACCGTTATCTCAATCTCCCTGCGTGATGAAATGTGGGGATGAGGCAGATGTGTGCTTGTTTTCATTTTGTTGAATGCGATGCAACGTTGTCTCACAGACATGTCGGGTGAAAACCTCACGAGGTCGAATTGTCCGTCATTTGGGTGTGATCGTGGGGCAATATGGCGTCGCTTCCAAAAGCCGCTATTCGAAACCAGAGTGAATTCGCCGTGAATGTAGTGGCCAAAGGAAACATATGAAGAACCCAATCTCTCGGATGTTTCTCCCGATGAGTGCGTGATGATGCAGCGAAGAGCATCAATCTGCACGAGGACACATTCTTCTCCTGCTTCTCTTTGCAGTGGACGACCAAGCGCTTCGAAAAGATCACCTCCAGAGACAACTACTGGAACATCCCGAGCGGACAGGCCAAGTTCAGCATCGGAAGCAACAATGACGCAGTTGCGTGGGGTGACTGCTGGGTGGCCCCACTCTTTTCCCTTTTCGATAGTCACGAGGTGGTGACTCCTTGTGCAGCTGCCACTACTCCACGGTCAAGCGCTGTGATTGCTCGCTCAGATGTCTGTCGTAGTTCATCGTCGTCGGTGGTGACAGATATTTGGCGTAGTAAATCAATCAGTTGACGCATGCAGCGAACAAAGTCCCCTGGGGTTAATTCTGGGTCAAGTATTCGTGACAGTGGTCGTCCATTTGCCCATGCGGCAGTTTCAAAAACTAAGCCGCTGTTTGGGGGTCGATGTACATGCAGGCCACGAGCTCTTTGCGCATCTTGTAGTTGTTCGCTGATTTTCTGAATGCGCTTGAATCGCTGACGCACAAGATCGGATGGCCACCGAGTTGTGCCGCCAGTGTCACCGCCGCGTGGTTCAAAGATGAGGGTGGACAGAACTGCAACAAGATCGTTCACCGAGAGCGAGGACAGCACACCCCTATTCATTGTTTCCACGATGAGTAGATCGCTCTCGTGAAAAATTCCAGAGAGGGTTTCGCCTTTGCTGGTAAGACCCCACGACTGCACGTAGCCCAGATCTTCAAGCAGATCGATGACGTCCATGAAACGAGCGCTGACTGATCCAGCGCGCTGTCGACGCCGCTCCTCCATCTGTTCAATCTCTCGACGAAGTTTCTTGATGCTCTTCGCGCTTGTGGGCGCATCGGCGACTCGTCCTTCGCGATCGTGGAGTACTTCCCGAGTGACAACATCTTCGGTGATCTTTGTACGGACCAAACGAGCTACTGCCTCCTTAACGAATTCGTTCCGGGTTGGCTCGAAGGGAACCGGTAAATCAACCTGTCCTGCCTTCATTGGTAATGAACGAAGATCTTTGGCAGAGATGTCGATTGACTTTCGTGATGGCGTGAGCACCGTTATGCGAATTCCGGCGCGACGTGAAGCTGTCGACACGATTAATCCTCGTCCACGCAGATTCGATGCGTCGAACATCACAACATCGCCAGGACGGAGTGCTCGCAAGGCAATTTCTGCTTCGACAGGTGATGCTCCTTGTTGAGTCTCGGAGTCTTCGTATTCCAAATCTGTACTTCGCTCGAGAAGGGCTAGTTCTCGGCGTCGACGCTCGAGGGTTGCCTCAGATGTAACGATGTCTCGGTCCGCCTGAAACTGTGCGAACGACAAGTTCAAGATGTGGTGAGTTCCTGACTCGGAATGAGTACGCACCATGTTGACCGCCATATTGAACGTGGGTCTGAACGCTGATGTCAAGCGAAAGCTCTTACTGAGCGCAAGTCCTGCTGCTTGATCGAAGGTGACGAATGGGTTCCATAATGAGATGGCATGCCCGATGTCGTCTAGACCCCGTCGCCCGGCGCGACCAGTTAATTGTGTGAACTCTGACGCGCGCAACAGTTGGTGGTGGTCTCCGGTGTATTTGGTGAGTTTTTCAATCACTACTGCCCTGGCCGGCATGTTGATGCCCACTGCCAATGTCTCGGTGGCAAACACCACTTTCACCAGACCTCGAACGAAACACTCTTCCACCGCCTCTTTGAACAAAGGAATCATTCCGGCATGGTGACAGGCGACGCCACTACCCACGTCGTCGAGAAACTGGTCGTATTCAAGTGCTCGTTTGTCGTCATCTGAAAGAGACGAGCAATGCCGCTCAACGATTTCATAGATCTGTGATTCTTCATCTACATCTGTCAGGACAATTCCTGCACGTGAGCAGGATGCGACGGCATCCTCACATTGTGCGCGACTGAAGATGAACACAATGGCTGGAAGCATGTGATTGTCTTCCAAGAGCTCAACAATCTCTGGTCGAGTGGGTGCAGAAAATCGTCTCCCACGTTTGTTGTGCGGGCCTCGCGATGATTGTGATCGTTGACCCGATAGGAGACGCTGAATATGGCGGTTTGGTTCACCACCCACGATGGTGTTGAACATTTCCGTGGAGTCAGATGTCTTGTCGTGCACCGCGAAATGGTGCACAAGTTCGATGGGGCGCGTGGTTTCGATGACCACATCTGTGCGGCCACGAACTGTTGTCAACCATTCCCCCACCTCTGATGCGTTACTGACGGTTGCTGACAGACACACCAGTTGCACCTCGGGGTCAAGCTGAATAATGACTTCCTCCCATACCGGGCCTCTGTATGTGTCTTGTAGGTAATGCACTTCATCGAGAACCACCACTCCCAGATCATCTAATCGATGGGACGAGGCATAAATCATGTTGCGGAGAACTTCAGTGGTCATGACAACAACAGGGGCATCAGCATTGATTGCGTTATCACCCGTGATAAGACCGACGTTGTGTGGCCCGTACAGTTCTCCCAAATCGCGGAATTTTTGGTTAGACAGCGCCTTGATGGGGGTGGTGTAGAAAGCTCGTTTCTTCAGTGAGCGTGCACGCGCAATTCCGTACTCTGCGATGAGTGTCTTGCCCGATCCGGTGGGTGCAGCAACCAAGACTGACGCATCTTCATCTATCGCCTGCATGGCGTTCAATTGAAAATGGTCGGGTGTGTAACTCAGTCGAGAAACAAATTCTTCCCTCAGTGATGTCATACGGTTTGGGTTACTCGTTTTCTCGTTGTCAGCCAGCCAACAAGGACGGCAACGAGAAAGAGAACGGATAGTGGGACCGCGAGAGCGAGAAGGCTGATGGGGTCTCCAGACGGCGTGATAACCGCTGCAAGAACAAATATGGCCATGATCGCGAAACGCCATTGCTTGATGAGCGTCTTTGGTTGCACTGCGCCCACTAGCTGGAGAAAGACCAGGAGAACGGGACTGAGGAACCCAACACCAAATGCGAGCATCATCATGACGACCAGCATGATGTAGTCGGTAATGCGATATGCCTCGGTGATATCTGAACCAGACCAATTGATGAGGAATTCAAGCGCTTTATCCAGCGTCCAATATGCAATGGAGCATCCAGCGGCGAACAGCACAATCGATGACGCAATAAACGGAACGGCGTATTGCTTTTCTTTCCTATTAAGGGCTGGAACAATGAAGCGCCAAATTTGCCACAGCACAACTGGCAAGGCGAGCACTAGGCCTCCATAGGCGCACACGCGAAGACGTGCAGTAAATCCATCTAGGGGTCCCAGTGCGAACAAAGAGCCGTCACACTTGAACTCGGGTCGTGAATTACACAAATTTCGATACGGCCGAGTCAGCCAATTCTTTACGGGGTCGTAAAACGCAAGCATGACGATGGTTCCGCACGCAACAGCCAGCAACGAACGAATGACTCTTTGACGCAATTCGCGCAGGTGGTCCATGATGGACATTGAGCCGTCGACAGGGTTGGTCATGTGGGTCCGCTACCAGTTCCGGTGGAGTCGGAAGTTCCGGTCGAATCCCTATCGCTGTCTGCGACTTCTGAATTGTGTGGGGAATCAACCAGCCCTTGTTCGGCAAGTTCCTCTAGAGATGCCGACCGTTCAGGTCTCATCGGAGGTGAAGGTTCGGTGTCAACTTGCCCAAAACCCGCTCGAATCTCGTCGGCAGTTCGACGAAGATCGGACACCGGTTCGGAGAAAGTGTCCTTGATTTCTTTCTCGAGGCCCTGAGTCATTTGGCGTAATTGGCCATACACGCGCCCGACATTTCTCATCACCCCGGGCAGCCGTTCGGGTCCGAGCACCACAAGACCCGCCAGAAGGAGAAAGATGATTTCGCTCCCAGCAAGGTTGAACACCTCTCCAGCATAGGACGATGCATCTAATCTTCGTGCGTGCAACAACGACTCCCCTCTCTACGTGAAAATCCAATTGCATTTGCTCATCGGGGGGCTAAAGCTCATGCGCGGGAGAACACTCTTGACGCCTTCGCTCTTGCACTGAAATTAGGGGCAAACGGGATTGAGACCGATGCCTGGATGACCGCAGATGGTCAAGTTGTGCTCGACCACGATGGCGTTGTGCGGCGTGGTATCAAAAGGCGCCCGATTGCGTCCGTGTCACGCACTGATCTCGATTCCCATATTCCAAGTTGGGAGGACCTCTTACAACTTGTCAGCCATGAGATTCATCTCAGTATCGACATCAAAGATGTGGCTGCTGCTGAGGGAATTGTTCTAGCGGCGAGCCATGCGAATTTCCCCGCCGACCATATCTGGCTCTGCCATCACCAGTTAGAGACAGTGTTGCAATTACGGCACAGGTTTACAGATGTCATGATCGTTGATTCAACGCGACTATCTCGCATTGGGGAAGGCCCAGAAAAGCGTGCAGCCCTTCTCGCAGAGAATGGCATCAATGCGCTCAATATGCACTTCACAGATTGGAACGGCGGCTTGGTTGCCATGACTCATCGTTTCGGTCTTGCTGCCTTTGGGTGGGATGTGCAATTCCCTGCTGCTTTGTCCACCGCATTTCGCATGGGACTAGATGGCGTGTATTGCGACTATGTAGACCGCATGGTCGATGCTTATGTTGCTGAACTTGGAACAGTTCCTCTGCGAATTTAGAGTGCGCGAATACTGCCCAGTGGCCAAACAACGGCGAATGCACGACCAATCACTAATGATTCAGGGATTGTGCCGAAGCTGCGACTGTCAAAAGATTGTGCACGGTTGTCTCCCATCACAAATACTTGATCTTTGGGAACAGTAATTTTCTTCATGTCTGCGATTCTGCACACATCTTCTGGCGTTGGTAATGCGAGAACGTCCGCATCCAAATATGGTTCGTTGATGACTTGGCCGTTAACTAACACTTTGCACTGTTGAATTTCTACAGTGTCGTTTTGAAGTCCAATCACGCGTTTGATCAAGTCGTCGTGTTCCACGACCCCACCATTGGTGGTGACCCGGTCAAACACAACAACATCGCCACGGCCAATACCATGGAGGCGATAACTCAGTTTGTTGACAAGAACTCGGTCATTCTCCATCAGGGTCATCTCCATTGATGGGCCACTGATATAGAACTGCTGGAGCACATACACGCGCACGAGCATTGCGGCACCGAGAGCCAAGAGGACCACAAGAACCCAATCGCGGAGAACGCGGGTGGCGGAATGCCCATCGGGCTCATGTTCCCCACTTGGGATATTCAGGTCAACCATGAGTAACTAAACCTAGTGGCTATGTGGCTGTATTGGCGTTACATACTTGCAATCATGCGGTCGACACGCTCGTCCGAGGATGCAAAAGGGTCTTTGCAGATGACTGTTCGTTGAATTTGTTCGTTGAGTTTCAGATGCACCCAGTCAACTGTGAAGTCGCGGTTTTTACGTTTCGCAGCGGCAATAAACGTACCTCGCAAATGTGCCCGCGTATCGGTTGGTGGATGCGTAGTGCAGTATTCAATCTTCTCGGGAGAAAAGTACTGTTCTACCTTTCCGTGGCGTACCAGCGCATGAAAGATTCCTCTAGATGGATTGATGTCGTGATACTGAAGATCCAACGCAAGCGCTCGAGGATCATCATAAGTCAGCGAGTGACGATCACAGAAAGCATCAAGTACCTTTTTCTTGATAGCCCAGTCGATGCGGTCGGACAATCGTGTGGGATCCGATTGCAAGTCGACCATCACTCGTTCCCATTCGCGAAGTGCACGAGTTTCTTGTTTGTCAAATCCGTGCTTTTGTTCGAACTGTAGTGCTTGCTCAAGAAAGTAATTCTGAATATCTATTGCAGTCATCTCGCGACCGTTCCGCAAACGGACCGTGCGCTTGCATGAAACATCGCTAGAGATGTCACGGATTGCACGAATGGGGTTTTCGAGGGTGAGATCACGTAATGCGGTTGTCGGGTGTTCAAGCATCCGAAGTACGCATGCGGCAGTCCCCACCTTCAAGAAGGTGGAAAAATCAGACATGTTTGTATCGCCGACAATGACATGAAGGCGACGAAACTCTTCAGCATCGGCATGAGGCTCGTCCCGTGTATTGATGATGGGGCGCGATCGTGTGGTTGCCGAGGAAACATCTTCCCAAATATGTTCTGCTCGTTGCGACAAGGCGAACAAGGGCCCTTTGGGGGTGATGAGGATCTTTCCGGCGCCTGCATAAATCTGTCGTGACACCAAAAACGGAATGAATGAAGCAAGGTAATCATCGGGCTCAGAATCTCGACGAACCAAATAATTTTCATGGCATCCATAGCTGTTGCCGGCGGAATCTGTGTTGTTCTTGAACAGATAGATGTTCCCGCGAATTCCTTCGTCATGAAGGCGTGCTTCGGCATTGGTGACAAGTGTGTTCAAAATGGCATCACCTGCGTTGTCGTACATCACTGTGTCCAAGATGCTTCTGCACTCAGGTGTTGCGAACTCGGGATGAGAACCCACATCGAGATACAAACGACCACCGTTTTCTAGAAATACGTTTGAACTGCGGCCCCAGGCAACAACACTGCGAAACAAGTATCGCGCCACTTCATCGGGCGTCAGTCGGCGCTGCCCTTTTTGCGTAAATGTAATTCCGTATTCGGTTTCAAGACCGAAGATACGGGGAAGCATGCTCAGGCCTGCAAGAACTCGGCGACGCGCGAATCATCAATGCGCGAGAAGCAGCGTCGATCATGGCCGCGCGAGAGAATTGCAACCTCTAAATCATCCGATGTCAGTGTGCGGTCTGGACCCGCTAGAGCCGCTGCCGCATGCCGAACTGCGCTTGCAAGGTCTGCGTTTACATTGAGATCGGGAGTCATTCGGGAATTGATGGCTTCTGCGTCACCGCCCAACGTGCAACACCTATTCTCATCCACCACTGTTCCGTCATAGGTGATGTGAAAAAGACGATCTTTGCTGGAGTCAGTACCAACTTCTGCAACCAGAATCTCTACTTCCAATGGCTTTGATTCGTGCGTGAAAGCGTTGCCCATCAATTGCGCATACTGATTTGCCAAGCTTCGTCCCTCGACATCTTGACGAGAGTACTGATATCCAAGTACATCCGCAGCTCGAACTCCTGCTTGACGCAATTGATCAAATTCGTTGTACTTGCCTACTCCAGCAAACGCGATTCGGTCGTAGATTTCCGAAATCTTTCGCAAATTGTTGGAAGGATTTTCTGCAACGAGAACAATTCCATCGTTGTACTGCAGTGCAACAAGGGCACGACCACGGGCAATGCCCTTGCGTGCGAAGTCGGCCTTCTCCTTCATCATCTGTTCGGGTGGAACATAAAACGGCATACTCATCGCTCGCGAACCTCCTGTGTGATGGCTTCGAAAACAGAAGATAGGTGGGAATCATCAACACGATTCCAACCGTTGACGTCAATGGTTGCAACAATAGGAAAAACTCCACGCAATGAATCGGGCCCGCCTGTTGCCGAATCTGCATCTGCCGCTTCCCACAGCGAACGGCACACAAGCGCAATGGCGTCGTCGGCGGTCAGGTCAGATTTCCAGCCCACCTTGACCACTGTGCCTGCGTGCAGACTGCCACTTCCAATGGCAGTGTGCTCGCGCTCTTCGTAGCGTCCACCGGTGGCGTCGTAATCCCAAATACGCCCTTGCTGGGTTGCATGGTCGAATCCAGCAAACAATGGCATCACAACCATGCCTTGCATGGCGGCAGGAAGGTTGGCGCGCACCATTGACGACAACTGGTTCGCCTTACCTTCGAGAGACAGGGTGCGTCCCTCCATTTTCTCGTAATGCTCAAGTTGTAAAGCAAACATCTTGATCATTTCCATGGCGGGACCAGCAGCTCCGGAAATTGCGACAGCGCTGTGTCTGTCGGTCTGGACCACCTTTTCCATCCCTCGATGCTTGATCCAGTTGCCAGATGTGGCGCGACGATCGCCAGCGACGACAACGCCGTCGGCATATCTGACCGCAACACACGTGGTTGCATGCGGAACATTGAGCGACTCATTCCAGTGGGACATATCCGGGGCGATGCCTAAGCGTCGAACAAGTTCGAAGAAGTTTGCGCCTGGATTGTCGGACGGTGAAAACAAAGGCATTGTCACGGCCTACTGCCCGCCCTTCTGCACATAACTTTTCACGAATTCTTCTGCATTGGATTCAAGAACCTCGTCGATTTCGTCCAAGAGGTCATCGATGTCCGTTGCCAGTTTTTCTGCAGATTTTGTTGCCGAAGTATGTGATTGCGGATCACTCGGTGAGGTGTCTTCGCCTGACGATTTCTTCTGATGCACACGTTCTTGCATGTCACATACGGTACCGAGCATGAGCACCCGACGTGCTACCAGCCAGGGTCATCTTCTACTCCCTCAACGGCATCATTGCCCAGTGCTCCCAACAGTTGGTCAGGAGTGTCGGAGCGCGAGATGAGCTCGCCCACAAGAGCCTGAGTACCTTTCAGCGGGTCCATAGTGGGCACACGCTGCAGTAAGGGGCCGCCGACGTCGAAGACCACACTGTCCCAATTTGCAGATGACACACTTTTGGGCCATTTGTTGATGCACGACCCCCGAAAGAACGCACGTGTGTCGTGTGGTGGGTTCGAGATTGCCAATGTCACGTCGGTGTCGTTTACTCGCGTTCGAAGACCAACGCGAAGCGCCAGGCAACGTTGAGGATTCATGTCGTGATATTGCAGATCTATCGCGCGCAATTTGGGATGATGACTGGGCAAGTTGTGTCGCTGAGACATTCCATCGATTAAGCGCTTCTTTGCAACCCAATCAACTGTGTCCGCAGCAGCCTCGATGTTGACATCTAAGAGGTGTAGCACCGCCTCCCACTCGCGAAGTACCTCCTCAGAATCTCCATGTAGCGGATCTTCGGTCAAGGTGTGTACCCATTTGTGTGCAGCGCGCAATAGTTCCCACTGAAGTTCAAGGGCTGTGATTGTTGATCCATTGGTCAATGTGATGGTGTGCTTTAGTTCTGGATCGTGGCTAACGCGACGAATTTCGGTGACGGGATCATGAATGACGAGATGTTCGGGATACACATTGTCTTCAATCATTCCCAGCAATAAGGCTGTGGTCCCCACTTTCAAGAAAGTGGCCATCTCGGACATATTGGCGTCGCCAGCGATGACGTGTAATCGGCGCCAGACCTCGGGATCACAATGGGGTTCATCGCGTGTGTTGATGATTGGCCGTCGGATCGTGGTCTCTAGTCCCACCTCTTCTTCAAAAAAGTCGGCTCGTTGAGAAATTTGATACGCAACATCAAATTCACCATCACGTCGGCACTCAACGCCCACCTTTCCCGCTCCCGTGTACACCTGGCGTGAGACAAAGTGGCTGGTGATGTGAGACGCGAGACGACCGAAGGGAACCGCACGCGACAGTAGGTAATTCTCGTGGCACCCGTAACTGTTGCCCTTGCCGTCGGAGTTGTTCTTGTGGAGAAGAATTTCAACATCGCTCGGCAGTCGTGAATTTGCGCGCTGCATCGAACGGCGAACAATTTCTTCACCTGCTCGATCAAAGCGAACAACATCGGAGACGCTTCGACATTCTGGTGTCGACATTTCAGGATGTGCATGATCCACGTAATAGCGAGCACCATTTGTGAGCACTGTGTTGGCCATGAGAACTTCGACCTCGGGATAGTCGGCTTCAGGTCTCCAACCCTCACGATCATCTCGATCGGGTTGTTCGCTGGCAAAATCCCACACACGAAGCGACAGACCATCGTCTGAATAAGCGTTCACAATCAGAGATGAGGCCATCATCGGGGTGATGTCGGCGCCGCGTACAAAGATGCCGTACTCGGTTTCTATTCCGCAGATCTTGGGTGTGGGCATTGTTATAGGTACTGACCAGAGACAGTTCGCTCAATGGCCTTTGCGCCCGTGGGTTGATCTGATTCGGAGTTGTCTCGGCGTAGCGTTCTAATGAAAACGATTCGTTCGCCTTTCCGACCAGAAATGCGGGCCCAGTCATCTGGGTTAGTGGTGTTGGGGAGATCATCGTTCTCGCGAAACTCCAGTCGAATCGCGTCTATTACATCTGTGGTTGTTAGGCCTCTGGCACCACCACTGAGAATTCGCTTGATTGCCGACTTCTTGGCGCGTCGCACGATGTTTTCAATCATTGCACCACTTGCAAAATCTTTGTAATACAAAACTTCTTTGTCACCATTCTGATAAGTGACTTCCAAGAATTCGTTAATCTGCGACTCGTCGTACATTGCATCAATCGCGCGGTTGACGATGTTGTCTATGCATTCTTCAACACCGCCACTTATCTCAATTTCACTTGAGTCCAAGGGAATGTCGGAGTCGATGTACATGCGCATTATTCGTGATGCTGACTCTTTATTGGGTCGGTCGATCTTGATTTTCACATCGAGACGACCGGGACGCAAGATTGCTGGATCGATGAGATCTTCGCGATTCGTTGCTCCAATGACAATGACATTTGAAAGACGCTCCACGCCATCTAGTTCGGCTAGCAACTGCGGCACAATGGTGGATTCCATGTCTGAAGAGACCCCTGTTCCCCTCGCACGAAACATTGAGTCCATTTCGTCAAAAAAGACGATGACAGGCCAACCTTCTTCACTCTTTTCTCGTGCGCGTTGGAAGATGAGACGAATATGTCGTTCTGTTTCTCCGACATATTTGTTCAGTAGTTCCGGACCTTTGACGTTAATGAAGTAGGAACGAGCCTTGTCGGCGCCGGTCTGCTCTGCAACTTTGGTTGCCAAGCTATTTGCCACAGCCTTGGCGATAAGTGTCTTACCGCAGCCGGGCGGACCATATAAAAGGATTCCCTTCGGTGCAGGAAGACGAAACTCTCCAAACAAATCGTGATGGAGGAAAGGTAGTTCTACTGCATCTGCAATTTGTTCAATCTGGTTATCCAAACCACCGATATCGCTGTAGCGCACGTTTGGCACTTCTTCAAGCAGTAGGTCTTCTACTTCTGGTTGCGGAAGTCGTTCCAGCAATACGTGCGAGCGGGTGTCAACGCGATACACATCGCCGGTTCGGATATGGGTGCCACGTAACGAGTCGGAGAGTTCAACAACCCTGTTCTCGTCTCCACGGAGCGAAACCACAACGCGGACGCCGTCTTCCAAGACGTCAACTATTCGTGCAACATCACCGACCTGTTCGGAACGGCGAACGAGGATGATGTTGAGGCTGTCGTTCAATAGAACTTCAGTTCCACGTTGGAGGTCATCAACGTTGACATTGGGTGACGCTGTGACTCGCATCTTGCGGCCATTGGCAACGATGTCGTATGTGCCGTCATCGTTTTGATCAACCAAGACCCCGTACCCAGATGGCGGAGTGGACAGTTGGGCTACTTCATATCGGAGTGCCTCTAGCTGTTCACGAGTGTCCCGCAAGGCCGCTGTCAACTTGTCACGTTGCGTCTCGCTGTGTGACAGATGGCCTTTGAGGATGAGAATTTCTTCCTCAAGTTCCTTTGTGCGCAATGGAAGTGCGGAGATGCGCTTCTGCAGCGCGTCAATTTCAGCGAGCAGTTGATCACGTTCGTTGTCGGCCACAACTGCACACTATTGCCCGCCTCCCCCTTTTGTCGCAGGTGATGCCTGAGTGGGGACAAGAAGGCAGTCACAAACGGGTATCGGCGTGTATTATTTCCACAACCCCCACGGGGTCGGACAACGGCGCTTTATGGCGTCACGATGAAGGGACTTCCCACATGAAGGTATGGATTGACCAGGATCTGTGCACCGGAGACGGACTTTGCGAAGAAATCGCTCCCGATGTGTTCACTCTTCTTGACGATGGTCTTGCCTATGTGAAAGAAGGCGACAAGGTGTTTGCAACCGCAAAGGGCAACCCACAGGGTGCCGATGGCCTTGCAAACTTCCCTGACAGCCGCATTGAAGCTGTTGTCGAATCTGCCGAGGAATGCCCCGGCGAGTGCATCTTTATTGAACCCTAAGACTTTTAGTTCTTCCCAATAAAGCGGGCCACAGTGAGAAACGCTGTGTGCGCAACCATGCGATGATCCGGTCGCACCGCCATTCCTTCAATGTGCCACGTGCGATGCAATACCTCAAGGGTACGTTGATCGACCCAACCTTTGCCCAGCGATTCGCGCACTTGTACCGCCTGTGTAATTGAGGGTGTGTACGCAACAAGCAATCCGCCTGGTGTCAGTACTTTTTCAGCGTGTGGGGTGACTCGCCACGGTTCTGGAAGGTCCAGCATGACTCTGTCGAATGGTTGGTCTGGGATTGTGTCGTAACTGTCTCCCAATTGCACGTTGTAGCGAGTCAGTGCATCTTCTCCCAAGAAAGACCGAACATTTGCCTGTGCACGATTGAGGAAGTCTTCGCGCAATTCAACGCCAGTGATGTGTGCACCCCAACGCAGCATTGTCATTGACAGTGCTCCAGATCCGATGCCGGTCTCGAACACTCGAACACCCGGATAAATGTCGCCCAGCATGCACATGGGGGCTAAATCTTTCGGATAGATGACCTGTGCGCCACGTGGCATTTCCACCACAAAGTCTTCAAGAGTGGGTCGAAGCACGGTGTACTTTGCGCCCTTGGTGGATTCAAGAATTAGACCGGGTTCTGAACCAATGACCTGAGTGTGTGGAACATAGCCAGCATGACTATGGAACTCACCTTCACCATTGAGTGTGACCAGATATCGGCGCTGTTTGGAGTCGATGAAAAGAGCCTTCTCTCCATCTCGAAAAGCATTGGATGTCATACGTTGGATTTTTCTTTTGAAATCGACACAGACATCGTTTCACCTGGCCGAAGCGTGAGTTGTTGAGTCTTGCGTAATGATCGTTTGTTCCACCATCTCCAGATTGCCGCCACAGTCACAAGAGCTCTCACGTATGGATGGCGACGAAGAAATCCTTGCGTCAATCGACGGCGAAGAAACAAGAGAAGTGACACCACTTCGAGTTAAAACCTGCGGAATTCGACACGCCCGCTACGACGCCGTCCACTGCGACGACCGAACAGATATGCGACGATGATGACAACTGTTGCAATGGCGGATCCCGCCGCAATCAATGATTGTTTCTTGTCCGCGGTGCGGCCTTGAATATCTGTTTGCAATGCCCGAAATTTGGATTCAAGGTCGCTACGAGTGATGGGATTGTTCTCTGTCACGTCACTTCCCTTTTTCTAAGCTTCGTTGTGAGATTCGTTGAATAGCGAGACCAACCACTACCGCCATTACCAACAAGGCAATGAGGTAGTGAACGAAAGACCATGAACCATCGAGAGTTGTCCCACCAAGATCTTGGCTGAGGCGAAGAACTGCAAGTGCGAGAAAGACCATTGCTAGTCCAAGGGAGAATGCTGCTGCCGTTCCAACAGCAACCCATCGAACTGCGCCACGCAAAGGTTCAATGGTCTCTTGACGTGCATATGCCTTAACGGTGTCGACGATGTCTGACACTTGCTCCCCTGGAGCTGGCCGACGACGAAAAAAAGACCCTGACTCGCTCATGAGACATTCAGCCTAGGGCTCACCGTGACCTTTATCCACAGGAGGAACTATGTTCCTTCGTTCATTCCGAATCTGAAATGGAGAAGGTCGGAGAGGTGGTCGAGGGTTTCCCCTGCCGCGACAAGAACTTCGTCAATACTGGAGCTACGGAGCATCTGGTATTTGGCTAACGCGTCACAGGGAATCATTCTGAGCAAGGTCCACACAGAGTTCTCCATCTCGTCTGTGTGGTCAGAAGGTTGAACACTGTGAATGAGGCTCTCCTCTACCGACATGTCGCCATTGAATACTCCGAATGTGTGTGCTGTTGTCAAGAAGGTCAAAAGTGAGGTCTGGAGAGATTGAAACATGCCAACGCATTGTGATGATGAAGTGACCTCGTAGCGGTGATGATCAATTTCAACTGATGGATATCGCGCGTTGCTGAGCCATTGCTTGATGTCGACCACGTTTCCTGCGGTTCCGAAAAGCTTGTAGCCCATTTCATCGGCCTGCAGAAACTCAACATGTACCAGTACGCCTGTGTTGAATCGCGTGTCGTCGCCTCCAACTTCAGATCCAGACGCAATCAGTGATGTCACAAACGTGTTGTCAAAGAGAGAGATGTCGTGAGCCAGATCTTTGTACCGCTCTTCAAAAATTCGAAGTGAAATTGCTTCGCCAGGAAGATAGGCCGTTCCCAAAGGGAATGCGGGAAGAATCATGGTGCTAACTGTGTGGCAGTGGGTGAAGGTTGAGCCTTGTTCAACGCAGAGCCCAATGCATTCCAAATTGGCCGATATTGATTCTGGTTGTCGATGCCTGATGAATTCATAACTAACGCAAACTTCACAGGGCTGTTTCCCTCTAGTGGCAAGTAACCAACAAGTGACTTCACGCCTGTCAATGTTCCGGTTTTTGCCACAAGACGACCCTTTACGCTTGAGTCTTCAAACGCAGAACGAAGGGTTCCTGTCTCGCCCGCCACCGGTAACAGCGTGGGAAACTCCCCTTCGTTCAATGTGAGTAACGACATGAAATTGTCACAGCTCACTCGATTGTTTGATGACAAGCCCGATCCGTCAGCGACCGTGACCGCAGTGGGAAGTTTGTTGGACTGCAGAAAGCTGTTGATGGCCGCAAGTCCTGCTGCTGTGGACCCGGTCTTCGCAGAAGCAACTCCAATTTCCTTCACAACAAGTTCTGAGGTGTTGTTGTCGCTATTCACCAGCATCTCGTTGAGAACAAGGCGGAGTGGAGCAGATGAAATACCCGTCACTCTTTCAGCCGATGCTGGAACGGAGGGTTCTGTGCGTGGTTCGCCTATGACTGAAACACCGCGCGCGCCTAAGAGAGATCGCAATTCAATGGCTGCGGCGATGGCCGGGTTATCTGGTTTCATTCCTTGACCCACCACGGCACCATCATTGACGAGTAACGCGCCGAGAGGGCCCGCTTCCACAACATTGAACGAAGATGGCCACGCATCGAGAAAACGAATTTGGTCGTATCGCGATTCGACTCCGACGATAGAGCCAGACACCACTCGTACACCCGCGGCGACGATTGCATCCGCCAGTTTTTCTAGCGAAGTGGGATGGATTGTTGGGTACTTTTCAGTGGCGATGTATTCATTTCGGACAATAAGTGGGTCACCGCCACCCACAAAATACAAATCTTGCACTGTGCCTGATGCGGCATTGCCTGTGGCGTGAATCGCGGTTTCGTACGTGTGGGTCGGGCCCAGAATCTTTAGGGCTGCTGCGGCAGTAACTAACTTCTGTGCTGATGCGGGGATGAAAGAATCGCTACCGCGAACGTCTAACAGTTTCTGACCCATCCACTCAACTGTCAAACAGGAACCTGAAGGTAGTTGAGACGCTACGTTCGCAAGCGATCGTCGAACACTTCCAGTGCGCACCACTGTCGACAGGGTGTTCGGTGTCCTACGTGCAGAAAGAAGTTGAATCTGTGCAGTCTCTATCTTTGTTGGTTCGGTCTTGGCAACAACTTGATTTGCCACCGAGTCAACAAAGAAGTATGCGATGCCCAGTATTGCGGCGCCAACGACACCGACGATGCTGACAAGGCGAACCGGATCTTTAGACCGGCGCGGCATGGTGCGACTAGTGCGCGACACCTGTGTGAACCGCGTATCGATAGAGGTGTCCCAATGCAACAACTGCCCTATTTCCGCTCGCGTAACACAGGCGGCCCGTTTCGCGAACTGTCTGTACGCCTGGATTGGAAGGGTCGGCTACTGCTAACTCCGTGGCAATCAAAATAGGTTTGCCAGTTCGAAGCGACAATTCATGGGCCGCTTGAGCGAACCGAGCGTCCTGACGTTCGTGGTATTCAACGATTCGTTCTAGTCCATGATCTGGATAGAAATGTCCTTCTCGCATGAGGCGCGCTTGGTTTGCCTGAATTCCGATGCCCAGATAAATCACGGCATCAACATCAGGGTGCGACGCAATCATCTCCATGACTTCGGGAATCGTGTCTCTGGTTTCGCCACCGGCACAGTCGACGGGGTTGTTTCTACTCCAGCGTGGTGGGAGCTTTGTATCAATAAGCGACTTCAAGTCTTCGGGCAGTGTCATCAAATTGAGCGATCCATCATCGGCGATGGCATCACTTGTCACTACTCCCCAACCTCCAGCAGTTGTGAGAATGACGACGTTGGGTCCTTTTGGCAGCGGCTGAGTTGCAAATGTTGCTGCGGCTTCGAATGCTTCTTCAACAGTTCGAGCGCGCGCAATTCCTCCCGCACGACATGCACCATCAAAAATAGAGTCATTTGCAGCAAGGGCACCTGTGTGGCTGGCCGCGGCACGAGCACCGTTTTCAGTGGCGCCACCTTTCACCAAGACCACAGGCTTCTTGCGTGCCACATCCGACAACCTAGACATCAGCCCGACGCCATCTGTAATGCCTTCCACGTATGCAAGCGAGACTTTGGTAGCACTGTCGCGTCCGTACCATTCGATTAAGTCGGCAACGCCTAACGCTGCTGCGTTACCAGCAGACACGGCACGGCTAATTCCCACACCTGTCTGACGCGCATAGTTCATGAAGCTAGAAACAAAGTTTCCACTTTGGCTGGCAACACCAATGAATCCGGTTGGTGGATACGGAGCAACAATTTGAGCGCACAGCTTCGCCGGAGTTGACACCACTCCTTGACCGTTGGGGCCAGCAAGAAGAATTCCTAGTTCGTCGGCCAGCGCCACAAGTTCGGCTTCCAATTGGCGACCTTCATCGCCAGCTTCGCCATATCCAGCCGACGTGAGAAATGCAGCCTTGATGCCTTTGCGCGCACACGCACGAAGTAGGTCGGGATTTGCTGACGCAGGTGTACAGACGAACACCAAATCGATTTCATTGTCTGGGAGTTCGTCAATGTCGGCGACAGTCTTTATGCCAAGTACTTCCTCACCACTGAGGTTGGTTCCGTACACGCCCCCGGCATAGCCGCTTGCCAAGATGTTGTGCAGAGACACAAAGCCAAATTTTCCTGGATGTGTCGACGCTCCGGTCACAAGGACGCCTCGTGGTTCAAAAAGCGCCCGAAATTGTTCGTCGGTGTACGCAGGTCGAGTTGCGGAGCGAGATGCTTCTCGGGTTCCTAATTCAACCAATGCGTCAACGGCGACAATTGATCCGTGCGGTGTGACGATGAGTGGGTTGATGTCCACAGACACAATGTCGGTTCGCTCGACGGCAACTCGGGAAAGTCCCATGAGGCAAGCAACAACTTGGTCGCGGTTGATTGCGTTCTCTCCACGAAAGTCTCCCAAGAGACCTTGAGTGCGAAGTGATGTGATCATGCTTCGCGCAATGTCTTCGGTAATTGGAGCGGGTCGAAATGCCACATCTTTGAGAGCTTCTGCCATGATCCCGCCGATTCCCAACATGACGGTGGGGCCGAATTGTGGATCAACAAACACACCTGCAATCAACTCGCGACTACCGCTAATCATCGGCGCAACAAGGACATGTACTTCGCCATCTTCTGGACGAGCAGCAGCGAAGAGTTCACTTGCTGCTATGCGTACGTCGTCTGCTGAGTTCAGCCGTAGGCGAACGAGTCCGCGCTCGGTCTTGTGTGCGATTGCATCACCACCAAGTTTGGCCACGACTGGATAGCCAAGAGATTCCGCGGCAGCAACAGCGTCGTCGGGGGTTGTGACCTTGTGCTCGGCTGCAAACGGAACTCCGTATGCAGCAAGTAATTCTTTGGACGCGGACTCTGAGAGGGTGTGGGCAGAAGAATGTGACACGGCTATATACCGTACTCACTGGAGGCCCCGAGCACGGTGGGTTCAGCGTGTGTGTTCAACAATCAACTGTGCAATTGTTTCCGGAATCTCACCAATGCAGAGGTGTCCAGAAGCCAATTCCACAAGCTGTGCCGATGGAATCACAGAGGCGATGTGGCGGGATTTGCTGATGTCCACCCACCGGTCTGTGAGGCCTCCCATGACCAACGTGGGGCATGTGATCTTCCCGAGGTCAGATTCAATGTCTACACGCATGTCCAATTCAAGATGGGCGTCTGAACCTGGCTGAATGGCTACGTGAGCCATGTTTGCAACAGTGTCCATCATTGGCTCAAGCATTTCGATTGTTGGTACCGAGTAACCATCTGCAACCGCGTAGCGCATAAAGAGGTCTGGGCCAACGGCAAGGAGTCGACGCCACAAGTCGAAGGTGACACGCATCCGCGCATCGCTTTGTGACCAGCCGCATAGCGAGGTTGCACTCACGATGATGTCTGGATGTCGTGCTGCCGTATGCAATGCGGCAACTGCGCCAAGTGAATACCCGATTACATGAAATGTGTCGAATCCCAAATGTTTCATTAATGCCACTGCATCATCAACAACAACGTCAAGGTCAATCGGCCCCTGTGGCATGGGAGATTCACCAGAGCCTGGAAACTCGACGACGACCCATGTTCGATTCTCTGAACATGCTGCGCGCACTTGGTCCCACGCATTCGATGCTTGCGTGGTTCCGTGAAAAGCCAGAATGGGAGTTCCTGTTCCGTCATGTAAATATCCAACAGAACGACCTTGATGTTGAAAAACTGCCATATGCGCACCGTATACGACTCGGTGCACTAATAGTTATTTCAACAGTGCGGCCTTAAAAAACGAGATCACGTGTTCCTGGTGACGTTTCACATTCGCAGTGTTCATGGCATCGTCGTCAAGTAATCCGTCGATGAATGGCGCATCCGAGAAATAACTGAGAATCGCTCCGTAACCAGTGATTAACAGTTGACGCGAATCATGTTGACGAAACACTCCCTCACGCATTTGCTGGTCGAGATATTCCGCTGCGCCATCAAAGAGAGGACGCAAGACGCCCGAAAGGTCAATACCAAGATGCACGCCTCCGTCAAGCGCTTCGCGGCGCATGATGCGTACGTAGTCGGGAGTATGTGCAAACAAATCAAGACCAGCGCGTAAGACCAGTTCGGCCTTATCCCAGCCCTCGACGGGCGCGGCAATGGCATCTTCGAGCCGTTCCATCCAGTCGGACAACAGTCGTTCAAAGACGTCGCCGTAGAGAGCTTCCTTGCTCGGAAAATGATGTAAGAGCGAAGGCCGCTTGATTCCGACACCAGCTGCGATGTCGTTCAGGGATGTTCCGTCGTAGCCACGCTCTGCAAAACACCGCAAGGCCTCGTCGAGGATTTGGTCTCGGGTGGACCTCCCGTTGTCTTGCCCCTGATCATCAGTCACAGAGGTAATTTATCGTCACCTGCCTCTACCTACTAGTAGGTAGTGAACTATGGTGACCCCATGTCAGAAGTTTTCCGCAGTGTCTTGGTGGCGGTTCTCGCCGCGTTCATCGTGACGACCCTTGCTAATACAGGCACCACCGTGTACCTTCATCGGGCTCTCAGTCATCGGGCGTTGCGATTGCATCCCGCCGTTACCTGGTTCTTTCGCGCCACAATCTGGCTCACTACTGGCATTAAGCCAAAAGAGTGGGTGGCGGTTCACCGAAAGCATCATGCGTACACAGACGAAGAGGGCGACCCCCATTCCCCTGTTTTGCTGGGCTGGAAGAGAGTGCAGTTGAAAAATGTTGCTTTGTACCGACAAGCGTTATCTGATCCCACTTTGGTGAACAAGTACGCAAAAGACCTGCCAGACGACACATGGGATCGTCTGTTTTTCGGTCATCACAAATCCGGACTGGGTTTAGGAATTGTGATTCTGATGGTCGTTCTCGGTCCGTGGACTGGTCTATTGGCGGCTTTCCTGCACGCAAACCTGTACTTGGCTGGAAACGCTGCAGTGAATGCTCTCGGTCATCACTTTGGAAAGCGCCCTTATTCGAACGGGGCAACCAACTTGCAATGGTTGGCATTTTTCACAATGGGAGAAGGGCTGCACAACAACCATCATGCAGCGCCCTCGTCCCCTCGTTTGTCGCATAAGGCATCACAAATCGACTTCGGATGGTGGGTGATATCCGTGCTCAAAAAATTAGGTCTGGCAACGGTGCGTTTCTCCGACATCCGTCTTGCAACGTCGTCGCGGTCTGGCTCGTCTTCCCCTTCTGACTAAGTTTTTGCGGTGGACATAGATCTTGTCGCAGAGAGATTTTTCAACGGTGAAGAATTACTCGGACCAACATCGCTACAAGTGCGCGATGGAATTGTTGTTGACATCTCACCCACCACACGCACTCCTGATTGTGCTGTGATTTCGCCTGGTCTTGTTGACCTCCAAATGAATGGGTATGCATCGCATGATGTGTCCGCAGTAGATGACATCGATTGGAAAGCCCTTGACGCCGAACTGGCGCACACGGGAACAACGTCGTGGTTAGCGACCGTCATTACTTCTCCACTAGATCGACTGTCTGCGGTGATCGGACAACTGCACGAACGCATCGTTGTCGGAGAAACAGGATGTGTGGGAATTCATTGTGAGGGACCATTTCTCGGTAATGCTCCTGGCGCACATCGACCACAGTGGATCATTCCAACAGACGTACGGTGGCTACAAACTCTTCCCCAGTCCCTCCGTCTCATGACCGTGGCCCCAGAGAACTCTGGAGTTCAATCTGGAATACGAGCTCTTGTTGGACGCAACGTGCGGATCTCTTTGGGCCATTCACGTTGCACCAGTGACGAGTTTCGATCGGCCGTATCGGCTGGTGCTTCAATGGTGACTCATCTCTTCAATGGAATGTCGGGCGTGCATCATCGGGATGATGGCGTTGCCCTGTGGTCACTCATTGACGATCGGGTCGCAGTCGGTGTCATCACCGATGGCGTGCACGTGTCCGATGATGCGATTCGTTTGGCATTTCGCACCAAGGCTCCCGATGCGCTGTATCTGGTGTCGGACTCTGTTGCTTGGGACGGTTCATGGGCTCAAAAGGCTGGTGTACGAATTGTGGACAAAGCTCCGCGTTTGCCGGACGGCACATTGGCTGGTTCCAGTACGCCCTTGTCGGAGTGCGTCCATCACTGCGTAGTGAACTGTGGCATCGAAATGGCTCAGGTATTGCGGGCTGCCACCTCCGTGCCGGCGGACTTGATTGGTGAAACATCATTGGGTCGGATTGTTGTTGGACAACCTGCTGACATCGTGGAATGGACACCGGACGTACACGTCTCGCGCGTGCACCGCCGATTAGTGTTCCAACGTGGCTAGCAAACTGACTCCCGAACTCGACGCACAGGCAATTTCACTCATTCGCGGTCTGGCAATGGACGCACCATTGCAGGCAAAGAGTGGCCATCAAGGCACTGCAATGTCGTTAGCACCACTTGCCCATGTTTTGTACAGCCGCATTATGAATCACCATCCGCAACATGCGGACTGGGCCAATCGTGATCGATTCATTCTGTCGAACGGACACGCATCCATTCTTCAGTACTCACTACTTTTTCTCGGAGGATGGGGTCTCTCACTTGACGATCTCAAAAACTTTCGCCAATGGAATTCTGCAACCCCCGGACATCCTGAAGCTGGACACACAGCAGGCGTAGAGGTGACAACTGGTCCTTTGGGTCAAGGTTTCGCCAATGCAGTGGGCATGGCCATTGCCGAAGAGCATCTGCGCGCAGTTCATGGAGAAGATGTTGTTAACCATTTCACCTACGTCATTGCAGGAGACGGCTGCTTGATGGAAGGAATCAGCCACGAAGCGGCATCACTTGCTGGCCACTTAAAGCTTGATCATCTGGTGTGCATTTTTGACGACAACAAGATCACTATTGATGGATCGTTGGATCTCACATGTTCAGACGACGTTCCTGGACGGTTTCGTTCTTACGGCTGGAATGTGATTGAAGCTGGTGAGATAGCAGAAGATTGTGACGCCATTGAAGCAGTTCTCCTGTCGGCCAAGTCCCATCGTGGTGCTCCAACACTGGTTGTATTGCGTACTCATATTGGTTTCCCATCTCCAGAGTTAACGGACAAACACGAAGCTCATGGAAATCCCTTCACTGCCGAATTGGTGGAGTCGACAAAGAAGGTCATGGGAATACCTAACGAGATGTTCTGGGCGCCAGAGTCTGTTGTGTCCGCATACAGAAATCACATGACATCACGTGGTGATGACGTCTTGTTTACATGGAAAGCATCAACAACAGAAGAGCAACGTTCGTCATTGGAGGCGCAACACGCCATTGTGAATGCCGATGACATTGTGGGTGCACTCCCCGCTTTCGCTCCTGACACTGTGCTGGCAACTCGCCAGGCATTTCAGAAGGTTCTGGAAGCAACGAACGCAGTGCTCCCACATGTGATCGCGGGCGCTGCAGATCTCACCGGCAACACTGGCGCGAAACTCAGTGCAACGTCTGCATTCTCTGCAACGCATCGTTCTGGCAAGCAGGTCTACTACGGCATTCGAGAACACGCAATGGGTGCCGCACTGGTGGGCATGGCGCTACATGGTGGAGTCATCCCCGTTGGTGGAACGTTCTTTGTTTTTGCTGACTACATGCGCCCCAGTATTCGTCTTGCGGCGCTGTCAGGTGCGCGTTGTGTCTTTGTGTTCAGTCACGATTCAGTGGGTGTGGGAGAAGATGGACCAACTCACCAGCCTGTGGAGCATCTTGCTTCTTTGCGTTCAATTCCGGGATTGCAGGTCATTCGACCAGCAGACTCAAACGAAACAGCTCACGCATGGGCTGCTGCAGTCAGCCACAATGGGCCCACTGCCCTGATCCTGTCTCGACAGAACGTTGTGCATCTCACTGATGGATCGGCCGTGTGGAATGGTGCCGGGCAAATTCATTCGCCTCAGAATGCACGAGCAACCATCATCGGAACTGGAAGCGAATTGTCCGTTGCACGAGATGCTGCTGCCCTGCTGGAAAACGATGGCATCGCGGTCAATGTTGTTTCGATGCCATCATGGGATCGTTTTGAGGCCTTGTCTCAAGCTCAACAGGATGCGATATTGCCAACAGATATTCCCCGAATCAGCGTCGAAGCGGGAAGCACCTTTGGTTGGAAACAATATGCGCAGCGCTCGGTTGGTATTGACCGTTTCGGTGCGAGCGCACCAGGCAACACTGTGATGAAGGAACTTGGTATCACTGCACAACATGTTGCCGCAGTTGTGAAAGACGTACTAGGTGCATGAGTACTCGTTTACACGACCTTTTTCATCTCGGTGGACAAAGTCCTTGGCTAGACAATCTTCAACGTAGTTATCTCACTGATGGCACCCTTCAACAATTGGTGCAACAAGGGGTTCGCGGGCTTACGTCCAATCCCTCAATTTTTCAGAAATCAATCCAGGGTTCCCAGGACTACGACGAACAATTCTCTCGGCTCATCTCTCGTGGACTACCGATTTATGACGCGTATTGGGAGATGGTGCTTACCGACATACATGGCGCTCTTGACATTTTTGAAGACGTGTATCGCACATCCAATGGAACGGACGGTTTTGTCAGTGTCGAAGTAGATCCTTCTTTGGCTCGCAACGGAGAGCGAACGTTAACGGCGGCTCGAGAATTGCATGAACGCATTGGTCGTCCAAATGTGATGATCAAGATTCCCGGTACAAAAGAGGGTCTTCCTGCTATTCGGCAAATGATCGCCGAAGGGCGAAGTGTCAATGTCACGCTCATTTTTAGCCTTGATGCGTACGCTGACGTCATTGAGGCATACATCGCAGGTCTCGAAGATCGAAAGAAAAAAGACCTCCCGCTTCACGATGTGCAGAGTGTTGCAAGTTTCTTCATCAGTCGTGTCGACAGTGACATTGATGCGCTTCTTGAACAGCACGCAACACCTGATGCTCTCGCTCTGCGCGGGACCGTGGCAATTCACCAAGCTCGGCTTGCATACGACATCTTTTCCAAAGCGTTCTCTGGTGCCCGCTGGGAGGCTTTGGCACAGTTGGGTGCATCTGTCCAGCGACCATTGTGGGCCTCAACGTCCACCAAGAATCCTTCATATCCGGACACGTTGTATGTTGATCAACTCATCGGTCCCCACACTGTTAACACTCTTCCTGAGGCCACATTGCACGCATTTCTTGACCATGGAGTCGTTGGGCGAACAATTGACATCGATATCGATGCCTCAAAATCTGCGTGGTCAGCACTTGACCGCCTTGGTATCAATGTTGCATCCGTTGCCAAAAAACTCGAAGATGAAGGAGTTGCCGCCTTCATTAAGAGTTTTGACGACTTGATTCACACGTTGACCGAGAAGGCTCGCACCTTTTAATGCTTACACTTTGGTCATGACCTCGGCCGAAGCCTTTGCGAAATCAATTAAAGAAATCGAGCGTGTGATTAATGAGTCGGAGCGCTCAGCGTCTGACAATCGGTTCTTTCAGCGCCTCCTTGCCTCTGCGGCAGCCTTGTATGAGGGCAATGGCTCAAGCTTGGATATGAAAATTGCTGGCAGTGCGCTTGACGAAATGGTCCGCGCGTTTGACATGTTCGCCCCATATCGCGATGTGCGCAAGGTCTCAATCTTTGGTTCTGCACGAACCACTCCGGACAATCCCATCTATTCACTCACAGCCTCCGTTGCGCGCGAACTTGCTGACTCCGGCTTCATGGTGGTCACAGGGGCTGGTCCAGGAATCATGGAGGCTGGCATGTTGGGCGCTGGTCGCGAGAACTCAATAGGTGTGTCTATTCGGTTGCCGTTTGAAGTGAATGCCAACTCGATCATTGCGGGAGATGAGAAGCACGTCAGCATGCGCTATTTCTTCACACGCAAACTCATGCTTGTGAAAGAGTCCCACGCCTTTTTGTGTATGCCAGGAGGCTTTGGAACCCTTGACGAAACGTTCGAATTGTTGACCTTGGCACAAACTGCAAAATCAGTACCTGTACCGATTGTGTTTCTGGAAGTTCCGGGTGACCCATTCTGGACTCCATTGATGAAAACCATGGAGCCACTCCTCTTAGCGCACGGGCTCATCTCACCATCAGACACCAGTTTGTACACCATCACCGACAACATTCACGATGCTGTCACCGAAGTGAAGAAGTTCTACCAGAACTACCACTCCATTCGATTTGTGAATGATGTTCTGCATCTCCGTATTGCGCGCCAACTTCCTCAGCCTGACTTTGCCGCAATTGCCCGAGAGTTCAGCGATATTGCGGAAGATGGCATCATTACTCAAGGCGGACCTTCGCAAGCCGAGATAGATGACAACGACAACCTCGAACTTACGCGTGTCATCCTGAAATACTCCGCTAAGGGATTTGCAGACCTGCGTCCGCTCATCAATGCGCTGAACAATTATTGAGAACGTTGAAGGCAATCAAGTGCCTTCTCCACAGCTCTGCGAGCTTGCGCCACTCTCTTTTCCTCGGCTGGGCGTTGTGTCTCTCCGCGTTCAATGGCATCTGACAAAATTGACATTGACAGGTCATTTAAACGCTCGGAGAGACTCTGCAATTCTTCTGAAATGTCTCTAATTCGTTCCTCGGTGTTCATAAATGACTCCATATGTACATTCCGCGTTCGTCTGTATTCTTCCAGAGAATTACGCCACGAGGACGGCGCTTAGCGTAAGGTAAACCACTGTGTCTAGAGAAGAAGAGCCGCGGGATTGGATCAGTTTTGAAGATCCCGATGAATTACGTACATGGATGATTGATGCATCCTTTTTTCGATCCAATTACAAATGCATCTACGGTGAAGGTTGCAAAGGGGTTCTTGACGACGCCAGTCCAGAACTGATGCAAGGATGCTGTTCGTACGGTGCTCATTTTTTAGATAAAGATGACGAAAAATCGGTCACCAAATATGTGAAGCGCCTAAAGCGCCGACACTGGAAGAACTACGACAAAGGCCAAGACGGAAATTGGGTTGTCGGTAAGGGTGATGACCGCAAAACTCGTGTTGTCAAGGGAGCATGCATCTTTCATAACCCTCCAGGTTTTGAAGGTGGAACCGGATGCGCATTCCACATCGCCGCTGTTGAAGCCGGTGAACGGCATATGGACTGGAAGCCTGATGTGTGCTGGCAAGTACCCATTCGGCATGAGGACTACACCGAAGATGGCGGATACGTCATTTCCACCATTCGTGAATGGAAGCGCCGTGACTGGGGTGAAGGCGGGGACGACTTCCACTGGTGGTGTACCGAGTCTGCCGACGCCTTCGTTGGCAAAGAACCCGCATATGTGTTCTTCAAAGATGAACTCACCGAGATGATGGGTGAAAAGGCTTATCAAGTGCTTGTCGATCAGTTATCTCGACCACCTGCGGTACCGCTGCCTCATCCAGTTCTGCGAAGTCATTCAGCTTTGCGAGATTCGTCAACAAAGAAGAAGTAGGCCTACTACTTCCCTTTCGACTGACGTCGACGATCCTCAAGCGTGAGGAAACGCTTGCGAATTCGAATGCTCTTGGGAGTGACCTCGACAAGTTCGTCATCGCCAATCCATTCGATTGCTGTTTCGAGCGTATGAATGATGGGTGCGGCCAATTTCGGTCCGTCGTCATGGCTATGGGTTCGGATGTTGTTCTTCTCTTTGGCTCGAACAACGTTCAGTACCATTTCTTCGTTACGGGCCGCTTGACCCACAACCATGCCTTCATACACTTCGGTTCCGGGATCAAGGAAAAACTCGCCACTTTTCTGCAAATTGTCAAGTGCGTATGACGTTGTGGTTCCCATACGGTCAGAGATGAGAGCACCGTTGGTGCGATGCGGGAGTTCCCCCGCCCATGGCATCCAGCCGGCATGCGTTTGATTGAGCAGAGCTGTTCCACGCGTTGATGTCATCAACATTGATCGGAATCCAATGAGGCCACGCGATGGTGCCTCAAAATGCACAATGGTTCTACCTGGATCGCCCGCACGCAACTCGGTGACGCGGCCTTTTCGTGGTGCAAGTGTTTGTGTGACAACTCCAACGAACTCATCGGGTACGTCACATGTTCCAGATTCAAGTGGTTCATGTTTCTTGCCATTGATCTCTTTTGTGATGACCTCTGGTCGACCTACCTGTAATTCAAAACCTTCGCGGCGCATATTTTCAATAAGCACCGCCAACTGAAGTTCTCCACGCCCTGCAACACTGGTGACATCGGGTGAATCAGTATCTGCAATTCTGATGGACACGTTGCCAAGAATTTCCTTTGCCAGTCGTTCTTTCAAGTGGCGACTAGTCACGAACTTTCCTTCACGACCCGCGTATGGCGATGTGTTGACTCCAAACGCCATGCGAATAACTGGTTCGTCCACTTCCAAGCGTGGCAAGGGGGTGGTGACATCAAGTGCTGAGATTGTGTCGCCCACTTCTACTTCGGGAATGCCTGCGAGCACAAAGAGATCTCCTGCGGAAATTTCCTCGACCTCAGTTCGTCCAATGCCGTCGAAAACACTCAACTGGACAATGCGGCGCTTGATGGGAGTTCCGTTTGATTCCTTCCCCCAAAGTGCAACCGTGTCTCCTTTATGCATGACGCCACTATGCACTCGACCAATTGCGAGGCGACCCAAATAATCAGAGACGTCCAAGTTGGTGACGAGGGCTGTCATCGGTGCAGATGCATCGTGCGTTGGTGCGGGAACAGTCTCAAGGATTGTTTCCAGCAAACATGACAGGTCAGCATCAGCAGGTGGCATTCCAATACCGCGCATTGCGCGCCCCTCTCGGGCAACTGCCGAGATAACGGGAAAGGTCAACTGATCATCGTTTGTGGCCAGATCGAGGAAGAGTTGTTCGACCTCTTCAAGAACTTCTTGTGGGCGTGCATCACCACGATCGACTTTGTTGATGACCAAGATGGTGGGCAATCCCAATCCCAGTGCCTTTGAGAGAACGTATCTGGTTTGTGGAAGTGGTCCTTCCGCTGCATCGACGAGCAGAACAACGCCGTCAACAAGCGCAAGTGCTCTTTCCACTTCACCACCGAAATCGGCGTGTCCAGGGGTGTCTACCAAGTTGATCAACGTGTCTTTCCACGTAATGCGGGCCGCCTTTGCCAAGATGGTGATTCCGCGTTCACGCTCTTGGGCATCGGAGTCCATCACCCGGTCAACTACCTGTTGGTGGGCGGCGAATGCACCTGTGGAGCGAAGAAGTGTGTCGACCAACGTGGTCTTTCCATGGTCTACGTGAGCAACCATGGCGACATTACGAAGAGATGTAGTCATGTGGGGGTCAATTTTCTGTCCGATGTGGACTTATTCGTCGTCGAGGTCGTCCTCGTCGAGATCGTCCTCGTCAAATGTGACGCCATAACGTTCAGCGATTTTTGCGTATTCGTCGTCTTCAGCTGAGGACGAGCGTGATGAATCACCAAAACCTAAATCTGCGGCCGAAGGACCTGCTTGCTTCAATTTGCGCGCTTCTTCGAACCGGCGATGTCGACCCTTTTTCACGGTCGGTCTCCGAACAGTGTGTGGCACTAGTGCCGTATGGACAATCCCCAATACTTTACAGCCTGAGAGCCTGAAATAGCGGTTATTGCAGGGTCTCGGGGACAGAAACGAGACGTAGACCTGATTCTGGGCCCTCATGCAGAAAGGTCAGCGCCTTTTTCCCAGCGACCAAGTCTTCAATATCGCGACCGACAATGTCTGCACGCCATCCATGACGCAACCGTGCCGCGGGGACCCCGGACAACAACTCATTGATGTCCCGTCGAGTCCCTAGCAGTCCGGGGTCCAGTTCTGATTGCCGAGCGAGTTCGGTAATCCATGCTGAGACCAATGTGGCTGCTGCCCGTAATGACTTATCGAGGTCATCGGTGTCCGAGGCTGGGAACGACAACTCTCCGGAAGCAGCATGCGCAACGCCCTGCGTGATCGATTCGAGCAATGCTCGACCGTGCGACCCATTGGCATGACGTTGATCGACGCCCCGACACTGTGCAAGTTCATGAGCGGTGCTGGGGGCACGCTGAGCAATCCCCAAGATGGCTATGTCGGAGAGAACGTGTCGCGGTGGAATGTTGAGTTCCATGGCGCGCAACTCTCGCCACCGAGCCACACTGCGTGCGACCCATCTGGCCTTCCCCTTCACCGTGCGCACATCTTTCACTCTCAACCATGCGTCGTCAGGTGCCTGAGGTCCGGTTTGGCGTACTCGTAACTCTTCACATGCTGCATAGGCCCATTCATGTCTGTTCTTGTCGCGCAGACGTGTATCGATCAGCTGAAACAATTGTGGAAGATATGCGACATCAGATGCTGCGTACTTCTTCTGATCATTCGTGAGTGGACGGCGCAGCCAATCTGTTAACCGATCGCCTTTGGGGACCGTGATCTTGAGAAATGTTTGCAAGAGAGAAGCAAGCGACGGCTGTGCGTAGCCCAAAAAACCTGCCATGAGTTGAGTATCTCTGATTGCTGTAGGGATGCAGCCCACGCTCTGAGACAGCACATCCAAATCTTGTTGTGCGGCGTGAAGTACGCACACGTTTTTTGATTCAAAAAGAGGTCGAAAAACCGCGGCACTCACCGTTGTGGGATCGATGAGACCGATGCGATCTTCAGTGGCGATTTGAACCAGCGCCAACTGTGGAAAGTATGTCTTCTCACGATGAAATTCCGTGTCAAGGAAGTACATGGGGTGTTGAAGCACATCCTCAATGAACTTTTCTGCGTCATCAGTGGTGTCTATCCACTGATAGGCAAGATCAACCGGGTTCGTTTCCGATGACGACGTCGTGTCCCTCGAGAATCCAGGCACCTGTCCCCCCTAGAACATTGACAAACTGGGTTGAAGAGAAATCGCTCTGTTGCGATAGGTACTCGCATGCCCGCGCACTACGCCCGCCTGCTTGACAGACAACATGAACTGTTGCTTCGTGCGGGACGAGAGAAATCAATTCGGTGAGAGTGCTGAGTGGCACATTGATGGCACCTGGAATGTGCCCCGAGACGTATTCATCTTCTTCACGCACGTCGACCACAACTTTGGGCGTTATTTCCGCCAACGACGCAACATCAATTTCTGACCAAGCCATCACTTCACAGTAGTTGATTCGTCTGGCTCGACGAGATCTTCGGGGGTATTGATGTTGCGCACAGCTACCGCAGGAACAGGTACTTCGGCCACGTCAAGCAAAACTGCTGCTCGATGAACTGCGCGTTCCTTTCGCTTCCACACCGATTGCAATGTGGTGAGACACTCGTCCGTGGACCATGCTGAACACAGCCAATTCAGTCGATCGGTACGACCAACGCTTGCCTGTGCATCGGAAAGACCTCGCACCAAACTTGTGATGACTGAGTCGGTAATGAACGGCATGTCGCAGGACAAAACAACGACAGAGTCATGTGTGGCGGACTTGAGCGCAGTAATAACTCCACCGAGCGGACCTTCTCCTGGGAACGCGTCTTTTTTCCATGTGCCCTGAAGTTTCTTTGCTCGTGCTTGAGTGCCGCCGATGAGCAGAATTTCATCAGCACCGGCACGCGTTGCTGCTTGTGCAACTCGAGTGGCCATGGGAATGCCATCGACCTCAAGAGTGGCCTTGTCGGTTCCCATGCGTGAACTATCGCCACCAATCAAGATGGCAACAGAAAATGGAGCACCAGACATGGTGATAAGGGTAGGGGTATTCCAGCATCTATCGTTGCGGTATGACCACGATCTTTTCCGCTGTCGATGCTGAGACCCTGAAAAACATGGCGCTTGGGCTTTCTGCTGTGTCGGTAATTATTGCCATTGTCCTGATGAAGCTCATTTCATCCATTGTTGGCAAAGTGGTGTCAACGGCCATTTTTGTGGCACTGGCCTTAGTTGGCTACTCGCAACGCGCAGAAATCACCAGTTGCGTGGACAAGGTGAAGAACGCTGCGGGCAATGCCCAGGTGGAAGGTGGTGCGCTCACTCTCGAGGCAACCTGCACATTCTTTGGACAGGATGTGACAGTGAAAACTCCCCCGCTGTCTAAATAGTTTCCAGATGTGGCCACACAAGTTGGTCGCAAAACTCTTGTGGATGTGAGATCGGCGCACCATGGCCTGCGCCCTCGATGCAGACCATTGTTGCCTGTGGCAACATGCGAACTAGTGCTGACGCTCCATCGATATGGTGCGGCAGTGCGCGTGAGCCATAGCCGCACAGCACCGGACATGTAATTGCCTCCGCTGTCCATGGTGCGCCAGCACGTAAAGAAGACAATTCTCCTGTGAGCGCTCGTCCCTCTTTGCGTCGTTGTTGCTGTGTGTGTTCGGGAAGTTGGTCCCATCGCTTCTGGCCAATCATTCGAATCATGAATCTTTCGGCTGCCATCTCTGGGTTATTGGCCGAAACTGCTGCTGCGCCTGCGGAATCGGTGGGCCACCAATCTGTCCACGACAAGGGGGTTTCATATGTAGAAACACCCCTCACGAGGTGTGGTGCAAGTTCGGCGACGCGTAAGGCAACATTTCCCCCGTAACTGTGCCCGATCAGCACCGAAGGCATGCCATCAAGAATTTCTATGACGTCTCTGGCATTCTCATCGACAGTGAATGGACCATCATGGTGTACTTGTCGGCCATAGCCACGTCGGTCGAATCGAACAGAACGAATACGACGTTGGGTGAGACGTGTGAGTCGGGCCATTCCTGCCGACCTATCCAATGAACCATGAATAAACAGAACCATGAGGGGTGTGTCGGGCCCCGTGACATCAACTGCCTCAAAAAGAAGCGTTCGAGAATGCGTCTTTGGGTCGCTCACCGCTTTATCATTCCACAACAGTGGAATTAATACTTGTACGCCATGGACTCCCGATTCGTCGTGAAGTGACTGACGGCCCCGCCGATCCAGAACTTGCACCTGATGGCCACGCGCAAGCTGAACGACTTGCTGAGTATTTGTCGTTAGAGCATATTGACGCCATTTACACCAGCCCTATGAAGCGCGCGTATCAGACTGCGGAACCTTTGGCGCGATTGAAGGGGTTGTCGCCGATTGTTGAGCCCGACGTTGCCGAATGGGACCAACATTCAAATGAATACATTCCCATCGAAGAACTGAAGGCAGCAAACGATCCTCGTTGGCAAGAAATGGCAAGTGGTGCTTGGACGTCAGATGAAGACTCCCAGGTCTTTAGTCAGCGTGTTCGCTCGGCATTGGGAAGAATCATCGACAATCACCGGGGCCACACAGTTGTGGTGACGTGTCATGGTGGTGTTATCAATGATTTTGTTTCACACGTTATTGGTATAGACCGTGGACAGTTCTTTTATCCCAACTACACATCAATACATCGAATTGCAGCGTCCTCTAAGGGGCATCGCAGCATTTTGTCTGTGAACGAAACCGCCCACCTTCGCGGGACTGGACTACCGATTGGGCTTTTCCATGGATAACACACATCTTGATTCGTTGTTTCGTTGGCTTGATGCCTCCCCAACACCATTTCATGTGGTGGCTACAGCTGCGAAAGTCTTAAGCGACAATGGATTTACACAGCAGAATTCTTTCTCGGAAACTCTCCCCGCACGCGGTTTTGCAACTATCGATGGCGCGATTGTTGCTTGGGTGTTGGGTTCTGCTGGCTCACCCGTTCGTATTGTTGGCGCACATACAGATTCGCCGAACTTGCGAATTCAGCCACGACCCGACATCTCCTCGGTTGGTTGGGCGCAGCTAGGTATAGAGATATACGGCGGTGTGTTGCTTAATTCGTGGCTCGATCGTGATTTAGGTCTAGCTGGACGCGTGATCGATACGAATGGACAACAACATCTGTTCTCCGTCAACACACCACTGGCGCGAATTCCACAATTAGCAATTCATCTCGATCGTGAAATATCAGAACGTGGTCTCCAGCTTGATCGTCATCAACACACCGTCCCGGTGTGGGGTGTCTCGGCGCCGCTCTTTTCAGAATGGTTAGCCGACACTGCACAGGTTGCAGGTGTTGCAGCGTTCGACGCACATTTGTTCGACGTTCAGACTGCTCAAGTACTGGGTGTTGATTCATCCCTCATGGTGAGTGCCCGCCTCGACAATCAATTGTCATGTTGGGCTGCTGTCCATGCAATCGCTTCTGCATCATCTGATTACACATGTATTGCCATCCTGAACGATCACGAAGAAGTTGGCTCCGACAGTGTCACTGGTGCTGGCGGACCGTTACTCGAGAGACTTCTGAACACAATCGCTCATCAGAGCAATCTTGCGCCGGGACAGCTTCACGATCTTTATTCCCAGTCGTGGTGTTTGTCGGCAGATAACGCGCATGCCGTCCACCCCAACTACCGAGAACGTCACGACGTACGTCATGCTCCGCTTCCAAATGAAGGCGTGGCTGTCAAACTGAATGGCAATCAACGGTACGCAACGTCTGCTCGCGGAGTTGCACACATCAACGCAGTGGCTACGTCACAAAATTTGCCACTGCAAATGTTTGTGTCGCGTAACAACATGCCGTGTGGCTCAACAATCGGACCCATCACAGCAACACGTCTTGGTATTGAAGCGATAGATGTCGGAGTCCCGCAACTTTCGATGCATTCTGCGCGCGAAATGTGTGGAACTCAAGACTCGCGCACTTTGTTGCAATTGGCGAAAGCGTTCTACGAAGCCTAAATCTTGTTGGGTGTGCCCGCTAACTGTTGGGCTTCGTTGAAGAGACGTTGCAATTCAGTAGAAAGAGTCTGAGTGACATCTTTGACCGCACTTCGTGGTACGCGTCCCATTTCGTCTCGCGGCACAACGATGGGCTCTCCCACGACTACTACGCACTTCTTTGGGTAAATCATTTTCGACCCTTTGGGCATGACGCCCTCAGAACCGCCAATACCGACGGGAATAATGGGCACCCCTGCTTTCACCGCAACATACGCTGCGCCATCGAACAAGGGCTGCACGATTGGTCCCGACTGGCGAGTTCCTTCAGGGAAAAGCACCAAAGGCTCCCCCGCCTCTAAAACTGCGATGCAACGCTTGAGTGCTTCGCGGTCTGCCGATCCACGCGTAACGGGAAAAGCACCGAGTGCAGACACGATCCAGCCAATAGGTCGCACTTTCCAAATGGAGTCTTTGCCCATGAATCGCATCCGACGTGAGGTCACCGCAGCTGCAAGTGGAGTGTCAATGTTCGACCGGTGAATAGGGGCAAGCAGAAATGGGCCCGATGACGGAATGTTGTGACGCCCAATAACTTTCGTGCGTGTGTAGGCCACGCAAATGCCAACAACAATCCCACGCATGAGTGTGTAAAACAAGCGACCGGCAAACGATTGACCAGCGAGACGGGTGTCAACTTCAGCCATGCTCATCCTTCTCTTTCGTTAAAAATAGTGACAATTTCGCTCACGACATCGTCGATTGACTTGCCACTTGAGTCGACCAGAATTGACTCTTCATGTGGACGGAGCGGAGAATCTGCTCGTGTGGAGTCAATGTGGTCGCGTTCAGCGATGCTGTGTGCAACTTGCTCAATATCACCACCACTTTGATGAACTCGCCGTCTAGCTCTCTCGTGTGGCGATGCGGTCAGAAAAATCTTGACCTCAGCAGAGGGAAACACCACTGTTCCGATATCGCGACCCTCAACCACTCCGCCACCGTGCTGTCGAATCCATTCGCGTTGCTGTTCTCGCATTGCATCACGCACACCACTATGAGCAGCAATGATGCTGACAATGGAGGCAACTTCTGGCGTGCGAATTTCTGTTGATACATCAACGGAATTCAAGAACGCTGATTCTTCAGACAAATGAATACTGACCTGATGCGCAAGACGGGAAACCGCCTTTTCATCATGGGGGTCAATGTTGGTGTTCAAGGTCTCTAATGCAACGCATCGATACATGGCACCCGTGTCCAGATAAGGCAAGCCAACAGCCCTTGCCACCAAGCGTGCCACGGTGGATTTTCCTGCGCCGGCAGGACCATCGATGGCGACTACAGCCATAGCTACCAGCTGGTTCCGAGAGGACGACCTTCGTCGTATCCAGCAGAACTCTGTACGCCAACAACAGCCCGCTGATGAAAATCCTCAAGGGTTGAAGCGCCAGCGTACGTACACGAGGAACGTAGACCAGCAACAATTTGGTCGATGATGTCTTCGACACCTGGTCGCTGTGGATCGAGATACATCCGTGAGGTGCTGATTCCCTCTTCAAAGAGTTCTTTTTTGGCGCGCTCGAATGCACTCTCGCTTCGTGTGCGATTTTTTACGGCGCGATTGGATGCCATTCCAAAACTTTCTTTGTACAAACGCCCTTCGGTGTCGCGCAATGTATCTGCGGCGGATTCATAGGTTCCCGCCAGCCATGAACCAAACATGACACTTGCAGCGCCCGCAGCAACTGCAAGCGCAACGTCACGCGGATAGCGAACACCTCCATCAGCCCATACATGCTTGCCAAGTGAACGAGCGACATCTGCGCATTCAAGGACCGCTGAGAACTGTGGACGACCGACACCAGTCATCATTCGTGTGGTGCACATGGCTCCTGGCCCAACACCTACTTTGATGATGTCGGCTCCGGCGTTGATGAGATCCCGTGTTCCTTCTTTCGTGACGATGTTGCCCGCAACAAGCGTGGTGTGCGGTGCAGCTGCTCGAACAGCTTCAATGGCGCGCAACATCGTTGCTTGATGACCATGTGCCGTATCAATCACCAAGACATCAACACCCAAGTTGACCAAGTCTCGAGCCCTTGCCGCTGGGTCACCATTGATTCCAACAGCAACAGAAGTAAGGAATTCTTGTTTGTTGTTGAGTGCAGGCTGGTAAATGGTGGAACGAAGTGTTCCCTTTCGGGTCACTGCACCCACCAATGTTCCCGAGGAGTTGATGACCGGCGCAAAACTCAAACGTTGCTCAACGAGAGCATCGTGAATCTCCGTGACCGACTGAGAATCGCTGAAGCACACCATGTCGAGATTCATGACATTCTTCAGCTGTGTGAAACGGTCATATCCGGCCGCATCGTGTTCGGTGAAAATGCCCAATGGCTTGTGTTCTGCATCGACCACTACGACCGCACCATGGGAACGCTTGTGGATCAGGCTCATTGCTTCACCCAAGGTGTCTTCTGGTGACAACGTGATGGGTGTTTCGAAAATGGGATGCCGAGATTTCACATAGTCGACAACAACTTTGATGATGTCGAGGGGGATGTCCTGCGGCAAAACAACAAGACCCCCGCGACGGGCGACCGTCTCGGCCATGCGCCGTCCGGCGACTGCCGTCATGTTTGACACCACGATGGGAATGTTTGTTCCAATCTTGTCTGCGGTGCGAAGGTCGACGTCGAGACGCGAGGTCACCGAGGACATGCTGGGAACCATGAACACATCGTTGTACGTCAGGTCATGGGCTGGAGGTGGCTGTAGGAAGCGCATAGGGCGCTACGAGACTACCGTGTTCCCATGACGACATCTGAGAACGTTCCTGTTGTGTTGGTCCACGGTTGGGCAGGGTCCTTTCGTGAGACGTGGCAGAAACCTGGCATTGACGCCCTTTTGGAAGATGTGGGCCGCCATGTAGTGGGCATCGACCTCCTTGGTCATGGAAATGAGGAAAAGCCCCACGAGCCAGAGGCATATGCCGAACTTCCACAATGGTTCCTTGACAAACTGCCTAAAGACCATCCCGTTATCGATGTGGTCGGGTTTTCACTTGGTGCTTTGACCGTTTTGCGTGCTCTTCTGATTGCCCCTCACCGTTTTCGCAAGGTTGTCCTAGCTGGAATTGGCGATGGTGTCTTTTCTCCATCTGAATCCACAAGTCATAGTCGCATCGTGGATGCACTTGAAGGTCGAGGGAAAGAAGATGACACGTTCGCACGTATGTTTTCGAATTACGGCAATCAGCCTGGTAATGACGTTGTGGCTCTTACAGCAATCATGAAGCGACCGCCCGCAGATCCACTATCAATTTCGGATGTAAACAAGCTAGAACATGACGTATTGGTGGTCATTGGTGACCAAGATTTCACTGCACCAGCAGATGAACTTGCGAAAGCATTTCCAAACGGACGATTGACAACACTGAAGAACACTGATCACTTTGCCACCACAGAGTCTTTTTCCTTCATTGATTCACTCTTGGAATTCTTGGGATGACATTCACAGTCATCACCTCCGATGTACATCGTGCGGCCGACATCTTGCGAAAAGGTGGCGTGGTGGGGATGCCGACAGAGACTGTGTACGGACTTGCGGCGGTTGCTGAGTCTGAAGATGCTGTTACTCGTGTATTTGACATCAAGGGACGCCCGAGAAATCATCCACTCATTATTCACCTGTCTCCCACCTCTGATCTGCATCAATGGGGTCTCTTCAATCAGCACGCAACACAGCTTGCGAAGAGATTCTGGCCAGGACCACTCACTTTGCTTGTTCCGCGAACATCGCGTGTTCCTGACTGGGTAACTGGGGGAAGAGACACTGTTGCCATACGCGTCCCTTCACACCCAATAGCCGTTGCGCTTCTGACCGAAGTTGACACTGCCGTTGTTGCGCCATCGGCAAATCTGTTTGGAAAAGTAAGCCCCACACAGGCAGAACATGTGGCCAATGACTTGGGAGATGCGGTCGACATTGTTCTGGATGGCGGTCCATGTTCGGTTGGGGTGGAATCCACCATCGTTGAATGTGTTGGAGATTCCGTCAACATATTGCGTCCTGGTGCAATTCTTCGCTCAGAGATTGAAGAAGTAGTGGGGGTTCATGTTGGTGGAAACGATGGAGAATCTCGTGCACCTGGCATGCTTGTCAGCCATTATGCGCCGAATGCAAGCGTGAGGCTTTTCTCAACCATCTCCGATGCAGAGCAAGAAGCGGAGAAACTCACAGAGCAACACATTGCCTTTACTGTGATGTGGCACGATGACATTCACGAATATGCAGAGAAGATGTATGCAGAACTTCGTCGCGCCGATGATTTAGGGCATTCCGTTGTGTTGGCTGTTCTACCTCATGGTGATGGAATGGCTGAAGCAGTAAGAGATCGTCTTCATAAAGCTGCGGCAGGCCGTTAGCCCTTTCCCCCATTTGAAATTAGTCGTCATCAGCGATGCGATTGATTCCCGCAACAAGCAAATCGCGCAACCTAACGGAGGCATCAGTGTGTTCCGCAGCGTCCAGAATTGAGAGATGAACTGTTGTGCCTCCGGCTTCAGGAACAAGTTCGCAACGACAGATTGACGAAACTAAATCTTCAAACGGAGAATCATGGAGCATGAATTCCATCAGATACGGGGGTGTGTCTTCAATCATTGGACCACATTCGGCAGCCGCAATTTCAAGAAGATGCCAAGCATCAACCGGTAATCGGTCGATGGTGAAACTTGATACGTCTCGCATAATGTTCCGATGAGAACGGACAGGAGTACGTGAGTTCTTGACAGAGGTGGTGCTGGGTTCTGACCCCGTTTGATCGTTCGCGCGCGAAAGGGCAAGCATGGCGGCCTCGTTAAGACGCAGCATTTCCTCCGTTGTGCCACCTACATCTGGATGCGCAGCACGTGCCTTCTGTCTCCATGCGCGGCGAATCTCCTTTTCTGTCGCGTCCTTGGAGACACCCAGTAAGAAGTACGGATCTTCTTGGATCACGTAGTGCTAGCGACCTTTGAATTCGGGAGTTCTCTTCTCGATAAATGCCGCGACACCCTCTTTGAAATCTTGTGTACGGAACAAAGGAAGTAACTGCAAGAAGACATGATGAACATTCTGTTCAAACGTCTCTGTTTCAGCGGCGCGCATCATTCGCTTTATTGCTCGCACTGCAAGGGGCGCATTGGATGCAATCTCGCTTGCCATCTCGCGCGCGCGATCCATAAGTTGGTCCGCTGGTACGACTTCGTTGACGAGTCCTAGTTCCAAACACTCATCTGCCAGCAATGTACGACCTGTGAATGCAATCTGGGCCGCCTTTGCATATCCGACGATGCGTGGCAATAACCAAGTTCCTCCACTTTCAGGGAGAATTCCTCGTTTGGCAAATCCGGGAGCAAGTTTTGCGGTGTCCGCTGCAATTCTGATGTCGCAACCAAGCGCAATATCGAGGCCGTACCCAGCAGCGCCTCCGTTCAGGGCGCAAATAACCGGTGTGTCAAGACCGTGAAGCACAATGGGAGGAGTCTCACGAATGTTGAATTCCACCATGTTGGCGTTCGGGTTATCGAGCACGCCAAGTGATTCCGTTTTGCCGGCTTGCGAACCCATGTCCAGTCCGGCACAGAACGCGCGACCAGCCCCAGTCAGAATGATGCACCGTACATCTGGATTGTTGTCAGCTTCCAAAAACCTTTCAGACATCTGTTCCAACATTCGACCCGAAATTGTGTTCATTCGACCAGGCGCATTAAGCGTGATCACGCCAATGTGGTCAGAGATGTCTAGGAGTACTTCGTCTTGCTCGCTCATATGCGAAAACTAGCAAGTTTTACGTGGGGCGACGTCTACTGAACGAACGCCATGTCAGACGCTGGAGCTTCGTCCTTCGGCATTGGCACGATGAACGTATTCATTAATGCGATAAAGAACGCAAGTGCTCCAACAATGTGCACGGCAACAAGCGCGACCGGAACCCCGGTGAAGTATTGGGTGTAGCCAATGGCGCCTTGTGCAAAAGATACGAAGACAAGGGTGTACAAGGATTCCTTGTGTGGGTGGTTTTGGGATGAACGCATTCGCCATACAAGGGAAAGCAAGAGTGCAATGGTTGTAATGACTGAAATTCCATGAACGCGCGCAACTGACGCCAATTCAAACCCGAATCGGACCGCGTTCTCGTCTCCGGCATGTGGGCCTGTTGCTGTCACAACTGTTCCGGTCACAATCGCCACCACTCCACAAAATGCCACGGCCATGTTGTGTGGCAACACACGTTTCTCAATATGTCTCCACCACGGATCGGAGCCAGACACCGCACTTCGCCGATACAGCAGCAAGGCGCATGCAATGAGAACGAGCGAAACAAGGAAGTGAGCCATGTTTGCATACGGATTAAGTCCCGTGAGAACCACAATTCCGCCTATGACAATTTGAGCGAGAACTCCAACCACCAAGCTCCACGCAAGCCATATCAAGTCTCGTCGGACTGGACGACGTCGATGAGCAAGAAGAACTGCACCGATAACAGTGAAGGAAACAACCCCGGTGAAGAGTCGGTTTCCTTGCTCAATAAAGGTGTGCCCGCTTGACACATCAACAAACTTTGATTCGTTGCACCGTGGCCAGTCTTCACATCCGAGACCCGATCCGGTGAGACGCACCAGCGCCCCAGTCACCACGATGGTGCACAGAGAACCAAGTGCAGCTCCCGTCACGATACGAAAGGTCTTCGGTGTTAGGCGAGCCACAACACTGACTGTAGGTGGGGAAATTCATCTTCGCCCACTTTCAGCGTGTTCACTCAGAGTGGCTACGGTCACAGTCATGATTACGTCGTTTGATGACTATCCCATTCACCAGACTTGGCAACCTGTGGCCCACCCTGCCACCGGGGATCCAAATCATTACGACCGATATTTTTTCAATGGATATACGCGTGATGGCTCCATCTTTTTTGCAACTGCCATGGGGTTGTACCCGAACCGACATGTCATGGATGCATCATTCAGCGTTGTGTACAAGGGTGAACAGATCAATCTTCATGCGTCAGCGCGCGCACATGATGATCGAATGAAATGCACCACCGTCGGACCAATTGACATACAAATACTTGAGCCCCTGAAACGGCATCGCATTGTGGTGGCTTCATCGGAGCACCACATTTCTGCGCAACTTGAATTCACAGCATCATCGCTGCCATACGAAGAGCCGCCGTTTCTCACTCTGACCGGCAATCGAACCACCATGCAGTACACACGACTGACACAACTGGGCGCATGGTCCGGATGGATTGAAGTGGATGGTGATCGAATCGATATTGAACCAACTCGCGTCGTGGGTTCGCGGGATCGATCATGGGGTATTCGCGGCGTGGGAGAGCGAATTCAGTTGGGTGCTCCCCCGGCACATGGCCCACAGTTTTATTGGCTGTGGGCGCCGGTTGTTTTTGATGGCTTCGGGACGATGTTTGATGTCAACGAATTTCAGGATGGAGAACGATGGCATCAGTCTGGAGCTCTCTTGCGTGGCACCGACACAGTCCAACATGCACACAACATCTCGTATGACTTCACATGGGAAGAAAACACTCGTCGAGCTCAACACTTTTCTCTCGAATACACATTCGCCAGTGAGTCACTCGCCCTTGAATTTGAACCATTGCTCCATTTCCAGATGTATGGCTTGGGATACCTGAATCCCGAATGGGGCCATGGCATGTGGAAGGGGGATCTTGTCGTGGGTTCGGACCGGTTTGCTCTTCCGGTGGGCGATCCAATGGCTATGAATCACCTCCATGTGCAAACACTGAGCACTGTGTCGGCCACCCACTCCAACGGTTCGGTGTTCACAGGGGTCGGTGTTCTTGAGACTCTCGTCTTGGGTGCTCACGAGCCATCTGGATTTAGTGGCCTCAGCGACGGCTACATAGCGCGCTAGCCCTTACGCGAACTCCGTAGATATCGCAGCCCTTCATTGGGCGTGAGCCTTCCGTATTCCTCGAAGCTGAATTTCATCGCTGAGGCTGCCCTATCACCACTCTCTGTATCTAATTGACCACTGAGACCACTGAGAGTGGTTACTACAACATTTTCCGTGAGAAATTTCTCAAGTTCTTCTGGCTCCTGCCGATCCCTTTACCGGATCAACAAGGAGCAGACAGATGTCTCACACTTCAACTCGAATCATCACCCGCACTCTTCTCGGAGCACTGGTGAGCAGCACATTGGCAATTTCGGTGCCAGGAATTGCACAGGCCGCAACCTCGGCCCCGCAATCTGTGTCAGCATCGGCATCAGCGCGCACGGCTCCCGGCCAGCCGAAATTTGGCGAGCGCGGCCCACACGTTGTTGCTGTTCAGAATGCCATTATGCGCAATGGCTTCACATTGCGAGGTGGCGCCACTGGAATTTTCGACAAGCGCACTCGTACTGCTTTACGCACATTTCAGCGAGTAGTGGGACTGAAGGTCACAGGAGTCGTGGACGCACCCACCGCTCGTGTTTTGAAGGTCGCACAACCATCCACCACCACGGCAGCACCCACCACGGTGGCCCCAACCACAGTGGCACCCACAACAGTCGCACCCACAACAACCGTGCCAGCAATTTCATACCCATTGACCGTTGAGACATTGCCGGTTCGTGGCAATCGCGGACCAGCCGTGACGTTGGTGCAGCAGAGCCTCAGAAATGCAGGACTCGTTGTTCGAGGTGGAATTGACGGAATGTTTGGTTCAGGAACAACTGCCACCATTCAGGCATTTCAGTCCGCAAAGGGTCTTCCCGTTACTGGCCTGCTCGATCCCACAACTGCAGCCGCTCTTGGATTGGTTGCTCCAGTAGCCGCCCCAGCCCCAGCCCCCGTAGCCGTGCCAGTGGCAGCGAGCACTCCAGCTTCTCAGTTCCTTACAAAGTTGCCAGTTCGCGGAAACCGTGGTGACTCCGTCAAGGTTGTTCAACAGGCGTTGGTTGCTGCTGGCATTCAGGTCAAAGGTGGAGTTGATGGGATCTTCGGCGGTGCAACAACTGTTGCCATTCAAGCTTTCCAAACTGCGAAGGGAATCAATGCCACCGGACGTCTTGATGTTCGCACTGGTATCGCATTGGGAGTGGTGGCTCCTCCCAGTGTTCAGATTGCGGTCTTCCCAGTTCAAGGTCCGTGTTCATTTGAAAACACATGGCATGCACCACGTGGTGGCGGACGTCTCCACCTCGGTGTTGACATCATTGCCAAAGAAGGAAACCTGATCTATGCAGTGGCTGATGGAACCATCACCAAGGTGTACAGCACCGCTACGGACAAGTTGGCAGGTAACGGTGTTCGTTTGACGACCGCAGATGGTACGTACTTTTTCTACGGACACTTTCAGTCAATTGCTCCAGGAATCACCGTAGGTACGAAAGTGAAGGCTGGACAAGTGATTGGGTACAACGGAAAGACCGGTGGCACCAACACACCTCACCTCCACTTTGAAGTTCACCCATTCGGTGGCGCAGCAATCGACCCAACGTCAATCGTTGCAGCAGTCGATGCATGCAATGTGACTGCACCTCGACCAGCACCCTGATCCATCACACAATCGCTCCCGGTTTGCCATTGATCCACGGCGAACCGGGAGTTGTGTGCTTTATGGACGTATTTCGTAGAACGCATTCACGTTGTGCTCTACATCAAGACGAGTGAACTGAGTAAATCCTGCAGCACGAGCCATATGTTCGGCCTTTGCGCCAGAAAGCCCCAGTGTTCCGAGGCCTTCTGCATCGGGTTCGGACATTGCAGATGACATGCAGCTCAACACACTGATTCCATACAGCAGTGACGCCATCGGATTTTTTGTGACGTTCAGTTCCAATGAATCATGCGCTTTGATATCAACAAGTAACCACGTCCCGTCATCATGAAGTGACTGGCGGATAGTCCGCATCATTTCAGTAGGGCGAGTCATGTCATGGATGCAGTCGAACGTGCAAATGAGATCAAACTTCTCTGTGATGGGAGATGTGCGCGGGTCAGCGAACAAGACATTGGTAAGACCATCTTCAGCGAGACGCTCCTCTGCTCGCTCTAGCGCAAAGCGAGAAATGTCGTAACCCACAATCGTTGACTGAGGAAATGTCTTTCCGAGGAGCAGCGCAAGACCGCCCGAACCACATCCGATGTCGGCAACGCGGATTCCCTGTTCAAGCCGCTCACGCATCCCCTCAAGCGCCGGAATAACCCGTGGTATGAGAAAATTTTGATTCCACGGTTCAAAACTTCGTTCAATTCCCACCGCACCAGCCGGACCGTGTGAGTCGTAATCGCGACCAATTCCCGTTCGAAATGATTCCGGCATGTGCTCGAGAGCACCCATTGTTTGTGGGAGCCGATGAAACATTCCCATTCCATACGCAGGGTGCGAGGGTGTGGCCAACACTGCTGTTGCTTCGGGTGTGAGATAAAAAATGGGAGTGTCTGCAGCTAAGTCGCGGCATGAAACGATATGAGCAGCCACTTGGTTATGAAGCCACTCTCGCACCCACCGTTCATGAAGTCCTGTGCGCTGCGCCAGTGTTATCGATGAATCTCCTTCTGGGTGGGCGGCCATTGCTTCATAAAGGCCCAAGTGGTCTCCCAAATGAATCATTCCGGCGGTGACCGCACCTTCCAATTTCGAAAAAACAACAAACGAAAACATCTTGAGAGCATCTGGGTTAATGCCTGATTCGTGATTGTGTTGACTATTGGACATGAACCAACCTTAGAGCGCGCAAGTGGGTCCCAGAGACAATGAACTAATACGTACGGAGATGAGGCGCCAGATGATCATTACCCGACAACTGCGACAGGCCAAAAGTGATGCCGTCTCCCAGTGTGAGTGCGGAAACTCTGTTGATAGTCGCATGTCCGATAACAAACCTCTCCCACTCCCACGGGGTTGGTTGCAATCCGAGCATGTGGCAGATTGCAACGCTTCCAGTTCCCGCATGACAAATCAATGCGATGCGCTTGCCATGCTCATAGTTTTCACTTGGTTGCCATACGGGCAACGTGTTATCTGTACGTGTCAAGCCGCAATCATTGAGAAACTGTGAAGTCCCCTCGTTAATTCGTGCAACGAATGCGTCTACATTTTCACCCCCGTCAAGACCCGACCATCGCTCATGAGATCTTTTGGCTTTTTCGGCCTTCCAAGCTTCTTGCGCTTTCTCTTCTGGTGTTCCATGCCACATTGGGTCTTTAATCTCTTCAAGCCAATCCGCAACAACAAGTTCGTGTTGAAGTTGCTCCAAAACTGGTTGAGCTGTTTGAACAGCTCGTGTCAGCGGCGACACGTAAATGTGATCAAAGTGTTGTTCATGCAATGACGCGGCCAATGCATCAGCTTGTTCATGACCAAGTGCGGTGAGTGGCGGATTAACAACGTTCAAACCGTTCTTTACCCACTCTGGTTGAGCATGGCGAATGATGACAATTTCCATCTGTGAGACCTATTTCGTGGGGACAGTAAATTCGATGTTGCATGAGTCGAAGGCTTTTTGGAACTGCCCTTGATACTGAGCAAGATTCGCCGATCCAGAGCTGAGGTCCGTCACTTCTGCCAAGGCAGAACCAAGGCACAAGAGATCACTTTCGGTCAATGTAAGCCCGAAAAGTTCTGCCACGGTCCGTCCAGTTTCTGTTGCTTCAGAATCCTCCTGCGGTGGAGTTGCGACAGGATCGGTTTGCGTCGGTGACGGTATTGATGGTGGTGGCAAAGTTGCAGGCGCAGAGATAACCGGTGCAAGCGTGCTCGGCAGACCACATTGCGCAATGACAGCTGCGTCGACAACATTCGCTTGAGCGAGGGTTTCGGAAGTTCCCAATACTGAAGCAGCTTCAACGGCATCAGTGCTTTGTAGCGCCAGGGTGACGTCCCATTCAACGTCGTCCATGAAAGCAACAAAACGATTAATTGTGACCGCTAGGCGTGATGCATCTGCAGGTGGTTCCTCCCCTACGGCTATCAGATTCACGGTCGCCAAAGCATCTAGTGCTTCAAGTCGCAACTGTTGATATTGGTCCTCTGAAAAATTGTCAAGACCCTGTGTGAACCTGGTGGTGAACGAAGGAACAGAAACAGCGATCTCGCACAGAGAGTCTTGTTGAGAAGAACACGCAACGACCATGAGAACGGCCGATGATGCAGCAAAGACACGTATCAACCGATTCACCCAATTCATTGCTCTCATTCTGTCAGGAGTGATCAATGTCTTTAGTGCCATATGGTGTGAGGATGACTCAGATTGATTTTGGCCTGCTTATCCTGCGCATTGCCTTTGGTGTGTCCATTTTCCTTCATGGTTGGAACAAATGGCGTTCTCCTTCCGGAATTAGCGGTACGGCCTCATGGTTCAGATCTATCGGAATGAAGTGGCCACACGCGCAGGCATATTTGGCTGCAGCCAGCGAACTGATTGCCGGTGTCCTGTTTGCTACGGGTCTTCTGACAGGTGTTGCGTCCGCAATCTTGGTTGCGTTGATGTTTGTTGCCATAGTGACTGTTCATTGGAAAGTCGGCTATTTCATTTTCCTGCCAAATGGAGGTTGGGAATACTGCGCTGCAATCATCGCCGTTGCAATTGCAATCTCTCTCACGGGTGCAGGGAGTATTTCACTGGACCATGCATTAAATGTTCCAACATTGGCCTCTGAGTGGGCAGTCGTTGTGGGCCTCATCTGTGGGGTGTGTCATTTGTTGGTCACATATCGACCCTCCGAAGTAATCAAGACCTCGTAGCATCGCATCATGCATCGGTTTGTTCGCCTCTCTCTGATCGTGGTGTGCGTCGGTATCGCCATTATGTGGGTCTACGCATTAGGTTTCGCACCACGAGAAAGCATTAATCGAATCGGTGATGCAGAGTGGCAGGCCAAGGCAGAGGCAATCTGTCAAAAGGCAGAAGATGAACGATTTGCTTTGCAGGATCTGTCACCAATGAAGCCAAACAGCGTTGAGTCACTGCGCAAGAAGGCTGACATTGTAGAAAAAGCAACCGACTCCCTTGAGCGCGCAATCAACGAAATTGAAAAGATTCAGCCTTCCGATGCAAAGGGACAAGCTTTGGTCCCCCTCTGGCTTGCTGACTACAGGACATACCTCGAAAATCGTCGCACGTTCATTGAGCAACTTCGCACAGTCGAACGTCGCCCATATTTCGCGGAGACCGAGGTGGAAGGTGTTCCCATTAGTGAACGCATTGGAAAATTCGCACGCGAGAATGACATGAAGACGTGTCAGCCTCCACGTGACCTCTCGGTCTAGACCACGTCAATCCAGCCATCTCCGTCCACATATCTGCGAATGACCTTGGCTGGTGACCCGACGGCAACTGAATAGCTCGGTATGTCTCGGGTGACGACAGAATTAGCCCCAATCACCACATGCTCTCCAATAGTGACTCCTGGAAGAATCACACTTCCATGCCCAATCCACGAACGTGAGCCAATTGTGACAGCACGCTCGGGCTGAGATTGCTGTGCGATAGGAATCGTGATGTCGGTATACCCGTGGTTCTGGTCCGTGATGTACACATGATGACCTGTCCACACGTCGTCGCCGATGGTGATTGAGAAGTGCCCGACAATTCCACTTCCTTTTCCGATGAGACACCGATTCCCTATCGAGACAACTGGATAGGTGATGCATTCTTGGCCGGGCACCATTCCTGCACTCAGAGCGACGCCTGGTCCAATCAAAGTGTCATCCCCCACCGAGATGTACTGCTCGTTGAAGATCGTGGTCGGTGGCCACATGATCAGGCTTCTTTGTCCAAAGTGTCCAAACCGCTTGCCCGACGCAGAAGAGCCAGTTATTGCTGCGTGTCGCGACGCCCACGAGGTAACCCTCACATAAACACGACCTACGAGGCGACCAAACACGCACATACGCTACTCACCTGAGGCCACCCGAGCGGTACGGTAACTGTGTGAACGCAACGGTTGAATTATCGAACGCCTCCATACGTGGAGTGAGAAACAGCGACGGCAGTAGTGAATATTTGGGACTGCGTTACGCCACAGCAGGTCGTGGCGAGTTCCCCACAGACTTTCAGCAACAAGATGAGGTTGACGCCACTAGCTATGGGCCCATTTGTTGCCAAGTACCTGGATTTCTGGAACAGACATTAGGTCTCGATGCGTCTTCAATGTCTGAAGATTGCTTCACATTAAATGTGTTTGTGCCAGCAGAGGCACACCCTGATTCTCAACTTCCCGTGCTGTTTTGGATTCATGGCGGTGCATACACCAATGGTGCGGGATCGCTTGCGTGGTACCACGGCGGCCGCCTTGCGTCTCGTCAAGCCATCGTGGTGACAATTAACTATCGATTGGGAATTTTCGGATTCTTTGGTGAAAAGAATCTGGGCGTGCGCGACATGGTGTCTGCTCTTCGTTGGACACATCGGAATATTGCTGCATTCGGCGGCAATCCTGGCAATGTCACAATCTTCGGTGAATCGGCCGGCGGTTCGGCTGTTGTTGCACTGATGGCATGCTCGTCTGCTCAACCCTATTTTCACAAAGCGTGGTCAATGAGTCCGTCCATTGGACAACTGCGCACTCTCGATAGATCTCAAGAAATTCAGTCTGAGATTATGACGCGACTACAGCTGTCAGATCCCAACGACATTCAGAATCAGTCTGTTGAGCGACTATTGCAGGTTCAAAGCGAGGTCTTAGCTCTACCATCACAGAACTTTGATTGGTTTGCTCCAACTGCTGACGACGAATTTATCGAATCACCTCTGCTCCAGAAGGCCGCGGCCAATAACATTCCGTTTGTTATTGGCACCAACAAAGACGAAAACAAGTTATGGGCCGCATTTGATCCGCAAGCGAACACCCGAAGTGTTGATGATTGGCAAAAATTTATAGACCGAATGTTTCCATCTTGTGCAACTGATGCTCGGCAAACCTACGAAGACTTACGAATGGGAGAATCTCCTCATTACTTGATGTCGGCAGTTCATACCGATTTCGCTTTTCGATTTCGCGCGTGGGACCTAGTTGATTCGCGAGTAACACACCATGCACCCACCTGGATGTATTGGTTCACATGGGAGACCCCTGCATTCGGGGGAATCCTCGGCTGCTGCCATGCCTTGGATATCCCATTTGCTTTCGACAATCTTCATGCACCAGGTGGCGACATGTTCACAGGCACAGGTGCCGAACGCGGAGCGATCGCGCGCAGGTTTGCCGACGAGATAGTGCACTTCGCCGTGCACGGCCATCCCAGCTGGTCACAGTACGACTTGGCTCGACGAGACACCTTGGTCATTGACTCCACAGTCAACCTTGTATCTGACCCTGAGGCAAGAATTCGAGTTCTTAGACCCTCGTAAGTCATCCATGTTCGGATGGGGAGCATAGAAATTGGGCATAGCCTGTGGGGCGGAGTATCCCCCTATGACCCCGAACTCACGCCCACCCAAATTCACCGTCCCCATGTTGGCCGAGCGGCATCGCAACAAAATCCCGATGTCAATGGTCACCGCATATGACGCAACTTTTGCATCCATTGTTGATGAAGCCGGAGTCGACATGATTCTGGTGGGTGATTCAGTTGGCACAGTGATGCAAGGCAACAAAACAACCTTGGGAGTTTCCCTCGAGCACATGGAGTACCACGTACAGATGGTGGCTGCGGCAAAGCCCCGCGCACTCATTGTTGGTGACTTGCCATTTGGTTCTTATCAGGCCAGTACAGAAGATGCTGTTCGAAGTGCGATACGCCTCATTAAGGCCGGTGCCGAAATTGTGAAACTAGAAGGCGGTGTACATGTTGCGGACCGTATTGCTGCGCTTGCGCACGCAGATATTCCTGTGATGGGTCACATTGGTCTCACCCCACAGAGCTATCACCGCATGGGCGGAAACAAGATTCAAGGGCGTTCATCTGGAGACTCAGCGGGTACAAAAGAACGACTGCTCGAAGATGCACATGCAGTCGATGCATCCGGCGCGAGCGCCCTCGTCATAGAAGGTGTTCCACAGACATTGGCGAAGGAAATCACAGAGAAAGTCTCGTGCCCAACTATCGGTATCGGAGCGGGGGTTCATTGTTCTGGCCAAGTTCTTGTGATGCATGATCTTCTAGGACTCTCGGCTCGAACATTTTCATTTGCTCGCGCATATGCACATATGCGCACCACCGCCGTTGATGCGGTAAAGCAATACGTTCACGAGGTCAACACGGGCGCGTGGCCAGACAACGAACATAGTTTCGACTGACATGGAAGTTCTTCGCACTCCTGCCGAAATGCAGCAGTGGTCTAAAGAGGTAACTGGGACGGGCAATTCAATTGGTTTTGTCCCAACTATGGGCGCCCTTCACAACGGTCACGCACGCCTCCTTAATGAGTCGCTAGATCGAGATGACGTCACCGTGCTGTCTGTGTTTGTGAATCCGACGCAATTCAACAATTCAGATGATTTTCGTTTGTATCCAAGAACTGATGATCAAGATCTGGCTCTCGCCAAAGAGATGGGAGTGTCATGTGTGTATCTCCCCTCTGTGGATGTGATGTACCCAGAGGGCTCAAGTGTTGTTGTAGAGCCAGGGACAGCCGCCGAGCCCATGGAAGGCGTCATGCGTCCGGGCCATTTTCGTGGAGTGACAACAGTTGTCACCAAACTGTTCAATGCAGTTCTTCCGAGTCGCGCGTATTTCGGAAAGAAGGATTATCAACAGTTAGCGGTCATCCGCCAAATGGTTGAAGACCTCGATTTTCCCGTTGAGATTGTAGGAGTGGATACGGTTCGTGAAGGCGACGGACTTGCGTTATCCAGCCGAAACGTGAGGCTCAGCGAAGTCGCCCGCAAGGACGCACCGATTATTTTCACTTCACTGCGTTGGGCGTTAAACGAACACTCACGAGGGAACCATGATGCTCACAATCTGAGTATTGGCATTCAGTCGCGACTTCAGCAATCACAGTTGTGTCGACCCGAATACGTAGAGGTTGTAGACACGCAGACGTTGTGTTCTGTTAGCGACACCCGAGACGGAGCAGTGATCTGTATTGCGGCATGGTTTGACGATGTTCGCCTTATTGACAACATCGAACTTCCCGCGTCGAGTTAGCGATGTAAATGTGAATCGGTTTGAGTCGCCCTCAAGCGAACTGAAAACACCGAATCACCCGACAAAATTCCACTGCGCGCAAACAGGCGACCTGTTTGCCAATTGCTCAACCCCAACTCTGGTCGGAGCAGTGCGAATTGCCCATCGACCCAGCGAGTGAAGCCGTCTCCGACAAACGGAGCGTTACATGCAATCCAGACGCGATCTTTTTCGGCCGCATTCTCACTACAAACAGAGACGACGAACTGTGGACTGTAGAGATTGAAGAGCTCGATTGCCTCGTCAATACTTTCCACGAGGACAACAAAGAATTCAGGATTCTCCTCCCATTCAAACTCGTGAGACAAGTGCTCTACCTGCGAGATAGTGACTTGCGGTTCTGTGTGCATTCCATCTGCACGGGCAACCTGAATCTCGTTCTGCGGAAGAAAAAGTTCGGCTCCGCCAACGGCATGCACTCGCGGATGTGTGTTTCGCTTTTGTGCAGCGGCCTCAGCAGCTGAAAAAACCTGAGGGACAACGTTATGAGCTTGTGAACGCAGGCAGCACACCACATTCATGGTGTTACATACCTTTCGGTCGAGTGAATATTGCACAAAGTCATAGAGCCGTTGAGCATCGTGATGTTCACCAACGATGAGCCAAGCTCCCCCTGTCCCATGAAGACTCACAGGAATTCCCGATTGCTGGGCGATTGATCCCAATTCCGCCACAGCCTCACCCGAACCACGTGCCACAGCCAAAGCGAGTGATGGGTTAGAAAAAAGCGACCAGCCTGCTGCGTGCTCCTCAGAATCAATCAAAGTGACAGAACCCTCAGGAAGCCCCGCCGATTTCAATGCGGGTTGAATGACGTGTTTCATAATGGCTCGAGCCGTTCCCAGCGCGTCTCGCCCAATACGAAAAACAACCGTGTTGCCACCCCTCAGTACTCCGGTTGCATCGGCAAAAACGTTTGGCCGACCTTCAAAAACAAAACCAACAACACCAAGTGGTGCTCTGTACTCCGACACCGACCAGCCATCGTGCTCAACAGTCAAAAGTGGTGCCTCTTCATCTGTTGTGAAAGTGGCCCACATGTGAAAGGCCGACACCATGTCATCTCGCATCTTGTCGGACAGAACAAGTCGTGTGGTGGAGCGACCGCGCTCACGGGCTGAAGCAACATCAACAGCATTCACCGTGGCGATTGATGCGAACACATCGTCATCGTCGAACAGTCGAGCAGCAGCGGCATAAAAATCAGTGACTTGAGATTGGGGGATGTTCGCCAGCTCTCGAAACGCAGCTGAGGCTTCTGATACCGCACGCGAAACAATCTTCTCAGTCTTTAGGGGAATTCGACGTAATTGCCCCGTCTGTGCAATGCCAAGAACCGCATCTCCGGGTTCGAGCTGGTCGGCGAAATCAGAACTGACCTCGATAAGGGATCGACCAACCAATACCCGGTCACCGGCTTGAAGGCGTTGCGCATCGGACATTGCTCTATTCTGCCTACTGTGACAGTAGAAGCCAGCCATCGTTTTTATATTCGCCAGTTGCTCAGTGGGCAAGATTTTGCCACTGACGACATGATGGCCCGACAGATGGTCAATTTTGCCTATCTCGTGGGCGATCGGGATACAGGTGAGTGCGTGGTGGTCGACCCTGCTTATTCGGTCAATGCACTCATTGACATCGCCGAGGCAGATGGCATGAAAGTAGTGGGTGTCCTAGGAAGCCACTATCACGCTGACCACGTCGGCGGTTCGATGATGGGATACAACATCGAAGGAGTTGCCGCACTTTTTGAGCGGTGCAATGTTCCACTTCACTTGAATGAACACGAGGTTCCTTGGGTCAAGAAAACAACTGGCATCGATGATTCGCACATCGTGTCTCATAGTTCAGGAGATGTCGTGATGGTTGGCGACGTGGCAATCACACTGATTCATACACCAGGTCACACCCCCGGCAGTCAATGTTTCTATGTGAATGGGTGTCTTGTATCTGGCGACACACTCTTTCTCGATGGGTGCGGACGCACCGACTTGCCTGGGTCAAATCCCGAGGACATGTACAACAGCCTCGCGAGATTGGCTCAATTACCTGACGAGACAGTTGTGCTGCCTGGACATCGCTACTCGGAGCCACCGGCTGCGCGACTCAGCGACGTTAAACAGTTCAATTACGTGTTCAAACCCAAAACCAAGGACGCATGGATGACCATGTTTGGGCATGACTAAAGAAATGCCGAAGAAATAACACTGACGCCCGATAGCGCCAAGAGAACAAGAACGAGCACACGAAACACATCGGCACGAATATGGGGCCTCAGCGCGTATCCGATGCGCAGAGAAAGAAAGAGTGCCGGCAATGAAATGACTGCGGCAACTAATCCATCTAGTGAGAGATGACCCGAGGCTGCAAAGAAAGCTATTGCTCCGACGTTTGAGTATGCGAAAACACGATTAATGGTTGCCCGAAATGTTGCAGCATCCAAGCCCTGCGCCTGCAAGTAGAAAACCAGAGGCGGTCCGTTAGTTGATGTGGAAGTAGACAAGACACCGCTTAGCCAACCCATAATCACAGCCAACACACGAGACTTCTTGTGAAGGACAAATCCACGAGCCAAGACCACAGTGGCAACTAACACGACCACTCCCAACACAATTCTCATGACACCTTCAGACACCACTGTGAAAACAAGCAGGCCGAAGGGCATGCCCGCATATGCCGCAAGGGCCAACGTGCGCGCTTGATGCGAATCGCTCAATCGCCGATCTATGACCGCCTGGACTGTGGTGGAAACGGTGCCTATAAGTGTTGCAACAACAACGGAGTCATGAGGAACAACAACAAGTGTCATCATCGGCACGGCCAATAAGCCGAATCCGAAACCAGCAAGTGATTGCGCGAGCGACGACACAGCCACAACAGCCACAATCCATACGATGTCGAAAGTTTCCACAGTTAAGAGACCAATGAGTCGACAGCATCATTGAACACCGCGGTGTGTTGATTGACGTGGTCAATTGTGTGAAGCGGAGACATCAGCGCCATGTTGTGAAATGGCGTCATAAGAATTCCGCGATTCAAACAGAAGAGATGCAAGTAGGCATCGAGTTCATGATCAATGGATAAGGCAGCTTCACGTCCGTTTTTTGGTGGTGGACAAAACCAATATTCGGCCCGACACCCCAACTGCTGGACATGCCAATTGAAACCCACGCGTTGATATGCCTCACGCACACCGCGTGTCCATTCGGAAGCTAAGGGAATCATCTTGTCAAAGTCGCTCTGTTGCAAAGTGGTGGACAACGTTGCTCGAATTGCAGCCAACGCTAAGGCATTACCAGTGAGGGTTCCTCCCACTCCAGAGACATCCACATCATCAATTGACAGCGATCGCTCTAGTCGTTCAGCCAATTCAGCAGAGAATCCATAGACCGCCGCAGGCATCCCCCCTGCGATTGGTTTCCCAATCACGAAGATGTCGGGATCAAGATTCCATGCTTGCGTACACCCACCCGGACCAGCACAAATTGTGTGGGTCTCATCGATAATCAAGATCACTCCATGACGACGCGTGATCTCGCGCACTGCATCCAAGTAACCCGGTTCCGGCAGAACGATGCCGATATTTGTGAGTGCTGGCTCCATCAACAGGCATGCAACATCTCCACGACTCAGCACGCGTTCAAGGGCGTCTGCATCATTGAACGGAACAACAACCGTGGTGTCACGCGGATGAAATGCCGGACCCATGGCACCTGGCCGAGGAATGACATTGCCGTGATCATCGAGAACCGCCAGAGTTTCGTCAACCGTGCCGTGGTAGCACCAATCCATGACCGCAATCTTGGGGCGTTGCGTGAGAAATCGGGAGAAACGTAAGACAAATCGATTTGCATCTGTTGCAGTCATCGCAAACTGCCATTTGGGAAGACCGAATCGGCGAGATAGTTCGTTGGACACCCAGATGGAATCGTCATTGGGCAACATGGTGGTGATACCGCGAGACGCTTGGGCAAACAGCGCATCAGCAACGGCAGGCAAAGAATGTCCTGTCATTGCGCCCGTATCCCCTAGGCAAAAATCAACATATTCATTTCCATCAACATCGATAAATGTCGCCCCGTGTGCCGATGCGAAAAACACGGGGAATCTGCCCGGCCATCGGGCCATCCAGGGCATGGGCACCCCAGAGATAAGAGAGTCATGCGCCTGCGTCGATCGCATCTGCGATTGTGGGTGGCGACTATCGAAGAGATCTAATTCCGTGGCTAAACGTTGCTGCAAAAGGTCGCGATTCATGTCGTACTCCTCTCTTCACCCTAGGGTCAAGCGCTGGGTCACAGACGGCTTATTCCTCGCTAGGCGAGATATATCAACGGTTTGGCTTTTACATTTCGTACACTTTCACTATGTCTCCAAATGGTTTGCCCACTGCCCTCAGCGTGGACTATCCGCGACTCAAACAACGACTGCTCACCCTGGCTCAAATTGGGGAAATTGACGGGGGTGGCTGTGCTCGATTGGCCTTGACCGACGAAGACAAAATCGGCCGCGACCTCGTGGTCGAGTGGATGCGTGAACTTGGCTTGGATATCACCATCGATCGGGTGGGAAATGTTGTCGGAGTGTGGAACGTTGGTTCTGGAGCGCCGGTCATGACGGGTTCGCACATAGACACTGTTCGTACTGGCGGCAAGTACGACGGGAACCTCGGAGTATTGGCTGGTCTCGAGGTAATTCAAACGTGTCAAGAACACAAGATCATCCCCAATCGACCTCTCGCTGTGGCTTTCTTCTCCAACGAAGAGGGTGCTCGATTCGCTCCAGACATGTTTGGGTCCTTGGTGTACGTCGGTGACATGAGCTTGGAGACCGCTCTTGACACCATCAGTATTGACGGCAAGCGGTATGGAGATGAGTTAGAGAGAATCGGTTACGCAGGATCCGCTCCTTGCCCAGGTATTACACCCCACTCTTTTATTGAACTTCATATCGAGCAAGGTCCAGTACTGGAACAACGTGGAACCACCATCGGTGCAGTGACCGGAGTGCAAGGTATTAGCTGGCAAGAAATCACCGTCACTGGCCAGTCAAACCACGCGGGCACCACTCCAATGTCACTGCGTCACGATCCAGCATATGTTGCGGCACGAATTGCTGTGTTCTTACGCGAATTATCAACCAAATTTGGCGGGCATCAAGTGTGCACCGTGGGCAAGATTGATTTACATCCCAATCTCATCAACGTTGTCCCCGCAACAGCAGTACTAACAGTCGATATTCGAAATACGGATGAGCTGGTGTTACAACAAGCAGAAAGTGAACTTCGCGACTTTTTGCTCACTCTGGCAACGGATGAAGGCGTCACCATCTCATCACGAGTACTGGCGCGTTTTGAACCCGTTGATTTCAATGAGGAACTCATCAATCTCGTTGAGACTCTCGCCCGCAACAACGGCCTCTCCGTCATGAGAATGCCAAGTGGAGCCGGACACGATGCGCAAATGCTTGCTCGCGTGTGCCCTACAGCGATGATCTTTGTGCCAAGCGTCAAGGGCATCAGCCACAATCCAGCCGAATTCACATCTGACGAAGACCTAGCTGCAGGTGCACAACTTCTCTTGCAGAGCATGTTGCACATGGCCAATTCGGGAGGAACGCAATGAGTCGTATTGTCACAGTGGGCGCAGCCCAACTTGGACCAATCCAAAAAGATCACACTCGTGCCAGTGTCGTGGCACGTTTGATTGGTTTATTGCGTCAAGCGAAAGAGTCAAATTGTGATGTCGTCGTCTTTCCAGAACTTGCCCTCACAACATTTTTTCCCCGTTGGTATGTCAATGACATCACAGAGGCCAATCATTGGTACGAGACATCCATGCCGAACGCAGACACACAACCATTATTCGACGAGGCAAAAAAGTTAGGGATTGGCTTTTGCCTGGGATATGCGGAAATCACCGATGATGGCCATCGCTTCAACACGCAAATTTTGGTCGACAAGGCTGGTCATACAGTTGCGAAATACCGCAAAGTCCACATACCTGGTCACGCACAATTCGAACCAGATCGCCCTTTTCAGCACGCAGAGCGCTACTACTTCGAGCCATCAATGGAAGGCTTTGGTGTTTGGCCCGCCTTCGGTGGGCGAATTGGGATGATGATCTGTAATGACCGAAGGTGGCCAGAGTCGTATCGCGTCATGGGACTACAGGGCGTCGAAATGATCTTCTGTGGCTACAACACTCCCATTCATTATGTTCCGGATCCCAGCCAGGACATTTTGCAGGGCTTTCATAATGCTCTCGTCATGCAATCAGGCGCCTATCAGAACGGAACATGGGTAGTAGGCGTTGCAAAAGCAGGTGTTGAAGAAGGTGTTGACTCGCTCGGCCAGAGCATGATTGTGGCACCGTCTGGACAGATAGTGGCCCAAACTCTGACCACAGACGACGAACTTATCTTTGCGCGGTGCGATCTTGATTGGTGCAAGAAGTACACGCAGACCTTGTTCAACTTTGACACGTACCGCCGACCCGAGGTGTACGGACGAATCACCGAACAGCGCGGAGTTGTCATTGACTGAGTCATCTTTTCGCACGCACGGCTTGGTGTGTGGGCACCATCATCTGTACTCATCGCTTGCACGAGGGATGCCAGCCCCACCAACTACTCCGCACAACTTCATCGGAGTACTTGAAAATGTGTGGTGGCGCCTCGATGCGGCTCTTGATCTCAACATGATTTACTGGTCGGCCGCGCTAGGCGCCGCAGAAGCTCTGCTGAATGGCACGACTGCAATCATTGATCATCACGAGAGCCCCAACGCCATCGAAGGTTCGTTGCGCACAATTGCCGATGCGTGCCAAATGGTGGGTGTTAGGCACAATCTGAGTTACGGCGTTACCGACCGCTGGAAGGATGGACAGTGCTACTCCGCAGTCTCGCCGTCGTCACAAATGACCGATGCTGCTCGACGAGGACTTCGAGAAAACGATGAATTCCTTTCATCTGGCGGTCGCGGAATGGTAGGGGTTCACGCATCTTTCACATGCTCTGATGAAACTCTTCATGCTGCAGCTGAACTTGCGCAACGACACAACACCGGTGTGCATATCCATGTTGCAGAAGGTCCAGATGATGTGGATGCGGGTAGTCGATTAGAGACGTTGGCAAATGATGATTGGCTTCTTGTTCACGGAGTTCATCTCCGCACTCCACTCAGGGGATACTTGGCCCATAATCCACGTTCAAACATGAACAATTCCGTCGGTTATGCCTTCCCTGCAACACGCAAGAACACTGTCATTTTGGGAACCGACGGCATTGGTGCCGACATGCTGGAAGAATTTCGATTGGCCTATGTGCGACATCGCGAGGCCGACATCACAGCATCCCCTGAAACGGCATGGTCGTGGCTGGAGAATGGATCTCAATTCTTCCCCGAGGTGCTGGACGATGAAGTCACCTGGACATACCCACATGTCAGCAGTCCATGGCATGTGGCGTTTACTCCGGGTATTCGTGCACACACTGTGGTCATGAATGGGCAAACCGTTGTCAAAAACGGAGAACTCACCACATGTGACATGGCAGAAATACGTGCCAAGGCACGCGAGGCCGCAGAACAACTGCATAGGAGGCTGTAAACAATGACAGTTCTATTGCCACGAACCATCGACGAAGCAGTCACAATGCTCAAGCAAGGTTCTGACATCACAATTGTCGGCGGAGGCACCGACGTCATGGTTGAAGTCAATTTCAATCATCGCAAACCCGACACAGTGATGGCACTGCGAAACATCTCAGAGTTGTTTGCCTGGAGTGTTAATGAATCTAAGAGTGAGGTGTTTATTGGAGCCGGGGTTCCCTATAAGACGATGGAACACGGCCCCCTCCGCGAGATGGTTCCTGCACTCAGTGAGGCCGCCCGAACCGTTGGATCACCACAAATCCGTGCAGCAGGAAGTATCGGGGGAAACCTAGGTACGTGCTCCCCCGCCGGCGATTCATTGCCTGTGTTGGCAGCCTTGGACGCATTGGTTCATCTCGTGAGTGCCACAGGTGAACGCCAAGTGCCCATTTCGGAATTCATGATTGGTCCAAAGAGGAACTGCAAACTGTCAGATGAATTGATTTCCGGAGTCACCATTCCGATTCAACGGGGCAGACAAGGCTACGCAAAGGTCGGAGTCCGCAATGCAATGGTTATTTCTGTTGCGTCAGCCTGTTACGCGTTTCAAGATGGATCAGTGCGAATCGCACTCGGAAGTGTTGGGCCCACTGTGCTTCGATGCCCTCAGGCAGAAGCATTCGCCAACTCGGTGGTAAACGGTTCTGGTTACCTCAGCGAGAAAGACGCACGAGAATTGGGTCGTTTGGTGTCTGCCGAATCACGGCCTATCGATGATCATCGTTCCACAGCCAGCTATCGCCGACACGCTGTCGGTGTTTTGGCACAAAGACTCTCACGCAGAGGAGCTCCACAATGAGTAGTCCAGAAATGTACTCCTTGACGGTGAACGGCACCCAACACGAGGTGACGGATGCATGGATTGGCGAAAGCCTTTTGTACGTGCTGCGCGAACGACTTGGATTGCCTGGCGCCAAGGGTGCATGCGAACAGGGAGAATGCGGAAGTTGCACCGTTTTCATCAACGGTGATTCGGTGTGCAGCTGTCTCGTCATGGCAGCCACTGTCGCAGACTGTGAAATCGCAACAGTGGAGGGCCTCAACGACGATGGTTCATTAACAGATGTGCAAGAAGCCTTTATTACAGAAGGTGCCGTTCAATGTGGATTCTGTACCCCAGGCCTCGTCATGGCGGTTCACCATCTTTTGGATAACAATTCAGCACCTACGGAGTTGGAAATTAAGGAGGCCCTCTCCGGCAACATTTGTCGGTGCACCGGGTATGGACGCATTTTTGCAGCAGTCGATGCGGTCATCGCACAGAGAAACGGACTTGCAGAATGAATCTCGTAGCCACTCGACGCGATGTCCTCGGTCGCAGCGCACTTCGTCCAGACGGCGCCGCAAAGGTTCGGGGAGATTTTGCTTTCACTTCCGATCTTCATGCCGAGAACATGTTGTGGGGAGCCACACTTCGTTCCCCGCATGCGCATGCACGAATAGTTTCCATTGACTTCAGCGAAGCGTGGAAGATTGCTGGAGTCGAAGCAATTTTGACGGCTGAAGATGTTCCCGGCGAACCAACGTATGGACTCATCAGTCAAGACCAGCCAGTGTTTGCCCGCGATGTGGTGCGCTACATGGGTGAACCTATTGCTGTTGTTGCAGCCGATCATCCTGAGACATGTCGACGCGCTCTAGCAGCAATCCGAATTGAATGGGAACTATTGCCGGTTTTGTCCGATCCCGAAGAAGCCATTTCCGGTGTAATTCCCCCAATTCACCCGGATGGCAACCTCATTCGACACCAACGCATTGTTCACGGTGACCCCGACGCCACTGGCCCCATTGTTGTTGAAGGTCTCTACGACATCGGAATGCAAGACCAAGCGTTCCTCGGTACTGAATCTGCATTGGGAATACCTGACCACGATGGTGCTGGAGTGGAGGTGCACGTAGCAACGCAATGGCTACATGAAGACCAGAAACAAATGGCAGCATGTTTGAATCTTCCCGCCGAGAAGATTCGTCTCGTTCTCGGCGGAGTGGGTGGTGCTTTCGGTGCTCGCGAAGACATCAGCCTGCAGGTACACACTGCACTTCTTGCTCTACGAACGGGACGCCCCGTCAAAATGCAATACGGGAGAGAAGAAAGCTTCTTCGGCCATGTTCATCGCCATCCCGCCAAAGTGTGGATGCGACATCACGCAGACGCAAACGGAAAGATCATCAAGATTGAAGCTCGCTTCGTGTTTGATGGTGGTGCGTACGCATCGACTTCCGCAGCAGTTCTCATTAATGGCGTCACCCACACTCAAGGGCCGTACGTGTGCCCTAATGCGATTGTTGACGGCTACGCAGTGCGCACCAACAATCCCCCATGTGGTGCCATGCGTGGCTTTGGTGTTGTTCAAGCATGCTTTGCACATGAAGGCCAAATGGACAAATTGGCTCACGCAGCAGGACTTGATCCTGTACAGATTCGACTCGTCAATGCCATGAAAACTGGCGACACGTTGATCACAGGTCAAGTGGTGGAAAGCGTGGCACCTGTTGAACGTCTTATTCGTGAGACAGCCGATATACCGCTCCCTCCCGAAATGGATACCCATCCCGACGCTTTAGAACTTCCTGGAGGATCAGGAATTACGTCTGAGCGTCACCATGTGAAGCGAGGTATCGGTTGGGGCGTGAGCATCAAAAACATCATGTATAGCGAAGGCTTTGATGATTACTCCACAGCTCGCTGCACTCTGAAAGATGGGCATGTCACCCTGAAATTTGCCACGAGTGAAGTGGGTCAAGGATTCGTCACATTGGCACCACAGATCGCACGTTCGGTGTTGGGCGTTGACGATGTGGATTGCGACACCATCGACACCAATATCGGATCAGCAGGTTCAACCTCAGCTTCACGTCAGACATGGATGAGTGGTGGCGCCGTTGATGGTGCATGTCGCTTGGTTCGCGAACGCCTCTTTGAGATTGTGGGTAACAAATACGGTGTAGACCCCATTCGCCTGGCGATAGACGACACTGACATTGTCGACACCATCGGAACCTTGCGCGTCTCCGTCTTCGATGAAACTCAGGGTCTCACTATTTCGGAAGAGTTTGAGCACCATCACCGCACTACGGAAGAATTGGATGAAAATGGACAAGGCAATTGCCATGTTGCATTTGCATTTGTTGCGCATCGTGCAGTGGTCGATGTGGACCCAGAGTTGGGCCTTGTAAAAGTTGTCCAAATCGCGACGACGCAAGATGTTGGTCGTGCACTTAATCCCCTGTCAGTCTTAGGGCAGATAGAAGGTGGAATTGCTCAAGGCTTGGGTCTCGCAGTAATGGAAGAAATCATTGTTGAGCAAGGACGGGTGCGAAATCCGAGTTTCACTGACTATCTACTGCCGACGGCACTTGATGCACCTGACGTTGTTGCTCGCCTTGTTGAAGAACCAGACCCTCAAGCACCGCTTGGGGCCAAGGGAGTCGGAGAACCACCGTGTATTTCGGTAACTCCTGCAATTGTTGCTGCCATCAGGAACGCAGTAGGCAAGGACATCATGCGTTGCCCGGTGCGTCCACAAGACATCTGTCTCTAACTGTTATCCAAAAACACGTCGGCTGTACTCGTTTTCGAATACGCGATGCGGGTCCAGTTGATCTCGTGCGAGCAAGAAGTCATTAAAGCGCGGATATACGCGTGACAAATCGTCGGCTTGTTGGAAGTGGATCTTCCCCCAATGGGGTCTGCCTTCGTACTGACGCATGATGTTTTCAACGTCTCGAAAATACGGTTCATACTCCATTCCTTTAAAGATATGAACCGCAATGTAGGCACTATCGCGCCCATATGACGTTGATAGTGGCACATCATCTGACGCTGTGAAGCGCACTTCAACGGGGAAATTCAACAAGTAGCCCTTGCGGTCGACCATTGATTGAACTTCACGCATCGCTTGAGGTAAGGCGTCTCTTGGAATTGAATATTCCATTTCGTAGAAGCGAACAAGTCGTGGGCTTGCGAAAATTTTGAAACTGTGGTCAACATATGTTCGCGAACCGGACGAGGGCAACGCCGTAGCAAGACGTGGAATTAACGATGGCCGCAGGCGACCCACATGACACACGGCACCAAACGCATAATTCTCCATAAAAGTCTTCTCAATCCACCCCTTGACTTTTGGCAATGGAGCCAAGAGATCATCGGTTCGATTATTCCGCTTGGTGAGGGCCCACTTCGTATGTGGAATCCAAAAGAATTCAAAGTGATCATTTGATTCGCGTAGTTCATCAATGTTGCTCAGAACATCGTTAAGACGCATTGGCTGTTCCACAGCGCGCAGACGAAAGGCATCAACGACTTTCATGGTGACTTCCGTGAGCACACCAACCGAACCGACTGACACGCGAATCTTCTGAAGAAGTTCGGGGTCTGCACCATGATCGGTGTTCACTACCCCACCTCTGCCGTCCACTAAACGTATGCCAACCACTTGGGCAGCAAGTCCGGGCAAACGTGCACCCGTGCCGTGCGTTGACGTTGAGATTGCTCCGGCGACCGTCTGATAGGCGATATCGCCCAAATTGGGCAGGGCAAGCCCCTCACTAGCGAGCAACTGGTTCAACGCTGACAAACTTGTTCCTGCACCCACGGTGACAGTCATGGCAGCCCGATCGATGCTGCGGATTCCCGACAGCGCTGCGATGTCCATCATGACCCCATCACTGACAGCTGCAGCCGTGAAACTATGGCCAGACCCCACCACTTTCACGCGAGACCCCCTGTCGCACGCAGTCTGCACCGCATTGATGACTTCGTTCTCATCTCGTGGTCTCAAAAATTGACTCGGCTTGGCCTTTTGGTTCCCAGCCCAGTTTCGCCATGTCGTTGCCATGCTTTATTCATAGCCGACACAGCAACTCTGTGTGGGTTCCGCTTACATTCCAGCGAGCAAAAACCGCATAAGGTAGGAGAAAATCGGCAAGGAGAGGCCATGACCAAGACCCAAGTTCCCATCGTTGACTATCTGGAACTGTCCCCAACCCCACATCTTGTTGCGCACGAGTGCACTTCGTGCGGAGCACGTTTTTTCGATCGACGAAATGCATGTGCATCCTGTTTTGGAACATCATTCACCAAAACAGACATCCCCACCGAAGGCGAATTGCGCTCTTTCACCATCGTGACCTTTGCTTCTCCGGGAGTACCAGTTCCATTCGTGGCAGGAATTGTCAACTGTGGCGGAACCAGTGTGCGCGCCAATGTCATCAACGTCGATCCCACCCCAGAAAAGGTGACCTTGGGCATGAAGGTTCGCCTTGCCACATACTCACTTGGTGACGACGACCACGGAGTCGAAGCAATCGCATTCGGATTTGAACCAATCGCATAACAACGAGAACGAACAGAGATAGGACAGCAACATGGCAACAGAAGACATCTACATCCTTGGAATCAATATGACAAAGTTCGGAAAATATCCGGACCGCGACACAGTTGACTTAGCCGCAGAAGCCGTGATGGCTGCATTGGCAGACGGTGGAGTCACCATGCGAGACATGGGCATCATGGCAGCAGGCTGCCTTATGGGTCAGGGATCCATCGGCCAGATGATCCAAAAGCAAGTAGGACAAACAGGTATCCCCGTCTACAACGTCTCGAATGCATGCGCTACCGGCGCTACAGCCCTGCGAACCGCAATCATGGCCATTAAGGCTGGCGAATGCGACATGGGTCTCGCAGTGGGAGTTGAAAAACTTGCAGGAGTCGGACTTCTTGGCGCACGAGACAGCGGCAGCAGCAGTGGCAAAGAATGGAAGCCCAGTGGTCGATATGGTGCCGTGCAGAATGTGGATGGCTTTATTGGCACAGCAAACATGCCAGGAACCTTTGCCCAAGTTGGCATGGAATACGGCCACAAATATGGAGATGCAACGTTTGAAGTCTTTGCCAAGATTGCAGAGAAGAACCACGCCCACTCCACCTTGAATCCACTGGCCGCGTATCAAAAGAAAATGACTCTTGAAGAGATCATGAACGACGTCATGATTGCGTATCCCAATACACGTTCAATGTGTTCGGCCAACTGCGATGGTGCAGCCGCTGCAATTGTTGTTAGCGGTTCAAAACTGAAGACCATGTCGCTTGAACAACAGCGTCGAGCCGTCAAAGTATCTGCATCTGTTCTCACAAGCGATCCATACCAAGAGGCGTGCCAAGTCCTGCCAGACGTCAACACTCTCACTCGCATCGCTGCGAAGCAGGCGTACGAGCAAGCTGGTGTTTCTCCGCAAGATCTGAATCTTGTTGAATTGCACGATTGCTTCGCAACAGCTGAGTTGGTCCACTACGACAACTTGATGTTGTGTGAGGAAGGCGGTGCCGTCGATTTCTTTAACTCTGGCGCAACATGGCGAGACGGAAGCACGCCAGTCAATGTGTCTGGTGGTCTCGAGTCCAAGGGGCACCCCATTGCAGCCACCGGAATTGCAAACATCTGGGAAGTGTGTCATCACTTGCGGGGCGAAGCAGGACCTCGCCAGATTGAGGGAGCCAAAGTCGGTCTTGCTCATGTCATCGGTCTTGGCTCGGCATGTGGCATTCACATCTTGGAGAAGTCAGCACTCTGACCATCAGCACGCCAATCTTCGGAACATGTGACGACAACTTCGTTGCCGTCCGTGAGGCTTTCATAGAAAACTTTGTGCTCCATAACGAAATTGGCGCATCAGTCTGCATCACTGTCAATGGCAGAAATGTTGTTGATCTATGGGGCGGGTACAGCGACATAGCAAAACAGCGACCATGGCAACCAGACCAATTGGTCAATGTGTTCTCTGTAGGCAAGGGCATCACTGCGCTTTTGGCGGCTCAATGCGTTGACCGTGGAGAACTTCGGTACGACCAATTGGTGACAGAGATCTGGCCTGAATTCGGATGCCACGGCAAAGAGAAGTTACGAGTCCGAGATGTCTTGGGCCATAAGGCAGGTCTTCCAGCAGTTCGACACACACTCTCGCCCACGTCGATGTATGACTGGCAACTCATGACAACTGCCCTAGCCGCAGAGGAACCGTGGTGGGAACTTGATGACCGGCATGGCTATCACGTCAATACTTTTGGATTCCTTGTTGGGGAATTGCTCCGACGAGTCACAGGCAAGACGGTGGGTCAACTTCTGCGCGAACGCGTATCGCAGCCGCTTGAAGCGGATATCTTCCTCAATGTTCCACCGACTAATCATCATCGAATCGCTGAATTTGATTGGCCGTATCCGCCAGCAGAACCAGCTGATACATCTGCCTTCACGCACGATCAATTGCTGCAGTACAACACCTACTACAACCCACCTGGCATGAGTGGATCGGGCACCGTCAATACATCAGAGTGGCGACAAGCCGAAATACCCAGTACAAACATGCACGCAAGTGCTCGTGGCGTATGCGCTGTCTATACGGATCTTGCAGCAACATTTTCACATCGACACAATGTGTTGATATCGCGCAACACATTGCGCGAGGCAGTCTCTGAAGTTTCCCGTGGTCAAGACCTCGTGTTGCAACGTGAGTCGCGCTTTGCTCACGGCTTTCAAATCCCCATTCCAGAACGCGGCTTCGGACCAAATGAGCAGGCTTTCGGACATTACGGCGCTGGAGGCTCTGTCGGGTTTGCCGACCCCACAGCTGGTGTTGGTTTTGGATACGTCATGAATCAAATGGGCCCACGGTGGCAGAATCCACGTAATCGTGCTCTGATTGAAGCGTTGTATCAATGCATCTAACTCTCCGCATGCGAGGTCGGCGTGAGAACATAAGGAGATGACTTCTCCCGCTGGAATTCGACCACGAGAACTGATGGCGATACCGGCCTTTCGATTGGTGTGGACCAATAGCTTTCTTTTCGTGCTTGTCCAGAGCACACAACGCTTTGCATTCGTCTGGCTGGCCCTTGACCTTGGTGCGCGATCCGACATCAGTGGATTAATCCTGTTTGTGATGGGCATTCCAGCTCTGCTGATCTCGCTCCCTGTTGGAGTGATGAGCGACCATATGGATCGTCGAAAACTACTGATGGGAAGCCAACTTGGTGCACTCACCATCACGGTTGTAATTGCCACAATGGTGACCACAGACACCATCACCATCACATGGGCAATTATTGGCTCATTTGTTGCCGGAATATTCATTGCACTTGGCTCACCGGTCCGAACCGCCATCGTGCCCACATTGGTTCCCAGCGACAAACTGGTCGGTGCAATTGCAGTCAGCACGATTGGATCAAACATTGGCCTCATTATCGGTCCAGCCACTGCAGGCCCTGTCATAGCAATGTGGGGAATACAAGGAGCCTTTTGGTTGCAAGCCATTTTGTATGTCGTGGGTTTCGTTGTATTGATACCGCTACAGATTCCTGCTGGTGTGAACACACAGCGACGTCGCTTGCGAGAAGAAATTTTTCAAGGACTTTCTTTTATCAATGGTCATGAAGCAGTGAGATCGTTCTATGTTCTTCTCTCTGCATCTACGGTCTTCATGATGGCACCGTGGATTGTTCTGGGTCCTCAGCTAGCTCGCGAGGAAGCCATGGCTTCAGGAGGTCAGACCACTGCCCTTTTTGCACTGCTTGGCATTGGACAATTCGTCACCTCGCTTGGCATCATGCGCTTCAATCACAAGATTGTGAAGAAGGGCTTATGGTTCATGTGTGGATTGTGTTGGGGCTCCACAGTGCAATTCTTCTTGGGTCAGACAAGTTCAATTCTCACAATGGGAATATTTCTCTTTCTGTGGGGTCTTGGTGGTGGTTTCTATATGAATCTCAACCAAACTCTCATTCAGAACAACACACCTCCACAGGTCATGGGCAGAGTGATGGCAATTCACTCGCTCTTGATGAGCGGTCTCGCACCGGCTGGTGCTCTTGTTGTTGGATTTATCGCCCGCCGCGTTGATTCAGCTCCACTTGTTTTCAGCGCATGTGGAGTGTGCATGCTTGCAACAACGGTGTACTTCTTAACAGCGAAGAAGCACTTACGGCCAATGTCTTAGGACTCAATGTGCAGCAAGATTGTGTCCGCGTCCGAACGCGGGTTGAGGCGTGATGCACACACAACAACCTTGTCTCCAGACTGCAACAAATGGCGTTCTCGCACTAGTTCGATTGCTGTCGAGATAGCAGAGGTGATATTTCCATCACGCGGAGCCAAGATGGGATACACACCTCTACACACTTGCAATTGCCGTGCCTTGTCGATTCCTGGAGTGGCGGCCACAATCCCGCACGATGGCCTACAGCACGCCAAGAGACGCGCAGAGTAACCAGTGAACGTAATGGACACAATGAGGTGAGCTGAGATTCTCTTCGCTAACGCACTAGCAGCCGCAGTGACCGCAGCCGCTTCCGGATTTGCGTCGGCGTAATAGTTTGGCTGAACAAGACGTTTTTCAGCAGTCTCGCAAATGCGTGCCATGGTTTCTACAGTCAGTGCAGGATTCTGCCCAATTGCCGTCTCGGCGGACAACATCACAGCGTCATAGCCATCGCGAACTGCTCCACTGACATCAGCAACTTCTGCCCGTGTGGGACGAGTTGCCGTTGTCATGGACTCGAGCATCTCGGTAGCACAGATAGATATCACGCCGCGAGTTAACGCTGTGAGTGCAATTTTGTTCTGAGATGCTGGAACACTTTCAAACGGAGTCTCCACTCCAAGATCACCGCGTGCAGCCATGACGCCGTCTGACACAGCACAAATCTCTTCCAGACGCTCCAGAGCTTGTGGGCGTTCAATCTTTGCAAAGACCAAAACGTTGTCACCCACCAATTGGCGAACAGTGGTGATGTCTGTGGGTGATTGAACAAATGAAATTGCAACAATCTCAACTCCCAGTTCTTTTGCAACCTTTAGATCCGCAACATCTTTCTCGCTGAGTACACCACCCGTGATTTCTGTGTCGGGAAGATTGACACCTTTACCCTTTCGAATCCGACCACCACGTTGAACCGAGAGAAGCAATGAGTCAGCATTCACTTCAGACACCACGGTCTCGATTCGCCCGTCATCAATTAAAACTCGATGGCCTATTGCAATACCACGCGTGCCTCCACGTGCAGTTGCGTCGATACCCAAATCAGCAAGAGTCACTTGGAATGTATCGCCGGCGACAACGTCCATATCTGGACGTGCAAACCGCAGTTTTGGCCCCTGAATATCAACGAGAACAGCAGTGTCAGGCGCTGCGTCACGCACAAGTGCAATGTTTTCTTGAAGCTCATGAGTAGAGAGATGAGAACAATTCAAGCGAAGTACAGAAGCCCCGGCCTTCACAAGCGAAGCAATTCCTTCAACAGAAGATGTAGCTGGCCCAAGTGTGGCCACAATTTTCGTCAGTCGCATTGACTTTCAGTGTACGGTTCTCCGGTTTTCCGAGAACGGATGCTCGTACGTCAGCGTTGTGACAGTTGACGATGTTGACGCCAGCCCTGAAACCCTGCCGCAATATACGTAGCCAAGACAAGCGGGACAATGATCAACATTGCAGTGCGGAACAGTTCTGGAGCGGTGCTATCGCCTGCTTCCATGACCAAATACGCAACGTAGGCAACATAAAAGGCTGCCAGCAGGAAGCCTTCCCAACGCTTAATCATGAAGCCGTTCCAACAAATAGGAATGAGTACGAACGTTGCGGCAAGCATGACTGGAAGATCCAGACGCAACACTTCTGAACTCACCGATATCCCGTCTGATGCAACTGCAGACGATGCCCCTAGAACAATCAGTGTGTTGAAGATGTTTGAACCAACAACGTTTCCGACAGCAATATCTCGCTGACCTCGAATAGCCGCCATAACCGAAGTAGCCAACTCGGGCAAGGACGTGCCACCGGCAACCACAGTGAGACCAATCACAAGTTCACTGATGCCAAAGTGTTCGGCGATTTCTGTGGCAGAACCCACCAAAAAACGCGATCCAAGGACTAAAAGAACCAAACCGCCCGCTATCAGTCCAATATGGAACACGACGGGTCGTTGTACGTCCGCACCTTCAATGGTGTCAACCTCTTCAGCATATTCATCGACAACAGTTTGTGATTCTGGCGACTTAGCCGCTTTGAGCAACCACCACGTGTATGCGATTCCGCCCAAAAAGAGAACGATTCCCTCTACTCGAGACACAGAATTGTCCAGCACCAACAGGTAAGTCACTACTGAAATCGCAAACAGAATGGGGATGTCGAGACGTAGTAATCGTTGCTGAATTGCAAGACCACTAATAGCTGCCGAGAGACCAAGAATGAGAAGGATGTTGAGAGTGTTGCTACCCACAACATTTCCGAGCGCAACGTCGGCACTGCCGGTCAGGGCGCCATTGACCGATACCGCAAGTTCTGGAGCACTGGTTCCAAAGGCCACCACAGTGAGGCCGATCACCACAGGTGCAATACCCATTTTAGATGCGACGGATGATGCGCCCTTAACAAGCCACTCGGCACCAAAGACCAAGAAGACCAAACCGACGATGAGAAAGAGAAATGTCCAAATATCCATTGGTGTCGAAGGGGGGACTTGAACCCCCACGCCCTAACGGGCGCCAGCCCCTCAAGCTGGTGCGTCTGCCTATTCCGCCACTTCGACGTGGAGTGTCAGGTTACCGAAATTACGGTGGGAAGCCACAGAGTTAACTCTGCAGCAAAAACCCCAAAGCAATAACAGTGAACAGCCAAATTGTGGCCAACACAGTGGTGATGCGATTCAAGTTCTTCTCGGCAGCCGCAGAACCAAGGCCTGCTCCTCCGCCACCAAACATGTCGGATAATCCTCCACCTTGTCCGCTGTGCAGCAGAACGCCCACAATCAGAGCCAACATGGACACCACATTGATGATGAGCGACAAGTAGAGAATCACGGTACGCACGAGTTGAAATCCTATCTAAGGAGCTTCTGATTCACATCTGTGAAATGGCGTTTATAACAGGCGAAATTGAACGATTCGAGCAAATTCGTCGGGATCAAGGCTTGCTCCACCGACGAGAGCCCCGTCAATATCGGGCTGGGCCATCAGTTCCGAGATGTTGGCCGCCTTGACAGAACCACCGTATTGAATTCGAACTGCGCGTGCGGCGTCGGCGCCTGCCAGTACGCCAATTTCACGACGGATCGCACCGCACACTTCTTGTGCGTCGTCCGAGGTAGCCGTACGACCAGTGCCGATCGCCCAAATTGGCTCATATGCCACCACAAGAGACGAGATGTCCTCTGGAGACAGACCAGCCAGCGCAGCGCGTACTTGACCGAGAACCTTTTCCAGCGTGCCGCCTGCTTCGCGCTCTTCAAGTGTCTCCCCCACGCACACAATGGGAATCATCTTCTGGGAAAGCACAGCTTTTGTCTTGCGCGCAACGATCTCGTCAGTCTCGCCGAAGATTTCACGCCGTTCACTATGCCCACAGATGACGTACCGAACATTGAGTTTGGCCAAGAACGGAGCTGCCACCTCTCCTGTAAAGGCTCCCTTTTCTTCGAAATGGCAATTTTGGGCACCCAGCAAGAAACGTAAAGAATCTCCCTCGATCAGTGTTTGCACACTTCGAATGTCGGTGAAAGGTGGGTGCACCGAAACGTCAACAGCGTCGAAGTCATCTTTGCCAACCAGATATGCAAGCTT
>CAZCZM010000001.1:79086-84752 GCA_964503445.1 uncultured Bifidobacterium sp.
GGGCCGTTCCAGAACACCGTGCGAGCGTCCATGATGACGTCTGAAAATGCAGCTGCTGTGCCGGGCCCAATGTCTAGACCCTTGGAACCTTCGGACAAACGTCGGCCGAAAGTGGCAAATGCACCGGAGGCATCAAGGCCAACAATGTCTTCTGGGAGATGAATGGTCTTTCCTGAATCAAGAAGTTTCTTGCAGGTTGCAATTTGATCTAGTTCACAGATGGAATCACCCACTGGGTAACCCTGTGCAGCCAGGAATGTAAAACACATTCCCCCACCAATCACCAATGCATCAACAATCTGAAGCAGCGATTCAATAACCCCCAACTTGTCGCTCACTTTTGCACCGCCCAGCACAGCGACAAAAGGGCGTTTTGGATTATCGCGAAGACCACCCAACACTTCCACTTCTTTTTCCAGCAAACGTCCAGCAGCACTGGGAAGAGTTTTCGGAGGTCCCACAATTGAGGCATGTGCTCGGTGTGCCGCACCAAACGCATCATTGACATACATGTCAATGTTCTTCACAAGTTGAGCGACAAACTCGGGAGAGTTTCCTTCTTCGCCAGGATTAAAACGCAGATTCTCGAGAAGTTCTACACCCGGAGCCAACTCTTGCAGACGCTCCCGAACCGGATTCATGGAATATTTGGCATTCGGAGCGCCCTTCGGACGACCAAGGTGACTTGCACACACCACATGTGCGCCCCGCGAGGTCAACCATTCAATAGTGGGGAGTGCTGCACGAATACGGAAATCATCGGTGATCACACGAGCATCATCCGGCCCTTCCATTGGCACGTTGAAATCTGTGCGAACTAAAACTCTCTTTCCAGAGACGTCACCAAGATCTTCAAGGGTGGGAACTCGTGACATTGCGTAATCTAGTTCTTCGCGACGTGAAGCGTGAGATCAACCAAACGGTTTGAATATCCCCACTCATTGTCATACCAGCCAAGAACTTTCACCAACGTGCCCATACTCATTGTGAGGTCGCTGTCAAACACACATGAATGTGGATTGGTCACGATGTCACTAGACACGATTGGGTCTTCGGTGTATTCCAAAACACCTTTCAGTGGGCCATTAGCCGCAGCCTTGAACGCTGCATTGATTTCTTCGACTGTTGCCGGCTTTGACAAGTTGGCGACGAAGTCAGTGATGGAACCTGTGGGAACAGGAACACGCAACGCGGTTCCGTCCAATTTGCCTTTCATTGATTCCATCACAAGGCTCGTAGCACGTGCAGCGCCTGTACTTGTTGGAGTGATATTGATTGCTGCACCACGTGCGCGACGCAGGTCACTATGTGGGCCATCAACAAGTGATTGGTCGCCGGTATAGGCATGCACGGTTGTCATAAGGCCGTTAACAACACCAAATGCATCATCGAGCACCTTCACCAAAGGAACGAAACAATTTGTGGTGCAACTGGCATTCGAGATGACCTTATGCTTCGAGCGATCGAAATCCTGATGATTCACGCCGTACACAAAGGTTGCATCCGCACCATTTGAAGGCGCAGAAACAATGACCAATGGAGCTCCACCTTCTAGATGCATGGCGGCCTTGTCGCGGTCGGTAAAAATTCCGGTCGACTCGATAACAAGGTCGACACCCAAGTCGCCCCATGGCAGTGCCTTCGGATCGCGCTCTGCGAGCACTTTCAGAACTTTTCCATCAACACTGATGCCGCCATCTACAGCCTTGATCTCGTTGGGCAGTACACCCAGAACCGAGTCGTACTTCAACAAGTGAGCCATTGTCTTCAATGAACCCAAGTCATTGACGGCAACGATTTCTATATCTGCACCCCGGTCAGCAATTGCGCGAAAGAAATTTCGCCCGATTCGTCCAAACCCGTTAATACCGACTCGTACAGTCACGATTCATCATCCTTTCGAGGTGTCTGGCCGTATGCGGGGAGCCCGCAGCCACTCCTACGACCCTAGTGGCTGGCGCGTGTGGGGCGAAGATTTGACTAGAGATGGATGTCCCGGTGAGAGACGCGAGGGTGATACGCAGCGTCCGCTAGGCGTCGGGCCACCTCTTCGACCATTGCGACCGACCGATGGCGCCCCCCAGTACACCCAATTCCCACTGTCAAATAACTACGTCCTTCGGTTACATATGCCGGGAGGATGACAGCAAGAAGATCCTGAATGCGAACCAAAAAATCTTGGGCAAGTTCTTGACCCAGCACAAAATCACGAACCGGCTCATCAAGTCCGCTCATGGGTCTGAGGTCTTCGATCCAATGCGGATTGGGCAGGAACCGTGCATCGAGAAGCATGTCCACGTCAATGGGAACTCCGTGTTTGAAGCCAAAAGAGATCAACGAGATTTGCAGTGAATCACCTGGGTTCTCTGGGCCAAACAGTTGAACGAGTTGCTGTCGAAGCTGATGCACAGATAATCCAGATGTGTCGATCAGCAAGTCTGCAACCGCTTTCACGGGGCTCATGGCGACTCGTTCGCGTTCAATCACGGTTTCAAGTCCCATAACTCCATCACTCATGGGATGCTTGCGTCGTGTGGCTTCGTACCGTCGAACCAATTCTCTTGTGGAAGCCTCCAAAAAGAGAATGCGCACCGTATGACCTTGAGCTTTGAGATTGCCCACCGTGTCCAAGATTGCTGCCTGATGTTTGACATTTCCCACAACCAAACACAGCTTGTTGATCTCACCACCGGCTTCGCCAGATAACTCGACAACCTTGTCAACCAACACAACGGGCAAGTTGTCAACAACAAACCAACCGAGATCTTCCAAATCGTCGGCCGCCTGCGAACGTCCAGCCCCAGACAAACCTGTCACGACCAAAATGTCAGTCACACCCGCACCTTATCTAGTCAGTTCCCCGTCTTGACGGCACGTAAGTAAAGAAGACGGGGAATCGTATGGGCTAACGCGTACTCAGGAGCTCTGTCAAGAAACCCTTGCGGCGGAGACGGCTCCAGCATGCGTTGAATGACAAGACCATGCGCAAGAAGCGCGTTGACATAGCGACTTAATGGGCGATGCAGGAAACGAATGTAGACATCCTTCTCTACTTCTTCTATTGATTCCGTCTCCACCAAATACGGACCAATTCTCCAGTACTGCTCGGGTGGATCAATGATGTGATCGTCAATCCATCCACTGCCGGGAGTCTGCAACAAGGGGTGGTTCAAGAAGAAACTGAATTGACCACCTGTTTTCAACACTCGCGCAACTTCTGCAATCGCCCCGTCCACATCGTCGATATGTTCAAAAACGAGACAAGCCACCACCGCATCTTGAGACCCATCAACAACGGGTAACGAAGTGGCCGACCCAACCACATACGTCGGACCTCCGCCGCGTTCAATCGCAACATCAATGTGTTGTTGCGTGGGGTCGACTCCGAGAACTTCGGACCCTTGACGAGCGAGCGCCCGAGAGATTTGTCCATCGCCACAACCAACATCTAAGACAACACGAAAGTCTTGCAATTCCTCACACGCAAGAGGAATGATTTGCTCTACGTATTCGGGGTCTGCCCCATCGGTAAAACCGTCGATCCACCACTGGGCGTACCTGTCCCACAAATCATTTTCCGACATCTCACCACACTAGGACTGGGGATGAAACTTTTGGTGTACGGCAATAGCAACGGCATCTGGCAACCACGACAACGACTGCAAAGTCTCAAGCGATGCGTTCTTGACTGCGGTGATGCCGCCCAACTCCTTCACTAAGCGTTTCGCGCGCACCTCTCCTAAACCGTCGATTCCTTCCAGCGATGACGACACCATGCGCTTCCCACGTAGTTCACGATGGAAGGTGTTGGCGAAACGATGCGCTTCATCACGAATTCTCTGCAACATATACAAACCTTCGGAACCGCGCGGGATACGCACGGGTGCTTGTTGACCCGGCACATACACCTCTTCAAAACGTTTCGCCAAGGCTGCGACAGGAATTTCGTCCGCCAACCCAAGTTCTTCAACAACTTCTAGCGCAACACCCAACTGACCTTTCCCACCATCAACCAATAACAATTGGGGTGGATATGCAAACTTCCCTGGTTTCTCACCACGTTCACCGATAGGTGCATCGCGCTCTTCGATATAGGCGGACAGTCTTCTTGTGAGAACCTCTTTCATCGCCGCATAATCATTGTTGCCAGCAACATCTTTCACCTTGAAGCGTCGATACTCACGCTTATTGGGAACGCCATCTTCAAGCACCACCATTGACCCCACATAATCAGTGCCTTGCAAGTGAGCCATGTCGTAGCACTCGATTCGCAGCGGTGCTTCGGGCAGAGACAGATGATGTTGCAATTCGGTGAGTGCGCGACTGCGTGAGTTATGGTCGGATGCACGCCTCATTCTGTGTCGCAAAAACTCTTCACGAGCATTGTTGGTCACAGTCTGATGAAGATCTCGTTTGTCACCTCGTTGCGGAACACGAACGGTGACCTGTGTACCACGCATTTCGCGCAGCCATTCTGTGTACACGTTCTCGTGTTCGGGCAGGACTGGCACCAGGACGTGCGAGGGAATCCCCAATGGCGGATGATCGCCGTATAACTCCTCCAGAATTCGATCGACGAGGCCACCAGCACTGAGGTCTTCCACCTTGTCCAGGATGAAGCCCTTCCGCCCGACCACTCTTCCCTTTCTCACGAAAAACACTTGAACAGCTGCTTCTAATTCGTCTTCCGCAACTCCGATCACATCAAGGTCTTCGTCGCGCTCGCCCACCATCTGTTGCTTCTCAATTGCTCTGGTGACTCCGCCGAGACGATCGCGCAATCGAGCAGCTTTCTCGAATTCAAGAGCAGCAGACGCTTCATTCATCTGGGATTGCAAAGTTGAGACGATGTCATCTGTGTCGCCGTCAAGAAATGACAAGAGTCGCTTGACGTGAGAGTCGTAGACCGTACGGTCTACTTCTCCAACGCATGGACCACTGCATTTCTCGATATGGAACAGAAGACATGGACGGCCAAGACGTTGATGTTGATTGAATTTTCCCTGCGAGCATGTGCGAACAGGAAAAGTTCGTAGCAACAGATCTAGGGTCTCACGAATAGCCCATGCGTGCGCATACGGCCCAAAGTATCTGGTTCCCTTGCGTTTCGTTCCCCTCATCACCACAGCGCGAGGCCACTCTTCGTCGACAGTGATAGCAAGAAACGGATAGCTCTTGTCGTCCCGGAGGCGAACGTTGAAACGAGGACGATGTTGCTTAATAAGCGAATACTCGAGCATGAGTGCGTCAACCTCGGTGCGCACTTCAATCCATTCGACCGAATGTGCCGCAGTAACCATGGCAGCTGTCCGAGGATGAAGCTGTGAGATGTCTTGAAAGTAACTAGATAATCGGGAGCGAAGATTGGACGCTTTACCTACATAGATGATTCGACCATGCTCATCTTTGAATTGATACGAACCGGGCTTCGTGGGAATAGAGCCCGTCGCTGGTCGCTCAACTCCCATGATCTACTTCTTCTTCGTTGCAGTCCGAGGTACGGTCTTTTTTGCAATCTTCTTGGTGGTCTTCTGCGACTTTGGAGTAATTGCTTTCGATGACGGCGTGCTCACACTCCGTGCTGCAGATGCTTTCGGAGTGCTAGCCACTGGTGCTGGCAGACCAAGGAGTGGTGCGAGAAATCGACCCGTATGACTATGAGCGAG
>CAZCZM010000001.1:84852-100363 GCA_964503445.1 uncultured Bifidobacterium sp.
GTTGAGCGCTTGGCTAATTCGCTTGCCAACTTCACACGTTGGGCTTCGCCGCCAGACAAGGTGGGCGCTGATTGGCCAAGACGCACATAGCCCAATCCAACATCGACCAGTGTTTGCATATGGCGAGCAATGGTGGGCTGATTCGAGAAGAACTCCAATGCCTCCGAGATGGGCATGTCCAACACTTCGGCGATGTTCTTACCTTTGAAGGTGATATCGAGTGTGTCGCGGTTGTAACGCGCCCCCTTACACACCTCACAGGGAACATAGACGTCGGGCAGAAAGTGCATTTCAATCTTTATTGTTCCGTCGCCTGAGCATGCCTCGCATCGACCACCTTGCACATTGAAACTAAAGCGACCTGGCTGATAACCGCGCACCTTGGCCTCAGGCGCAGCAGCAAACAACTTTCGAATGGAATCGAATACTCCGGTGTATGTTGCAGGATTTGAACGAGGTGTTCGACCAATTGGAGACTGATCCATGTCAATCACTTTGTCGATGGCATCAATTCCATCCACCGTTCGGTGACGTCCTGGAGCCTCTTTACTCTTGTAGATGCGCTGCATCATTGCAGGCAACAAAATGTCGCGAATAAGCGTGCTTTTGCCGCTACCAGATACGCCCGTCACAGCAACAAAACACCCGAGCGGGATCTCGACGTCAATGTTCTGAAGATTATGTTCGCGTGCTCCTCGCACCGTGATGACATCACCCGTGGGTGTGCGGCGAGATTGCGGAACATCAATTGATGCTTTTCCGGTGAGATATCTACCGGTAATGGATTCTTTAGCTTTGGAAATGCCACTGACCGCACCGCTGTAGACAACTTCACCACCGTGCTCTCCGGCACCCGGTCCGATATCGACAATCCAATCACTCTCTTTGATTGTCTCTTCGTCATGTTCAACAACGATGACCGTATTGCCCAAATCACGTAGTCGGAGCAACGTGTCAATTAAGCGTCGATTATCACGTTGATGGAGTCCAATACTCGGTTCGTCCAAGACGTACAGCGTCCCGACCAATCCCGAACCTATTTGACTAGCGAGGCGAATGCGCTGTGCCTCACCGCCAGCAAGAGTCCCTGCCGAACGAGACAATGTGAGGTAATCCAAACCGACATCAAGCAGAAATCCGAGACGAGCGTTTATCTCTTTGGTCACTCGCTCTGCAATCATTGCATCTCGCTCGCTGAGGGTTAGCCCAGCAAGGAACGATGCCGACTCACCAATGGACATGTCACACACTTCCGAGATGTTTTTGTCGTTGATGGTGATGGCAAGTGTTGATGGTTTCAGACGAGCACCACCACACGATGGACACGGCACTTCGCGCATGTACGACTCGAACTGCTCGCGCGTCCAATCACCTTCTGCATCAGCATGACGTCGCTTAATCCACGGAATCACACCTTCGTACTGCGTGCTGAACTGACGAACTTTGCCAAACCGATTGCGATACTTCACCTGCATCGCTCCGGCCTTGCCATGCAGAACCAGTTTCTGATGCTTTGCAGACAACTTCGACCATGGTTTATCCATGTCGATACCTTCTTGCTCTGCAATAGCACCCAACATTCGATGGAAATAGGCAGTATGAGCACTTCGCCACGGCGCTATTGCTCCTGCAGCCAAGCTGACACTTGGATCTGGAATCACCAAATCTGCGTCAACTTCAAACTTTGTTCCCAGACCGTCACAATTTTCGCACGCACCATACGGAGAGTTGAATGAAAAATTTCTGGGAGCAGGCTCATCAAAGCTTGTGCCACACTGCGGGCACGCAAGATGCTGACTAAATGTAAGGGTCTCTCCTGCATCTCCGTCTTTACCCACCAACTCAACACCGGCCACACCTTCAGCAAGTTTCAGAGCGGTTTCGAGAGAATCAGTGAGACGACGCTCGATGTCGTCCCTGCGAACCAAACGGTCGACCACTATGTCAATACTGTGGTTCTCGTAGCGTGCCAATTTCTCATTCGAAGAGAGGAATTCAGAAATGTCCCACACTTTTCCGTCGATACGCGCTCGAACAAAACCCTGCCCGGCCATGTCGCTTAACAACGTGTCATATTCGCCCTTGCGACCGCGCACCACCGGAGCGAGCACCTGGAAACGGGTGCCCTCATCCAATGTCATGATGCGGTCAACTATTTGTTGAGGTGTTTGGCGTTGTAGTCGAGTTCCGTCATTGGGACAATGCTGCACGCCAATTCGTGCATAAAGAAGTCGTAGGTAATCGTAAATTTCAGTGATTGTCCCAACGGTTGAACGTGGGTTTCGCGACGCAGACTTCTGATCGATAGAGATTGCCGGCGACAGGCCCTCGATGACGTCGACATCTGGTTTATCCATCTGGCCCAAAAATTGACGGGCATACGCAGACAAACTCTCGACATAGCGCCTTTGTCCTTCGGCATAGATGGTGTCGAATGCCAGCGAGCTCTTTCCACTACCGGACAAACCAGTGAAAACAATGAGTTGATCACGTGGCAGTTCGAGACTGATGTTTTTTAGATTGTGTTCGCGAGCCCCACGAACAATGATTTTCTCTGCCACGCTGACAACGCTACCGAATCCCTAACGAGCGTCACGAAGTTCGCGTCGTAGGTCATTTATCTCATCGCGCAGTCGAGCCGCATATTCGAATTTCAGATCAACTGCAGCTTCATGCATCTCATCTTCAAGCGTCTGAATCAGACGCAGAATATCTTGCTGAGGCATGGACTTAATCTCTCGTTGAACCTTGTCACGCTCCCGATTTCGTCTCTGACCCTTTCCAGGAACGGGCGCAGAATCATCTCCGCCTGTCAGAACCGACAAAATGTCGCCAACAGCCTTGCGAATTGTTTGTGGATTAATGCCGTGTTCACGGTTATACGCAATTTGGGTGTCACGACGCCGTTGAGTTTCACCGATGGCTCGCTCCATTGATGGCGTGATTTTGTCGGCGTACATCACGACTTGGCCAGCCACGTTACGGGCAGCTCGACCAATCATCTGGATCAGCGAGGTCTCGCTGCGCAGGAATCCCTCTTTATCAGCATCGAGAATGGCCACAAGGGAGACCTCTGGGAGGTCAAGCCCCTCTCGCAGCAAATTGATTCCCACCAAAACATCGAACTCACCCAACCGCAAGCCGCGAAGAATTTCGATGCGCTGAAGCGTGTCGATATTTGAATGGAGATAGCGAACATTAAGCCCCTGCTCAAGCAAGTACTCCGTGAGATCTTCTGCCATCTTTTTCGTGAGCGTGGTGATCAAGACACGGTCTCCCACATCAACTCGACCGCGAACCATCTCGATGATGTCGTCAATTTGACCCTTGGTCGGACGGACAATGACCTCAGGGTCAACCAACCCAGTAGGCCGAACAATCTGTTCAACCACTTTCGTGCTGTTCTTCAACTCAAACGCCGCGGGAGTAGCAGACATAAATATGCACTGATGTATGCGTTCCATTGTTTCTTCAAATCGCAAGGGTCTGTTGTCTCGAGCGCTTGGCAGACGGAACCCGTGCTCAACCAATGTGTCTTTGCGGCTTCGATCGCCGGCAAACTGCGCATGCAGCTGAGGCACAGCCACGTGACTTTCATCGATAATCAGCAAATAGTCCTTCGGAAAGTAGTCCAACAGCGTGAATGGTGGTTCACCAGGCTGGCGACCATCTATGTGCATTGAATAGTTTTCAATGCCATTGCAGTAACCCATCTCTTGAATCATCTCGAGGTCATACTGAGTTCTCATACGAAGGCGCTGCGCCTCTAACAACTTCCCTTGGCTTTCAAACAAGGCAAGTTGTTTCTGAAGTTCGTCTTCAATGCCGCGAATTGCCCGACGCAGTCGCTCGTCACCTGCAACATAGTGTGTCGCAGGAAACACAATGATTTCACTTGGCTCCGACAACGTCTCGCCAGTGAGCGGATCAATCATTGTGATGCGATCAATGGTGTCGCCAAACATTTCTATACGCACGACATTTTCTTCGTATGCAGGGTGAATTTCCACTGTGTCCCCACGAACTCGGAAATTGCCACGACCAAGAGTCATGTCATTTCGGTCGTATTGCAGATCTACCAGACGACGAAGAATGCTGCGTTGGTCGTAATCGACACCGACGTGAACTTCTAATAACTGTCCTTTGTATTCGGCCGGATCCCCCATGCCATATATGCAGGACACACTTGCCACAACAATGGTGTCACGACGAGTTAACAATGCTGCAGTAGCTGAGTGGCGTAATCGATCAATCTCTTCATTAATGGATGAGTCTTTTTCGATGTATGTGTCACTCGACGGAATGTATGCCTCTGGCTGGTAGTAGTCGTAATAGCTCACAAAGAACTCAACACGATTGTTCGGAAAGAACTCCTTCATTTCCTGTGCAAGTTGTGCCGCCAAACTTTTGTTGGGTGCAAGAATCAGCGTTGGTCGTTGGGTTTTTTCAATGGTCCATGCAATGGTTGCCGACTTGCCAGAACCCGTGATTCCCAACAATGTCTGAAACCGTTCACCGTCTTCAATGCCTTGGCTAAGTTGAGCAATGGCTTTTGGCTGGTCTCCCGCGGGTGCGAACGGAGAAACAACTTCAAACTTCGCCACGTCGCCCATGGTACTGAGACTGCGCTATTTCTTCGCAGAACGAGAGCCGGCGCCCTTCTTTGCAGGAGGCAAAGATAAAGCCCATTCCCAGACGTCACGCACTTGAGGTCGCAAATCTTCCAGCGAACCCGAATTGTCAATGACTTTGTCCGCAATGGCGCGGCGTTCTTCACGAGTTGCCTGTTTGGCGATACGTGCGCGAGCGTCATCTTCTGTCATGGCGCGAAAATTCACCAATCGTTGAACAGCAACTTCGACAGGCACATCAACCACCACGACGCCACAGAGACCATCACGTGGGTTCTCCGTCAACAATGGAATGTCAAGAATGACCACTCGGTGCTTACGTAACCACGGCAGAAACCGTGTCCACCAGGGACTGGAGTCGGCAGCTTTCATCCGCGCGTCCATTTCCCGTGCTACTGCCGGGTGAACAATTGAATTCAAATCTTTCAACGCATCTGGGTCAGAGAAAGCAATTGACGCTAATTCCGCGCGGTTGAGAGAGCCGTCCTCGCTGAGAATTGTTGAGCCAAAACGATCCGCCAAGGCTGCAAGAACTGGCATTCCCGGCGCCTGCAATTCCCGCGTGATGGCGTCAGCATCAATGATGACCGCCCCATACTCAGCGAGTATGGACGAAACAGTGGATTTGCCCGAACCAATCCCGCCGGTGAGACCGATCAGGATCATGACGATGTGTCTCTACTCTGCGGGTGCGTCTGTGGACGTACCAGCGGCCTCGCCGTATTCCTTGTAGTACTCGGCCCATGCGGCCTCGCGCTCAGAATCGTCGCCGCCGACCCAGTTTCCGTGTTCGTCCACTTGGAACTGACCTTGATACTCAGCAGCAAGCTCTCCGCCTTCGGCTGCCTGCTTGATAGAGATGGAAATGCGTCGACGTGCGAGGTCAAGATCAATGATCTTGACCCACAACTCTTCTCCTGGAGCAACAATTTGCTCTGCAGCTTCAACGTGGTGCGCTGACATCTCTGAGATGTGCACAAGACCTTCGATTCCATCGCCCACCTGGACGAATGCACCGAATGGCACCAACTTGGTGACACGTCCGTAGACCAACTGACCCACTTCGTGACTGTTTGCAAACTCTTGCCAAGGATCCTGCTGTGTTGCCTTCAGCGACAAACTGATGCGCTCACGGCTGAAATCGACATCGAGAACTTGAACTGTGACTTCGTCGCCAATTTGAACCACTTGAGTGGGGTGTTCAACGTGCTTCCACGACAACTCTGAAACGTGGATGAGTCCGTCCATTCCGCCGAGGTCAACGAACGCGCCAAAGGCAACAACAGATGACACTTTTCCATGGCGAATTTCGCCAGGCTTCAGGTTGGTCAAGAAATCGTCACGCGTTTCCTTCTGATTCTCTTCGAGGAATGCACGGCGGGACAGCACCACATTGTTGCGGTTGCGGTCTAGTTCGATGATTTTTGCATCGATGACCTGGCCGATGTATGGCTGCAGGTCGCGTACTCGACGCAATTCAACGAGAGAAGCAGGCAAGAAACCACGAAGACCGATGTCAACAATGAGACCGCCCTTCACAACTTCAATGACGGTTCCGTGAACAACGCCATCATTTTCCTTCTTGCGCTCAATCTCGCCCCATGCCTTTTCATATTGAGCACGCTTCTTGGAAAGAACGAGACGACCTTCTTTGTCCTCAAGGGTAAGAACGAGTGCTTCAATCTTTTCGCCGAGCGACACCACGTCGTGCGGATTGACGTCATTCTTGATTGCCAACTCGCGAGTGGGAATAACACCTTCGGTCTTGTATCCGAATTCGAGAAGAACTCCGTCACGATCAATCTTGACAACTGTGCCGGTCACAAGCTGACCGTCTTTCAGTTCAACAATGGTTCCGTCGATTGCCTCTGCGAATGATGTTGCGAGGTCGCGTTCTGTGATTTGACGTGGTGTGTAGTTGCCTTCCGCATCGAAGGTTCCCATGGGGGCGGAAGTAAGCGTTGAATCGGACAAGGAAGTAGTTCTTTCGAAGATGGATAAGTAATCAGTGAAGACCCGACGGGCCACCCTCCCGGCGGAAGGGCGAAGCAAACGCTACCACCAGAAATTCTGAACTCTCGGTGGTCGGAGGGTCTTGACGGTAGGCACCAGGGTCGACGCTAAACACATGTGAAACAGAGAAATATGAGGTACCGAACAGCAGTCGGAGCTCGCGGGGCGTGTAACACCCCGTCCACAAATCCACTGTGAGGGCATCGCCTTCTGGGCTTTTCACCTCGGTTACTTCGTGACTGACACCCATGTCGGCGTCGAAGGTGGCCGCATCGTGGTACTTCACTGCGAAGTACGCATTAAAGGCAGACACCGCTACCCGACCACCGTCGCGCAACGCTGCCCTCATTCCATGCAGCACAGCGCCATCGTGGCCTTCGGCCGTCATCAGCCCAAAGGCTCCTTGACACAGACAGATGGCGGCATCGAACTCCCCATCAAACGACATTTGGCGCGCATCCATGCGTTCAAATGTGGCCCCAGTGGGCGCGTTTTGGCGTGCGACATCAATGAATGACTGACTGATATCGATTCCATGCACCAGAAATCCACGAGACGCCAATTCATGGGCATGTCTTCCCGGCCCACACCCCACATCCAATATGCGCATGCCGGGCACCAGGTTGAGTACATCAACAAGAAAGTCGACTTCTTGTCGGGTGCCTTTCGTGAACGAATAGCGAAGATACGCAGATCCCATATGGTCGGCCATCGTCTCGAACCAATGGGAACCAAGTTCTGAGTGACCGCTTGTCATCCTTTGGCGTCCGCCCAGGTTCGACCCCACGCAGCATTGACTTCCAACGGAACCCGAAGAGACGCAGCATCTCGCATGGCATCGAGAACCAATGGACCAACAACTTCTCGTTCTGAATCAGGCACCTCAACGAGAACCTCGTCGTGCACCTGCAACACAAGACGTGATGCGTAGCCACCTTCTTCCAAAAGTGAATCAATGTTGACCAATGCAATTTTGAAGATGTCGGCAGCAAGACCTTGGATAGCCGCATTCATCGCTTGGCGCTCACCTGCTTGACGCACTCGGAAATTGTCACTGCGCAGTTCCTCAATGGGCCGACGGCGACCAAACAGGGTTTCTGTGTACCCCGCATTTCGCGCAGCGTGAACGGCATCGTCCATGTATTTCTTCACGCTCGGAAACGCAGCAAAATACGACTCGAGAATGACTGCTGCTTCATCGACCGGAATGGCCAAGCGTTGACTGAGTCCGTAAGCCTCCATGCCATACGCCAACCCATATGACACCATCTTTGCCTTCGAGCGTTGATCATGTGTGACCGAAGCTGGATCAACATGAAACACACGAGCAGCAGTAGCGGTGTGAATGTCCTCACCCTTTTCGAAAGCACTAACTAGACCTGGGTCATTTGCCAAATGAGCAATACAACGGAGCTCAATTTGGTTGTAATCGGCAACAAGAAGTTGCGAACCTTTGGGAGCAACAAATGCAGTTCTGAAGACGCGGCCCTCGTCAGACCGAACTGGAATGTTGTGCAAGTTGGGAGATTCACTACTGAGTCGACCCGTTCGTGCAACTGCTTGCTGAAAGGTGGCGTGAATGCGACTGTCGTTTCGAACTTCAGAGAGCAAACCTTCACCGTATGTAGATCTAAGTTTTTCTACTTCGCGGTATCGCAACAGTGGCTCAATGAATTCCGGCCACTCCCCGCGCAATTTCTCGAGCGTCGCGGCATCCGTGCTGTACCCCGTCTTAGTCTTCTTTCCCGGGGTGAGCCCCTTTTCTTCATACAAAATTTCACGCAATTGAGTGGGTGAGTTCAGATTAAACGACTTGCCGGCAACGACGTGGAGAGCGGCGGTCAACTCTTGGGTCTCATGTGTCAATCGTGTACGAATTTCTTCAAGAGCACTTCGATCAACCATGACACCAAGGGCTTCCATTTTTGCCAAGACGCGAATGAGAGGATTTTCAATATTGGAGTACAACGAAGTGTTATTTATTTCCTCTAACAACCGAGATAGAGCACCGTGCAATGACGACACCACCAATGCATTCTGGGCACTTGCCTGAATAGAGAGATGTGATGATTCGCCTGAAAAATCGAACTGGCCATCATCCGATACTGAACTTGTATTTTCAAAATTCAGAACATCTTTCGCAACGCGCTGTAACGAGTAATCAGACTTTGAAGGATCAATCAGGTATGCAGCAATTGCTGTATCCAATTTCAATGAACGAAGATCAAATCCACGTTCAAGCAATGTTCGCAGAAACGGCTTCGCATCATGCATAACAAGAGGAACTTCATTCAGACGTTCAATGACTGCTGCGGTTGACAACACCTTGATGGATACATACCCAACAATGCCTTGAATCGAATCAATCACGCAGGACAGACCCAAAAGTTCCGAGCGCCCGGGCACTCCCTCAAAGTGTGCGTCGACCACCAATTGCGTCACGGTGGAAGTGCGAGCAAGAAAATCTTCTAATGAAACAATCTCGACCACATTCGCCACGTTGACAACGGAGTCTTTGCTCGCCTGCTGACCAACGGAAAGTGTCTCGTCAACCTTGTCTCCGCGTATTTGCCAGTTCTGTTGAGCAGCAAGATCAGACAGTCTCTTTCCCATGGTCTTGAATTCCAGAAAATCAAACAACTTGCCTGCAGCTGTCATATCGGGCTGGGGTCGCAGTTGTGTGAGATCAATCTCGAGAGGGACATCGCGCCGCAGCACCATCATCTGTGCGTTACGAATAACGCGCTCACCGTGCTCTAGTAACCCCGCCTTCAGTTTGGGAGTCTGTTCGTCAGCAGCTGCGATAACCGCTTCAATTGATCCGTACTTTGCAATCAACTTTGCGGCAGTTTTTTCGCCAACTCCTGGAATTCCATCCAAGTTGTCGCTGGGGTCTCCACGCAAAGCTGCATAGTCTGCGTACTGTGCTGGCGTCACGCCAGTTCGTTCAAAAATGCCTGCCTCGTCATACAACGCATAGTCACTCACCCCGCGCTTGTTGTACAACACTTTGATGTGCGGGTCGCTCACTAATTGGTAGCTGTCCCTATCACCAGTAACAACAATGACGTCGTGTTCGTGTTCTGCAGCGTGAGTTGCCATGGTTGCGATCAGGTCATCACCTTCAAATCCCGACAACTCACGCCATTGAATTCCGAGAGCGTCCAGGAGTTCCCTGATAATCCCAAGCTGTTGAATAAGCGTTTCTGGCGCCTTTTCACGCTGCGCTTTGTATTCGGGAATGGCGGCATGACGAAAGGTGGGCTCGGGACGATCAAACACCACCACAACCCCGTCAGGTTTATGGTCTTTCAACAAGGTCAGCAGCATCGTGGTGAAGCCGTACACCGCGTTTGTCACTTGTCCGCTTGCATTCGACATGTCGTCAGGCAAAGCAAAGAAGGCGCGGTACGCCAATGAATTGCCATCAAGAGCCATGAGAAGCATGACGACCTCTTTTCTTATTCGGGCTTGATGTCTCCCGACACAATCATGTCAGCAACGTTCTTCATAGTGGTGCGGTGATTCATGGCTCCACGCTGAATGAACCCATACGCATCGGATTCAGAAAGGCCATACGAATCGATGAGAACACCCTTGGCGCGATCAATCGACTTGCGCGCCTCTAGTTGTTCTCCCAAAACCTCAACTTCACCTGACAGTGCTTGCATCTCCCGAAAACGACCTATGGCCACTTCAATGGCTGGAATGAGATCACTTTTTTGGAACGGCTTCACCAAATAAGCCAAGGCACCCGCGTCTCGGGCCTCTTCAATGACTTCGCGTTGCGAAAACGCGGTTAATACAAGAACACCACAAATGCGATCTTTTGAAATATGACGCGCGGCTTCCAAGCCATCCATGCCGGGCATTTTGATGTCGAGGATTGCGAGATCTGGTCGAAGTTCGCGTACTAGTTCCACCGCCTTATCGCCACGACCTGTCTCGCCGACAACGATGTAACCCTCTTCCTCGAGAGTCTCCTTGAGATCGAGGCGAATAATTGCCTCATCCTCTGCAATAACGACACGAATTGTCATGACTGACCTTCTTTTTTCATTCGATCCAGCAAGTCATTGACCTTCTGTTCAAGTTCTGCAATTTCTGACAACAGCCCAGCATGGTGACGCACAATGGCATCTGCGTGCTTCTTTGCTTCTCGATATTCATACTCAGCGGCAGGAGTTTCAGAGACAAGTGCACGCAGAGACAACTCGTCGGCTTCGTCGACGAGTTGAATTTTCTGGTCTTCAACGACTCGAAGCTCTTCTCTCAGTTCACCCAAACGGCGTGACACTTGAGAGAGTTTGCGGTGTAGCAAGCGTTGACCCATCGGAGAGAGTGTATGAATCACCTGGGTGCCCGAGGTGGGACTCGAACCCACACGCCCTCACGGACAACGGATTTTGAATCCGTCGCGTCTGCCATTCCGCCACTCGGGCCAGGGTCTTAGAGCGTATCGCCATGTTCCCCTACTGAAAGGTAACCATTTCAGAAGTTGGCATCCGTCTAAGGTTTTTCCACCATGCTCGCTTTTACGTTCCCCGGACAAGGCTCACAGCGCCCAGGAATGGGACGCCCGTGGGTCGGCCATGACAGTTGGGAACTTGTCGACGAAGCCTCCGACGTTGCTGGGCGCGATGTGGGTGCCCTCCTCCTGGACGCTGATGCCGAAGAGCTGAAAGACACCCGAAACGCCCAGCTGACCACATTTGTCTCGAGCTTGATGGTGCTTGACGCAGTGGAACGATTAGGCATCGAACCCAGTTTCTGCGCAGGACACAGCCTGGGTGAATACACCGCTCTTACCGCCACTGGTGCGCTGTCGTTCGAAGATGGAGTGCGACTTGTTGTTGAACGAGCCGATGCCATGCACGAGGCCGGGTCCCATAACCCAGGAACCATGGCAGCCGTATTGGGCCTTGACGATGATCTTGTTGAGGTGGCATGCCGACGTGCAGATTCAGATGTATGGGTCGCCAATTTCAACGCACCTGGTCAGGTCGTTATTGCGGGATCACCAGATGCAGTTGCAACAGCCGGTGACCACGCCAAAGAACTCGGTGCGAAAAAAATCATGCCCCTACAAGTCTCGGGAGCGTTTCACACACCGTTTATGACGGCAGCGCGCGAACGACTTCGTACTGCAATTGCGTCTGCGTCACCACGAGACACCGAAGTCCCAGTCATTTCAAATGTTGATGCGCTGGCGCATGGTCGTGGCGACGAATGGTCGTCTTTGTTATCTGCCCAATTGTCAAGTCCGGTTCGCTGGAAACATTGCCTTCTCACACTGGCCGATCTTGGTGTTCAAGGATTTGTCGAATTGGGCCCTGGTGGGGTTCTCACCGGCATGGCGAAACGCACTGTGGACAATGCTCGCACCATTAGCGTTTCAACCCCAGAAGAGTTAGACAAACTCATTGAATGGGTGAATGCGTCATCACCTATTGGCACATCCCAGGTTGAGGGCGAACACCTCTTTGCAGTGGAACGTCTTGTTGTTAGTCCGGCCGCCGGAGTTTTCACACCAGTAGCTTCCCTCGGCGTTGGCTCACACATCACGGTGGGTCTGGTTATTGGTCATGTTGGCGAGACCGAGGTCCGCACCCCTTTTGCAGGCGTCATACAGAACTACATCGCTGTAGAGGGCGAACGAGTCACCGCACACCAACCCATCGCGTGGTTGCGAGCCCACTAGGACCAGCATGCCTCAAATTCCATCGCACGTTCGAGGCGCCCGATTTACCGGATGGGGAACTGCTCTTGGACACAAGACCGTCACCAATGATGATCTCGCCCAGACAATGGACACCAATGATCAGTGGATCCGCGAACGAACCGGAATCCATCGGCGCCACATTGGCGGATCAACTGCTGAATTAAGTGCAATCAGTGGTTCTGCAGCACTCTCAATGGCGGGCGTTGACCCGTTGTCTATCGATGCTTTAATTCTGGCGACCACTACCCCCGATCGAACAGTGCCAGGAACATCGGCAACAGTTCAAAATCTCCTCGGACTTCGCTGCGGTGCATTTGATGTCAATGCCGCCTGCTCTGGTTTCGTATACGCACTTGTTAACGCACATGGACTCATTGCAATGGGAGCTGAGAAAGTTCTGCTCATCGGTACCGACACTTTGGCGCGCATTACAGATTGGACCGACCGCAACACTGCCGTGTTGTTTGCCGACGGCTCAGGCGCTGCTGTGCTTGAAGCAACATCAGGGACTGGACAATTGCTCGGATGGGATCTTGACGCAGACGGAAGCGCCGAAGAAATCTTGTTCGCCGAACTTGGTGGATGCATTCAGATGGACGGCAAAGAAGTTTTCCGGCGGGCCGTACGCATCATGGTTGACAGTGCACAAAAATCCATGGCTCACGCAGGAGTAACGGCCGAACAAATTTCTGTGATTGTTCCGCACCAAGCGAATATTCGAATCATCACTGCAGCATGTGAGCGTCTTGGAATTCCTTTAGAAAAGGCTGCTTCTGTTATTCACGAAACCGGAAACACATCTTCTGCTTCAATTCCGCTCGCACTGTTCGGAGACTTCGGCCAAGTGAGGCCTAGACGTGGCGACCTTGTGTTGTTGGTGGGATTCGGTGCGGGAATGACAGCAGCGAGTGCAATTCTTGAATGGGGTGCTGAATGAGTCGAGTAGTTCTGATCACAGGTGGTTCGCGGGGCATAGGTTTGGCGTGCGCTCAACGCTTTGCGGCAATGGGTGACAAAGTTGCAATCACGTACAACTCAACTCCGCCCTCTTCAGAATTCTTTGCAGTGAAATGTGATGTCACAAACGATGACGACGTGGAAGCGGCCTTTGCTGCCGTTGAAGAACATTTCGGACCTGTAGAAGTCTTGGTGTCAAACGCTGGCATCACGAAGGACACGTTGCTCTTGCGAATGTCGGTCAACGACTTCTCGTCCGTTATTGATGCCAACCTCACCGCAGCATTTCGTGTGGTCAAACGAGCCACCCCAAAAATGCTGAAGGCTCGCTCAGGGCGAATTGTTCTGATGTCTTCCGTGGTCGGTCTGCTCGGCTCTGCTGGGCAAGCCAACTATGCAGCCTCAAAATCTGGCCTTGTGGGTTTTGCACGTTCCCTCGCACGAGAACTGGGATCACGCAATATCACCGTCAACGTTGTTGCGCCTGGACCAGTGGAGACCGACATGACAGCAGCCCTGGGGGCAGACAGATTGGGCGAATTGACCGCTGCAGTTCCCCTGCAGCGAATGGCCACAGCAGACGAGATTGCTGGTGTTGTCGCCTTTCTTGCCGGACCAGATGCCGGATACATCACGGGCGCTGTGGTGCCCGTCGATGGAGGCTTGGGTATGGGTCACTAACGAAAAGAACTCCACAGCAGGTGATGCTGTGCGAAAATAAAGGAACACAAGGAGAGCCACCATGAGCCAAGAACAATTTGATCGTTTCGTAAAATGCGCAGTTGCCACATTGAACGTAGAAGCAGACAAAGTGACACGCGAAGCACGTTTCGCCGAGGATCTTGATGCTGACTCACTTGATGTTGTTGAGTTGGTCATGGAACTCGAAGAAGAATTCGAAATCGAAATCCCGGAAGATGAGCTCAATGATGTGACCACCGTTGGTCAGGCTTTCGATCTCATCATCGCTAAGACCAAATAACACGTCGTCCCAATGATTGGCGCAGGTCATCGAGTAGCAATCACCGGATACGGAGTGGTTGCTCCGTGTGGAATTGGCAAAGATGCCTACTGGAAGGGCCTACTCGGACCTGGTGTCACGGGGACAAAGTCAACCACCATTGAAAATTGGGATCCGCTTCCCTATTTCGACAATCCAAAAGAAGCTCGTCGATCGGACCAAGTTGAGCAATACGCTCTCGCGGCTGCTGCGGAAGCGTTTGCCCAAGCAGGAACGCTCAATGTTGAGCCCTCGCGATTCGGCACAATTTTTGCCACGGGTATTGGCGGTCTTCACACCCTAGAAGAGCAGGTACAAGTGCGCCTGGAAAAGGGCGAACGTCGAGTGTCCCCCTTCCTTGTACCAATGATGATGGCCAACGCATCTGGCGCAGCAATTTCAATGCGCTATGGACTTCAAGGTCCAAATGAAACCATTTGTACTGCGTGCGCAGCTAGCACGCATTCAATTGGTTATGCAGCCCGCCTCATCGCGTGGGGCCGTTGCGATGCAGTCGCCACAGGTGGCTCAGAGTGTGCTGCCACAGCAACCTCTCTCGCGGGTTTCGGCAACATGACTGCTCTCTCCACAACTGGAGCATCAATGCCGTTTGACGCAAAACGGGATGGGTTTGTCATGGGAGAAGGAGCCGCGGTCTTCATTCTTGAGCGATACGACCTTGCGATTGCTCGTGGTGCAACAATTTTGGGCGAAGTACTTGGCGCGGCCAGCAATGCCGATGCTCACCACATCACAGCACCATCTCCTGGTGGCGTCGGCGCCATTGCTTGCATGAAACTTGCACTGGAAGACGCTGGGATAGCGCCATCGGACGTTCGCTTGGTGAATGCCCACGGCACATCGACCCCACTAAACGATGCCGCAGAAGCACAAGCCGTGACATCAGTGTTTGGCGCTGGCGCTGTACCGGTGACCAGTGGCAAGGGTGTCACCGGCCATGCCTTGGGCGCTGCAGGCGCCCTCGAGGCTGCTCAAGTTCTGTTGTCGATTGAACACAAACTCATTCCACCCACCGCAGGAACAACGGAACTCGACCCCGATCTCTCTGTTGATCTAGTGATGGGCGCTCCTCGTGAATGGACGCCTGGTCCCGCCATCTCCAACAACTTTGGTTTCGGCGGACACAATGGGTCAGTCATCATCGCGCCCGCGTCCTAACGCATCAAC
>CAZCZM010000001.1:100463-164693 GCA_964503445.1 uncultured Bifidobacterium sp.
TTTCGGCGGACACAATGGGTCAGTCATCATCGCGCCCGCGTCCTAACGCATCAACCATTCTTGTTTAGCGATACTCCATACGCGGACACGCCCGCTCTCACTTGCCGTCTGTGGTTCACGCGTGTATTCATTCACGACTGAAAATCCGAGTCGCTCTGGTATGCGTTGAGACGCAGTGTTTGCAATGTCGTGGCTGATGGACACCGAGTTCACTTCGTTCATCCTGAACGCCACATCTACTAACGCTCTCGAGGCTCGCGTGGCAATTCCATGTTTCGCGTGAGACGATGCAACCCAATAGCCAATCTCTAGATCTCCAATGTTGCCACGCAAGTGAAGCCCAGTACCGCCCACACAAATACCATCGCGAAAGATTCCCATTGTGAAATTGACGCCGTCGTCCCATTCCTGTTGCCACGACTCAATCAACACTTCACGTTGGGCCACGGTCTGAGGTTCAAACTTTGCCCACGGCATCCATTGCGCGAGTTCTGGCAAGCTCGCAGTGACGGCATCAACTAGCGAAGCGGCATCTGAGATGTAATACCTACGAACCGTGAGGTCATCTACCTCGATGACCATTGGAAGTTCAGAAACGAGCCACGACATCTATTTGTCAGCAAATACGAACATCAGATCAAGCTCGCACGCAGTCTCGCCATTTACGTGCGCAACGCCATGTCCCTTGCCAGCACGAGCACTCATTCGCCCCAACTCGACATCTAGCGTCAACTCGTCACCAGGTATGACTTGACGGCGAAAACGTGCTCCATCGATTCCGCCAAACAACGGCAGCTTGTCCGCGTGATTCGGAGATGTAAGAACGCAATAGGCGCCTACTTGTGCGATGGCCTCACACATGAGAACACCCGGCAAAGTGGGTCGGCCAGGAAAATGGCCGGGGAAAAACCACTCGTCGCCGTTCAATCGCCAATGCCCTGTTGCACTGACTCCTACCTGCAATGCACTGATTCGATCGACAAACAAAAACGGCGGCCGATGCGGCAGCACATCGATGGGTGCAGCGAAGTCACTCACTTTCCTAAAGCTTTCAGCAAGTTCTTGGGAGTATCTGCGGGAGAAATCTTGTACCACGCTTCCAGAACCACACCGTCTTGAATAAGGAACGCGGATCGTTCAATTCCCATGTACTTGCGACCGTACATGGACTTTTCTTTCCACACTTTGAAGGCTTCGGCAACTTTGTGTTCAGTATCTGCCAATAGAGGAAAACCCAGTTCGTATTTGTCGTCAAACTTCTTCTGTTTGGCGGGCATGTCCGGACTAATTCCAACAACAACAGTGCGCCCAATATCACCCAAGATGTCCCGCAAACCACACGACTGTGCCGTGCAGCCCGGAGTGTCAGCCTTCGGGTAAAAATAGACAAGAACCTTCTTTTTTCCTTGTGCAGCGAGTGACCACGGCTTTTCGTTCTGATCCAGTAGTTCAATCTTTGGCGCTTTTGATCCTTGTTTCAACATGCACTCAGATTAGTTGTTACGACGCAAGCCAAACCCATAAAAACCACCTTTGGGGCGCGCATGGGCATGGTAATGATCTGGAATAGTGCGCATGTTGTTGTCGATTCGCATCTCGAAATCAAAATGTGTCTCAACAACACGTTCAAGCTTTTCATGTAGACGTTGCTTCACATCTTCAGGCGGATCTGCGTCATGAGTGCGCCACACCACCATGGGCACAGCACAACTCTCACACTCTGCGATCCAACACTCGTCGTCTTCGTAGAACCATTCAGACATACGAGCCGCCTCGCACAGTTCGCAACCATCTCCCCCAAAAATGCTCATGTCACCACTGATGGGAATCAAGTGCAGATCTGACCTCTGCAACGTAGACGCCGACCGCATCAGCCCCGCCCTCCATGAGACGACGTACGACTGACGCTCCCATGATGACTCCGTCTGCAACCTTGCTTGCCTCGACAGCCTGTTCGGCGTTTGACACACCAACCCCAACAAGCACGGGCATGGTCGTCACTTTTTTCACTCGCGCGGCCAATGCAGTAGCGGTGTCAGCCAGTGACGCACGCTCTCCCGTCACACCCAAGAGACCCACTGAATACACGAAACCACGAGCTCGCTCTGCTACGCGGGGCAAACGTTCGTCAGGCGCGGTAGGGGCTGCCAACATCACAGTTTCAATACCAGCGGCGTCAGCTGCATGAGTCCACTCTCCCGACTCTTCCAATGGCAGATCCGGAATGATGGCAGCACTAATTCCATGCGCTGCCAAGTCGGAGGCAAATCTTTCATGTCCCGCGTGAAAAACAGTGTTGTAGTAACACATCACAGCAAGAGGGATGCCTACATCTAATGAGCGCGCATCATGAAGTATCGATACGGGAGTGGCACCCGCATCTAGCGCCACTTGCGACGCTTCCTGAATGATGGGGCCATCCATCACCGGATCTGAAAACGGCAATCCAATCTCAACTGCATCGGCGCCGTTCGCGGCGCATGCGCGAACAGCATCAGTCCACCCTGGATACCCACCAGTGATGTACGGAATGAGACACTTACCGCCGGACGAAATTCGAGACTGCAGGGCGCTCTGCAAACGACCACTCACGCAAGGCCACCCAAGATGTTCATCATTTGACCGACATCCTTGTCACCGCGACCAGACAAATTCATCAGCACCGTCTTGCCACGCATCGAAGGTGCCTCGCGAATAATCCACGCCATTGCATGTGCACATTCAAGAGCGGGAATGATCCCCTCTGCTCGCGACATGATTTGAAACGCTTCAATGACTTCATCGTCCGTGACGTTTGGATATTCGGCACGACCAATTGATGCCAAGTACGAATGCTCTGGCCCAACACCTGGATAATCCAAACCAGCAGAAATACTGTGCGCCTCTTGCACTTGTCCGTATTCGTCCTGCATCAAGTAACTCTTCATGCCGTGCACCACGCCAGGTTGTCCTCGCTTCACGGCTGCACCACCGGCTGGCTCAACACCAATCAGTCGAGCAGGGGTGTCTACGAATCCGGAGAAGATTCCCATGGCATTCGACCCACCACCAACACACGCAACAACGACATCAGGGGTTGTGCCCAGCAGGTCGTTACATTGCGCAAACGCTTCGTCGCCGATGACTCGATGAAACTGACGCACCATGTACGGGTATGGATGCGGACCCATGACCGAACCAAGGCAGTAGTGCGTTGTTTCCACCGACGCAACCCAATCACGCATCGCCTCATTTACAGCGTCTTTCAGTGTCTGACTTCCCGACGTCACAGCCTCTACGTCGGATCCCAACAGACGCATGCGAAAAACATTCAATTCTTGACGAGCAACGTCAACTGCGCCCATGTACACCTTGCATTCAAGACCCATCAATGCAGCGGCAGTCGCGGAAGCAACACCGTGCTGACCAGCGCCAGTCTCGGCAACAATACGCTTCTTACCCATACGCTTAGCAAGCAGTGTTTGACCGATGACGTTGTTGATCTTGTGAGACCCAGTGTGGTTAAGGTCTTCACGCTTCAAGATCAGGCGAATGCCCAACTGCTCGCTGAGGTTGTGACACTCGGTCAACATGCTGGGACGCCCTGCATATTCGCGCAACACATCGTCTAGTTCGGTACGAAATGAAGGGTCGGCCCAGGCATCTGTGAACGCAGCTTCAAGTTCTTGGCACGCAGGCACAAGTGTCTCTGGAACGAAGCGACCGCCGAACTCGCCAAAGCGACCATCTGCGCCGGGGGTGACCAAAATGCTCATACCTAGATTCCACCACGAAAGACGCGGAATCACATCACTGATTGGAGTGACACCTCACTCGTCCATCCAGTCATATGGCAGTACGCCAGTTTGTTCAGGTGCGGGAGGAGTCGCATCTCGCACCGCCTGAATAAATCTCTTCAGCAGAATGGGGTCTTTCTTCCCAGGTTCACGTTCAACACCGCTGCTGACGTCGACTCCCCATGGATTCACCTGATGAATACCAGCCGCAACATTGTCTGGTGTCAAACCGCCGGCCAAAATGACATTGACGGTCTCCGGTACCTCGGCAGCCAAGTGCCAATCGAATACTTTCCCAGACCCTGGAGATGGCGCGTCCACCAAGATGTAGGGCGTACCGAACGTGTTGGCGCGTGCAGCATCAACACCACCGGCACTAACAGCCTTGATGACAGTCCTGACATGCCGAGACACTTCAGCCACATCCTCGGGGCGCTCGTGACCGTGCAGCTGAGCTGCTTTCACACCACTCTGCTGCACCAATTCAAGAACACGCTTTGGATGTTCGTCACGAAACACTGCGACCGTCAGAATCTCTGGCGGAAGTCGACGAGTGATGTCGTACACCTTCTGCGCAGCAATCTGTCGAACAGACGGGGCAAAAATAAACCCCACCGCATCGGCACCGAGTGCAACCGCTAACAGTGCATCCTCTTCATTCGTAATGCCGCAGATTTTTACGAACATGACGTCACCGTAGTGCTTGTGCATCACCCCAACGGTGACATTAATGAACAAGCAGGTCGGTCACCGCCGCTTCAGGTGAGTCACTCGTGACAAGATGCTCCCCCACCAAAACAGCGTGATATCCGGCCCGTCTCAAAGATTCTGCGTCGCTGCGACCCCGAACTCCAGATTCGGCCACCTTCACACAGGAGTTAGGTATCTGCGATGCCATGCGAACCGCACGATCATGATCCACAGCAAAAGTGACTAAATCCCGTTGATTGACCCCAATGAGTGACGCGCCAGCATCAACAGCAACAGAAAGTTCTTCCTCGTCGTGCACTTCAACAAGTGCGTCAATATCGATATGGCGCGCGAGTTCAAGATACTCACGCAACTCATCAGCCGACAGAGCTGCCGCAATCAAAAGCACACAATCGGCCCCCATGATGCGTGCATCACACACGTCTCGAGCGTCTACCGTGAAATCTTTTCTGAGCACCGGTAAATCGCACGCAGCGCGAGCAGATTTCAGATCTTCCACCGATCCGCCAAAGTGCTCAACGTCCGTAAGTACTGACAGACACGTTGCACCGCCACGTTGATACCGCTGTGACATATCGTCTGGCTGCATGGCGTGATTCAACACACCTTTAGACGGCGAACGCCTTTTGAATTCGGCGATAACGGCCAAATGTGGTGACTGCTGAAGTGCTCGCGCAAACCCACGAGGAGGCTCACAGGCGCGAGCTTCCTGAATCAGTTCGTTCAGAGTACGAGTGTCGGCTGTGGCACGTTCACGATGACGTTGAAGAATCGCGTCGAGATACGTGGCCGGCATGGATGACTTAGAAGCCCTTGCCACCAAGCGGAGTCACAAAATTCATTTCTGGACGACCACCCATGAACGGTGCAAGCGACTTTCCAAATGGCGCAAACCAATCTGCCGCCATGTGAGCGTTCGCCGCGTCTTGATTTTCATACATCTCGTAAATCCACAACACATCTGAGTTAGATGCATCAACATGCAAGATGTAGTAGCGGGTGCCGTCTTCTTTATTCACGTGCTCGAAAGCCGCCTTAAAGGCTTCTGCAAGTTCTGCACCCTTACCCTCGGCTGCTGGCAACTTAACAATCAAACTAACTTGGCTCATTGTGTCCTCCATGACGCATCTGACCCCTTGAAACTACTCTGCCCAACGCGTTACGCAGGTAGCGAACGAAGAACGCTAGAAACCAAGCAGTCGAGCAACTTCTATCTCAAGATCAGCGATCGGCACGCGAACCTGCTCAGTGGTGTCGCGGTGGCGAATGGTTACCGACTGGTCTTCCAACGAGTCGAAATCGACCGTGACGCACAGAGGCGTCCCAATTTCGTCTTGGCGGCGATAGCGACGACCAATTTGTTGGGTTTCGTCGTATTCGCACATGTAGCGCTGCGAGAGCTGCTGGAAAATCTGACGAGCAAGTGGAGTCAACGTATCTTTCTTGGACAACGGCAGAACAGCCACTTTGTAGGGGGCTAATCGTGGATGCAGGCGCAACACGGTGCGAGTCTCGTCGTTCACTACATCTTCGTCGTAGGCAGCCAAGAGAAACGCAGCCATGGTTCGGTTTGCTCCGGCCGCAGGCTCGACCACATACGGGATGTAATGCTCATTTGTGGATTGGTCGAAGTACTCCAACTTCTGCCCAGATGCCTTGGCATGTTGAGTGAGGTCGAAATCGGTTCGCTGCGCAATTCCTTCCAATTCTCCCCAGCCCCAAGGAAACAGGAATTCAACGTCGCTTGTTCCAGCTGAGTAATGCGACAGCTCATCGGCATCATGGGCGCGAATGCGAAGCATCTCACGCGGGATTCCCAGTTCGACGTACCAATCCAAGCGTGCTTGACACCAATACTCGTACCACTTTGGACCTTCAGATGGCGGCACAAAAAATTCAAGCTCCATCTGTTCAAACTCGCGAGTACGGAAGATGAAGTTTCCAGGAGTGATTTCGTTACGGAAACTCTTACCTACTTGTGCAATTCCAAATGGCGGCTTCTTGCGGCTGGTCTGCAAGACGTTCATGAAGTTCACGAACATTCCTTGTGCCGTCTCGGGACGAAGGTACACATCTGCACCAGCCCCTTCGATAGGACCTGCAGTCGTCTTAAACATGAGATTGAAGGCGCGAGCTTCGGTGAATTGACATCCCTTCATTGACTGAGGGCAGTCACGTGTCTCCAAATGGTCTTCACGAAAACGACGTTTACAGACGGTGCAATCCACCAAGGGATCGGAAAAATTTGCCAAGTGACCAGAAGCTTCAAAAATCTGTGGCGGACCGAGAATTGCCGCATCAATGAGGACCACGTCATCGCGCTGCTGCACCATCGTGCGCACCCATGCATCTTTCACATTGCGCAACATCAGGGACCCAAGCGGGCCGTAGTCGTATGACGAACGAAAGCCGCCGTAAATCTCGGCGCTGGGATACACGAATCCACGACGCTTACACAGGTTGACAATTTGGTCGAGATCTTGCGCGGGCATAGGTTCCAAGCCTACAAGTGACGGTCGAACACGCCGAGGGACTTCAGGCGTCGTTCCAAATGCGACTCCATTGCATCCATGGCGAGCGCATTGACCTCCATCACTGCTGGAGATTCAGCAAGGTCAAGAACTCTATTCATCTGTCCACCCAACATGTCCCGCATGATCGTGAGAGCATTCTCCGTGATTGGCCGACCCGAACCGCATGACGGACAGTGCACCCCACCTTCAAGAACGTCGAATACAAAGACGTCACTGGCATCACCACACCGAACGCACACGTCTAGTTGCGGAGCCTGACCTTCCACGGAGATAAGACGCCAGAAGAATGCAGCGAGAAGGAGCGGCGAATGTCGATCGTTCACGGCAGTCAATGCACGAGACAAGAGCGCATACAACTCGGGAACTGGCTCTCTATCGGGGGTGATTTTGTTCATTGCCTCAACCATTGCAAGACCTTGACGCAATCGGTCAAAATCGCCGCGAAGTTGATGAAAGGTATTGATCAACTTCACCTGGTCGACCGTGTCAAGCTCGCGTCCTCGACGAAGCGAGATATCAACATGACTCATCGGCTCCAGCCGAGCACCAATAGAAGATTTTGTTTTGCGGACACCCTTTGCAACCGCACGAATTTTCCCATGAGTTTCGGACAACAAAACAATGACGCGGTCAGCTTCACCAAACTTGTGCGAGCCCAAAACAATCGCATGATCGCGATAAGTGCTCACGAATCAAGTCCACCAAACCGACGATGTCGTCGATTGAAGTCATCAATAGCCAATTCGAGATGAGACGTTTCAAACTTCATCCAGTCCAAATCGAGAAACACAAGCTCGCTGTACGCAAGTTCCCAAATCATGGTGGCTGGAATGAGATTTGCAGGCCCCAAGATGACAACCAAGTCAGGTTCTGAATCAGCAGGTGCCAATACAGCAAGTGACACACTTTCTTCCGTGACGTGATCAGGAGAAACACCGCTGCGACGAAGACCTTCAATTGTGTCGGCAAACCTTTGTTGGCCATTTGCAGACGGGTCAACAATGACATGGACATCACCCGAGTTCCACACAAACCTGACGCCGTGAGACACCTCAACATTGCGCACACCACGAACTGCGCCCATCAACAATGAAAATTCTTGAAACTCTTCGCGAGTGAAATCGGGACCATGGTGCGGTAAGACCGTGACCCAATGCGCTCCCTCGGCTGCCGCAGCCCGCGCAACGGAGTGGATCCGCTCAGTCCATTCCGTAACGGTCATCTGAGCCCATTCGTCGGGCGACCCACCCGCAACCACCACGTGAGAGAGGCCTGATTCAGGCTGTGTGGGCTTGCCTTGCATGTCCTCTAGTCTCCCACGCCCACCTGTGCACAGACCTTGCATTCTGTCCGACACACATTCTCACTAGGGTGGAACCGCTATGGCTGACCATGTTGCCCCCCTCCACGTTGCGTGCATCATGGACGGAAACGGGCGTTGGGCTCGCCGCCGGGGACTCCCTCGCACCGAGGGTCATACGGCGGGAGAGGAAGCGCTTGCCGAGACCGTGCGAGCCGCAGCCATGCGGCCAGTGGGCTGGTTGACAGCGTTTGGATTTTCTACAGAAAACTGGGTGAGGCCGCGAACAGAAGTGCGCCATATCTTGTCCCTCCATCGCAAACTTTTTGCACGAACAAGTGAAATGAATGAGCGCAATGCGCGAACACGATGGATTGGTCGTCCGTTCAACGAGAAGGGTTCGCGCACACCGGTCTACGTTCAAAAAGCAATTCAGAAGGCAATTGCAGACACCTCGCACAACACGGGCCTCACCGTCACCATTGCGTTCGATTACGGCAGTCGCGCTGAACTTGTCAGAGCAGCTCAGCGTGCAATGACCCAGGGACCAGTCACAACTCAATCCATCACAAACAACTTGTACGACCCAACACTTCCCCCCGTCGACGTTCTGGTGCGCACCTCTGGAGAATCACGTATCTCTAACTTCTTGCTCTGGCATATCTCGGGTGCATACGTGTACTTCACAGACCGCCCATGGCCAGACTTCGGCAAAACCGAATTGGACGAAGCCATAGAACTCGCACTTCATCATTCACCACACGCATGAGTGCTGCTGGCCGTCACGCAATTGAAGCTCTCCGCAAAGTCACGTCATCATTTGCGGGCGCCGAAGAACGACAGGGCCAGATTGACATGGCGCACACTATTGCCGAGTCGTTGTCTGCTGGACGCCATTCAATTGTTCAAGCCGGAACAGGAACCGGAAAGTCACTCGCCTATCTCGTGCCTGCAATTCTTGACGGGAAAAAAGTTGTTGTCGCAACCGCGACTAAGGCACTGCAAGATCAACTTCATCGTCACGATCTTCCCCTTCTTCAAGAACATCTCGAGGTCGATTTCAGCTGGGCAGTAGTCAAAGGACGCAGCAATTATGTGTGTTTGCAGCGCGTCAGAGAACGCGACGATGCATCGTCCCAACTGCAGTTTGAAGAAACTTCAGACAAGGTCACCAAAGAAATTGCCGACCTAGTTGCCTGGTCAAAGAAAACCGCCACAGGAGACTTTGAAGAACGAGACAAACTTCCGTCGGAGAAGGCACGTCTGGCGGTCAGTGTTGGCATGGATGAATGCCCCGGCAAGAACAAGTGCCCGGTGGGATCCGCGTGCTTTGCAGAACGTGCACGCGACGCAGCTAACGAGGCCAACGTGGTGGTGGTGAACATCCATCTCTATGGGAACCACATCGCAAGTGGCGGTCATATCTTGCCTGAGCACGAAGTTGTGATCTTTGACGAAGCACATCATCTGGAATCAGTTCTCAGCGACACAGTGGGAACAAACATTTCCAACGGCCGCGTTTCCTCTTTTGCATCGTCAATACGACGCGTTATTGCCGACCCGCAACTCACAAACAAATTGGAAGATCTCGGACTTCAATTGTCTGGACAGTTAAGCCCTCGACTTGGTGAACGTATCTCTCAACCGCTCCCCAACTCAATCACCGATGTCCTCAACCTCATTCGTCTTGAAGTCAACAGCCTCATTGCAGAGACACGCGAGATAAAGACAGATAACGAACCCGCCCAGCAACGCATTTATCGAGCACAAACACAGGGTGCTCGACTTGTGGAATCACTTGATCTAGCACTGGGCACATACAGCGGATACGTCACGTATGTACAGGGTTCCCCAGAACGACCTGTCTTGTCCATCAGCCCTCTCCATGTCGGCGATGTCCTGCAGAAGAATGTCTGGGATTCTCATGTAGCGGTGTTGGCGAGCGCCACCATTCCCAACGCAATGCCAGAACGTGTGGGACTTCCATTAGATGGCACGGAAGTCCTCACTGTTGATTCCCCCTTTGACTACGAACGAAATTCGCGCCTGTACTGTTCGCCCACCTTTCCCGATCGCAATTCTCCACATTTCACCCAGTTTGTTCACGACGAATTGGAAGCCCTCATCACGGCCGCAGGTGGACGCACTCTTGCACTCTTCACCAGCAACAAAGCAATGACTGAAGCAACGCTTGCGTTGCGAGAACGAGTGCCGTTCCCCATATTGAGCCCCGCCGATTATTCGCGCCAAAGAATCATTGAGATGTTTAAAGAAGACGAACACGCGTGCATCTTTGCCTCACAATCATTTTTCCAGGGAGTAGATCTTCCTGGTCGCACACTCTCGCTCGTTGTCCTCGACAAACTTCCTTTTCCAAGGCCCGATGACCCACTCCTTGAAGCCCGACGAGAAGCAGTCGGGCGTGAAAAGTCCTTCGCCCTGATCGACCTGCCCATTGCCGCGACATCACTGGCTCAAGCCGCGGGTCGACTCATTCGAACCGCTGACGACATGGGTGTTGTGGCAGTGCTCGACAACCGGTTGGCAACAAAAAATTATTGGCGCACGCTCATCGCGGCCCTACCACCCATGACGCGTACTCGCCATCGCTCCGAGGTCGAGCAATTTCTTCGCGACATCACCAAGAAGACATCGCCGTAGAGCAAACCCGCTCTTAGTACCCGAGTCTCTCTAATCGATCGGGTCGCTGTTGCCAGTCTTTGTCCACCACTACGTGTAACTCAATAAATGCGCCCGGAGCCATTTGCTGACGTACTGCTTGTCCGACCTTCTTGAGCAAGTCGCCACCCTTACCAATGACCATCCCTTTTTGGCTCTCACGCTCAACATAAATCTCACAGCGGACGCGAGGCCATTCCCATTCAGTCACCTTTGTTGCGACCGAGTAGGGCAATTCATCTTTTAGTACCGCCAACAACTGCTCGCGAACCAGTTCAGCCACCCAACTGTGTTCGTCTATGTCAGAGACCATGTCAACGGGGTAATACTCAGGGCCCTCAGGCATCTGTTCCATCAAGGCCTCGAGCAGTTGTGGCACCCCCTCGCCCGTCTGAGCAGACACAGGAAAGTACGCACGAGCATCAAGGGTTGACAAAGCCTGCAATTGTGCCATGAGTTGTTCAGGAGTCGCTTTATCGATCTTGTTAACGACCACAAATGCATTCCGGATGTCAATATGGTCAGCGACCCACTGATCACCGCGACCAAATGGCTTGCATGCGTCTATCAATAGACACACCACTTCGACATCATTAACACTGTCCAGAGCTGTTGCATTCACGCGCTCACCAAGAGCAGTGACGGGTTTGTGAATACCAGGAGTATCCACAAAAACGATTTGTCCGTCCGCACCGTGAAAGACGCCCCGAACACGAGTGCGCGTGGTTTGTGGCTTGTTGGAAACGATAGAAACTTTCGAACCACAAATAGCGTTCAACAACGTTGACTTCCCAACATTGGGTCGTCCAACAAACGTCACAAAGCCACTCCGCACACACACAGAGTAGTGACAAAACATCTCAATAAGAACACTTATGAGACGGTGATGCGCAATACTTGCATCATGCTTCAGAACGCATTCAAGGATCTTGACTATCGCAAATGGTTTGACCGTATGCAGCCGCAGACTCTCTCCATTGCAACCATTCTGTTGTACATCGATGGAGTTTTCGCATTTCTCCGCTTTCTAGACCGCAATGACGTGGAGGGATACCTACGCGTTGCAGGTGGGGTGTACGCACTCATCACAATTGTCTGCATCATTGCTTTCCCCGCGGCCGGCTTCTTTATGGCAAATGGAAAGCTCTTGGGTTGGTACTTCGCAGTTTTGGCTGCATTCTCGCCCTTTGTTCTGAGGATGCTCTTCAAATTCGAACTGGCTCCGTTCATCTCTTGGAGAGATGTCATTGTGGGCTCCAGTTATGTGGGCCTGATGTTTGAGGTCGCCTTGGTCGCCCTCGTACTACACCCCATGAGTCGCAATTATGCGAAGAGTTGGCTTCGTTGATTGAAGAGGGACCAGATGTGTCACACTGTTGTCATGGCACGACACATCGAAAACCTCACTGAACTGAAAACTCTCATCGGAGAACATCTTGGTTATTCCGAGTACATGACCATCGACCAAGAACGTGTTCAACTGTTTGCTGACGCCACAGGTGACCAACAATGGATCCACACTGACCCAGAGCGCGCCAAGGCACAGTCACCCTTTGGTGGCCCGATTGCACATGGCTACCTCACGTTGTCGCTGGGGCCGGTACTTCTTCCACAGATCTTCTCCGTCGGAGGCGTTGCCATGGGAGTGAACTACGGAGCCAACAAAGTGCGCTTCATGGCTCCCGTACCAGTCGGAGCAAAACTCCGTGCGGGCGTCAAGATTTTGGCAGTGGACGACATCGCAGGTGGCGCCCAAGTCACGATTGAAACAACGTTTGAAACAGAAGGCTCTTCCAAGCCATCGTGCGTGGCCGAAGTCATCTTCCGTTACTACGCCGCCCAATAGGCAGGGATGCAACCGTTCGCTAGCGGACATTCGCCCTATCGAAAGTGCGGAATGACCTTTTTGGCGAACAGCTCAATCGTCTCGGTGCTGGGATAATCCGGACACCACGGAATAAACCCCGTACATCCAGCATCCAGATACTTCTGAATCTTCTCGGCCACCTGTTCTGGCGTGCCGACAAGAGCCTTTTCACGCCATTGATCAGGAGCAAGGCCCCATGGGTTACGAGATCCTGCTTGCTCAATTTCTTTTTCAGACTCGCGAATGAAGACTTCACTAGAAATGGTTTTGCGAATGGTGTCTTCGTCACGTCCAATGGCAGCACAGTGACCTTTCAAGATTTCACGCTTCTTGACAAATTCTTCAAGCGAACTTCCAAAATTTGACACATCTGCGTGCTCGGCCACCACTCTTAATGTGAGTTGTTCTCCACCCCCGCCAATCCACACTGGTGGAGTGGGTTGCTGTAATGGTTTTGGATCACAATGTGCTCGCGACATGGAGTAGAACTTGCCGTCATAGGTGGTCTCAGGCTGGGTCCACATCGATTTCACGATCTCGACGGTTTCGCGAAGCATTCCAATGCGATCAGAAGGCTTTGCAAACTCGTATCCATATCCCTTGTACTCGTTCTCGTACCATCCGGCACCAATCCCCCAGTCCAGACGGCCACCTGAGATGACATCCACCGTTGACGTGATCTTTGCCAGCAGTCCGGGGTTTCGATAGCTGTTGCATCCGACCATCTGGCCCAAACGAATTCGTGAAGTCCTTTGACTAATTGCGGCAATAGTTGTCCAACACTCAAATACAGCTTCGTGTGCAGGCTTGGGAACATTATGAAAGTGGTCGTACACCCAAATGGAGTCAAATCCGAGTTCTTCTGCAAGCACCGCAATATTGACAGCGGTGTTCCACTTCTTTTCAGCCCCTTCAATACCTGCTAGTTCCATCTTCCACCCTTGCGGAATGAAGACTCCGAAAATGGGATCGTGCGCATTCTTCGACATGAGATCTCCTTCGGTGCCGAGGTTATCGTTCCTCTATGTCTTCATTTCCACCCGCAGTAATCAGTTATCCAGAACTGCACGAAGCAATTGCAGCAACTCGCCCCGACGAGGTGTGTCTTGTTTTTCGAGACAAACGATTCACATGGCAACAAATCACTGACCGCACGCGGCAACTTGCCAATTATCTCAACGAACAAGGCCTCGGATGCCACACAGAACGAGATTCATTGAACGGCTGGGAATCAGGTCAAGACCATCTTGCTATCTATCTACACAATGGCAATGAATACCTTGAGGCGATGTTGGGGTCATGGAAGGCGCGAGTTGCGCCATTCAATGTGAACTATCGATACGTAGCCGAAGAGCTGCAGTACCTGCTCACCGATTCTCAGGCCTCAGCAGTGGTGATTCATTCACGCTTTGCTCCCCTTCTGCAAGAAATCCGCCATACCCTTCCTGCTCTCAAAGTGATCATTCAAGTTCCAGACAGCAGCAACAACTCCCTACTGCCCGGAGCTGTGTGGTACGAAGACGCACTTGCTCAGTCGCCTGTCAGCAAGCCAGTGGGCGGCTATCACGGTGACGACCTGTACATCTTGTACACAGGCGGTACCACAGGAATGCCCAAGGGAGTTCTGTGGCGAAATGCTGACGCAGTAGTGGAGTGTTTTGCTGGATCAAAGACGGCCACAACCGTTGACGAGTTTCTTGTTGAAGCTGTTGGCGCAATGCGTTCCTTGCCAAGTCCACCCTTTATGCATGGTGCAGGACACTGGATTGCCATGCGCACATGGCTCTCTGGTGGAACAATCATCGTTCAGTCTCAACCAGACCGACTTGATGCTGATGACATCTGGGGTCTGGTGGAGCAAGAGAAGGTGAACTTCCTCCTCATTGTTGGAGATGCTTTCGCTCGTCCACTGTTAGACGGACTAAAAAACAACACGCGTGATTTATCGTCGCTTCTCACCGTGCTTTCAGGCGGGGCAGCACTTTCCTCGCATTTGAAGAAAGAGTTCTTGGACCACTTGCCATGGATCATGATGGTGGACGGATTGGGCTCTTCAGAAGCAGGCGGACAGCTTTCTCATGTTTCGGCGGCAGGAGCCACGAGCACGGGCACATTCCCGATGACGCCGCAAAACCACATCTTGTCCGAAGACATGACTCGTGTTCTCGAACCTGGACACGAGGAGTTGGGATGGCTAGCTAAGAGCGGCCGGCTCGCACTTGGGTACTTAAACGACGAATTGAAGACGAAAAAGACGTACCCAGTGGTGGATGGCGTTCGTTACGTAGTTCCAGGAGATCGCGCCAGAGTGTCTGCAGACATGATTATTGAACTTCATGGACGCGACTCAGTCACCATCAACTCTGGTGGTGAGAAGATCTTTGCCGAGGAAGTGGAAGCTGCGCTGAAGTCGCACCCAGATGTCTACGACTGTGTCGTGGCAGGACGCCCGAGCGAACGCTGGGGAAATGAAGTAGTCGCGGTTGTACGACTGGTCGACGGTGCTCATCCGAATGAAGCAACATTGCTTCAACACGCAGAACAACACATCGCGCGCTACAAGCTTCCAAAGGCATTCGTTTTCGTGCAGTCAATTGTTCGATCACCAGCTGGAAAGGCCGACTATCGCTGGGCAAAACAGATAGCGCAAGAAGCCCCGTAAGACGACAACTAACCCTATGTCTGACTAAACAGGAAGGTCGCCCGTCGCACGACGAGTGGTACCAGTGTCAGTAAATGCCTTGATGGTGTTCTCTGCAATTCGCATTTGGTGAATTTCATCTGCACCATCTGCGAATCGCGCCCACCGAGCGTTCTGCATCATGTTCGCGAGCGGCGTGTCGGTTGAATACCCCAAAGCACCATGAACTTGAATTGCTCGGTCAATAATGCGGTTCAAACTATTTGCAACAAAATGCTTTGCCATTGACACTTCTGTTCGGAAGTCTTCTCCCTTGTCAATCTTGTATGCAGCATGAAGAATCATCAACTTGCACTGGTACAACTCCATTGCCGAATCGGCAATCATCCATTGAACTCCCTGCTTCTCAGCTAGGTAGGAGCCATGGCTGTAACGCTTCAAAGAACGTTCCACCATCATGTCCAGCGCTGTTTCGGCTTGTGCAACCCATCGCATGCAGTGTGCGAGACGTGCTGGACCGAGACGATATTGCCCAAGTCGATGCCCATTTCCACGACCTCCAAGAATTTGTCGATCGTGTACCCGCAGATCAGTGATCACAATCTCGGAGTGACCAGTGGAACCATGCATTGTTTCCACTTCACGAACATCGTTCCAACCTTCCGTAGGAAGGTCAATCAAGAATGCGGTATTTGCCCCACGTGAGCCTGGTGGTACATCCATTTCAGTCCGAGCGATGAGAATTGCAAACTTTGCACGTCGAGCACCAGAGATAAACCATTTGTGGCCGTTGATAATCCATTCATCACCATCTTTAATGGCATGAGTTTGAATCAATGTTGGGTCAGATCCGGCAACTTCTGGTTCTGTCATCGCAAAACAAGACGATGAGGTTCCCTTCAACAGCGGAACCAAATACTTTTCCTTCTGCTCGTCTGTTGCCCAGTGCAACAAGGTGTGCATGTTCCCTTCATCGGGAGCATTGCAGTTGAACACCCAAGGGCCAACCCGTGTTTTTGCCGCCTCGGCTTGCACCATGGCTAACGCCACATGCCCTAACCCCATGCCGCCAACCTCTTTGGGCATGTGCGGAAGCCATAATCCAGCTTCAACTGCCTTCTTGCGCAGCTCAATGAGGTCACGCACATATGCGGCGCGAACTTCTGGCTCCATCTCGTCACGATGTCCATACGGCTCCATAGCCGGCTTAATGACGTTGTCAACAAAGTCGCGTACGCGATTGCGAATTTCTTCGTGCTCCGGTGCAAGCGTGAAATCAATCATGACGGTGTCTCCCCCTACTCAAGACTGCTCTCATTCTGCTTCCCCGTGACTCATGTCGGCGAATCAAGAAACTTCCTTCTGTTTGTATCCAATAGCCTGACCACTGTGACTTCTTCCCCACCCACTGGCCCGACCTCAGGCTCATCTTCCTGGGACACCGCTCACCTACCAGAGGGTGCAGAGAAGGCGCGCATGGTGCGACACATGTTCGATGCCATTTCACCGCGCTACGACATGGTGAATCGCATCATGACTTTTCGACTCGATGTCCGATGGCGTCGACGCGCTGTCAGAGATCTCGCACTTCCGACTGGGTCTACCGTCCTCGACCTCGCCGCAGGGACTGGCGATCTCTGTATCGACCTTGCGCGCGCAGGTCTGCATCCCATCTCTATGGATTTGTCGTTTGGAATGTTGTCCCATGATCGAAGCGGCGCACCACGCGCGCAAGCCGACATCTTGAACCTTCCAGTGCCGAATGCTTCAGTGGACGGAATCATCTGCGGGTTTGCGCTTCGCAACTTGGTTGATCTTGACCAATTCTTTGCAGAGTGCGCACGCGCTATACGCCCAGGAGGCCGCATCGCGTTACTTGATGTTGGTGTTCCACATAATCCCCTCATTCGATTCGGGAACAACATCTACTTTGGAAAGATAGTTCCCAAAATCGGGGCCCTTCTCAGCGACGGTGCCGCATATCGATATCTGCCAAAGAGCGTCGCCTACTTGCCAGACCGCACCGTACTTGTGCAGAAACTTCGCGACGCGGGCTTTTCCGACGCAACGCATACACAACTCAGCGGCGGACTCACTCAACTGATGGTCGGTACGAGAAACCCATGAGGTATCGCTCGTTCATTGTCACAACTCCGTTTGATCTCAACGATGTGTGTGCCGGTGATGGAATGTTGTTTGTCAGAGATGGCGTCGGAATAGCGGCCCGTGGTGTCGCTTCGCAACATTCCTCTCAATCAATTGAAAAAGAATTATCGGCGCTCGAATCTCATCCGTTAAGTACTGAGCATCGCCCCATCGCGCTCGGATTGATTCCGTTTCTTCCAGACAACGAAGGTCAATTTTTCATACCACGAGTTACATTCCGCAAACACTCCGATGGTACGCACACGGTCACGTTGATTGACCATGACGATTCACAACTAACCGACGATGCGCTACAAGTAGAACTTTCATCCGTTCGTCCGCACAAGCCCCCAATGACAACAAACGCTTTTGAAGTGCGACCCATTACCCCTATCGCCACCTATCTTCAGGCTGTCACGACTGCACGCGATGCCGTGAAGAATAAGCAATTAAGCAAAGCTGTCATTGCTCGCGACATTCAGATCACAGCCGAACATCCGATGGATGTGCATGGCATCCTCATACGGCTGCGTGCGTCGTTCGGATCTAGTTACCGCTTCAAAGTAGGCACGATGATTGGGGCATCTCCCGAACTTTTGGTAGAGGTCCAAGACAGAACTGTTCGCAGCCACCCTCTTGCTGGCACTGCACCACGCACGGGAGACCCGGACACCGATGCGCGACTTGCCGCAGAACTCATCAACAGCACCAAGAACCAAATTGAACACCGTGTCGTTATCGACATGGTTCATGACACATTGCTGCCATTCTGCTCATATCTTGACTGGGAAGCTGAGCCCTCCATCGTCACGGTGGCGAATGTGCAGCACCTCGGCACCGCAATTGAAGGCGCATTGACCGAACCACGTCCGCATGTACTTGAATTGGCATCGTTGTTGTGTCCAACACCGGCTCTCGGTGGTTCTCCAAGGAAAGAGGCCCTCGATCTCATCACACAACACGAAGGGTTTGTTCGTGGCAACTACGGGGGCGCTGTCGGTTGGATAGATCAGTGCGGTGATGGGGCGTTCGCAGTCACCATCCGTTGCGCAGAACTGAGTGACGACAACCGTTCTGCACGCCTCTTCGCAGGTGGTGGCATCGTTGCCGAAAGTGAGCCCCACAGCGAACTCGCCGAGACTCAAGCCAAGTTTCAGGCAATGTTGTCGGCAATCGTCAGACCGTAGCTACAGCATCCACAACACTGGCATGAGCCAGATCGTGATGCGACACGTTGTCATTTCGGCTGGATGGAACCTCAATAAAACGAGACCCTCTCAACGACAGTGCCGACTGCAATTCGGATGCAGATGTCGAACGATGAAATGGAATCCCGTGAGCAGCAGCTAACGATGCAAAGTCCACCCCATGGGGCGTTCCGTACAACAATTCAAAAGTCTTCTCAGAGACCTGTCCGGCTTGCGGCAAGAACGAGAAGATTGCTCCTCCATCGTTATTGCTGACCACCACAGTGACATCTACATCTCGCGCCATCAGCCCGAGCAAACCGTTGCTGTCATGCAAGCACGCGATGTCTCCGACAAAAACAACGGTGGGCGCATGAGTAGCCAATGCAATTCCAACAGCCGTGCTAATAACCCCATCAATACCGTTTGTGCCTCGATTCGAATGCACCACAACACCAGGTGTCACTGTTCCGAACCACTCCACATCGCGCACAGGCATAGACGATGACACCACCAGATGCGTGTCAGGGCTGAGCGCATCAGTCAAGGTCCGCGCCGATGCAGGCTCTGACCAATTTTGGGCACACCATTTCGACAATGCGGTCTGGGCTGCAACTTCAGCTGCAGACCAGCGCGACAGCCATTCACTTGACGCCGATACGGAGCGTTTACCCACGGCACTCATCAGTTGGCCAACATGTGAAACAACATGGAGAACGACCGAATGATCTGGGTCGGTGACCGCTGAAGTATCGCCCACCTGAACCACCGCTGGTTGGCAGGCTGCAATCCACTGCGCCAACACTTTCGATGCAGGTGGGTCACCAATTCTGACCACCACGTCTGGACGCATCTGCTGTGCGAAAGATGCATTTCGAAGAATGGAATCAAAAGCCAGCACAATGTTCGAGTCGCACACACGTAACCCACTGCGTGAATCTGCAAACACTGGCCAGTTCAGGGCACGTGCACACTCCACGACCTCTGGAGAAGATCCACGGCCCGCAACGATGACACCGTTCTTCCCAGACACAATCTTGGCAAGCTGCTCAACACTGTCGTGACCCACTTCATGTGAACGCGACAACGTTGACCATGCTGCTCCTACACCATTGTCAACGCGCCGTGGAGGCAGATTGCTTGCACTTCCCAAAAGTGGTTCGCGAAAAGGAAGATTCACATGCACAGGACCCGGAATGGATCCCACCGCAAGAGACACCGTTCGTGCCGCCAACGAGCGCCATGTATGAGAAGCGTCAGCAGAAGGAACTCCGGGGTCATGAAACCAGCGCACCGCAGTTCCGAAAAGTTGTGTTTGATCAATTGTTTGCGGTGCGCCCACATCTTTCAGCTCGGGCGGCCTATCAGCAGTACACACAATCATGGGAACCCTTGCCTGATGCGCTTCTACGACCGCCCCATGAAAATGAGTTGCCGCTGTTCCCGATGTGCACAACAAGATGGCTGGTTGACCAGTGGCCTCGCCAATGCCAAGTGCCGCAAAAGATGCACTGCGCTCATCATGAAACACATGGAGAGAGATTTCGGATCGAAGCGCCAACTGCACTGCTAGCGGTGTGCTTCTACTGCCTGGTGCAATAACGGCGTGTTGAACCCCATGGAGGATCCATTCGTCCACCAAAGTTGCACAAAACGTGGCTGCAGTGTCTCCGGGAGTAGTCATGGGTTCTATCGTGTCACTTGTGCAAGTTGAAATCTGGTCTGATGTGGTCTGCCCATGGTGCTACATAGGTAAGCGCCGATTCGAGACGGCCGTGTCCCGCCTGAGAGAGAAGGGTGTCACAGAGCCCATCAACGTTGTCTTCCGGGCGTATCAGCTAGACCCCACAGCCCCAGTCGGTGCCCCCACACCTGTCGTTGACGCGTATGCAAAGAAGTTCGGCGGCACAGATCGAGCTCTCCAGATTCTTCAACACGTCACCAACGTGGCAGCTGGCGATGGAATTGATTTCAATATGGACATTGCTCTGCGTGCGAACACCATCCAGTGCCATCGAGCCCTTCACTGGACGCTCAGCCACTTCGGCTCGGACATGCAAAACCAACTGAAGGAAAGCCTGTTACGCGCGTACTTCGTTGAAGGAAAAGATGTTGGCTCAGATGACGTCATTGTTGCGTGCGCGGCTTCTATTGGCCTTCCCGCAGATCAATTAGCCCAGTGGCTTCACAGCGACGAGGGGAAGGACGAAGTTCGTTCAGACTTGCAGTCTGCCCTCGACATGGAAATCACAGGAGTTCCCTGTTTCGTCATCGACGGCAAGTACATGGTGCCAGGAGCACAGGATGTAGACGTATTCGTTCAAGTGCTGGAGCGGGTGTTGTCAAAGTGAAGCGCCTTGCGTCCCATACGTCTGGGACAGGTACTGCAGTGTCGTTTCTGCATGGTTTTACTCAAACCAGATCATCATGGCAACCATTGCTCGATCACATCACAGTCCCCATCCGCGCAACTCTTCTTGACGCACCGGACCATGGCGAATCACACGTTTCGCTCACCCTTCACGAGACAGCCGATGTTTTACGTGAGATGTGCGCAGGCGAGGTTCTGGTCGGATATTCGATGGGTGCTCGAATGGCGCTTGTTGCAGCGGTGAGGAATCCGTCTGCATTTCGCGGATTAGTTCTCATTAGCGGAACAGCTGGTCTAGACACCCAGGATGAACGCACACAACGAGTAGCTAGCGACACCGATTTGGCAGAACATATTCTGAGTATTGGAGTCCCTGCATTTATTGCCGAGTGGCTAGCGCTCCCCATGTTTTCTGGCTTGACCACAGAAACAGCACGAATTCCTGACCGGCTCACCAATACCGCACAAGGGCTGGCATCGTCACTTCGGCTGTGTGGAACTGGAACTCAAGAACCTATGTGGAACTCGCTTCCACATCTGAATGTTCCCATCTTGATTATTGCTGGAGAAAACGACACCAAATTCTCTACCATCGCGCATCGCCTCCACGCTTTGCTACCGAATTCAACGCTGCATATTCATCCCAATGTGGGACACACCGTTCATCTTGAAGACCCCATTGGGTGCGCGAATGTCATCAGCCAGTGGCTCTTACAGCACGAACTCTAAACACAGTCCAAGCGAATACATCACACCCAACACCAGCTGAGCACGACCAACAGCACCCAATACTGGAATGAGCTCGGCACCGAGTACACCACGAGACACGCGTACAACAGCGGGTCGTGCCGCAACAATGCCTGCTACGCCAATGAGCGCCCATGGTCCGGCGGTAAACGTTGTCAGAACAATTCCCCCAAGGCCAAGACCCAAGAGCAACACAAAGAAACGACGCGTCAGTGAATCACCCATTTTCACTGCCAACGTTCTCTTCCCGGCAATCGTGTCACCAGGAATATCGCGCAAATTGTTAATGACCAGCAAGGCACATGCATAAGCCCCCACAACCACTGATGAAATCCATCCCGTGCTGGTGATTTCCTCGCTCACCACATACTGTGTGCCAACGGTTGCAACCACCCCAAAGAAGACGAAGACAAACACTTCGCCAAGGCCGGCATAACCATAGGGTCGCGGACCTCCTGTGTATGTCCATGCGGCAATAATCGCAGCGCAGCCCACTGCTATCAGCCACAAAGTTGTAGTAAGTGCCAGCAATGCTCCAGCGCACGCCGCAACCCCAAAACACACAAACGCTGCGCGCTTCACCGACGAGGCAGATGCACTACCTGAACCCACCAATCGAAGTGGACCCACCCGTTGTTCATCCGTGCCACGAACACCGTCCGAATAGTCATTTGCGTAATTGACGCCAACTTGTAACGCGAGACTCACCACTAGCGCAGCGACTGCGCGCCACCACACTTGAGTTTCTCCTTCTAATGCGACTGCGCATCCGATCGCAACAGGAACAACGGCAGCGGGAAGAGTCTTGGGACGGGCACCGAGCCACCACACCACAGGACCACGGAGAGACGATTCAGACATTGGTCAAGTGTCGCATGCCCCATACGCTGAATGTGTGAATGAGTTGGTGTGCCTAGATCTACCGCTTGGCCCACTCGTCGTTGACCGCATCAAACAAGCCTGGGATGAGGGTGATGCAATTTTCCCTATCGACCAACGGCTACCCGTAGCAGAACGAAATCGCGTGCTCGCGGTGGCTCAGCCCACCATCATGTTCAACGGCTCTGACCAACGCGTTCACGGTGTGCCGGTGGAACCTGGTGATGCCGTTGTTGTTGCCACCAGTGGCACAACCGGAATTCCAAAGGCCGTCGTACACACCCATGATGCGGTCCGAGCAAGTGCGTATGCCACTTCAGAACGACTAGGGGTCACTTCGGACGATGCGTGGTTGGCCTGTCTCCCCATCTCACATGTTGGCGGACTATCCGTTGTGCTTCGTTCTCTCACCACCAACACTCGTCTTTTCAGTGCGCCACAGTTCTCCGTCGATGCATACAACAACGCAGCATCACAGGGTGCAACTTTGGTCTCCCTTGTGGCCACTGCGTTACAACGAGTGGATGCACAGCTGTACCGAACCATTGTGTTAGGCGGCTCACGACCACCAAAAGACTTGCCAAACAATTGCGTCACCACCTACGGACTCACCGAAACTGGTAGCGGAGTTGTGTACAACGGGTCAGCACTCAATGGCGTTGAGCTGAAAATCGAGGACAACATTATTCATGTTCGCGGTCCCATGCTGCTACGCGCCTATCGCGACGACCACCAACCTCTTGATGAACACGGTTGGTTTCGCACAGGTGACATCGGATCAATTGAAAACGGAATTCTCTCGGTGCACGGACGTGAGGGCGACCTCATCATTACGGGTGGTGAAAATGTGTGGCCCGAACGAGTGGAAGAACGAATTGCACAACACCCAAGCGTCGTCGATGTGTGCGTCGCCGGAGTTGACGACCCTGAATGGGGCCAAGCAGTGGCAGCGTGGGTCGTCGCCACACAAGAGATCTCATTGGACACTCTTCGCAACTTTGTGAAGGAAACTCTGCCAGCGCATTTCGCCCCGAAACACCTCAGACTCGTTGAGCAAATTCCCCGAACATCATTGGGAAAGCCCCGCAGAGCAGAACTTGTGCACAGCCTGAAGCGCTAGCTCTCGTCAAGGACCGGCTTTAGGCGAACTTCGGTAATGCGTCGACCTTCAAGTTCCTCTACCACGATGTTCCAACCATCCACGTGAATGAACTCGCCTACTTCTGGCACCCGTTCGAGTGTTCCAAAGAGATAACCACCCAACGTGTCGAATTCATCATCATCAATCTTCAGACTGAAGTGTTCATTGAATTCAGAGATGGCGATACCGGCGTCGACCAATGACTCGCCGTTGGGCAAAGGTCTGACCAATGGAAGCTCTTCGTCGTGCTCGTCCACAATCTCGCCAACAAGCTCTTCGAGACAGTCTTCAAGAGTTACAAGGCCCACAATGCTTCCGTACTCATCGGCCACGATGGCCATATGGAAATGATCACGCTGCATATCGCGCATCAATTTTGCAACCGGCTTTGTTTCTGGAACAACAATGGCTTTGCGCACCAATGAATCGACCGTGAGCGCACCTTCTCCGGCACGGATACGCCGCATTAAATCTTTGGCGTACACAATTCCGAGAACGTCGTCATTTCCTTCTTCGTCCTCTCGCATGACCGGCAATCGACTCACCCCATGCTCGAAGGCCTCGTCAAGCGCATCATCAATAGAGGATCCAGCATCAACACTGATGATGTCAGGACGTGGACGCATAATCTCGCGCACCACAGTGTCACCAAATTCAATGATTGATTCAATGAGTTCACGTTCTTCGTGCTCAATAATCTCTTCCTCGGCCGCAGCCTCAACGATTCCCAAAAACTCTTGCTCGCCAATGAATGGACCCTGTTCGAGACCTTTTCCTTTCACCACCACATTTGTGAGACCGATGAGTGATCGACTGATCATGCGTAATGGCCAGAATGCAACCAATGCGGAAATGAGACGAGAAGTTGAGAGTGCCGCCCTATCCGAATGAAGAACTGCGTACGTCTTTGGTACTGCTTCGGCAAAAACAAAGAAGACGACAACGTTTAGCACCACACCAATCGCGACTCCCACAGGACCGAATAAACGCCCTGCGACAACACCAGTCAACGTTGCCTGAATTGTCTGACACACATTGACCGACAGCAAAAGTGGATTCACCCAACGTTCCGGATTTGTCACCAATGCCAAAAGTGCTGCCCCGCCCTTTGCGCCCGAATCTGCCAAGGCTTGCGCTTTGGGTTTCGACACTCGAGACAATCCCATCTCGGCGATGGCGAAGAAAATCAACAGAAGGAGGAGGAACCCAATGGCGATCAGCATCCACCAGTCAATTGCGGTTGGCGTAGCGGCAATCATTCGTCGTGCTCCTGTGTAAAGCCAGATGGCACTGGCCCGTTCCAATGATGTTCAGACAAAATGACCACTTCTCTCTCTCGCATCTTCACTGCGTCCGATTCGATTGCATGGTCGTACCCCAGCACGTGCAACACCCCATGCACCACAAGCAAAGCAAGTTCATCATCAAGATTTCCCGCATGAGTTGGGGCTTGTCGTAACGCCACTGCTGGACACACAAGAACATCACCCAACAATGTAGGCATGTCATCGTGATCAGGATGCGGGCGCGCAGGTCCCCGCGTTAATGCCCCTGGTCCTTGGGCATCCATTACTTCAACACCATCAAGAGGAAACGATAGGACATCTGTGGGTCCAACCTTGCCCATATGTTCGCTATTCAGCACTGCGATAGTTTCCTCGTCCACAAAAAACAGCGACAATTCACATGCACCGCGCACGCCCTCTGCCACAAGAGCAGCCACCGCCAATTTCCTCCATCGAGCAACGTCTATGGGAACCTCCGACTGTTCGTCAGAGCAAAAGACTTCTGGAACCCCGTCGCCACCAGCTCGACGGGGCGAATCTATTCGCGGTCGAGACTCACCCACGGCGAGAACCCCTCGCGCGTGTCGGAGAAGATGATGCCTTGTGCACAGATCCTGCTTTCTCGTATGCAGCAACGATGTCGGCAACAATTCGATGCCTCACCACATCGGTTCCGTCGAGAGTAACGAACGCCAAGGATTCGATACCGCTGAGCTTTTTCTCTAAGCCAATCAAACCGCTTCGCCCGTCCGGCACGTCAATCTGTGAGATATCTCCGGTCACCACAACTTTTGACCCAAAACCGATTCGGGTAAGAAACATTTTCATTTGTTCTGGAGTTGTGTTTTGTGCTTCGTCCAAAATGATGAACGAGTTGTTCAAGGTGCGACCGCGCATAAATGCCAACGGGGCAACTTCAATGACCTGTTTCTCAATCAGCTTTTGGGCAGCTTCCGTATCCATCATGTCGAAGAGTGCGTCATACAACGGGCGCAGATATGGGTCAATCTTCGCCATAAGATCGCCCGGCAAGAAACCCAAGCGCTCACCTGCTTCCACTGCAGGACGAGTCAAAATGATTCGCTGCACTTGTCGAGCGTGAAGTGCCTGCACGGCCATTGCCACAGCAAGCCAACTCTTGCCCGTACCTGCAGGTCCGATACCAAATGTGATGGTGTTCTCCCGAATTGCGTCGACATACCGCTTCTGACCCGCAGTCTTCGGCCTCACCATACGACCTCGCGACCCCTTCATGATGTCGTCGGTAAGAACACTTGATGGACGCTGTTCAGCGCGAACCATCACAATGCTTCGGTCCATCACTGATTGATCAAGACGCTCTCCGCGCTCGAGCAGGAGCACCAGTTCCTCAAACAATTTGCCCACTTGGTGAGCGCGAGGACCTGCGCAATGGATTTCGTTTCCACGAACCACCACAGAAACATCGGGAAACGATTCTTCAACCCGACGAAGCAACTCATCGCGCTGACCCAACAATTCGGGCATGAGATGCGTACCGGGTACAACCACCGTGACGCTTGGGGCAACTGTGCTCATCTAGATGTCAGACTACCCACTTCACGCAGAATCAGCCGATTCCGCACCCCATGGAAGGTGGCGTAGTACCGTCACAGAGGTTCAGAAGTGAACGGATTCGCCATGACAGCAAACAGGACCCAACATGCGTAGGTCGCTCTCCGCACTTTCATGGATTGTTGCTGTGTTTGCCGTGTTCGCAGGTTTCCTGCACGGTCTGACGTCCGATTCGCTGCGCTCACAATGGGCGATCTCGGGGTTAGCAATATTTGCCGTTGCCCTGGTCGCCTCAATTCCGCTTCACCACACGCCACGGCTGGTGGTTGCAACCGTTGTGTTCGCAGTACTTCCCACTGCTGGCGCACTCATTGCTGAGTATCGAAACTTCAACTCTGCCCTCATTGACATTCTCCTCATCGTCGCGTTAGTAAGCCTTGTCTTAGGCCTTACCCAATTTGTCCGAAAGCGATTGGGCTCACGCGCCTCTGCAGTAGCAGCCGATGGCGTCATTGTCGCCATGGGCGCTTGGGTCTTGGTGTGGGTAGTACTTGTTCGGCCACTCATCGACGGAAATCTTTCACCAACACTCACAATTCTTCGCGGCGCATCCCTCGGCATCGCAATCGTCGTGGTGTTTCTGTTGGTCACGCTTGTTTTTTCTGACACCACCCCATCAGTTTCCGTTGCATTCAGCGGTATCGCTATTGCGCTCGGTCTCAGCGGTGTCATCGTTCGGGCATTGTCGTTTCGAGACGATCTCACGATTACGAACGCAACATATACAGCGCCGTTTGTGATGGCAATACTGTTTGTGGCGGCTGCTTTACTTCATCCGTCTATTCGACAGATTGAAACGCGGGCAACCCTTCGCTTGTCTCCGCCACTCATGACGCGACTTGTTACCACCACAATTTCACTTATCGCACCCATCATCGTTTTGGCCCTCACCGATGCCCACGACACACAAGATCGAATTGTTCGTACAGTTTCCGTAGCGGTGCTCGCCATTGCAGCAATGACACGCATTATTCAGTCTGTTCGATCCAACGCCCACACCCAAGAACGTCTGGTACGAAACGCACTGACTGACTCTCTCACCGGCCTCCCAAATCGTGTTTTGCTGTTGGAGCACATTGAGACCGCCATGCATAAATCGTGGCGAACATCGAAACAACCAACAGTCTTGTTCATTGACGTTGACCGCTTTAAGAACATCAACGACAGTTTGGGGCACTCGATTGGAGACGATGTTCTCATGCATGTTGCATCACGTCTTCTCACTTCGGTCAACTCGTCTTCTACCGTTGCACGAATTTCAGGTGACGAGTTTGTTGTTCTCGACCCAACAACAGAGAGCCCCACACAATCGGTCCTGGTTGCCGAAACCATCTTGGATGCATTTCGCGAACCCATCACCACGCCTGAAGGCGACATGTTTATTACCGCGAGTATCGGGGTGGCCTACTCACCGAAAGACCTCGACCTCAACGCCGATGACCTGCTTAGGCATGCCGACACTGCGATGTACCGAGCAAAAGCTGCTGGCCGAAATTGCATTGCCCTCTTTGATGAGTCAATGTTGCAGTCCGTATCACAACGGCTTGAAGTAGAAACAGCGCTCTATCGAGCACTTGAACGAAACGAATTACATCTTGTTCATCAACCCATTGTCGATATCACTTTGGGGATTGTTGTTGGATTCGAAGCTCTGATGCGATGGAAGCGAAGTGATGGAGACAATGTCTCGCCCGCAGAGTTCATTCCCATTGCCGAGGAGACCGGCACCATCGTGCCACTTGGTTCATGGGCTATTCGCGACGCACTTACTCACCTTCGACAATGGATAGAAACCGGTGTTGTCTCTCCGTCAACCACCATGAGCGTGAACGTCTCGCCACGACAGTTAATTGATCCACAGTTCGTCACCGTTGTTCGCGACGCTGTGTCAGTAACGGGCGTCCGCCCCGACCAAGTGTGGCTTGAGGTCACCGAATCAGTGATGATTACTGAACCCGCCCAAGCACTGTCCGCCCTACGCCAACTCAACAGTCTTGGCGTACGGGTAGCAATCGACGACTTCGGTACCGGATACTCATCACTCTCCACTCTTCGCCAGTTCCCAATTCAAGGTCTCAAGATTGATCGCGCATTTGTCCAAGCCCTCACCGACACCACAGATACCCACACCCTCGTCAAGACAATTCTGGCAATGGCGGAGACTCTTGGCGCAGAGGTAGTGGCCGAAGGTATCGAAACACATCAACAGCTAGAGATTCTCAAATCATTGAATTGCACCAAGGCACAAGGCTTCTACTTAGGGAAGCCTCTAGCAGTAGACGACGTTCCTGCTGCGGTGCACCACATTCATGCACAACAACCGTAAGCACTCACTTTTCTAGCTCGGCAGACCGACTTTTTTCACAACGCCATCAGGTGTACGCACGTACAGTTCAACCTGGTGAGATCCTTTGTCTAACAGCGAGTAATCAAGAATTGCTGTGAAGTCCACAGTGTCGCGCACCGCCGACAACTCACCGATTACTCCAGCAACTACGCCATCAATCGTAACAAGCCCTTCAGTTCCTTCTTCGGTTGGCTTTCCCAAGGTGATTGAACCGGTGACCAGCGAAGGTATCCGTGAACCGCGCGTACCCTCCACGTTCAGAAAGAGATTCTTCTGTTTTAACGACCACGTCGCATTGAACTTCTCTGACCACTCAGGCAACACCGCTGACCCCACAAGACGTGCAGAACTTCCGATAGCAGCCACACGACGTATGTCACCACTGTGCGGAACTACCGAGTCATAGTGCTTCACACGTCCCAAAATTTCTTCAAAGCCGTTATCAAAAGTTGCAGTCTCACCTGTGGCAGACACAACACGTCGTTCCGATCTTTGTGGACACGACGAAGCAAATGACGCACCTGCCCACTCCCACGACGACTCGGTTTGAGTGACATTCACAATGGTGGGAAGAACATCAAGGTTTGTGACGGCACAATCATCGATCTTTCCGACCACCTGCTGTGGGAACTTCACGAACAGCGGAACTCTGTAGATGTCGTTTGATTGCTCCATGTCGGTGAAATCACTATGGCGTTGCGGCAATGTGGGCAAAAAAGAGATGCCATGATCAGCTGACACCACCAACATGGTCGAGTCCCAACGATCGGCTTGCTTCAAATCATTCATCGCTTTGGCGAGAGCACGATCAGTGGCAGCCAATTGATACAAGAACGTTTGATATGTGTCCCGTACACCGTCTTCTGACTCAGGATTCTGAGTGGAGATTGATGGTGACAACGGCGCTACTCGCTGGTCGGGAGTCAAACGCCACGGCGCATGCGGCATCAACATGTGCACAAGTTGCACTCGCTGCGATGGGTCCCCGACGAAAGCTTGTACACCCTTGTCCAATGCGTCAATTTGCGTCAAGGCATCAGAGTTGAACTGTTCTTTGAACTTGTCGGCCACTGCTCCAAATCCGCCCCACGCACCTTCAATGGAGGGAACTCGATTTTTCACGAGAGGTGGCATCACTCGATGCGTATAGACATAACTTGCATCTCGAAAAAAACCACGTAAGCGTGAAAGCGACAGCACCCCATTCGCACTTGCTTGACCACCGCACACAGATTGCGGACACAAACTTGTGACTGGTTCTATTCCCCCCACGGACGTCTTCCCGGCAAACAGTGTGAAGATGTTCTGTGGGTACTGCGCCAAAAATGGCCCACCTGATTGTTGTGGCACAGCAGATGCCAACAACGCCGGCACTGCCTGATGCGTGAAATTTGATTCCGCTATGGCATTACGAAACCAGGTTGACTCGTTTGCTAGCGCGGCAAAACCTGGAAAGCGTTCATCATTGATGGACCCATCGGTATTCAGCAATGCATACAAAGGAAATTCGTCAAAGATGATTTGGAAAACAGACACGTCTGTGTTCTTCACAACCGCATCTGACTGTGGACCATTGGCGCTGGAAAGAACAGGTCGCAATTGAACGAACGAGTTAACAAGAACAGCAACCGCCAAGAAGGCAAGCAACCGTGACCACTCACGCACAACCCTTTTTCGATCGAACAATCGCGGGATGACGATGGCCGCTAGTGCTCCGCACGCAAGGGCTCCGACATTTCCCGTGATGTCAACCCATCGAGCAACAGCGAGGCCCAGCAGGAATGACAGTCCCGCAATCAGCCACAACCTTGTGGACTCGTTGACCTTTGGACCAAACCAACGAGATAGTGCATCAACCGCCGTTGCAATGAGTGCCGGCCCAAGAACCACAGCCACAACAAACAACACGGTTTCAAAGCGCGACATTTTCGATGCGGCAAAAATGGTGGGATTCTGCCCATACAAATCCAGCAACGGCTGAGAGATCGCCATGGTCGACAGTGCCAAATATGTCAGGAAGTGCTTCCGCATCACCTCTCCACCTTGCCACAATGGACAAGTGGCTTCCTATCCATCGCGCGCTTTCGTACGACTAGTCGTGTGTGTCGCAACCATGGCCTACGTAACACCTGTCTTGACACCCGTCACCCCGCTCTCTGCACGGCCTGCCCGAATTGCATCTAACGGCCAGGGAAGGCTCCTTTTTATTGGTGATTCACTCACCGTGGGTGCAAACGCATTCGGGTCGTTACCCACACGAGTGAGAGCAATGACAACATGGCCGAATTTGACCATGGATGCACGAGTTGGTCGCACTGCATCTGCCGGATCAGCCGTACTCAAGCAAAGACTCACTAAAGACACGACAGCAATCGTGATAGCTCTCGGCACAAACGACATGATTTCAAAGCCAGAGTCGTGGTATCCCGCCTGGGTCATCGACAAAGTGATGTCCCAAACACGCGGTCGACCCGTTTTGTGGATGAACGTAGAGTTCTCTACAACATCACGACGAGAGTGGCAGTCTCGTGCTGCACGTTTCAATCGCGCACTCATTAGCGCCACACAACGATGGCCAAATTTGTCGATTGCCGACTGGAACACTCATTTCCGACCGAATCGTGTGAGTCGATTCATCGCAGATGGCGTACATCTCACGGTGAATGGGTATCGCACGCGCGCAACATTCACACTCCGCCAGATGACGGAATTTGGTGCTCGCATCGTTCATGCCACCACGACCACCACAACGATTCCCACCACATCAAGCGAAGTGCAAACAACTATTCCTGCAACTACCGATCCGTCGACAACAGCTCCGACCACAACATCGCCCACTACTTCCCCACCCTCTTCTTCACCACCTACTACGTGAACCACAGCCACTACGGTGAACACATGCTCGCTGTTGTTGCCTCCGAAGGAAAAGTGTCCGTTGTTGAACGAGACATGCCTGATGGGCCTGGAACCTTGATACGGGTCACATCGTCTGGCATCTGTGGAAGCGACCTACACATGATCGAACATGGATTGTCATTCGTCGTTCTCGGACATGAATTCGGTGGCTACACCGAAGATGGTCGACTTGTAGCAATCCGTCCAACAGGTGAATGCGGAACCTGCATTCAGTGCATGTCTCACCACTCCCAATTGTGTGCAGACGCTTTACGGAAGAGCCATGGCATCTCTCGCGACGGCGGATTGGCCGAATATGTGCGCGTTGACGACAATCAAATATTTGAAATGCCGTCTGGCTCATCGCCAAGTTCCGTTGGCTTGGTGGAGCCACTCGCAGTTGTGCTGCACGGAGTCAACAAGATGAATGTTCAAACGGGACAACGCGCGGTAGTCGTAGGCGCTGGCTCCATCGGATTACTTGCTGCGGCAGTGTTACATGACAGAGGCGTAGACGTGGACATCGTTGCGCGACACCCGCATCAGTTCGAGGCCGCATCAACCCTTGGCGTGAATGCAGTTCAGACCGCAGGCTCTCACTACGACATGTCTTTCGATGCCGTCTGCACCCAGCAATCCTTCGATGCATGCATTGAAGCCACCCGACCAGGTGGGTCACTTCTTGAGTACGGCATGTTCTGGTCGCCTGTGACACTGTCTAATCCAATGCTGTTGAAAGAAATCACGGTGGTGCCTTCGATCTTTTACGGCCACACACAAGACCACCACGACTTCACCGAAGCAATCGACCTCCTTCATCGCTCGCCCCACATTGCTGAATCGGTCGTTACTCATCGGTTTTCCCTTGAGGAATCAGCCAGGGCCTTCGAGACTGCATCGAATCGGTCGTCCGGTGCCATCAAGGTGCACGTAGTAACAACGATGTAGTTCGCACCCACAATCGCGAGTAACAACATCTCACCTTTGTGACTATGTGCAAGTAATCGTTTGCCCAACACAACTTGTTTTTTCGCAGTTTGTCTAGGAGTGACGAATGACCTCCTGCTATCGTGACTGCAGTCACACCACGGTGGTGTGAGCAATTTGGGGGTAACTCAATGACACAACGTCAGACCAATCGGTCACGAGTGTTACGCCGGGTAGGCGCTGTTCTTGCAGCATCTCTTGCGGTGTCCACTGTGGCCTCTACAGCTAGCGCGGCGACCAAGCCATCCGCAGCACCGTATGGAGGAACGGCAAAGGTTGCAATCTTTGACACCCTTGCTGGTTTCTGCTTCGCGAACAACAATGCAAACTCGTCATTGATGGTCATGCGCACCATCTACGAAGGCTTGTTCGAAAAGACAGCCGGTGGCGACATGATCGGATTGCTCGCATCAGGTGCAAAGAGCTCCAATGGACTCAAGACGTGGGACATCACGCTGCGTCAGGGAATCAAGTTCCACGACGGCACAGACTTCAATGCTGATGCTGTGAAGGCAAACCTTGATTACTCATTGGGCCACAAGGCAGCAAATGCTGCTTTGGCTGCATCGCGCACATCCACCTACTCAAGCAGGGCACAGGCGGCATACACCGCGTTGTCGGGCAACGCAACAATCATGCGTGCACTCGGCATCACTGATACATCAGCAGGTGCTGCAACGGCAAACATCGGCCGAATCTCGCTGTTGATGGCGCTTGGTACGTTCGTATCGAACGGTGCACTCGATAAGGCAGCCGGTGGTGCATTGACAGCTGGTGGTCTTGCCATTAACCCTGATGCAACATTCTTCCAAGCATCAATCGGTATTGGTACGTCTGCAGCTTTTGCGGCAAACATCATCAAGGTGGAAACCACTGGTACCCACTCCGTCCGTTTGACACTTGACCGTCCACAGAATGACGTTCCCGGAATGCTGTATGCATCTGGTCGTACGTTCATGCGTGGTGTTGCACAGTTCTCGGGTACACGTGATCGCTGCTCGACGGGTCGCCCCATCGGCACCGGTCCATTCAAGACTGCAGACAACTACACCATGGTCAGCACCGACAAGATTGATGTTGTTCGCAATGCCAGCTACTGGCGTAAGGACGCAAACACCGGACAGCAACTTCCATTCCTCGATGGCATTTCATTTGTCAACGTGAAGGAAGGCTCACAGCGCGCCGCAGCAGTGCGTAAGGGCACCTACGACGCAGGCATGTTCTCGGCAGCTGCCGAAGCAACATTCATTCAAGACCTCCGCAAGCGCAAGAGCATCTTGAACGAATACCGCTCACCTGCTGAGTACTACCCATCACTGTGGTTGAACCAAGGCAAGGCAAACTCGCCATTCAAGAGCAAGAACGCTCGCTTGGCAGTTCTCCACTGCATTGACCGCGTTGCCTACAACAAGGCGCGTACCCGTGGTGAAGGCGTCATTCCGAAGTCTCTCGTGGGACCAAAGTCTGTCATGTACTCCACACGTGGATTCCAGGCATTTAACGTTGCGCGGTCAAAGCGATTTGTCGATGCGTGGAAGGCAGAAAACCCATCCACGAACACCGAACTGAAGTTCACCATTCCGGCAGACGTCAGCTCGGTCTCACAGGCCAACGCAAAGTTCCTGATTGCCACCTGGAAGAGGTGCGGAATCAACGTCAGCATGGTTGTTGAAGAATCAGCACAGATCATTGCAAAGGCATTCAACTCAGGTGCATCCAATGCAGCTGAACAGAACGCTTATGACGCAATTGCAATCTTGCTGTTCGAAGGAACCGACGTTTCGTTCAACCTTCCATTCGTCATCACCAATGCGTATGTAGGTTCCACCTCATCTGCAGCCATCTTCTCGAGCAGCATTGGTTCAATCCTCGGATTGAACAAGCACTCAGACACAAAGGTGAATGACTTCTTCTTCAAGGGTCAGGCCGCGACCAGCAAGGCTGTTGCAAGGCGCAACTACGCAGCTGGTACTGCCTACTTGCAGACAGAGGGTTACATGGGAACTGTTGCTCACTTCTATTACACAGTGTTCACCAGCAAGAAGCTGACAAACATTGGCAAGGTGCAATTGAGGAAGGGCGTCAGACAGCGTGTCGTTACCAACTGGGGTATTGACTGGTCTGGTGTTCAGAAGACCAAGTAACACGTTGTAAAAACGTTTGCGAGGGAGCGGTGCCCAGTTGGGTACCGCTCCTTTGCTTGTTGTAATCTTTGTGAAGCAATGAGGGGGAGGTCATGGATTTTCTGCGGCTCTTAGGTAAACGACTAGTCGGAATGGTGGCAGTACTTTTAGCGTCATCATTTCTGTTGTCGTGTTTGATGTGGTTGCTACCAGGTGATCCTGCGCAACTTATTTCGGGCGGCGCACCTGAAGGTGTGGTTAATGCCATTCGACAAGAAGTAGGTCTTGATCGTGGCGTGTTCGGCTATTACTGGAAGTGGCTATCCGATTTGTTGACTGGCAACTTCGGTAAGTACTACCTCAATGGTGGAACGCGTGAAGTGTCAGAAGTAATCAAGGCGACACTCCCCGTTTCATTGCAACTTATTTTGTATGCACAAATCGTTGCATTGACGTTTGCAATTCCTTTGGGCTTGATTTCTGCTTACAAAGAGAACTCACGTTTCGACAAAATTGTTAGCAGCTCATTGTTCACACTCGTCTCGTTCCCAAGCTTTGCTTTGGCTCTCATCATGTCGCTGGTGTTTGCAGTTCAACTCGGATGGGTCGACCCCATCGGATATGTCAAGCCCAGCGAAGATCTTGTACAGCACTTCAAGCTGATGATTCTTCCGGTACTCAGTATCGCGGTGGGTCTGACATCGTCGTATACGCGACTGCTACGCACCGATGTGATCGCAACCCTCAAAGAGGATTACGTCACCATGGCAGCCTCTAAGGGCATCTCCAATAAGAGAATCTTGTGGTTCCATGTGTTCCGCCCTTCGAGCACCACCCTGCTCACCTCGGCAGCACTCAACATGGGTGGCCTCATTGGAGGAACAATTGTTATTGAAACAATCTTCGTAATCCCCGGCATCGGATACGAAATCTTCTACTCCATCGGAGCGCGTCAAGTGATTGCGATGCAGACACTCATTCTGTTGGTGTCCTTTGCCTATGTGTTCTTCAACACCATGATCGACTTCATTACAAACATCATTGATCCTCGTACAAGGGAGCGCCGTGTCTAGTACAGAGACCACCGCCACAGAACCAGTGGCTAAAAAGAAAAAGAAGAAGCCTGTCGGGTTCTACATTGCAGGCGGCTGGCTACTGCTTCTGGTTTTGCTCGGTTTATTCGGCAGTTTCTTGCCATTACCCAAGTGGGACGAATCGTCCTATGAATATCTAGGTGCAGCACCGTTTACGCCAGGGCACCTTTTGGGCACCACACAAGATGGCTACGACATGTTGTCGGGGCTTATCAATGGCGCGCGACTATCGGTGTTCATCTCATTTGTTGCGGTGCTCATCGGCGGCGGAATTGGTTCCTTCATCGGAATTACGTCGGCCTATTACCGCGGCAGGTTCGACGCCGTGGTTGTCACCATTTTCAACATCATGTTGTCGATTCCGAACTTGGTGCTGTCACTCGCCCTTCTGTCGGTGCTCGCCTATTCAGACCCAGACAACCCAGCATCTACCTCACGACGTGTGGGCGTGCTGATCTTGTCGCTCATCATCGTGATCATCCCCATTCTGGGACGCATCTCTCGCGGTTCAGCGTTGCAATGGTCAAGCCGCGAGTTCATCTTGGCCAGCAAGTCGATGGGCACAAAGAACCTCACCATTATTTGGAAGCACATCCTTCCCAACGTGGCTCCAGCAATCTTGGCGATCGGATTCCTCGCTATCGGTTCGGTCATCATCGTTGAAGGATCACTCTCCATTTTGGGAATTGGTATTCCGGGCGGCGCAAGTTGGGGCTCCATGCTGGCCAACGGACGTGGAAACATCGCGTTCAGTCCGCACGAGGTGTACCTCCCCGCTATCTGCATCGCATTCACAGTTATCGCATCCAACTGGTTCGGTGACTATGTTCGTTCCACACTCGACAAGCGAGAGTCAAAGATATGAGCACACTCCTTAACGTCAACGATCTCTCGGTTCGTTTTGCCACACCTCGTGGTGAACTCCGCGCAGTTCGCAATGTGTCCATTCAACTCAACGAAGGCGAAAGCCTCGGCGTTGTGGGTGAGTCAGGCTCAGGAAAGACTGTCTTGTCCCGAGCCATCATGGGACTTCTCCCCAGCACCGCCACTCGTTTGGGTTCAGTGGAATACAAGGGTGAGGAACTTCTCACTCTTGACCGTGAACAGTTGCGCCAGCACTGGGGCATCGGCATGGCGATGATCTTCCAAGACCCCATGACTGCCCTCAACCCTGTCCGTCGCATCGGAACACAGTTAACCGAGAGCCTCATCGTGCGTCTTGGCATGAAGAAGAAAGATGCCAACGAAAAGGCAGTCGAACTACTGAAGCGCGTTCGCATTCCAGACCCAGCAGCAGTCATGAAGAAGTTCCCATACCAACTTTCTGGTGGTATGCGCCAACGAATCATGATTGCCATTGCGGTGTCGTGTAACCCTCAACTGTTGTTCGCAGACGAACCAACCACCGCATTGGACGTCACCGTTCAAGCACAGGTGTTGGAGTTGCTGTCAGAGCTTCGTAAAGAGTTCAACATGGCCATGATTCTGGTCACTCACGACTTGGGCGTCGTTGCCGGACACACCGACAAAATTGCGGTGATGTACGCGGGTGACGTTGTTGAATATGCGCCGACGCGTCAATTGTTCACCAACATGAAGATGCCCTACACCGAGGCGTTGCTCAAATCCATCCCACGACTCGAGACACCAACAGGAACACGCTTGCCAGTCATTGAAGGTCGACTCCCCGACCCCACCAAAGACGAACCAGGTTGCCCATTCGCAAATCGTTGCCCGTACGTCACCGACAAGTGCCGTGCCGAGAAACCACCGCTTGTCGACGGCGGCAACAATCACTTCTATCGCTGCTGGTTCCCAATCGGAGGTAACTAAAGATGGCTGGTACAGGAAAAGCTCATATGCGCCCCGACGGCGACAGGGTTCTCGTTGTTGAGGATCTTGTTGTTGAATTCAAGGTCGGCAAAGGCAGCGTTGTCAAGGCAGTGTCGGGAGTCAGTTTCGACCTCGTGCGAGGCGAAACTCTTGCCATCGTGGGTGAATCCGGCTGCGGTAAGTCAACGCTTGGAAAAGCAGTGCTTCAGCTTCCAAAGCCCACAAGTGGGTCGGTGAATTTCTTGTCGAAAGAACTCACCAGCATGGGAAAGAACGAATTGCGCGACATGCGTCCTGCAATGCAGATGATTTTCCAGGACCCCATTTCCTCGCTCGATCCACGACTTCCCGTGAGCGAGGTTCTGGCAGAGCCACTTCGAGTCTGGAACCGAGGAAACCAAGTAGAGATCGACGCAAAGATTGACGAACTTCTCCTGGCTGCAAACCTCGACCCAGCAGTTGTACGAGACCGTCGTTCGTACGAATTCTCCGGTGGCCAGTGTCAGCGCATCAGCATTGCTCGTGCCTTGGCGCTTGATCCCACCATGATTATTTGTGACGAACCAGTGTCAGCATTGGACGTGTCCGTGCAGGCACAGATTCTGAACTTGTTGCAAGACATGAAGGATCGCTACGGCCTCACCCTCATCTTCATCTCGCACGACCTGGCGGTCGTCAAGACCATCAGTACGCGAGTCATGGTCATGTACTTGGGCAAAGTGTGTGAAATTGGCACTCCTGAAGAGATCTATCAGAACACGCAGCACCATTACACCAAGGCCCTCGTTGGTTCGGTACCCATTCCTGACCCAGATCGCCCCATTAGCGGCAATCTGATCCAGGGTGAGCCACCATCGCCCGCCAACCCACCATCAGGCTGTCGCTTCCGTACTCGCTGCCCACAAGCAACCGAGTTGTGTGCCCAAGAAGAGCCCCAACTGCGTGAAGTTGCATTGGGACACTTCGTGGCCTGTCACCACCCCATTAGCGCATAAACGATTAGACGTCGGCGCTATCTGGCCAGCCGGGTGTCTGTGCGTCTAATTGCACGCCCATGGTGTTGAGATAGCCCGACACAAGTCGATATGTGCCTGCCACCATGACGAGTTCAGTCAGTTCGGCCTCGTTCCATCGCGAGGTCAAACGTTTCCATGTGGTCTCCGAGACACAATTGTCGCTGCATAGTTCGTCACTCATCGTGATCAACGCTGCATCATCATCACTCCATGCATAAGAACTAGTCGCTGACGCAAGGGCAGAGATTTCAGCATCGGTAAGTCCGACTTGTTTCCCAATGACGGTGTGCTGACCGAATTCGTACATCGCTCTGCAGTTCCATCCCACGCGAAGAATCACAATCTCTCGCTCCCGCGGCGGCAACAACCCTTTGTTCAAAAAGAAGCCCGCATAGTTCAAGAATCGCTTCAGTAGCGGTGGATGATGGGCAAGAGTGGCAAAGATATTGAGTGGAGTTCCGTCAGGCGCATCAATGCCGCGGCTCAACAATTCCCTGACATCCTCGGATGGCTGAGTGACGGGAGAAATGCGCGGAACAACAGGGCGTGGGATAAAACTTGACGACACACCCTCATCATGCCTTAGATAAGTGCCATGCCGCTACAGACGTCTTTCTCCTTTGGTGGAGAACAGCTGCCATGCGACGGTTCAGCCCTTTTGTTTCCCAATTTCCTCACTCCGCCCGAAGCTGAGTACTTCTTCTCAGCATTGATGCAGGACACACCGTGGGAACAGGCACAGTTGGGCATGTTTGGCAACATCGTGAATGAACCGCGAATGTCGGCGTGGCACTCCAACGATGTGGCGTATGCATACTCAGGACGCGAACGACATCCACACCCATTCGGCTCAGCACTAGAAGATCTTCGGCGGCGTTGTAGCGAACAGACTGGAACTGCCTTTAACGGCGCCCTAGTGAATCTCTATCGAAATGGCGACGACCACCTGGGATGGCATGCAGATGACGAAAAGGTCAACGGACCCGAGCCGGTCATTGCCTCCATCAGCCTGGGAGCCGAACGCCGATTCGATTTTCGCCATAATGAAACGAACGAAGTGGTGAAAGTTCTTCTCCCCCACGGATCACTTCTGGTGATGTCAGGGCTCAGCCAAGCATGCTGGAAACACCGTATTCCTAAAGACCCTGGGCTCAGCACCGCCCGTATCAACGTGACCTTTCGCAAGGTACTGAATTTGTCCTAGATTCGGGGCATGAATTCCAACATTGGTTACATCCTCACCAAGCGAGCATTGCTCAATCCAAACAATGAAGCGTTGTTTGACGTTGCGGCAAACAAGCGATTCACCTATGCGGAGCTGAATGACCGCACCAATCAAGTGGTGAATGCCATTTCACCAATGGTCAAGAAGGGCGACCGTGTTGGCCTTCTCATGATGAACTCACATGAATTCATCACGGCCTTTTTTGCAATCGCAAAGCTGGGTGCTGTTGTAGTTCCACTCAACTGGCGTCTCGTACCCGATGAACTTGAATTCATCCTGAAAGATTCAGGAACAACTGTGTTGTTCTACGGCGAAGAGTTTCTCCCCGCCATTACAGATCTTCATTCACGAGGCAACAAAACAGATGTACAACACTGGATTCACACTGGCAGTGTTGACACAACCCCAGCATTCGCCAAGGAGTTCAATTCCCTCGTCGACCCTGCCCCCAACACCGAACCCACAATTACGGCATGGGATGACGACATGTTGTACATCATGTACACATCGGGAACCACCGGGCTTCCCAAGGGAGTGATGCATACCCATTCCACGCAGATGGACGCTCTCGTCACATTGAACGCAACAAGCGACTTCTGTATTGGAGACCGCTACTTGAACCCCATGCCACTGTTTCATGTGGGTGCACTTACACCAGCAATCACCACGGCATATCGCGGACTTGCACATATCTTGATGCGCACTTTCGACCCCACCAAAGTATGGGAGCTTGTTCGTGACGAGAAGATCAATAATGCCCTTCTCGTTCCGGCGATGCTCGCCTTCTGCCGCTTGGTGTACGACCCCGCACAGCACGACCACAGCACCTTGCGTTGGTTCTTGAGCGGCGCGGCACCAGTACCGAAGGCCCTCATTGAGGACTATGCATCGATGGGCATTGAAATCCATCAGGTATACGGCCTTACCGAAACCTGTGGACCGGCATGTCTGACAACGCCCGAAGATGCAATCCGTAAGGCTGGCTCAACTGGTAAGGCGTTCTTCCACACAGACGTCAAGATTGTTCGCCCCGACGGAAGCGAGTGCGATGTCGACGAACCAGGAGAAGTCATCATTCGTGGCGGACACATCATGACTGGCTACTGGAACCGACCCGACGCAACTGCAGAAGCGATTCGCGACGGATGGTTCTACAGTGGCGACGTCGCCACACGCGACGATGAGGGATTCATCTGGATTCAAGACCGACTCAAGGACATGATCATTTCCGGAGGCGAGAACATCTACCCCGCAGAAATTGAAAATGTCATCATGGGCCATCCCGGTGTCGCCGATGTTGCAGTCATCGGAGTACCTCATGAAAAATGGGGAGAAACACCACTTGCAGTTGTTGTGAAGCGCGATGCAGAACTCACTGAAGAGTCAGTGATCGAACACTGCAACGGCAAACTCGCAAAGTTCAAGATGCCATCAGCGGTGCGTTTCCTCGATGCAATTCCTCGAAATGCATCGGGCAAGGCACTGAAGCGCGAACTGAGAATTCAGTTCCCCAGCCTGTAACCAGGCGACAGAACTTACGCAAGGGCGGTCTCTGCGGAGGCCGCCCTTCGTTCTGCTTGACGTTTCGCAACTTTGCCCACACGCTCAATGTGGCGCATCAGATTCTCACGAGCCTGTTCAGCTTTTGCGGACAAACCTTCCACTTTGTCAATTCCCCACTGTCGGAAAACCAACGGCATGATGATCTTTTCGTGATGAATTGCAAAGTCGTAGATGCCGGCTTGTGCAATGGCTTTCGAGTGTTCCGCAAAGCCTGGAATACCAATCCCGGGCATCGCAAAATTGACAATCTGACGTTCTAGAGCCTCTACAGCAAGAGACGGATTGAGTTCCAACAACTTGGTCACCATGTCGCGATAAAACAAATGATGTCGATTTTCGTCAGACGACAATTTCATCATGACGTCGTAACCCACTTTGTCCAACATGGTTCCGGTATTGCGATGCGAGATACGGGTGGCAAGTTCTTGTACCGCCACATAACACATTCCGTCGGCAGCGCTTTCAGGCTCGGGAACAATTGCGCTACTTACTTGCGCCATACGTCCATCTTCAAGTTCATGCGGCTCTACCAGTCCACTGACCGTGATGTAGTCACGCATGACGATGGAGTGACGCCCTTCTTCTGCAGTCCAACGCTGAGCCCATACTCCCCACGCAGAGTCTCCGCCAAACATTCGCGAGATAGTGCGGGTATACCAAGGCAGGTTGTCTTCAGTCAGCAGGTTGACCAATAATGCAGATCGAACTCCTGGCGCTAGATCTGCCTCACCGTATGCGAACCCTTCGCGCTGCAAACGTTCGGCCCGTTCCCATGGCACGTAGTCATGTGGATACCACTCTTCAGCAGTCTCTAAATGACGATTAAGAAGTCGTTCAGCTTCGGGCTGAAGTTCAGAGAGCAACGCACGGTCATCCATGCCCCCACACTAGTTCCCTACCGTTCAGTAGGTAGGGCACATATGGGCTAATTCACTTGACGCTCGTACCCTTCCCAATACGGGGCACGGAGGATGAACTTTTGCAGCTTCCCAGTGGCTGTTCGAGCCAACTCTGTCCTGAACTCGACGACCTTGGGGCATTTATACGCCGCGAGTTTGGTGCGCACGTATGAGATGAGTTCGTCCTCCGTCAGTGCAGACTCCGGAGTCTTCACAACCAACGCGAGAACCTTCTCGCCCCATTTGTCATCGGGCACACCGATGACTGCAACTTCTGCAACCTCGGGATGGGAGAACACTGCATCTTCCACTTCGATGCTTGACACATTTTCGCCACCGGACACAATCACATCTTTCTTGCGATCAGCAATCGTCAAGTAGTGGTCAGCCCCTAGGTAACCACCGTCACCGGTATGAAACCAGCCGTCAACAATCGCCTTGTTGGTCTCTTCTGGCTGATTCCAGTATCCCTGCATCACAGTATTGCCACGTGCCAATACTTCTCCGTGAGCATCGACCTCGATTTCAACCCCCAAAGCGGGTGCACCAGCTGCACCCAAGCGTGTAGCGCGCTCAGTCGACGAAAGATTGCGCCATTCGTGTCTCATGCGATTCATGGTAAGCAACGGCGATGTTTCAGTGAGTCCGTAAATTTGCACGAATTCCCATCCGAGATCGGACTCAATTCGTTCAATAGTTTTTGTGGGTGGCGGTGCTCCAGCCACCACCATCCGCACTTGATCACGACGCGTTGGCAGACCTGTCTCCACCGAAGCATCGAGAATCATGTTCGCTACCGCAGGAGCACCACACAACATGGTCACGCCGTGTTGGTTAATTCGTCGAAGTATCTCTGCACCGTCGACTTTTCGAAGAATGATGTGAGTTCCACCCATAGCAGTGACGGCGTACACCATTCCCCAACCATTCACGTGAAACTGCGGAAGTGTGTGCAGATACACGTCAGATTCATTCACATTCATCTGCCAACCAAAAACGGCAGCGTTCACCCACAAATTTCTGTGAGTGAGTTGCACACCTTTAGGTCGGGCGGTTGTGCCACTTGTGTAGTTGATGGTTGCAGTGGCATCTTCATCGGGCACCCATGATTGCGGATCCCGGTTGAAGTTGTACAACACTGCGTCGGATTCGGCACCAATAATGAACTTGTGCGGAGCAGTAACGCTTGCCAATGATTCTTCAAGTTCTGGATCGATCAACAACACATCGGCACCACAATGCTCGACAATGTAGGAGACTTCCTCAGCCACTAAACGAAAATTGATGGGCACCAAGACACGGCCAAAACCGCTCACACCAAAAAATGCCGTCACTAAACGAGCCGAATTTTGACTGACCATCGCCACTCGGGCGCCATGGGGAATCCCAAGCGCATCTAAACCAGCAGCTAACGCACGTGCACGACGAGCCATCTCGGCATAGGTGATCGAACCCCACGACTCAGCTGGCTGATCAGGTTCATCGATAATCGCTATGCGATCTCCGTAGACCTGCTCTGCGCGACGTAGGTGGTCAACAATGGTGAGTGCAACCTTCATGTCTCTACCGTAGGCGCGGGATACTTCGCATACGAACCCGAACATGCAAAAGGAGCGGAGCCATATGGCCCCGCCCCTTTCACCTAGACCTAGGTCACTGGAAAGTTAGCCCTTCCAGATTCCTGTCCATTCGAAGCCCTTGGTTTCGACTGTCTCAGCCAATTGGCCACCAGGCATCTTCAACTGACCAATACCTCGCAGTTTGGACTTGTTGTTGACAAACACCTGGAAACCACCATGGACGGCGGGAATGGCGTATCCCTGATCCTGAATGTAGGCAGCAGCTGCTTGCCACTTCCTCTTTGCCCTCGCAGGATTCAGCTCAGACTGTGCGGCGTAGATGAGGTCATCAACCTTTGTATCACTGTGGTTACCCAATGCGATAACAGTGTTGAAGCCCTTACCAAGAGCAGTGTCCTTGATGGGGTTGGTTGATGAGTCTGGGAATGCCTTGCTCACGAAGAATGGGAAGACATAGCCAGGAGTTGCACCTTCAGCAGGTGTTCCTTGAGCGAAGTCAAAGTCGTTTCCGCCACCCTTGTAGATCTTGGAGACCAACAGTGCTGATTCACCAATGAATGGATCATTGAACAAGATTCCAGCCTTCTCCATTGACTTCTGGATGAACTTGGTGTTGTTCTGTGACTGCGTGCTGGAGTCTGCATACAACGTGATCTTCATCGGACCCGCTGCACCAAGCTCTGCATTACAACGCTGCAGATACACCTTGGCCTTCTTCAAGTCATACTTTGGCGCACCCTTCAAGGTGTACATGGGGTTTGACTTTCCAACGATTGTTCCGGTGTAGCTACCAGTTCCACGCAAGCGAACCTTGTTGTACGAGTTCCAGTCCATCGAGTGGGCGGCTGCCAAGCGACAGTTACGGAACTTGAATGGAGATCCGGCCTTGTTGACGTTTGGCATCCATTGACCCCATGCGGTGGGAGTGGACTTGTATCCAGTCACTGCAGACTTACGCTTTGCGAGGTCTGTGGTGAACTGCGCGTCACCTTGCACGAAGAATGCTGCGTCACCGCGACCAGTACGCACTGCGGCAGCACGCTGAGATGCTTCCTTCACCACAGTGAACGTGATCTTGTCAAGGTACGGCAACTGACGACCTGCAGAGTCCTTGCGCCAATAGTTGGGGTTCTTCACCACAACTTGTTCGTCAGGCTTAAATGACTGCAACATGAATGGCCCTGTACCAATTGGGTTGGTGGAGCAGTTTGACGTGCCTGCAATTTGTGCAGGTGCACGCATCACGTAGCGACCTGCGCGGTACAACAGACCAAGGAAGTCATTGTCCGGACGGTCGAGAGTGACCCGCACAGTGAGATTGTCAACTACGTCTACCGTCAAAATATTCGCGTTGATACCAATACCTGTTGATGCATAGGTACGAGTTGGAATAACGGCACCGCGGCCGATGTCCATGTTCTGCTTCACGACTGTTGCGTTGAAATCTTCACCGTTCGAAAACTTGATTCCCTCACGAATTGTGATGGTCCACACTTTGTTGTCTGGCGACGTGGCCGATTTTGCGAGATACCCGACGTACTTGCCGTTCTTGGCACGCTCGAACAAGCTTTCGAAAATTGCACGTGATGCACCAAGTGGTCCACCTGGTAATGCATTTGCAAAACAGTGACCAGCGATGGAGCCGTCAATCAACATTTTGATTTCACCGCCATACTTTGGCGTTGCGCTTGGCTTTGATGCAGCTTGCGAACCGCTGGCTGCACCTGTTGTTGCCACGAGTGCGATTGCTGTTGCTACAGCAATACGCTTCCCCACCCGCTGACGGATGGGCTTCCCCCGATGTTTCATTAATTTCCCCCCGAAAATTACGGTCACAAAATTTTTGTGACTGAGAAGACTCTAATCGTGTGACGACCGTCATATGCCATTCGACGCTTGACTTTTCGTCATCTTTTATTTGCACTATGCAATTAAAGACCTGGCCCCACGGTCACCGTGGTCGCGCATCTGACCCTGTCGTCACCCCCTAGAGGTGAAGTTGAGTCACCCTCTCGCGAAACTGCCGTACGGTGCCCCACACAATGTCTTGAACCGGAGCAACATCGCGAATTCGTCCAGCAACTTGTCCAGTAAGGGCAATTCCCGCTTCGAGGTCGCCGCCGAAATACACCTGTTGGGTGCCAGCAAACTGATCCATTCCCACTTGGTCTTCGCGCTCAAGTCGGGTGGTACGTTCCGTGCGCAGGGCCCGCAGACCTGGCCGACCAAATCGATTCAGAAAAACCGTGTCGGTTTCCGCCGCATGAACAATTGCGTTCTTCCAATTGTCATGAACCGGAGATTCAGCGGCGGCCACCATGCGAGTTCCCATCTGCACGGCATCTGCCCCCAAGGCAAAAGCGGCTGCCATACCGTACCCATCGGTGATTCCGCCGGCAGCAACAATGGGAACGTTCACATTTTCCGCAATCAGTGGCACCAACACCATGGTGGCAACATCACGTGGGTTTTTGAACCCTCCACCTTCACCACCTTCCACAACAAGTCCGTCAACACCAGCCTCTACTGCCTTGAGCGCAGCGGACAATGTGGGCACAACATGAAACACGGTTAACCCAGCGCTCTTTAGCGTTGCGGTGTACTTGGTGGGATCACCGGCTGACGTGGTCACAAATTTGACACCTTGTTCCACAACAAAATCAGCAATCTTCGGGTCGCGCACAAATGCTTGTGCAATGTTCACACCAAAAGGCTTCTCTGTAAGTTGACGCATCTTGGCAATCTCTGCCTTAATGATGTCAAGTTCGCCGGACGAGGTCTCGATGATTCCCATGCCACCGGCATTTGAAACAGCCGATGCCAATTGAGAACGCGCAATCCAACCCATCGGCGCCTGGATGATTGGATAGTCCACTCCCAACATGGTTGCTACTCGAGATTTCACTGGCGCTGGACGCAATTCAGACATAGGGACACCCTATGCGATACGACGGAGCATGAAATTCAACAGGCTTCTCTGCAACAACCGAAGAGAATCTACTTTCTCGAGGATCTCATGCTCTTGACTACGGTGAAGAAATGGCAGAACGGCGTGTATCAGTAATCAATGACGGAAGCTTTTATGTGGGCCCACCCTTGGCTCTTGAACTCGCCAAGAACGGTCACGACATTGTCATTGGCAACCCTGCCGACGGGCTTCTTGATTCACTTGCAGAATGTGGTGCGCGCGCTATCGGAGTCAGTGTTCCACGAGATTTCTCACACCCCGACGCAGCACCGACTTTGGCAGCAGAGGCAATGAAAGCATTCGGACGCATTGACAGTGCTTCATTGTCGTCAGGACTCATCGTGACTGGCTCAATAGTGAAATCAACACGCGCCGATCTCGACAAGGTCTATTCCGGATGCGTGGTCGCCCCTTACGAGTTTCTCAAGGCCATGCTTCCCATCATGGTGGAACAGAGATACGGCCAGGTACTCATCATCACCAGTGCATCAGGATCCCGTCCAACACCTGGCGCTCCGCTGTATTCGTCAATGCGCGCAGGTGCGACAATGCTGGCGAAGAATGCAGCACAGGAAATGGCAAAGCACAATGTTCAAGTCAACGCTGTTGGAACAAACTTCATGGATTTTCCAGAATTTCGTAGAGCGACAGGTGCCGATGATCCGACAGTGCGCACAAAGATCGAATCCCAAGTTCCTCTGGGACGGCTAGGAACCCTCGACGAGTTTGCGCACTTCTGCATGCCGTTTCTTGATGGACGAAGCACATTTGCCACCGGACAATATGTCTCCTTCTCGGGCGGGTGGAGTTAACGGCCACTAGTGATCAGTATGTGCCCACATGTCTCGGGCCGCTTTCACTATTTCTGGACCTGACATAGCGGCGATGTTCGCTTGACCAACTGCAGCAATACGATCGCGAAGTGCTTCCCGGTGGTTTTCTAGATGAGCAACGAAACGATTGACAGCATTTGCTTTTCCTACACCATGACCCACTAGAACCACACTTGATGCCACGGACATCACCGCAGCTAGTTCATTGAAATACGGCACTTCAGAAATTTCACTGGCATGACCATGATTCGATTGCGCAGAACGCACATGTCGAATTTCTGGAGAGTGTCGACGTACCTCACACAGTGGGTTTTCATCGCCATCATTAAGAAGCCAAATGCGTGCATTGTCGTGCGTGACCGCAGCAACAAGTGCTCTGTCTTTTAGTTTCATAAGTATCTCGTTGTTCATGAATGCAACGTAGATTCACAAACTCAAATGCACATGCTCCACAGAAACATAGGTACAAATTCTCTGATGTAACACACATGCAGACTTCTACGGTTTGGATCCACAGAAACAGTTAGGACTTATGCATGAGATTAATGACCTCACGACGACGCCGTTGGAAAAGACGAATCACCGGTGTTGCCCTTCTTGTTGTTGCCGCTTCGTTGATCACAAGTTGCACTAACGACTCAACTACTGAACCCACCCCACAGAACGGTGGCGCTGTGAAGGTCGGCATTTTCGACAACTTCCCCGGATTTTGCGTGGGTAACAACCCTGCAAACTCGGCATTGATGGCCACGCGAACCATGCTGGAGCCATTGTTTGAGAAGGGATCCAATGGTGAAGTTGTCGGCCTCCTTGCAGAGAGCGGAACTCCATCAGAAGACTTGAAAACGTGGAGAGTGATATTGCGCGAAGGGATTACATTTCACGACTCGACGCCCTTTAACGCACAAGCGGTCGTCAAGAATTTTGCAGCAATTACGGGACAAGTTGCCGCTGCGGCTTTCGCACAAAATGGAGCAGCTGGACTCCAAGCCAAGGGATACACCATCGGCACGGCCACGGCGTTCACGTCGAACATTGTTTCCTTTCGCGCTGTCTCCGACTATGAGGTGGAGTTTGTGTTGGATCGCCCCCAATACGACTTTCTGTCGACCCTCTATGCGTCTGGTCGATTTGTTATGAGGTCACCCAATCAACTGAACGACGCCGAAACTTGCGCACAAAAGCCAATTGGAACTGGTCCATTTATTCTGAAGAGTTGGAACCCGTCTCAGTTGATTGTGGAGAGAAACCCAAATTATTGGAGACAAGATCCAGACACGGGCGACACGCTTCCTTATCTCGATGAAATCACATTTGATGTCGTTCTTGACGGAGTTCAGCGTTCATCGGCAGTGCAATCACAAACCTATGATGCGTCATTCTTTTCTGCAGCGACTGATGCAACATATATTCAAGATCTTCGAAAAGAGACCAGCAGTGTCGCAGAGTTTGCGTCGTCTGCGGAGTACTACCCGTCGTTATGGCTCAATCAAGGAAAGCCAAAATCTCCATTCTCAAACAAGGCGGCTCGACAAGCTGTTCTCACATGTTTAGACAGGGAACAGTTCAACAAGGTGCGACTGAAGAATGAAGGAGAAACCGCGACCTCAATTGTTGGTCCCAGCAACATCATGTATAACCCAAGTGGGTTTCAGACATACAACATTGAGAAAGCAAAACAGTTCCTTGATCAATACAAACGAGAAACAGGGTCTGAGTCGCTGAGTTTTGTATTTCCGGTAGATGTGAGTCTTACATCGCAAGCCAATGCTCGATTCTTGAAATCCATGTGGAGCAAATGTGACATCTACGCAAACTTCACGGTCGAGCAAACGGCTGTCACAATTTCCAACATCTTCAACCCAAGCCCAAATCTCTCCAAAGGGCAGTACTACAACGCCTACGACGCAGTGTTTCTGACTCTGTTTGAAGGAGACGATGCAGCGTTCAATGTGCCGTTTGTTGTCACCAATGCATATCCGAAGACATCAAAGAGTCCGGTGCGGCCACTCTTCCAAAGCACCCTGGGACGAGTCCTTGGACTGAATCACCATTCAGACACGAATGTTGATGAATTCTTCTACTCGGGTCAATCAAGGGACAGCGTCACCGATGCACGAAATGATTTTCGCAAAGGCACGGAATATCTACAGAAGAACGCTTTTATGGGCGCACTCGCGTCCCACTATTACACCTTGTTCACAACGAAGAAAGTTGGAGGCGTGGGAATGCTTCAACTCCCCGACGGCACTGCACCTCGCGTTGTCACAAATTGGGGCATTGATTGGACAGGTGTGTACAAGCTTTCTTAGATCTTGGTGGCGTAATGATCCCGTAAATCTTTCTTCAACACTTTGCCTGTGGCATTGCGTGGCAACTCCCCCATGTGCCAGAAGATTTTGCTAGGAACTTTGAATGCCGCCAAGCGCGAGCTCAGCAGACGGAGAACATCATCTTCGTCTGCTGGGCCGCAGTTATCGGCCGCAACCAAGACGGCTGCCACCTCTTCTCCCAATTTCTCGTGCGGAATGCCGATAACCGCACAGTCACGTATGGCGTCATGCTCGAACAGAACTGTCTCCACTTCAACGCAGTAGACATTTTCTCCACCGCGCAACACCATGTCCTTAATGCGGTCGACAACATAAATAAAACCATCGTCATCGATGTATCCGGCGTCACCAGTATGAAACCAACCATCCGTAAATGCTTTCGCAGTTTCAGCCGGCTTGTTCCAGTATCCCTTGACATTGTTTGGTCCGTAAATCCACACCTCACCAATGGCCCCACGGGGAACATCGTTTCCATTCTCGTCAACAATTCGCACGTCTGTTCCTACATGAGGAAGACCCACACTGTCTTTGTGAGCAAAATACGCAGCTCCCGAATTGGCGATGATGGCAGCTGTTGTTTCGGTGAGTCCGTATCCGTTCCCTGCGCCTACCTTCCCTGCGAACTTCGATTCAATGGACGCAATTGAATCTGGCGCAACTGGTGCCCCACCTTGAGAAATCACCGTCAAGCTCGAGAGGTCGTATTTCTCAATATCGGGATGCTCCATCATTGATCTAACAACAGTCGGCACGCCACCAAATGAACTGACCTTGTGTCGCTGTATCAATTCCATTGCTTCAACGGGATCCCATTTGTATTGAGCCACAATCGCATTGCCGTTGTACGTGCCTGAAATCATTCCGCACAGACCAGCAATGTGGAAATACGGAAAAGTACTGAACGAAGTGATCTGTGGTTTCGGCGCATCAGCCGACGGTGCAGACACACCATTCATCTTCATCGCCAAAGCGGTTCCAAACAATCCGTTCCACACGTTTGTGATGTAGTTACGGTGAGTTCCCAATGCACCCTTCGGAAAGCCAGTGGTTCCCGAGGTGTACAGAATCGACGCATCATCGTCCGGACCCAACTGGACGTCTGGCAACACGGCCGTTGTGTTTCCACTGACTTCATCCCATGAGAATGTTCCAGGTCGGGCGTTTGACCGCACCACAACAACAGAATGAACGTTGCATTCCCGCAACATGGCATCTGACAATCGCTCGAGACGTTCTCCATCAACAATCGCTGCAGAGGTTCCCGAGTCGGTAAAGGCGTACTTCAACTCTTCTGCGATCCACCACGCATTCAAACTGACCGTGATGGCACCAATACATTGCACAGCCCAATGAGCCATGGCCCACTCGGGATAATTGCGCATTCCAATTGCAACGCGGTCACCCTTCTTCACGCCACGTGATGCAAGCCACGCCGCAGTCGATACCACTCGCGTATGTGCCTCCCGATAACTGAAGGTTTCATCACGAAAATGAAAGTACGGAACATCTCCACGTGTAGCAGCCTGCAACCACACATCGCGCAAAGTTGCGGGTGCGTTCTTGAAGGCGCGCACGGGGTACCCAAACGCTGGAACCGTCTCTAGTTCAAACACTGAACCAGTTGAAGTAAGTTCGGCGATTGCGTCAGCACGAGAAAGCATGATTGCAACGGTACTCGTGACCTTGGTCACATGCCGAAGCGAAGCGGTGGAGGCGACGCCGAGAATCGAACTCGGATAAACGGCTTTGCAGGCCGCTGCGTAAGCCATTCCGCCACGTCGCCAGAAGTGATGCACGCATCACAACGTCTCAACTCTATCGGGAGCCCTGACCGACTCCCCAGTACGAACTATCCCTTACGAACAGCGTGGAAAATGGTGCGCGTACCACCTGCGAGCAACATCTTGGACTTCACAGTAAATCGTTCATTCAAGAGACGCTCGAACTCGTCAAGGGTGAAGTCGCCATGAATTCCCTCACGCTTGTTGGTGAGCAACTTGCGCACCATGGGGTCATCCGCATGGGGCATTTCAATGATGAGTTCGGGCGTTAAATCACGAAACATGTCTAGCTGAGCAGCAACGGGAACATTAAAGGTGATCGCCATGTGGTGAATAACAGCAAGAGCCATCACAATGTCTGGGCGACCACGATCAAAGACGCCAGGGCGCTCTTTCCCTCGCCAGCCGATGCCACCACCAGAGTCTGTGAGGTCGACATACAAGGGCAAAATCTTGTCGTTCTTTTCGGCTTTCAATTCGTTATACAAACGGTCAATCACGAGAGGGTCTGCGTCCATCGCCACTACATAGTCAGAGTGTGCCGAAGCGATACGACTAAAGACGCCGTCGTTGCATCCGATATCCCAGACTTGTTTGCGCGGCGCAGACGCCACAGCGTCTCGAACAAACTTTTGCTTCTCATCCAAACTTGATTCCAAATAATGGCCACGCTCTGAGTAGTTCGACCAAGTTGACTTCTTGTCGCCCAATGACAGCTTTTGCACAATCTTTTCCAATTTGCGCATGGTGGCATCGAGAACTTGAGCGTTCATTCCAGCTTTCGCCGTGGCCTTTTTGACGTCAGTATCTGAGTCAGCAAAACGCTCAGATGCAGCCGCGTGCAAGACCACGTGAGTCAAACGACCTTTGCGTGGATGCAACAGGCTTGCTGGCAACAATTTCCGCATGGTGCTGGGCGAGATGCCATTAACCGAACCACGCAGGAACGGCTGATACTGCACACCCAAATACGCCTGAAGCATCAATGGATACAAATACATTTCGCAGAATTGCTTGTACCCGTACCACGGATCACCCTTGCGCCGCTTTTCGAACGAACCGGCATCAATGAATTGAGCTCGCGAACCAATGAATTGGACGTTGTACGGGGTTGCGTCTTTAATTCCTACGCCATCTGCAAGCGCTTCACGCGTCAACTTCAACTGCAAGAGAGCCGCATCCTTCAACATCGAGAAAGTCCACTCGTAGGGATACGACACGAACGGCAGCATTGGATGAGTCATTGCAGCAGTCCACGGAGCTGACAGTCCTACGTCTGCTGGATCGACCATTGTGGATTCAATCAGCTCGCCAGATTTCAGAGCCGACTGAATAGAAGACTTGCTCCACACTTTTTCCAAGTCGGATGCGCCTTCAGCGGTAAATGCACGAACGACCTGATTGTCGCCAATGAACACCTTGCTCAGAGGGTCACGAAAAGAACCTGGATCTTGCTGCACTTGCTCCATGATGTTTAGTCGTGTGCGTTTTCGGCGTCGTCTTCAGCGGGCTCTGTGGGCATGGGCTTGCCGGTGACCTTCGATCGCAAACGGGCCATTCCCATCTTGACAGCGACTGCCAATCCTGCGAATCCGCCAGCCACTGCGGTGATGATCATGCTGCCGGTGCCGGCATCTAAGTAAGAAAGCATTGTTTCAGGCTACCTCAGGAGGCACACCCGTAGAGGGAAACACAGGAAATACCCACTGACCATGGGCAAATTCTCGTTAGCATCGGCGCGTGCCACACAAGCCAGACACCACTGCCATCACCGCAGGTCGCAATGACTCACCGTCGATGTCCCCTGCCTTGTGGCCCTCCACCGTCTGGGAATCAGCCAGCCTCCACGATGCGCAGCTCCGCGCAACTGGCATGCGGTCACGAGAGTTCTATTCGCGGTTTGCGAACCCCACCGTTTCCCAATTTGAGGACGCCGTCGCAGAACTAGAGGGCACCGAGACAGCTCTAGCGTTCGGTTCAGGCATGGGCGCATTGGCATCGCTGGTGTTGTCGTTATGCAGCGCCGGTTCTCACATTGTGGCGCAAAACAATATTTACGGCGCTACAGCAACGTTCTTACGTGGACCATGCGCTCGTTTTGGTATCGACACCACATTTGTCGACCCCACTGAGCCCGGTGCATTCGCAAATGCCGTTATCCCTGGCAAAACAATGCTTGTCATTGCCGAGACACCGTCTAATCCGCGCCTCACCGTGAGCAATCTCAGCGAGATCGGCGCTATCAAAGGGCCATTCACCGTTGTTGATTCAACACTGGCTACCCCGCTTGGACAACGTCCACGTGATTTCGGCATTGATGTCGTGATGCATTCCGCAACAAAGGGAATTGGCGGCCATAACGATGCTCTCATCGGTGTGCTTGCTGGAGACTCGGACTTATTGAACGAGGTGTGGGCCTATTCAGTGATGCATGGTGCGGTCGCTTCACCTCACGATGCACTTAACGCGCTACGCGGCATTCGAACCTTAGGTGTTCGCATAGAGCGCCAGAACGCCACAGCTCTCACCGTTGCACACGCGCTACAACAACATCCAAAAGTCACCGCTGTCCATCATCCTTTTTTGGAGAACCACGCACAACATCAGTTAGCTCGTCAACAGATGCGATTCGGTGGTTCAGTCTTGTCATTTGAAATTTCGGGCGGTTTCGCTGAATGCAACCGATTGGTTGAAGCATTGTCGCTCGCTCATATCGCCACGTCCTTTGGTGGCCCAGAAACACTTGTTTGTCACCCCGCTACAAGCACTCACGTTGGACTTGATGCACAAACGCTGCAATCAGTTGGTGTCACCGATGGCCTGCTTCGATTGTCTCTTGGCTTAGAGAACGCTCGCGACATCATTGACGACCTCACCAACGCTCTGAACACGTTGTAACTCTTTGTTGTTACAACTTTCGCGGCGGACGCGGAATGAAACCACTGGTACGAGCCACGTATTCTTCGTACCCCTCGCGGCGTTTATGCAATGAACGCTCCAACATGGGGACACCTGAAATTCTGAGCAAGAAAAATGTCATGACTGCTGGCCCAATGAAACCAATTACTCCTGAACCAGTTTCTGCGCCCACAATTCCGATTCCCCACCACAACAGCGCATCACCGAAATAGTTCGGATGGCGGGTGAGGCTCCACAGCCCTTTATCCATTACTTTCCCGGCATTCTGTGGATCACGCTTAAAGCGTGCAAGTTGAGCGTCACCAATTGCTTCAAATGCAAGTCCCACGGCCCACACCATGATTCCGATCACTGCAACTGGCCCTACTCCAGGGGTGTCGTCACCATTTCCAAATTGCACAGGCAACGAAACCACCCACATCAATGCGCCCTGCAAACCGAACACTGTGATCAAACTTCTTACAGGAAACGATTTCCCCGCCTTCTTGCGCATGGCCTTGTATCGCCAATCTTCACCGTGACCAATGTTTCGACGAGCCAGATACAGCGCGAGACGCATGCCCCACACACCCACCATGATGGCAAGAAGCACCTGACGGCCACTGTTTCCATCAATAGTGAGCGCGAGAACCCACGACGTGATTGCGAAACCAGCCCCCCACACGATGTCAACAATTGATGCGTTGGAGATCATGACACTGATCACCCACGTTGTCAGCATGACCACCACGATGGTCAGAGCTGCAATCAGCATTGCCTCAGACATGTATGTCTCCTTGTTGTAGAGCACTAAAACGTGCAAGTTGTTGTGCGACAGCCGTATCCATTGCCACCCATTGCGTATCTAACCATTCAACAAATGCTTCACCAGTGCCAACTGCCGAACGATGGTGCTCAATGATCTTCACATGGACTCGAATTGCGCGGCGCGCCAAATGATGAACAATTCCACCAAAGGTATCTAAGCCGTCAAAGCCACTGTGCCACATGGTGATGACTTTTGCGTGAGGAACTGCGGCAAGCAGTGCAGCTGCTCCAGCCGGTTTCGGCGGCAGAAGATATTGCAGGTGCTGCAAACGCTGAGCACGTTGAGGTGACCGAGATTGCAAACGTTGAATTAGTGCGCTTCTCTTTTGCGGATTTGCGCGAGTTCCTTCAGGAAAAATGACTGCAACTTCGTCTTCGGCCAAACCATCGGCCATCTGTTCAATGCCCCGCAACTCAGCTGACACGTTTGCGGACGATCGATCGAGAAAGTAATTCGGCAGACGATGCCCCACCACATCCAGACACGGATCTAATTGCAGTTCCTTTTTCAAGACATACCGAGGTTTAAGACCAACATGTTCGGCCAACACCCACGCACTCATCAATGAGTCAGCCAAGCTTGCGTGACGACACAGCGCAATAAATGGACCATCACCAATTGCGCTAGCGCCTTCCACTTCTATACGAACCCCAACGGTGGCCTTCAGTGCGCGCATGAGATTGCGTGTCCACCACCGCTGCAGTCTGTAGTTCACGGAAAGGTCTGAGCCCTTGCCAATGGCAAACACCGCCATGGCTGCAACGAGGCCCACGGTTTCGAGCCACGACCACAGCAATCCAAATCCAGTGAAACGAGCGAGAGGACATCGAAACCGGCCGCGCACGAGGTCGACGACAAGCAGAATTGGCAGCCAGACAGGAATAGTGACCAAAAGAAGAAGCGCCATGGCGAACACCCCAACACCCATCACTGGGCGACGCACCCACGCTTGATCCATACTGAGCACCCTAATTCCACGAGAACCGCCATAGAGACCTAACAGGCTCTACCTCTCGCCTTAACAAAATGTAAAATACGGGGGTGACCGACCTCGCCTCCACTTCGTCCCGTGTTTCCTTCCGCGTCAACGGACGTGATGTCTCTGTAGCCGCCGACCACCCCCACCTCCTTGCCGCTCTCCGGGATGAATTGGACATCACTTCCCCAAAGGACGGGTGTTCGCCGTCAGGTCAATGCGGTTGTTGCACGGTCATGATCGATGGCAAAGCGCAAGTGTCGTGTACGTACTCAGTGGCGAAAGCGGAAGGTCGCGACATTGTCACTCTTGAGGGAGTTGACGAGACAGAGCGCAACACATACGCGTCGGCATTCGCCGCGTGCGGCGGACTGCAGTGCGGGTACTGCATCCCCGGAATTGTGATGCGTGCAAAATCACAAGTCGACAAAAAGGGAGCCGACCTGAAACGCGATGACATGGCTCGCCATCTTGGTGCGCACCTCTGTCGATGCACTGGCTATGTGAAAGTACTTGACGCCATTGAAACAGTCGCACAAGGCACTCCAGTTGATGTTTCTCTTCCTGGCGGAGTCGGCAGCCGTGGAATCAAGTATGAAGCGGCAGACCTTGCACTTGGAGACCGCGGATATGTGGACGACATTCGCGTACCAGGCATGTTGCACGGAGCGCTCCATCTCACGAAGCATGTGAGAGCCGACATTGTTTCCATTGACACATCTGCAGCACTTGCGGCGCCAGGCGTTGAAGCGGTGTTCACGGCTGCCGACATTCCCGGCACACACAAAGTAGGAATCATCTACAAGGACTGGCCGGTCATGATTGGCGTCGGCGAACGCACGTCATACGCAGGCGATGTATTGGCCATTGTTGTGGCACGCACCCGACGTGAAGCACGAGCCGCTGCCGAACTCATCTCCGTGGAATACGCGCCATTGCGTCCCATCGTTGATGCAGTTAGTGCAATTGACGACCCCGAGGTTGCGGTCTGGGGAACCGACAACAATGTCTTGTCACGAAGCGAGTATCAACGCGGCGATGTCGACGCTCAACTGGCCGCTAGCGCCCACATTGTCACCGAGACTTTTCACACGCAAAGAATCGAGCACGCATTCTTAGAACCCGAATCAACACTTGCTGTCCCCCATCCCGAGAACGGAACAATGCACGTGTACTCAGGCGGACAAGGCGTGTGGGACGATCGCGACCAAATCTGTGCCATTCTCGCTGTTCCCACCGACAAGGTGACAGTTGAACTCGTCTCCAATGGTGGAGCATTCGGCGGCAAAGAAGACATGTCCAACCAGGGACAAACAGCACTTGCAGCATGGCTGTTACAGAAGCCTGTGAAGTGCACACTCTCACGCGAAGAGAGCCTGCTTATTCACGCAAAGCGTCACCCCATTCGAATGGAATACACAGTCGGTTGCGACAACAACGGGAAAATCACCGCTGTTCGTGCACGAATGATCGGTGACTCAGGTGCATATGCATCGGTGGGAATGAAAGTTCTCGAGCGAGCAGCAGGCCATGCGACTGGCCCGTATCACACACCCGCGGTTGATGTGTCATCTGTGGCCGTACGCACCAACAACCCTGTGTGTGGTGCGTTTCGCGGTTTCGGCGCAAACCAAGCACAGTTCGCGATGGAAGGCTGCCTCGACCGTCTTGCCGAAAAGGCAGGCATCTCTGGTTGGGAGATTCGTAAGCGAAATGTGATTCACCCCGGCGAAGTATGGGGCCCCGGCCAAATCATGGACGAAGGATGCCTCGGAGCCGAGACGTGCCTCGACGTCATCAAACCCCACTACGACGATGCACTTGCAGCTGGTAAAGCAATCGGACTTGGACTGGGACTGAAGAACTCCGGATTAGGAAACGGATTCCGGGAAGTAACGCGTGCAGTGGTTCATTTTTGCGCAGACGGAACGGTAGAGGTCCGCCACGGATGGACTGAAATGGGACAAGGCGTTCATACGGTTGCTCTGCAAGTTGCCGTCGAAGAACTCAATATCGATCCGGCGCGCATCCGTGTCATTGTTGACACCACTCGACAACTCGGATTTGGCCAGACCACTGGTAGCCGTGGAACGCTCATGGCCGCAGCGAGTGTCAAAAAAGCATGCGAAGAGGCAAATGCTGGTGGGCGTGCCGTTGGCGTTGACTACATGGGCGAATACGTCGTTGACTGGACACAGCACTTAGGCGAGCCAGGCGTAGAAAATCCCATCATTCACTCTGCATTCGGGTACGCAGCACAGTTGGTGGTCATGGACCCGACGACGCAAGCAATTGAAAAAGTAGTTGCGGTCCACGACGTCGGCAAAGCAGTGAATCCCACGTTGTGTGAAGGCCAGATTGAGGGTGCAGTACACATGGGGCTGGGCTATGCGCTCACCGAGGATTTCCCGTCGGATGAAAACGGCTTCCCCACCAATATGACGCTTCGTTCATTAGGAATTTTGAGACCTAAAGATGTTCCGCCAATAGAAGTGGTGATGGTCGAATGTCCACAACCGCGCAGCCCATACGGGATTAAGGGCGTCGGTGAAATTGGTTTGGTTCCCACCGCGCCTGCAGTTGCTGCGGCACTTCACGCCGCAGATGGGCAATGGCGCAATCGCCTTCCCATGAAACCCAAGACAGACGATTCAAACGATTAACGAACCCAACACCGAAAGAAACACCATGACAAGTCCAGCAGCTCTCTACCTACAAGATGCTCACCCCATTGCAGAAGGAATGGAATACACCCGTTACGCAGAAGCGAAAGGCTTCGACGCTGTGTGGCAGGCCGATAGCCGACTTGTACGGGACGCAATTGTGCCAATGTCAGCGTTTGCAGCAGTGACCGACACCATCAAGATTGGATCAGGTGTTGTTGATTGTTGGACCAGAAACCCTGCGCGCCTCGCAGCAACCTTTTCCACTCTCGATGACCTAGCACCTGGACGAGTCATCTTGGGAATTGGTGCATGGTGGGATCCACTCGCTAGCAAAGTAGGCATCACTCGCAACAAGCCACTTCGCGCAATGCGTGAAATTATTACGGCCGTTCGGGGTCTTCTCGCAAATGAAACGGTCACGATGAACGGTGAATTTGTTCAACTTGATGGAGTTGAACTTGATTACGTGTACCAAGATCGTCGCCCAAAAGACGTTCCTATTTATCTCGGCGCAACCGGAATGCAGATGATGGAACTTGCAGGAGAAATAGCTGACGGCGTTGTCTTGAATTATCTGGTCTCCCCCGATTACAACAAGACCGCAATCGAAGCACTCGCAAAAGGCGCGGAAAAGGCTGGACGTCGCTGGGAAGACATTGATCGACCACAGCTTGTCGTGTGCAGTGTGCATGAAGATCGTAAAACCGCCCTTGACATGGCTCGCCTCATGGTGACCCAATATCTCGGCCAACAGCCACACATCATGAAAGCGTCAGGGGTTCCTCAATCGCTGCTTGACAAAGTGGGAGAAGTGCTGACATGGCCTGCAACGCACGAACAGGTAGTTGCTGCATCGAAACTCGTGCCAGATGAGATTGTGCAGATGTTGACGGCATCTGGAACTCCCGACGACGCACGTGCCAAAGTGCGTGAATACATGAAAGACGGCGCAACCTGCCCCATTTTGTATCCACTCGGTGATGTGAAGGCCATGATCGACGCGTTCTCTGGCTGGACTGCATAACAACATTGACGTACCGCATACTCTGTTGCGGTGTCCATCAACAATCCACTCGCACAACGACTTCGTGGTTTTGGCGCGTCCATTTTTGCCGAGATGACAACACTTGCCATCAACACTGGCTCCATCAACCTTGGACAAGGATTCCCCGACTACGACGGACCTTCCGAAGTCTTGGAGATTGCACGACAGAACATCGCTGATGGACTCAATCAGTATCCGTCAGGAACCGGCACGCCCGATCTTCGACTCGCCATTGCCGAGCATCAACAACGATTTTGGGGTCTGACATACGACCCAGATTCCGAGATTCTTGTCACGATGGGGGCTACGGAAGCTCTTGCCGGTGCCCTACTCGGAATTCTCAATGAAGGCGACGAAGTCATCGTGTTCGAACCACTCTTTGATACGTATGCGGGCTGTGTCGCATTGGCTGGCGCAACACTGTCGCCGGTCACTTTGCGCCCACAAACCACAGGACGATACGGCTTCGACACCGAAGAACTTCAGCGTGCTGTGAACAAAAGAACTCGAATGATTCTGCTGAACTCTCCCCACAATCCAACCGGAATGGTATTCACACGCGATGAACTGCAACTCGTCGCAGACATTGCGCAACAACACGACCTAATTGTCGTATCTGACGAGGTGTACGAACATCTCGTATTTGACGAGGCACACCACATCCCCATTGCCACCTTGCCCGGAATGAAAGAACGCACAATCACCATCTCGTCTGGCGGCAAATCATTCAATACAACGGGATGGAAAATTGGATGGGCGTGTGCACCTGTTCACTTCATCAACGCGACTCGTATGGCGAAACAGCTCTTCACATTTGCCGGTGGAACCCCATTTCAGACCGCAATTGCCGCCGGGCTTCGCCTGTCGGACTCGTATTTCACGTCACTCGCATCCGACTTACAATCAAAACGCGACATCCTGATAACGGCACTACATGATGCAGGACTCAAGCCCATAACACCTGAGGGCACCTACTTCATCACTGCTGACATCAGCCATCGCTTTCCCAACATTGACAGTCTCCAATTCTGTCGACAATTGCCAGCCGAATGCGGCGTCGTTGCAATTCCTGGTGGAGTTCTCTACGACCCCCGACACTCTCGTGAAGGTCAACACCTCGTGCGGTTTGCATTTTGCAAACAGAACGACACGCTCCACGAAGCAGCACGTCGATTACGTGCATGGGCATAAGGTAACAACATGCGAGTAGCCGCAATTCAACACACCATTACATGGGCAGATCGTGACGCAAACTTTTCGCATCTGCGCCCCATGATCACCGAGGCTGCACAAAGCGGCGCTCGATTCATTGTGTTATCAGAACTATTTTCAACCGGATTTGTCGTAGACCGTGCCGACATTGGCGAACCCGAGAACGGACCCACATCTCAGTTCCTTCAACATCTTGCACAAGAACTTGACGTGTGGATTTGTGGAAGCTGCCCCGAAACCACTGAAGGTGATTCACGGCCATTCAACTCTCTTGTTGTTGCCCACCCGACTGGAGTCCTGAGTCGCTATCGAAAGATTCATCGATTTTCATACGGTGGCGAAGACACCCACTATCGAGCAGGAAACAGTCATCTCACTCTCACAATTGATGACCTCCGGGTGAGTTTCTTCGTCTGCTACGACCTCAGATTTGCCGACGAATTCTGGACTCTCGCCCCTGACACAGACCTCTATGTCATTCCGGCTAACTGGCCCGTACAACGGCGCGAACATTGGTTGGCACTTCTTCAGGCACGAGCAATTGAAAACCAAGCCTTTGTCATTGGGTGTAATCGTGTGGGTGACGGGGGCGGTCAAAGCTATAGCGGTGACTCACGCATCTTTGATCCCCTTGGTCGAATCATTGCCGAGGCAAGCGACAGTGAAACAACTCTGTATGCCGACGTCTCTGCAGAAACGGTCGCATCAACGCGCAACAAGTTTCCGTTTCTACAAGACAGGCGCTAGGACTCAATCACGGGGATCAATCGGAGTGGAGACGCCGATCACGGATTCAACCACTTCAGCTATCGACAAACACCGTAGATCGGTGTAGCGAGCCCCCATGACCTGAACTCCAATAGGCAGACCGTCTGCCATGCCAGCCGAAGTCACTACCCCGGGTAGTCCCAACAAGTTCCCCGGCAGAACTGGCCTCATCAGTTCAAAGGTCCCCATTGAACCTTCAACAGTTTGAATGTCATAATCGGCGACAAATGCGGGTTGACTCCACGTAGGCAGGACCACTACCTGATACTGCTCGAACCACAGAGACCATTTTCTTGCCAGACCATCTCGTTGCGTGTGCATGGCATAGGTGTCAAGTGTTGACATTTTTGGAAACATCTCAAGCCCGTTCGAAATGAATGTAAGTCCGCCAGGACCCATCACCATTTCTATTTGGTCACGAATGTCATGAAGTTCACATAACAACATTTGCGCCCACAATAAATACGACAATTCCATATCGGGCGGTGTTGCTTCAACCACGTTATGGCCCGCATTCGTTAGAACATCAGCAGCCCGTTTCACCGCATCAGAGACAGCAGAATGTGTAGAGCCTCCAGGCGGATCGGATACGACAGCGACCGTAATCTTCTCATTTGATCCCAGGTCTGTCAGTCGCACAGGCAAACTCAATGGGTCCCGCGTATCTGGCCCAGCGACAACTGAGAATCCGCGCCGAACATCGGCGATTGAACGCGCCATGACGCCCTGGTTCAACATCATTTGCGACGACAAAGACCTATCCGAAGCAGGAAATGTATTTACGTGCGGCACCACCCCGAACGATGGCTTGATTGCAGAAACTCCACAAGCATGTGCAGGATTTCGCAACGAACCTCCTATGTCGTTGCCTAACCCGATGGGAGACATACCCGTGGCGAGTGCAGCCCCTTCACCACCGCTTGACCCTCCTGCGGTGTGGTCGGACTTCCAAGGATTCTTTGTGCGTCCATAGAGTGTCGAATCTGTGTGAATGCGCAAACCCATATCGGGAAGATTTGTGCGAGCCAATGGAATAGCCCCAGCCGCCTTCATACGCTCCACTGTTGGTGCGTCATGCGGCGCAATTGCATTAGCAAAAAGAGGTACCCCGTGCGTGGTGGGCAGACCACACACGTCGATGTTCTCTTTAATGGTGAATGGAACTCCATGAAACAGACCAAGCGCATCCCCACTCCGCACCGCCTTGTCTGCTTCGTCCGCCATGCGCAATGCGTCATCAGCGAGTACTCGAACAACTGCATTAACACTGTGATTTACTTCAGCAATTCGATCGAGGTGAGACTGAACCACTTCTCTGCTAGAGACAGTGCCGTCAGCGATACCAGCTGCCAAATCAGTTGCTGTTTTTCTCCAGAGTTCTTCCCCCATGTACACATCGTCTCACATGAGACAAGTCGTGTTTCTATCGGAAAAAATTTACGCGAACCCTTCAAAGCGTTCGCGCGGAATTTCTCTTCTCTGTCCACTCAAACTCTTCACAC
>CAZCZM010000002.1:0-37549 GCA_964503445.1 uncultured Bifidobacterium sp.
TGGGTTCGAGCCCCAGAGGGCGCACCACTACATCGGAGTCACCATGGCCGCACTGGAAATTGAGACTTTCTCGCTTGTGTCAGGCATTGATGCCGCCACGTTTCGTTCACTCGACGAACAGATGCAGGAATGGTGCTACCTGAATCGTCCGGGACTTGCGCGTCGAACCACAGCCCGTGCGGAGGATGGAAAGTACGTGGTTGTCACTCTGCTTGACGATGCAACGCAGTCTGACGCGAAGTACTACGCCACATCAGACGACGTAGTCACGAAGTGGAACGCCGCCATTGTTGAATCGACTCGAGCCATGGCCGTCTACTCACTGCTGTAAACACAGCACATCGCAATCCCCTATTGCTGCACCAAAGTGATGGCGTTGCCTTCGGGATCCGAGATGCCCGCAATTGATGCACCACCAGGAATATCGAAACGTTCCGATGTGATGGCACCACCAAGTTCCACCGCACGCTGTTGCGACGCTTCTAAGTCCTTCACTTGAATAAATAAGGTGACACCAGGTGAACTTCCCTGACGAATGTGACCACCAATTCCATTCTCGGGGCCGCCAATTCCGGCAGGAATTTGTCGAATGAAACCATCACCAATGTTCCAATTGAAAAGTTCCCTATAGAACGCGGTCAACGTATCGGCATCACGCGCCTGAATTTCAAAATAGACAACGGGGCGAGGCCAATCATTCATGACAATGTTCCTATCTGCTGAATGCCGCTACAACTTCAACGTGATGCGTCTCGGGGAAGATATCAAGTACTTCCACTTCGCCGATGGTGTACCCAGCGTTCACCAACAGGCGTGCGTCACGTGCGCCAGCTACGGGATCACAACTAACAAGAATGACAGTTGGTGCACCAGTGTCAATGACTGCTGCCGCACCATGCTTGCCTAATCCGTGGCGTGATGGATCTGCGATCACTACATCCGCTTCTGCAGATTCCCAGTTGTCCATGTTTGCTTGCTCAATAACAGCGGCGCATTCAGACAAGTTGCGTACTGCATCTCTGCACGCCGACTCGGACGATTCCACCAGCAGTAATTCATCAAATCGATCTGCGAAAGCAAGACTGAACAATCCGACTCCACCATATGCATCACACAACAAACCGCCTTCGATTCCCAAGGTGTCGAGCCGTCGCGATACAGAATCGATGATTAACTCTGCAGCCTCTGGCGATGACTGAAAGAACGATCCCATTGAGACTTTGTAGGTGTGGTCGCCAACACGTTCAGTGATGGTGCTGCGCTCCCCTGTCTTCAGACCAGCGGGCAAGGTTCGCGCCAGTTTTCCGTCGTGGGCCCATACTCCAATGTCTCCCGTGCGAGCACCAACGCGAATAGTGACTTCACCTGCGCCATCAATAACAGGAGATGCAATGAACTCGTTAATGAGTGAGTGAGCCACACCGCATGTTGAGACAGGCACGATGTCATGTGAATCATGAGCACGGAATCCCAAGACTCCATCAGCCGCGCTGACCATACGCACTGTTGTACGGCGCGCATCTTCCGTGAGACGACGCAGTTGGGCATCAACATCTAGTTTCGCAGTGCGCGAATACGCCTCTTTCACAATGGCCAACTTTGCTTGACCTTGAATGCGGCGTTCAATGTGCTGCCAATTACAACCACCACAACCCTCGGCAACATGAGCACACGGTGGAACACGTCGATGCGGCGAGGGCTCATCAATTGACACCAAAGAGCCACGCCCGAAATCGGACCGCGATTCGTCAAGAGTGATAGTGACCACCTCGTCAGCCAACACATCGGGCACAAACACCACGCGGCCATCTTCCATGCGGGCTAACCCGTCACCACCGGCAACAAGTTTTTCGATACGGACAGAATGCGTTGTGGTCACTATGTCAGCGTAGGGCACCTGTACAGGGATGCTCGGGACTGTGGCGGGCACCGTTGACTAGGGTGGGCGTGTGACATTGCCCATTCAGATTGCCCCGTCGGTTCTCCCCGCAGATTTCTCAAAGTTCGGTGAAGAGATTCGAGCGTTAGACGAAGCGGGTGTTGACATCATTCAGTTCGATGTCATGGATGGTCAATTTGTTCCCAACCTCACATTCGGACCCGACGTCATCGCATCGGTGCGCCCTTACACCGACAAACCATTTGAAGCACACCTCATGGTGTTGACGCCCGATGTCATGGCGCAGCGATATGTGGAAGCTGGCTGCCAACGCCTCATTGTTCATGCCGAGACAGCCACGCACCTTCATCGCACACTCGAAAACATTCGCTCAATGGGCGCGACCGCAGCAGTTGCGTTGAATCCACACACACCCGCAAACACGGTGGAACACGTTCTTGATCTCATCGACATGGTCTTGGTGATGACTGTCAACCCTGGCTTTGGTGGTCAAAGTTACATTTCAACAATGGAGCCAAAAATTCGCGAAGTTCGCGACATGATTACGCGTCGTGGCTTAAGTGATTCAGTCCATCTTGAAGTAGACGGCGGCATTTCTCCCACCACTATTTCTGGTGCGGCCAAGGCTGGCGCAAATGTTCTGATTGCAGGCAGTGCGCTGTACAGAGACCCACTTGGCTTGCAACATGCGGTCACTGAATTGCGTGCGCTAGCGACTGCTGCGTTTACCGATTAACCGCGCTTCAGGCCGCGGCGAAACCACACCGCGGCAAACAATGCAACGAACACCAGAACAGGTGGAGCAAGAACTGAAAGTGCGAGGCGCCACGGCTCGTCAAACAGTGTGGTGAACATTCCTGCGGCAATTGCTGAACCATCGATGTTGAGTGTTCGAGCTGCTGCCTCAAACTCTGGGCAACGTGCGCGAGATCCGGTGACTTCAGCTCCACCAAACAGCTCTGGTGTGTCTCGCACAGTTGATGTCAATCGCAAGGTGACACTGTCTTGTTCTGCTCCCACGATGTATTGCGACCCAACCGACAGATACTTCGCATCACTTCCGTACCGCACCTCCACCGAGTCGTTCACCAAGTAGCCATCTAGTGATCCGGCCCGAACTTGGGACACACGGAACACAGCGGCAACGGGATCTATCGCTGTCACCTCACCAATAAACACCGCCTGTGCAGTAGGAGGCAATGCACAACCTTCGGGAACCGTTGTGGCCGCCACCGGCAAGGTAGTGGTTGTCGTTGTTGTGGTTGATGCGGGCGAAATCACACAACCCGGAATGGGGATGGTGGTCGAGGCGGGATCCGAGTTGGGTGGACACACCACTGGAACACTTGTGGTTGTTGTGGTAGTCGCACCACTGCCCAGTGCTGGCCACATCAGAGTGAGTGCGGCAACACCACCAAGAAACACCCACACACGTCGCATGCACTCCACGCTAGCCAGCCGTCATCCATCGCAATCGTCGCATATGCCGTCATACTTGAGAGATGGGATTCAACCCAACACGTAAACGAATTGCGCGAAGCACGGATGTGTGGTTTGTTGCTGCAGCAATCGTTGTGTCATTCGCGCTTGTTGCGTGGGCATTCTTCGGTTAGCCATGCCAGGACGATTGTGGGATGGTGAACTGCACGGCCCCATTCAGGTACGTCGCATTCAGCCATACGAAGCTCGTAAAGAGTATGTGTGCCCAGGATGTCATGGTTCAATTCCGTCAGGGAAAGGCCACATCGTTGCAGTACCTCGCGATGCACCCGACCTTCGTCGCCATTGGCACACGGCCTGCTGGACCAGGCGTTCACCCACACGGAAGTTTTAAAAGAAGTTTTCGTGCACCTCTAAATGAGTGCCAAGCACAGTTGCCACATCAAAACGAAGCGTGCAGAACGAAGAGTGCTGCTGTTTCCACTCGGCGAGAAATGCATAACCCGCCCGTTGAACACGTGCCACTTTGCGCGGAGTAATCGCTTCGATGGGATCACCAAACTGCGAGGATGCGCGTGCTTTCACTTCGCACACCACAAGCACATTGTCAGCATGCGCGACAATGTCTAATTCACCGCCACGCATGGTCCAGTTACGCGCCACCACAGTGAATCCGTGTGAGGTGTACCACCGCGCAACTAATTCTTCAGCCCATTGCGCACGCGCGCGACGCTGTGCCGCTACAAGCTGTTGGGGGGAAGGATGTCCTCCGACGGGAGCTCCTCGACGTTCACGTCTTTGAAACTGAGAACCTTCACCGACGGAATGAAACGGGTCTTGCGGTACATGTCCCATACCCATGCGTCTGTCATTTCCACTTCTATAAGTGGGCGCGCACTGTCTCCGGTGACTCTCACTTCGACAGCATTTGCCAAATAAAACCGGCGTTCGGTTTCAACGGCATATTTGAACATGCCAACAACATCTTGGTATTCCTGAGCAAGTTTGTACTCGCGCTCGGCCTCGAAGTCCTCGAGATCGTCAGTGTTCACCGCAGAGCCCAGGGCCCAAAATGTTCGATGGCTCTACGATTCGCGCTTTTCGCGAATCTTGGCAGCCTTACCAACGCGATCGCGGAGGTAGTACAACTTGGCACGACGAACGTCACCATGCTTGAGAACCTCGAGTTTCGCAACAGATGGACTGTGCTTGGGGAAGGTGCGCTCGACACCCACGCCGTAGCTGAGTTTGCGAACGGTGTAGGTCTCTGCGATTCCAGAACCTTGAATTGCAATGACGTTGCCTTGGAAGACCTGAATACGCTCTTTGCCGGATTCAACAACGCGCACGTGCACCTTGACTTCGTCACCGGGGAGAAGAGCGGGGATGTCGTCGCGCTTGTTCTGATTGTCAACGATGTCTGTGGTCTTCATGGTGATTCCTTGGGCGACGATGGAGTATGTGTGTGGCACTAGGCCTGCTCGGGCATGTCCGAGACGAACAATGAAGGATACGAGGAGAACTCCACCCCTTCCAACAAGGCTTTCTCGGCTTCTGTGAGGCCACCGCGCGCTTCAATGAGGTCGGGGCGCTGTTGCAGGGTGCGCCAGAGGGCCTGGGCATGGCGCCATTGGGTGATTTTTGCGTGATCTCCGCCCCGAAGCACCTCGGGAACAGTCCATCCCCGAAAATCGGCTGGGCGAGTCCACTGTGGCTCTTCCAACAGTCCGCTGGCTCCGAAGCTTTCCGTGACTGGCGATTCGCTGTTACCCATCACCCCAGGAATCAGCCGGGTGACCGCTTCAATGACCAAACATGCGGCCACTTCCCCTCCGGCCAGCACCACATCTCCCACCGACACTTCGTGGTCGACGAGATGTTCTCGAACTCGTTGGTCAACCCCTTCGTACCGTCCGCACAACAGGCTGAAACCGCCTGATTCGGCGAGTGCTTGTGCCATGGATTGATCGAACTTCTGACCACCGGGCCCCAACAGAATGAGAGGTCGTGGAGGTGATACGGCTTCGACTGCATCGAAAATTGGTTCGGCTCTCATCAACATTCCCGCGCCGCCACCGAACGGAGTGTCATCGACCGTGCGATGAGTGTCGGTGGAATAGTCACGAATGTTGTGAGTACGCAGGTCGACAGCATTCGAGGCACGAGCTCGTCCCAACAGACTGTGCGAACAGAACTGATCCACCATTTCAGGAAACAGCGAGAACACATCGATGCGCATGATCTAACGCTATTCCCCAGACAATGCTTCGCGCAGTCCTGCAGGCGGACGAATGATAGTGACATCTCCATCGCACGACTCAACAAACGGAATAGGAATGAGCAATCCGTTATCCAATTCAACAATGTCGTGAGCTGGGTTGCTCACCACCGCAACGCACGTCCCCCACGTGTCGCCGTCAACGTCAATCACTGTGGAGCCGATCAGTTCGTGCACCCACAGTGCATCACCTTCGTTCAGCGGTTCGGCATACAGAAATTTGTTGGTCAATGCTTCAGCAGCGGTTCTGTCGGCAACATCGTGAAAATGAACAACAAATCGATCCGCTTGAGCGCGAATAGTTTCGGTAACGAGCTCTTTGTGATCTTTGCCTGTGATGACGATGAAGCGCGCACCCACCTGACGACGTTGCTCAACGTCAGATGTGAAGGTCACAAAAACATCACCTTTGACACCGTGTGGTTTACCGATGCGACCGACTTCTAGGAGTCCTTCAGGAGGAAGTGGACTCGTCACGGGTGCGAAGAAGTGAAAACGTGATTACGCGTCAACAAAATCGACGTCGACGTCGACGTCGTCGTTTGTTGCTGCAGCGCGCACCACAGTGCGAATGCTTTGTGCGGTACGACCACGGCGGCCGATAACGCGACCAAGGTCGCCAGGCCCAACACGAACTTCAAGAAGAATCTTGTCGCCCTTGCCAGGACCAGACGTGACGTGAACTGCGTCGGGGTCGTCAACAATGCTGCGCACAATATGGGTGAGCACTGCTGTCGCCACAGGCGCTTCAAGCGTGTTGGCGTCGAACTCTGACACGGGACTACTTAGTCTTTGCAGCGGTGAACTGAGCCCATGCACCACTGATTTCCAACAGTTTGCGAACGCGCTCGGTGGGCTGTGCGCCCTGCATCAACCACTTAACAGCCTTGTCGTTGTCAATGGTGATGGTGGATGGCTCGGTACGTGGGTTGTACTGGCCGAGAATTTCAATGAAACGACCATCGCGTGCACGACGTGAATCTGCTGCGATAACGCGGTACTGCGGTTGCTTGGTCTTGCCAACTCGTGTGAGGCGCAATTTGACTGCCATGTTGCGATTTCTCCTGAAGGGACCCTTTTCGGGACTAGGTAAGGCTATCGGGGCACGACCCCGACCCCACACGGGCTACTGAAAGAAAGGTGGCTTCCCTGGCGGGCCACCTGCACCTGGAAGACCCGGAAATCCGCCTTGGCCCATCATGTCGCTGAGCTCGCGCATGGCCTGACGCTTGTTGACCTTGCCTTTGCCGCCCTTGCCCTTTGGCATGGCCATGCCACCCATGCGCTTCATCATTTTCTGCATTTCAAGGAACTGCTTGATGAGTTTGTTGACATCTGAGACTTGGGTGCCGCTTCCCTTGGCAATACGGGTACGACGACTGCCATTAATAATCTCGGGCCGAGCGCGTTCATCGGGAGTCATGGAGCGAATAATGGCCTCGGTGACCTTCACTTGGTCGTCACCGATCTGGGCATTCTTCATTTCTTTGGGAACCCCGGGCAACATTCCCATGATTCCCGACAAGGGCCCCATCTTTTTCAATTGTTGAAGTTGGTCTAAGAAATCATCGAGAGTGAATTGACCCTCGAGCATTCGTTGCGCTGCTTCTTCAGCCTTGTCTTGTTCAAAAACTTTTTCGGCTTGTTCGATGAGGGTGAGCATGTCGCCCATACCCAAGATGCGTCCCGCCATGCGGTCAGGATGAAACTGTTCAAACGCGTCAATTTTTTCGCCGGTTGCGGCGAACGCAATAGGTCGACCAATGACGGTCTTCACGGACAACGCAGCACCACCACGCGCATCGCCGTCTAACTTGCTGAGAATGACGCCATCGATTGACAGACGTTCGTGGAACGCCTCGGCAACACCGACCGCATCTTGACCAGTCATGGCATCAACAACAAGGAAGGTGTAATTCGGTGACACTTGTTGAGAAATTTGTGCAACTTGTTGCATCATTTCTTCATCAATTGCCAGTCGGCCAGCAGTATCGACAATGACAACGTCTTTGCCTAAACGTTTCGCTTCGTCCAAGCCACGTCGCGCGGTAACGACTGGATCACCAGGTTCGGAAAAAACGGGAACTGAAATTTGTGTGGCAAGTGTGCGCAACTGCTCGACTGCCGCAGGACGCTGTAAGTCTGCACCCACCAACAACGGTTGGCGGCCCTGCGACTTAAACCACCGTGCAAGCTTTGCTGCGCTGGTGGTCTTACCTGAACCCTGTAAACCTGCCATCAACACAACGGTTGGCGGCTGACTTGCATACACAATCTTGAGCGTCTCGCCGCCCAACATTGCAATCAGTTCATCGTGAACAATCTTGATGATTTGCTGACTGGGATCAAGCGCCTGTGAGACGGTGGCGCCAACAGCAGCCGTGCGAATTCGCGCAACAACATCGCGAACGACTCCGATGTTGACGTCGGCCTCTAGCAGAGCGGTGCGAATTTCGCCCATGACCTCGTCGACATCGGCTTCGGTGAGTCGACCCTTTCCTTTGAGTCGTTTTACTATCCCCTGAAGGCGGTCGCCGAGTGAATCAAACATGCACGGCTCAGGCTACCGAGACCGCGGGAGTGCTAACCAACGGCTACCGAGGTGACCAAGTTCTTCTCGATCACGAGATTGACACGATTGGTGATGTAGTCGCTCGTCAACATGAAATATTCGCCATCGCGAGCCGCAATTCGAACAACCCACCCCTTATCGCGTGCCGTGAGCGTGGCTTCGAGTTCGGTTAATCCCACCAGGCTGTTCGCCTCTTGCTGACCGAGAACTCCAGGCGAATCGGGTGACCCAGGCATCGGCTCTGCAGGTTCGGGTATAGCAACGGTTGACGAGGTTGTTACTGATTGCCGAAACGACAAACGGTCATCACTCACAGCGAGAGCAGTACCCACATCGCCATCGGCGTTACTGAAGACGTAGGCGGGCAACAACATATGCGTACCGTTTGACAATCGAGTCTCCATCAAGACAAGTCGCGCAGTAGTGATCGGAACATCAATCATTGATGAGTGAGTACTTGATGGCGACGGCGTTGCAGAAGATGACACGGCCGTATCGGCGGCTGCACGCGCAACTGGCCCAAAGGCGCTGTACTTGCGATCGTTCAATCGCTTCACGGCTTCGTCCGGCGTAATGATGGGATAACGACCGGCCATCGCAATAGAAATCATTGGGCCTGACGCACTAATCAGTGCGCCTTTGTCTCCATAGGTGAACGAGACACCAATATTCGTTTCAACTCCACCAAGTGTGAGCGCGCCGAACACGTCGGTGGAACTAAGTGACTGCGACGCCTTCAACGGATAATTCAAAGGCACCATGTCTGCGCGCGACAAATATTGGTTTGTTCGACGAATTGCTTCACCAGGCTGAATCAAGTTGACCGGCGTCTTGGCATCGCCAGCGAGAGCACACTTTTCTCCCGGCGCACACGGCTCACTAGAGACCCCCGACCCTGACGAGTTGCTGTTGCGTGAATAGGTCCACCAACCACCCGCATCATCGATCCACAAAGAAACTGAGTGATTATTCACCGTGTCCGATATGAGATACAGATTGTCGTTGACTTTGTCTAATTCTCCGAACACACCAAATGATGTAGCAAGTTTCTGCGCTTCGCCTGATGGCTTTACGCGGCGACCAATAGACCATGCCAGCAAACGATCTGGAAAGACGGGAAATGTTTCTTTCACGGAGTAAGTGATTTCAACAGGCAACGAGGCTGGTTCGGTGAATGCTGCATCGGATTCCATCCGCACCTCACCAGTTCTGCTCTGCGAACTTGCAAGCGACAACGTGACAGGACCCGACCGTGCGCACGACGATGCAACAACTGACACCGCAATAAGTAATGACACGGTAAGTGCGCGCTTCATGATGGATAAAAGCGTACGCCTAGTCGAACAGCGCTGCCACGAATTCTGCCGGGTCAAACGCCACCAAATCGTGGGGACCTTCACCAAGACCCACCAACTTCACAGGTATTCCCATCTCTGTCTCAATGGCAAAAACGATTCCACCCTTTGCAGAGCCATCAAGCTTGGTGAGAACAACGCCGGTGACATCAGTTGCCGCGGCAAACTCCTTTGCCTGCGACAATCCGTTCTGACCAGTAGTGGCATCAATCACCAGCAAGACCTCGTTGACTGTTCCCTCTGCTTTTTCAGCCACGCGGCGAACTTTCTTCAACTCTTCCATGAGATTTGATTTGTTCTGCAATCGCCCCGCTGTATCGCCAAGCACCAAATCAATGTTTCGCGCATGTGCGCTTTGGATTCCATCAAAAATTACGGATGCTGGGTCTCCCCCTTCGGACCCGCGAACAAATGCCGCGCCTGAGCGTTCAGCCCACACCTGTAGTTGTTCGGCGGCGGCCGCACGGAACGTGTCTCCTGCCGCCAACAAAACTTTCGTACCGTGACCCACTTCGGCTGTTGCAATCTTTCCGATTGTTGTGGTCTTACCAACTCCGTTGACGCCCACAAAAAGCCAGACGTTCGGCATGACCTCTGCACTCATATTCAATCGGCGATTTGATTGTGAGAGCTGTTGAGTCATCTCATGACGCAGAGCCGAAATTGCATCATCGGGAGTACGAATTGATCCTGCTTTTGCAGCAGCGCGCAACGGCTCGAGCAGTCGTGTTGTGAGCCCGATACCAATATCGGCACGCAAGAGAGTCTCTTCAAGTTCTTCCCACGTTGATTCGTCGACTTTGCCTTTGCCGCGAATAGACGCGAACGCCGACGAGAAGAGGGAGCGCGTGCGGCTTGTTCGCTCCCGCACCGACGCCGACTCGACCGCCGCTTCTTCGGCTTCGGTTCCACCAGTTGCACCTGACTCGACGTCGCCGCCTTCGGCTTCGGTTCCACCGATTGCCTCGACTCTTTTCGCAAGCTCTAACGAGTCTTCGGCAACAGTGTCACCCGCCGAAGTATCCGCGGCTGGGACAGGCGCCGTTGTCGACTCCGGAACGTTCGAGCTTGCGACAAGTGACGGATCGGCGACGGCGCGTGGCGAACCAGCTGCGACGTCAGGCGGAGATACGGAGCGGCGGGAGCGCGCGTACAGAATGCCGACGACAACAATGATGACAACGGCTGCAGGAATGCCGTAGTTGACGAGTGTCGATGAGAACATCACGTATCAGATGAGCCGGTGTTGCGCTCTGTCACAACTTTTGATGATCCACCTGGCTGCATTGAGACTCCCAATAGACAGTCAGCGGCTTCCATGGTGCGCTTTTGGTGACTAACGATGATGAGTTGTGCATCGCGACGGAACTCATTGACCAATCCAAGGAATCTGTGCAGGTTCACGTCGTCAAGGGCAGCTTCGACTTCGTCCATGACATAAAACGGAGATGGACGACTACGGAAGACTGCGAACAAATATGCCAATGCAGTGAGTGAACGTTCTCCACCTGAGAGGAGTGACAACTTCTTGAAGGTCTTTCCTGGCGGTGTTGCTTCAACCTCGATACCGGTGTTCAACATGTCGTGTGGATTAGTGAGGACCAACTTGCCCTTTCCTCCAGGGAACAGCAACTGAAACAAGTCAGTGAAGTTTTTGGCCACGTCATCGAATGCAGTTGCAAAAACTGTCTGAATCTCTTCGTCGATGGCTGCAATGACTTGAGCAAGTTCACGACGTGAGTCCCGCACGTCATTCAACTGTTCCTCCAAGAACGTGTGGCGCTCTTGGAGTTCTGTGAACTCTTGCAAAGCCAACGGGTTAATGGGGCCCATCAATCGAATATCGCGCTCCAAGGCACGGGCACGATCATCGTGGGTGACACCTTCTGGAACTTCGGGCATGGGTGATGCTTCGGCGACTTCAGGCTCTACTTCTAATTCACGACGAATCATTTCAATTGCCGATTCAAGACGCATACGAGACTCGGCTTCTTCAATGTCAACTCGACGGCTTCGCTCGCGCACTGCTTCAAGTTCGGCTTCTGCATCGTGTCGACCTTTGCGTGCAGCATCGAGACGTGCGGTGATACCGCGCACCTCATCGCTTTGACGCTGACGCATGTCGTAGAGAACAACGAGACGTTCTTCAGCGGCTACCCGGTGACGTTCAACAAGTGCACCAAGTCGTTCAATTGCCACCAGCGACGCTTCAATCCGTTGACGACGCTGACCGGACTCTTGTCGCGCGGACAGGTCAACTTCAAGACGTCGTTCTGTTTCAGTGAGTCTCTGCTTTAAGAATTGCTCGCGTTCGCGCAAGCCTGCGATACGAATGTCGAGATCTTTGCGCCGCATCCCCAAGTGCGCAGCTTTTGAGTCGATTGCAGCGCGCGCTTCACCTTGAGCCTTTGCGGCCGCAATTTCTGCCGCCTCCGACTCTTCGAGAGCGGGAAGAATTGCCTCTAGTTCCGCAACACGCGTGTGATGGCTCTCCATGCGAGAGCGCACATCGTCCAATGCCTTCAAAGTCATTTCTCGTTCAGAACCATTTGCACGACGATCATTGGTGGCAGCGGTCAAGCGCTCTGACGCGGTGTCTACCGAGCGCAGTGCTTGCTGCAATGACTTGTCCAGCTCGGTCAGTCGCGAACGTGCAGCCAACAGCTCACCACGGAATTTTTCGACTTCCGCATCCCATTTCGCCACGTCGGCGTTTGCGGTTTCCACCTCGGCACGAGTGGACTCAATGATTTCTTCTGACCCCACCTCGTCGGCTGCGCCTAAGCGCCATCCACTTGCCGAAAGACGGTCTCCACGGCGAGTCACGATGACTGAACTCGGCGACGACTCGGCAACTGAGATGGCTTGTTGAAGATCGTCAATGGCGCCAATCCCAGAAAGCAGCGCATCGAGCAATGCGTCTGTTCCCGATGGAGCACCTGACGCTGGACGAACATGTGAACGAATGCTTGTTACTCCACTAGGTAACGCAACACCATTCGACCTTGACATTCCAAGAGACAAGACCGAGCCGTTGTGGTCATGGGAACGCAGTTGATCGATTGCACGACGAGCCGCAGAAGGATCTGAGACAACAACCGATGCGACCGCGTCTCCGAGTGCTGCTTTTGCTGCAGCATCCCAGCCCTGATCGACAACGATGAGATCGGTAAGGGCACCAACGACACCCTGAACGCTTGACAGATGCTCAACACCGGCTTTCGCGCGCGTGGACGCCATCGCTGCCTCGAGCGCCTCGAGTCGTGCGGCTACTCGTGCGCTACGACGTTGCGCTTCTACGCGAGCCTGTTGCGCGCGATCGCCTGCTTCTTCTGCTTCGTCACGTGCACGCTCAACACGAGCAATGTCGGCGCGCAACTCACCAACGGTTGACTCGGCTGACGCCAGTTCGGTTTGGCGTGCGTCGATGGAAGCAACCAATGTGGAATCGCGGGTCTCCATGCCTTCAATTCGTGCTTGAAGTTTTTGCACTTCGCCCGCGCCCTGTTCAACAGTGTTGCGCAATGTTCGAAGTTCGCCTCGCACTTCGGCAGCTGCGGTTGATGCTTCATTGCCTTGCACCGTGTGGAACAAACCTTGTTCGTCACGCTCTCGTTCGAATGCTTCTTCTTCAACTTGAAGAGCATCACTTTCGCTGGTGGCGATTGTTAATCCACGCTCCACCTCGGCCATATCGGCACGCATTTCTTCAGCGTCAATTTCCAATGCCGCAATCACATCGTCGGCAATTAATTGCCCCTGATCGCGCTCCATAGAACGACGACGTTCGGCAATCAATGCAACTAAGCCGCGTGCGCGTTCACGCAACTGCTCCACCCGCATCAGTTCATCGTTTAATCCAGACTCTCCGCGTGCCGACAACTCTGCTTCTGCCTCGCGAATGTCGTTCTCTAACTGAACGATGCGATCACGTAGCTCACGCTCTTTCGTCGCACCTGTTTCTTTTTCAGAATCGAGCGACGCCAACTGATCGCGCAGTGCCGCAATTTCCCGCCCCGACAAATACAGACGAAGTGCGCGAAGTTCTGCAGCAACTTCTTCATATCGACGAGCCGCATCTGCTTGTCGCTCAAGTGGTCGAAGCTGTCGTCGCACTTCTCGAATGAGGTCTTGTACGCGCAACAAGTTGGCTTCGGTGGCTTCAAGTCGCCGCTCGGCCTTTTCCTTTCGCTTGCGGTACTTCAGAACGCCAGCGGCTTCTTCAATGATTGCTCGCCGATCTTCTGCGCGCGCAGTGAGTACCGCATCAATTTGACCCTGGCTGATAATGACGTGCTGTTGACGTCCCACACCTGCGTCCGACAAAAGTTCTTGCACGTCGAGAAGGCGGCACTCCACTCCGTTGATGGCATATTCGCTATCACCGTTGCGAAACAAAGTTCGTGACACGGTGATTTCGGAGAAATCGAGTGGCAGGACACCCGCCGAATTGTCCAAGGTCAGCATCACCTCGGCACGACCAAGTGCCGCGCGCTTCGCAGTTCCATTGAAGATGACATCTTCCATCTTCTGGCTTCGTACCGAACTGGGCGCCTGTGCACCCAACACCCATGCGACAGCATCAACGACGTTGGACTTTCCCGATCCGTTCGGGCCAACAACAACAGTGACGCCAGGTTCCATTTCCATGACGGTGGAATCAGCGAAGGACTTAAAGCCTTTGAGGGTAAGGGATTTCAAAAACACGGCGTCTCACACAGTAATGGACAGCGCCTGCTGACGCCCTATAGACCTCTACTTCTGGCAGCGCGGACAAAAACTGGTGGAGCGACCTGCCACCATCACGCGCCGAATTGAGGTTTTTCCACAGGTCAGACACGGCAGGCCTTCTCGGCCGTACACGCGGTGCATCTCTTGAAAAGACCCCACATTGCCCTCGATATCCACATACTGCGTGTCATCCAATGTGGAGCCGCCACTCTCGATTGCCTCTCGCAAAATAGCGACGATGCAGTCGGCCATTGCATTGACCGTTCGTCGACTGAGCGAATCCACCGGTCGGTCCCATCGGACCCTCACACGATGCAGAATTTCGTCGGCATAAATGTTGCCAATGCCGGCAACAACGTGCTGGTTCAACAACACCTGTTTGACAGCACCCCGCCGACCATGGAACTGGCGTGCCAGTACATCACCATTGAAGTCATCAACAATCGGATCTGGCCCTAATCGCGATAGTTCAGGAAGAACTGCGCTTTCATCGCGCGGGTCATACACAACTACTTCGCCGAAGGTGCGCGGATCAACAAACCACATTTCGTCGTTCAGGCCGTTGCATGCATCCAAGTAACACACCACATGAGTGTGAGGTGGACGCGGTGTTCCTTGCGGCTCCACCAACACTCGCCCACTCATTCGCAGATGAATCATGAGTGCATCACCAGTATCCAAGTCGGACAGCAAATACTTCCCTCGACGGCGTGCATTCACCAGAGTGGCTCCGGTCATGCCGTGAATGACCGCATCTCGTCCAACTCTGCGCACTGAACGCTCACGACCAACTTCTACGTTCAAGATTTTCCGGCCCACAACACGAGACTCAATGCCGCGACGAACAGTTTCAACTTCTGGAAGCTCAGGCATCGTTCTGTTGTAGATGAGTGCATGCATTAGTGGCAGCCATCTGCTCGGCCGCTTTTTTGGTGCGCCCCGTACCCTCGCCCATCACTGCCCCATTAACAACGACATTTGACGTAAAGACTCTTTCGTGATCGGGCCCTTCACCGATTGTGTCGTAACGCGGAACACCAACTCCAAGGCGTACGCATAATTCTTGCAAGCGTGACTTGGCATCAAACATGTCCATGGTGGGAATCGCTTGTTCAATAGCGTCGGAAAACAATCGCTTCACAAATTCAAAGGCAATTGCTGCTCCGCCATCAAGATAAACAGCGCCGATGATTGCCTCACATGTATCGGACAAGATTGACGATTTCTCACGACCGCCTGCTGCATCCTCGCCTTTGCCGAGATACACAAATTGACCGAGCCCCAAAGACCGAGCCATGTCGGCGAGTGCATTCATGTTGACCACACTGATACGCAAGTCCGTGAGCTTGCCTTCATGCATGTCGTCAAGACGGTGATACGCAAGGTCGGCAACTACCCATCCCAACACAGCATCACCGAGGAACTCAAGCCTCTCGTTTGACTGAGGTGAATTGTGTTCGGCTTGCCAGGACCGATGAATGAGCGCTGTTCGCAACAATTCAATATCTGAAAATGAATACCCCAGACGTTGCGCGCATTCGTAAAGCGCATCGACGTCGTTCATGACAGATGGCCTAGCCGTGGACGCGAATGATGTAATCGACCGCGTCACCAACGGTCTTCAATGTGACTAAGTCATCGTCGTCAAATTCCAAGCCGGCGAATTCTTGTTCAAGTGAATCGACTAATTCGATGAGAGCAATAGAGTCCGCTCCCAGGTCATCGGCAAACGATTGCGACTCCGAGATGGTTGATGGATCAGTTTCCAAGATGTCTGCAAGGTGACGACACACAACAGACAACACATCGTTTCTTTCTACAGACGCCATACAAATTCTCCCTGTGAACTTAGTTCTGAACAGTAGTTGCAGCGATTGCGGTGCGAATGGCTCCAACCATGTCGGTATCGACCATTTCTTTGGCCACCTTGATTCCGTTCAGCATGGCTCGTGCGCTACTAGAGCCGTGAGAGATGATGCAGACTCCGTCAACACCCAACAGAATGGCTCCGCCTGTTGAATCTGGGTCGAATGTGTCATACAGCGGCAAAAGTGCTGGCATCAGCGCCTTCGCCGCGTCTTTGTAGTCAGGTTGGGCAAACGCCTCAAACAAGGCACCGATCACGGTTTTAAGAGCACCTTCCAATGTTTTGAGAACAACATTGCCAGTGAAACCATCGGTCACCACAACATCAACGTCATCGGTCATGAGATCGCGACCCTCGACGTTGCCAATGAAATTGATATGCGTGGACGCGCTGAGCAGTTCAAATGCTTCTTTGCGCAGTGTGTCACCCTTGCCTGGCTCTTCACCAATTGACAACAATCCAACGCGTGGATTCTTCACACCGAATCGCTGTGACGCATAGACCGAGCCCATGATGGCGAATTGAACGAGCCAATCGGCTTGTACTTCGGCATTGGCACCCGCATCGAGCAACACTGTGGGTGTTCCACCGGGAACCGGAATAGGAGTCGCAATTGCTGGACGCGCAACGCCAGAGATTCGCCCCAATCGAAGTAGTGCACTTGCCATGGTGGCTCCGGTGTTGCCGGCTGAAATCATTGCGCTGGCGTGACCATCACGAACCGCTTCGGCAGCACGCACCAACGTTGAGTCGCGCTTCTTGCGAACCGATTGTGCAGGATCGTCGTCCATTTCGATGACCTCGCTGGCCTCGAAGATGGGAATGTCTCCAGCGCCTTCTAAATGAGAAGGCCCAACGAGAAGAACTGGAATACCAGCATCGACGGCTTGCTGTGCACCCGCAACAATTTCGCCTGGTGCACGGTCGCCACCCATCGCGTCAACTGCGATTGGCAACATGATGAAAGATCCGTGAGTTAATCGACGGGAACGGCAACGCGACCCTTGTACCAACCACATGTTCCGCACACGGTGTGTGGCAACTTGGTGGCAGCACAGCGTGGGCAGGTGCTCCGTGACGGTGCAGACAAGCGCCAGTTAGACGCACGACGCATACGTGTCTTTGACTTCGACTTCTTTTTCTTGGGAACGGCCACTGTGGTCTCCCTGTGTTAGCGGCAAACGCCCCGTTGTGGGGCTAGGTGATGATAGCCCGAGAACGGCAAAAACTCACAGGGACGGGTCGTCGAGCTTGCCTTTGAGCCCTTCAAGGGCTGCCCATCGGGGGTCCGAGACCGTGGTATCGCACCCACACATGCCTTCCGCCAAGTCGGTTCCACACTGGGGACAGAACCCGGGACAGTCCTCTCGGCAGAGTGGTCCGAGCGGAATGGCCACCAGAAGGTTCTCACGCACCATGGGCAAAAGCGAGATTTGATCATTCTGGATGAGGTACGCGTCGGGGTCTTCGGCCACCTGCTGGTACAGCTCGTCCACGTGAACTGTCATCCGTTCGCGCAGCGGAGCGAGGCAGCGTCGACACTCACCCACCCAAGTGGCAGAGACTGTGCCCACCACCGCAATGCCATTCGACAACGACTCACACTTCACATGAATCTCGACCGGCTCATCTGCAACACGAGCATCGTTAAATTCAACGTCGGACGACTGCACCGTGACCGAAACATCTTTGGTGGTGCCAGGCCATCGAAGAAGTTCAACAACGTTGATAACAAGTGGAGTAGCCATACAAGCTCTTCGAGAATACGCCGAACTTACGAGAGGTCTTGATCGAAAAAGCCAGAGGTTCCCTGCTGCTCAATAGGTTCTTCGGCTTCGGGAGGTGGTTGAGATCCGATCGACAATTTCTGTCGACCATTAGCAACTGTCTTCGACAAACGATCAAGCAGAATCTCAAAACTTCCTAAACGATGATCAAGAAAATCTTCTGTTTCGTTTTTGATTCGACGTGACTCTTCATCTGCGGCATCAATGACTTGACGTGCACGTGCTTCAGCGGCGCGCACGACTTCTGTTCGCTGCACCATACGCTCGGCCTGTTGACGTGCGGCGACGAGCAATTCGTCGGCCTCTCGTTTGGTTTTTTCCAGAAACTCTTGACGCTCTTTCAACATCCACCGAGCCTGACGAATTTCTTCCGGAATGCGAATCAGTGCGTCTTCCAGCAACTCGATGATTTCATCTCTGTCTATACGTGGAGTGCTTGACAATGGAACACTCGGCGCCGTTGCGATGATGTCGATAGCGCGACGCAAGATAACTTCACTTTCACCAAGCCGAGCCTGCACAGGTGCAGGTTGACCAAATGAATCATCGGACATGTCGTCAAAGTCGTCGAATGGCATAGGAACTAACTCCGTTGAAGTGATGTGAGGGCGTCGGCAACCACGGATGGCACCATTGAGGACACGTCGCCACCGTGTGCGGCGATGTCGCGAATGAACCGGCTACTGACGTGACTGAGGCCTGGCTGGCATGGAACGTAGACCGTGCGTACACCAGCCACTGCGAAATTGGTGTGCGCCATTTGTTGTTCCACTTCAAAGTCACCTGGTGTGCGAAGCCCCTTAACGATGCATAAGGCACCGACAGTTTTCGCTGCGTCCACAGCCAAACCTGCAAATGCTTCCACCCTGACATTTGCCATTTCTGAACATGCTTCTTGCGCGATGCGAACTCGTTCGCTAGTGGACAATGCACCAGACGGTTTTTGAGGGTTGTGCATTACAGCCACCACCACAGAACCGAACAGTTCTGCGGCTTGCGAGATGACATCGAGATGTCCATAGTGGATGGGGTCGAAACTTCCCGGATACAAAACCACACTCATGCGCTCTCCACGGTACCTCGTGAACCGGCATCAGGCTGAAGAAATGCCACGTGGGTACGCCCATATTTCTTTTCCCGCATGGTGTCCCAGCCATCTACGTCACCAATCGCACGGTCAGATTCCAGTACGACGCACTGTGCAGAGATTCCTCTCAACAGAGAAGCCCACTCAGAAAACCCGTAGGGAGGATCAGCAATCAGCACATCGCAGGCAATGAGATCGCGCGACACAGAGAGAGCATCAACGGTCAGAACAGTTGAGACGCCAGTAATTCCAAGAGAATCGATGTTGTGCCGCAAGGTGGTCACAGCGTGTCGATCTTTTTCAACGAAAATGCAATGCGACGCTCCACGAGACAACGCCTCAATTCCCATAGCACCAGTCCCCGCAAACAGATCAACAACCCGCGCCCCGTCCACCACGTCCAAGCTGCCCAAAGCGTTGAACACTGCCTCACGCACTTTGTCGGTGGTGGGACGTGTGGCGTCTGATGTTGGCGATTCAATTCGCCGTCCACGTAGATGACCCGCAACCACTCTCATATCAGGCAGACTACGGCGATGATTCGTCCACGAGAGACCACCACATGCATTGACTGCGGAGGTCCGTGTTACCTATTGACCCCAGCTCGCGAAGACGGACTATGGGAAGTGGGCGATGTTGTGTCATATCGCTGCCGTGACTGCCGTGACGTGTGGTACTTCCCACTCACCGAAGACGACACCGATAGTCCGGAATGATGGTCACCCTTTGTCAAGCGGGTCAAAGCGAATTCCAAAGGCGGCGATATTGGAAATTCGCGTTGGCAAGTGGTTCAGCCAAAAGTTAAAACTCAACCGTTTCGGGTCGCGCACAAACGGTTTGTTCTTCTCCACCGCATTCACTGTTCGACGTGCAATCTTTTCGGGATTGGCCGTAGGGATCAATTGCAGTTTCTGAAACCTGCGCACCACTTTGCTGACTGATGCTGGCGCAGCTTCCACCGCATCCCACATGTCAGTAGCAACGGGGCCTGGAGACAACACCGTTACATTCACATCAGTTGCCTTCAGTTCACGGCTCAGTCCGTTGACAAAGTTGAGCACTCCAGATTTTGTTGCGCCGTACACACTCATTCCAGGAAATCCAGCAGTGCCCGCCAATGACGACACAAAAACGATGTGACCCGAATTACGGGCCAGCATCCCTGGCAATGCGTGTCGTGTGAGCAACATGGGAACTTCAAGGTTGACGCGTGCAACCGTACGAATTTCTCGCGTGTCTTCTACGGCGAATGCAGTTGTTGTTTCAAGCCCCGCATTGTTCACCAACACATCAATGACCCCATGCGCACTTTCAACACGCTCAATAAGAGTGTCAACGTCGGCATCATCGGAAAGGTCTGACACCATCCATGAACCGTTGATATCGGCTGCCACTCGTTGCAAAGCTTCAGCATTACGTGCAACGACCGTGACGCGCGCACCGCGTGCCGCAAACTCACGTGCCATTTGCTCACCGATGCCACGTGAACCCCCGGTCACCAACACATGCTTACCTGCGAGTTTCATAGACCCCCCGAACGCTCATCATTCAGAGTAGTGCGTATGTGTCACGACTTAAACAAGAACTCTTCGTCTTCCTCGGAAAACAACAAGTCCAGCTCATCACGCAAAACGGGCAGTGTTTTCAACATTGGATCATCGGAAATGATTCTCTGTGCATCATCACGGGCCCATTGAATGAGTTCTAAGTCGTGCTGCAAAGATGCAAGTGTTAAATCACTGGTGCCCTTTTGGCGATTCCCCATGATGGTTCCTTCACCGCGAAGTCGAAGGTCTTCTTCTGCAAGAACAAAACCGTCGGTAGACGCAACCAAGGCCTCAACGCGGGGCGATGGGTCCGAATGCTGTGTCACCAGATAACAGAACGACTCAAGCTTTCCTCGACCAACTCGACCACGCAACTGATGCAATTGTGCAATGCCGAATCGGTCCGCGTCCAAAATGACCATGGTGGTCGAATTGGGAACATCTACACCTACTTCAATGACAGTTGTGGCTACTAGTACCTGCGTGTGGCCCGCGCGAAAGGATGTCATCACTGCCTCTTTGTCGGCCGACGACATCCGTCCGTGCAAGAGCGCAACAGAATGACCAGCCAACTCCCCCGACACCAGTTCATCGAAGGTTTCTTGAGCGGACGCAACTTCCAATTTCTCGCTCTCTTCAATGAGCGGACAAACAACATAGGCCTGTTGTCCCATCGCAAGTCTTTCGCGCACCGATGCCCACATTCCTTCGCGTTCCAATGGCCCTGCGACCCGGGTAGTGATGATGGGTGTACGTCCAGGCGGCAACTCATCGAGGACGCTGACATCCAAATCGCCGTACACCGTCATGGCCGCGGTTCGAGGAATTGGTGTTGCTGTCATCACCAACACATCTGGCATCAAGCCAGCGTCTGACTCTTGAGCTTTGTCCCGTAATTGCGAACGTTGCTGAACTCCGAATCGATGCTGCTCATCAACGACAACAACTCCCAAACTCTTGAACTTCACTGCATCTTGAATGAGCGCATGAGTTCCAATAATGATGTCGACGCTTCCGTCTGCAAGCCCTGCGAGGATTGTTTTGCGTTGAGCCGCTCGAACTTTGTTAGTGAGCAACTCAATGCGAAGCCCTCGGTCACCAAAAAGGTTTCCACTGTCGGAGACCTTTAGCGATTCAAGCAATGCTCGTATACCTAACGCATGTTGATCAGCGAGCACCTCGGTCGGCGCCATCAGCGCTGCTTGATGCCCGCCTTGCACCGCAGCCAACATGGTGGCAACGGCGACGACGGTTTTGCCTGCACCAACGTCGCCCTGCAACAACCGATGCATTGGTTGTGGAGCCGCCACATCACGATAAATCTCGGCAATGGTTCGCTGTTGTGCACCAGTGAGTGGAAATGGCAACGCCGACATGAACCCATCAATGAGATGGCCAGTTGTTGCGTGTGAGAAACCTGCCGCCTCGCGTTCCCATTGCGCCTTACGTCCCACCAACATCAACTGCACTCGTAAAACTTCATCAAATGCCAAACGCTGACGTGCAGCACGATGGTCCTCAACTGATTCGGGAAGATGAATGTTGCGCAATGCTTCATGCCGACCAATGAGAGAGTGAGAAGACAAGATTGATTCAGGAACAGGATCGTCAATCCCGCGCGGCTCGCACTTCGCCAATGCGTCTTCAATCCATCGCGCAAGATCCCAGGAGGTAATGCGCGACTTCTCACTTTGCGGATACACAGGAACGAAACGAGCCGCGCGATCACCAATGCGATCAACCACTGGATTCGTCATCTGCCGATATCCGTTGTACATCTCGGCTTTACCAAACACCGCTATTTCAATTCCGGGTTGTAATTGCTTTTCTCGCCAACGCTGGTTGAAAAACGTCAGCGACAGCTTTCCGGTCTCGTCGGCCACGGTGGCTGTCACCATAACGCGTCCGTTTTTTGTCTGAATTGAACGACACTTCTCGACACGCACCATCACCAACGTGTCAACACCCAATTGAATGTCGCGCAACGTTGCCATATTTGTTCGGTCGATGTAACGCCGCGGATATGTCTCGAGTAGATCAAGAACACTGTGAACCCCAAAAGATTCCAATGCTGCTTGTGCCTTTTCTCCAATTCCCTTGATGCGCTCTAGACCAATCTGGTCCAAATCACGCAGTGTGAGTGGTGCGCTACTCAACGCCAAACAAATAGGGATAGAGGGGCTGTCCGCCAACATGAATTTCAACAGCAACATCTGGCCTGTTTTCTGCAACCCAGGCAGTGATGTGCTCAGTCGAAGACGCAGATGAACCCTCACCCGTAACAATGGTGAGCAGTTCGCGTGAATCGTCGATCAGAGTTTCCAGTAACTGCGTTGCGGATCCCACCATGGTCCCGGCGATTGCGACAATTCCGTCACCTCGCACCAGACCAATCCAGTCACCTTCGGTTACTTTGCCAACGTCGGTGTTGGTGTCGCGCACTGCTTGGGTGATCTCGCCAGTTGCAACAGCCTCGGCAGCAGATGTCATTGCGCGTGCATTTGATTCAGCCGATGCCTCTGGATCGTACGACACCAATGCTGCGAGCGCCTCGGGCATTGAGCACGTAGGAACAACTCGTACTTCTTTTGTGGTGAGAGCATCAATTTGTTGCGCCACCGGAATGATGTTCTTGTTGTTCGGCAGGATGACCACTTGGCGTGAATTCATGTGTTCAACTGCTGCAAGCAACTCTGCAGTAGACGGATTCGATGTTTGACCACCTGAAATCACACCATGCACGCCAAGTTGACCGAAGAGTTCTGCAAGTCCGTCACCACTAGCTACCGCAACAACTGCACACGTGACGGGCGGAAGCGACGTGGTGTGTGTACGTGACTGAATTGGGGCGCCCAGCTCTGCTTCACGCGCGGCATGCTCTTCGGCAACTTCCTCAAACAAGTCAGTCACACGAATGTTTCGTGGACGTCCATTCAACAACAGCGGCGCTTCAATGGCGGCGCCAATGTCATTGGTGTGAATGTGACAGTTGTACAGACCATCGCCACCCACGACGACAATTGAGTCACCAATAGTTCCCCATGCCGATTTGAATTCGGATGCACGCGCGTCATCTAGATCAAGTAGGAACATGACCTCGTAGCGCAATTCGCTGACATCAACAGTTCCGTCATCATGATGACGTTTAGCCACAGCTTCTAGTTGTTCTGCAGAAGGTCCAGAAGTTTCATCAGGCTGAGGAAGCTCTTCTCCCGCTACCACATGCAAGAACGCGTCAAGCAATAACAGGAAACCGGCGCCACCAGCATCAACAACGCCAGCATCTTTCAACACAGGCAATAACTCTGGGGTGTTCGCCAATGCCTCACGACCACGACGGCGCGCTTCGAACAGAACGTCTGCAACGCTGGCACCTGTCGATGATGCTTCTGTTGCACCCTCGGCCGACTCGCGCACCACGGTCAAGATTGTTCCCTCAATTGGTTTCAACACTGCTTCGTATGCAGCAGCAGCGGCAGTGGAAAAAGCAGCAGCAATGTCTGATGCGCTTGCACCATTGTCGGCCGTCGCAACAATGGTGGACGACAGCCCACGCAAGATTTGGCTAAGGATGACACCACTATTTCCGCGCGCCCCCATGAGCGAGCCATGACTAATCGCCTGACACGTCGCCGCCATCGTCTGGTCGGCAGTGGACAACTCGGCCACCACCGCATCGAGCGTTCGACCCATGTTGGTTCCCGTGTCGCCGTCGGGGACGGGATAGACGTTCAGACGATTGATGGACTCTTGATGGGACTTCATGAGGTCACGGAACGTTGTGACCGCCTCTCGAAGCTCTTGTGCACCAACTATTTGAACCCCTGCCACGGCACTCAGGCTAGTGAGATGACAGGGCCCACCTACTACTTCCTCGGTGGGTTCGCCACAGGGGGCGGATTCCTCCGTCTGCGGTTGGGGTCTGTTTAGTCCCGCTGGTAGTTTTTACCTCTGCGTTCGAAAGGCCCTGGTCGCCTTTCGCCAATTCAAAGAGGTTTCCAACATGGCAGCAGTATGCGAAGTTTGCGGCAAGGGTCCATCATGGGGCATGTCTGTGTCGCACTCCCACGTGCGCACCAAGCGTCGCTGGAGCCCGAATATCCAGCGTGTACGCGCCATTGTTAAAGGTGCCCCACGTCGTGTCTATGCATGCACCGCATGCATCAAGTCGGGCAAAGTCGTCAAGGCCGGCCGTTAAAGGCACCCATGCAGGGCGTCATTAAGGCATACGACCCCACCTCGGGTGATGGCGTCGTCATTAGCGACACAGATCTCGCCGAATACAACTTGGCACCCAATGCCCTCGAGGGCTCCATCTTCCGTATGTTGCGTCAAGGGCAGCGCGTGGTGTTTGTGCTGGACAGCTCTGGTCGTGCCACAAGTCTCAGCCTCGGCTCGGAATCAGATATGGGGACGCCAGGGTCCTAAGTTTTAGGCTATGGGCATCCCCCAGGGTGAACGCTTGGAGAACTCCACGCAACACCTCAAACAACTGAATCCGAAATCAGAGGTCAACACAGATGGCTGCAACAACAAGCAACACACGCTTGCAACAGTGGGTCAACGATTGGGCAGAAATTCTTCAGCCCGAATCCATTTATTGGTGCGACGGTTCAGCAGATGAGTATGAATCACTCTGTCAATCATTGGTAGACGCAGGTACGTTCACAAAGCTGGACGAAGCAAAGCGCCCAAACAGTTACTGGGCGCACTCCGATCCAGGCGACGTTGCGCGTGTTGAAGACCGCACATTCATTTGTTCTGCAAATGCAGAAGACGCTGGCCCCAACAACAACTGGCGTGAACCATCAGAGATGCGCGCCGAAATGAACTCGCTGTACAAGGGCGCAATGCGTGGACGCACCATGTACGTCGTACCTTTTTCCATGGGGCCACTTGGCTCTCCCATCGCCCACATCGGAGTTCAGTTGACTGACAGTGCATATGTCGCGGTCAGCATGCGCATCATGACCCGCATGGGTCAAGGCGCACTCGACGTACTTGGCAACAACGACTGGGTGCCATGCGTGCACTCAGTGGGCGACCCATTGGCCCCAGGGCAGACAAGTTCTGCATGGCCATGCAACCCTGACAACAAATACATCGTTCACTTCCCCGAGACACGCGAAATTTGGTCGTATGGTTCGGGCTACGGCGGCAATGCATTGCTTGGCAAGAAGTGCTTCGCACTACGTATCGCATCGGTCATGGCACGTGACGCAGGTTGGTTGGCCGAGCACATGCTCATCTTGAAGCTCACCAACCCAGAAGGTGCATCGAAGTACATCGCCGCAGCATTCCCCTCTGCATGTGGCAAAACAAACCTCGCCATGTTGGTTCCCACCATCCCCGGCTGGAAGGCCGAGACAATTGGCGATGACATTTGCTGGATGAAGTTTGGTGACGATGGTCGTCTCTACGCCATTAACCCAGAAGCTGGATTCTTTGGTGTTGCACCGGGAACCGGCTACGACACCAACGCAAACGCAATGGAATCGTTGTGGGGCAACTGCTTGTTCACCAACACCGCGCTGACCTCTGATGGCGACGTGTGGTGGGAAGGCATGAGCGACACTCCGCCCGCACGCGCAACCGACTGGAAGGGCAACACATGGACGCCCGAATCCGATGCAGTTGCTGCACATCCCAACGCACGCTTCACAGCGCCTGCGTCTCAATGCCCCAGCATTGCACCAGAGTGGGAAGACCCCGCAGGAGTACCCATTTCGGCAATCATGTTCGGCGGCCGTCGTCGCACCACCGTGCCGTTGGTGACAGAGGCATTCGACTGGAACCATGGCGTCTTCTTGGGAAGCATCATGGCGTCCGAAACAACTGCCGCTCAGCAAGGTGCCGTGGGCAATCTTCGTTTTGACCCCATGGCCATGCTCCCATTCTGCGGATACAACATGGCTGACTACTTCGGTCATTGGTTGAAGATTGGCGCATCCACCAAGAGCGAAAACCTTCCAAAGATTTTCTTCGTCAACTGGTTCCGCCGTGATGAAGATGGTCGTTTCTTGTGGCCTGGATACGGCGAAAACAGCCGTGTGTTGAAGTGGATCTTTGATCGGGTTGACGGCAAGGGAGCTGCAACAAAGACCAGCATCGGTTACTTGCCTGGACCAAACGACATTGACACCGCTGGCCTCAACATCGCCATCAACGATTTGGAAGAAATTCTGAGCGTTGACGAAAAGGGATGGAAAGAAGCACTTCCACAGATTCGCGACCACTTCGCACAGTTCGGCGCCAAGTTGCCGCAGCAGCTAGTGACGTCACTCGACGAACTCGAAGCGTCACTGTCGTAACTACGAACATCAAAAAAGGCCCCCGCTACGGCGGGGGCCTTTTTTATTTGCATCTGAACTACTTACTTGCCAAGGCTGATTATGCGTTGTCCCTGCGGCGACGACGCAGGAAGGCCGGAATCAACAAACCGCCGATGACTGCAAGCGATAGCAACACCCACACTGTGACGGCCACCGCTGACGGCCCAGTTGATTCTTCGCCAACAAAAACCGGTAGCGCAAACGTGAGTTTTTGATCTGCAGCAGACGTGCCCACCATCACCACCGTGTGTCGACCGTCTTCAACAGTGTCTGGCACTTCATACGAAGCGATCAAATCGCCAGCCTTGTCTACCTGCGACCGGCCCAGCAAGACAGGCTCTGAGTACATGCGCACCTCAACTGCAGAGGCCGATGCAAAACCATCAACATCTACTTCGATGGAATCGCCAACCAGAATGCGTAGTCGACCCTCTGAGTCAAGAGGTGCACGACCGCCGTCTCTCTTCACTGCAGAAATTCGCGCACGAAAACTTCCCGCACTCACAATGAGCTGGTTGTTGTCACGCGTGACAGTGGCTTCCACTCGCTTTCCATCAACAACAACGGCACCACTGGTGTCTTCAACTTCGGGCACGTCAAGGGGCGCCAACGTAGTAGTAGTCGTGGTTGTTGACGTTGTTGATGTACTTACGCCCGCACCGTCAACCGGCGTGACAGGAGATGCAGTCGGGTTGGTAGTTGGAGTGGAGTTTGAGGGCGCCACAGAGTTACGAGGGGCAGTGGTGTTGTTAGATGCGATGGTGGTCGTTGGTGCAACTGTTGTCGTGGTCGCTGGGGTTCCATTCACGGTGATTGACACCGATGGTGACGTTGCTGCTGCATACGCTCCAGATGCCACGACCGAAGCAGTAAGCGTGCAGGTGCCTCCGCCAAGGAATGTGACAACCCCAGTGGATACACCGACTTGGCATACCGACGAATTTGAGGAAGTGAATGTTACGGAACCACCGCCAGCACTAACGACGGACTGCAGTGTTGGTCCCGTAGCAGGCAACGTATAACTGCTTGAATACGAATTGACATCGATGGAAATCGATCGACTTATCCGATTTACCGTGAAAGAAGCGGTTGTAGATGTTGCAGACACATACGTACCGTCTGACGCAATTGCTGCCCGCACTGTACACACACCATCATCAACAATTGACACGACCCCCGTGCTCACATTGACCGTACATACACCTTGCGTTAAGGACGTGTACGAGATGGAACCTGACCCTGCAGAAGCAGTTGCACTCACACTTGGAATCGATGCATTAAAGAGGTAACTCGATGAGTAACTTGTAGTAATCGTCAATGTTCGAGACTGCAACTGCACGACTACCAAGCGTTGTCCAATTGTGCCGTATGCCGACGTTGAAAAATTGACCACATAAGTTCCGGTAGCAGAAATTGACAAATCTGTAAACGTGGCCACTCCAGATGCATTGGTTGTTGCGGTTGTTGTACCGCCCAATGTCCCCGAACCAGATACCGCAACTAAAGAGGCCGTCACTGTCACTCCCGATGTGGACACATCTTGTCCATTACTTTCCACTAATTGAATTCTCGGCTGCTGAGCAAAAGCCACATTGGGATCTGCCGCGGTCGGCGTTGCTACAAATCGCAGTGACTTTCCCATCGGAATCAAGTAGGGGTAGTACACCCAGCTGTTCTGTCCGACAATGCTTCCACCCTGACCCATACCCCAGCAGTAGACCAAACCAGATTCCACTCCACATAAGGTTGAACCAGACATGTCAACTTCGGTAGCGGCAAAACGCTTTCCAGAATCACATTCTCCAGAGGCCGAATACCCGGAAGAACTGCTGCAGATTTGCCCGATGTATCCATACACCGTTCCGTTGCTTGACGACGGTCGCGCAAGATACAAACCCAACCCTCCCGATGCGCCGCCGTTCCAGCAACTCCAACCACTCTCGTTGTTGCTGTACCCACTTTGGATGTACGCACACATCGCAACCGACCCACCAACAAGGCGTGTTGGAGAGCCGGGCAGTTGAGTCGTGGAACAACTTGAGGTGGACGGCACCGATCGTGAATGTCCGCAGATGTCCCGCCATGTAATGCGTCGAGCATTATTCGTTTGGTCCGCAACACCATCACCTAAATGGCCGTAATAAAGGTCGCCCACACATTGAATTCTGTTAGTTGTTGACGGTGAAATTGGCTGACGAATGATGCACACTGACCGGCCACCCATTGCAACGTCAATCGCATCAGAGATGGGCGTTCCACCATCGGTCATTGGAGCTGCGGCCCACGTTGTTGACGGAGTGATGCTTTCACGTCCCAACTGGCCATCGCCGTTACTTCCCCAGCAGTACACCTGATTATCTGAGGTGATTGCGCAACGACTGTACGTATTTGAGTCAATTTTGGTTGCCTTAGTTAACTCAACACAATTGTTCGCACTCTGAGAACCAGATGTACACACAAGGGACGTATTGAGCGAGACATTCCCCGTGTTGCCCCAACACACGACTCGGTTATCAAGAGTTGATGACGGATTAGTTGATGTCACAGCACAACCGCCGTGTTGATCTAGCGACATCTGAATCGCGTTGGTCAGAGGTACACATGTTCCCGCCGAAGTTGACCCAGTCGCACATACAGGTGTTGGCAAGAGATATCGCACCACCGAGTCTCCCGTTCCCATATAGGAATAGCCATTGGCGTAGTTAACGCCCCAACAGTGGATTTCACCATTACTTAAAAGAGCGCAACTGCGATTCACTGAATCACTGTTCCCAGGATTAACAGCGACATCAACTGCATTTGTTATCCCCGACACCAACGCCACGGACTGACTGGTGCTTGTGGTCCCGTTACCCAACTGACCATCACCGTTGCGCCCAAAACATCTCACGGTGCCGTCGGACATAACTGCGCAGCCATGTGTGAATCCCGCAGTTGCCTTTACCGCAGTCACCGAGACCGATGCGCTGACGGGTTCTGTTTCCATCTCCAGAACGACGGCACCAAGGACGAGCAGCACCACCGTCAACACACGAAAACGGCACGTGCGCTTGAAAAGACTTTTTCGCATGTAAGAAAACTAGTCTTTATGTAAGTTTCTTACAACAACAGAATTAGCCGGTCTGACCCACCAACATTGCGCGAATTCCAAGACCCATCAGAAAGAGGCCACCGCCGCCGTAGAGCAGATACAGACGGCCCTTCAGTTGGGCACGATACGAATAGATGATGGCCACAGCCATGATGGCAACAAACCCATAGAACGCATGAAATGCAGGAAACTCCATCTTCTGCTTGTTCACCAACGTCACGCCCAAGGCCACCTGCACAAAGATGGTCAACTGTGCAAGCCCTGTGAACCACCACAGAGCGCGCGTACGCAAGGCAAGAACTTTGTGCGCAGCAAATGCCCACAGCCCGGCAAGGCCATTACCGACGATGACGAACCAGGTCCACGACTCGTGGAATTCGCGAAGTGTTGCGGAGAGCACTCTATGAATCTACTTCCAGTGGGCGCCACCGCCCACATCAACGAATCAACGTGTCGGCTTCCCCACCTATTTCCACCAATGTGAGTCCTGACGCAGATACATCGAAGGTGGTCACCGAACAGTTGTCGAGACGTGCCACCAGAACGCGGTCATCGCCTGTTGCAGCACCGATGACAGCGTTGATGGCAACAAAGTGACTAAAGACGACTGTGTCAGCGGATAGTGAGGCCACGTACTCGGCGATGGATTCTCTATAGGCGCGATAGTGATCTCCTGACGACTGCGCCACCTCGGCCCATGTGCCCGCCATTGCTTCTCGCAACCACGTAACACGATCTGCCAACGCATATCCCTCTGGCGATGGGATCTCGCCTACTCGTGGCTCAATCACAACGTCTTGCTTCCACGCTGTCGCAAGCGGAAATGCAGTTTGTTGGCATCGTAAGAGAGGGCTTGACACAACAGGGAGTGGACCATGTGGCGACAACTGGCTTGCAACTTTCAACGATTGTGATCGACCAAGTTCATCCAACGCGGGATCGGGATCAACATCCCAACCCGCTGCTGCGCGACCATGTCGAACCATGTACACACGTGTCATTCGAAAATCCAACCATCACGCATTGGTTCGTTGCTTTTAGGATCGATGAACCACTCGTATCCGAACTGATGCGCAAAGCGTTCGTCATCCATTGACAGAAAGAAACTTGAATCGGTGAGCTGACTGGCATGACATTTCATTGCTTCGCGTTTCTGCGATGCGTACGCAACCACATCTACTTTCAGACTGATTTCAGATTCCAGTGACCCCATTGGATTGCCATCGTCCATTGGTCCGTCTGGGTCGAACGCCTCACGATCCGGTGGCAACATGCCAGCCTCACGGGCTGCTTGTAGCCCGCGTCGCATTTGGTCACGATTCATAGTGCCTTCAAGCACTCTCACCGAGGGAAACAATTCGGCCGCACGATGCCCCACCTTGTGCACCATGATGTGGTCAGGATGGCCATAGCCACCGTGCCAGTCATACGTGGTGAGAACATCGGCCTTCTCATCTGCCAACACCTGTGCAAGTTTGTGAGCAGCTTCATCGAGTGATGCGTTACAGAATGCCCCAGGATTCTGGTTTTGTTCCCATCCGGTCATTCCACTGTCTTCATATCCAAGAAAAACAACCCGATGCACGCCAAGCGTGTCTGCCGATGCCAATGTTTCTTTGTGTCGAAGACTGACAAGTGTCTCCCCTGCAGGCATGTCCGCCGGAATTTCACCGTGATCACCATTGGTCGCAACAACTAAGACAACGCGGTGTCCTTCTGCGGATGCACGCGCGATAGTTCCGCCTGTTCCAATGCATTCATCGTCGGGGTGCGCGTGGAAGCAAACGAGTGTTCCCACTTATGCCTGCTTTGCTGCGCCACTAGCCAATAACGCATCAATATTTTTGACACCCCATTGAGACAGAACCTCAGCCGTGTGTTGACCAGGATGTGCAGATGGTCGTTCAACCGCTGGTGTTGTGCGCGAGAAACGTGGAGCTGGTGCCGGCTGCATATGCCCATTTATGTTGATGAATGTTTGGCGCTCGACATTGTGCGGATGCGCTGCAGCCTCGCTCATCGTAAGCACTGGTGCGAAGCACACGTCTGTTGCCTCCATGATTGAACACCACTCGTCGCGCGTCTTTTCCTTCATCACACCACGTAAACGCTCTTTCAAGTGAGGCCACTGCGACGAATCCATTTGTCGAGCGAATTCAGGGTCACCCTCAAGTCCGGTGAGTTGCAACAGTTGTGCATAGAACTGAGGCTCAATGGAACCAAGTGAGACGTACTTTCCGTCTTTGCATTCGAAGACGTCATAGAAATGTGCACCCGTATCCAACAAGTTTGTTCCGGGAGCATTCTCATTGAAAATACCCATGGACTTGAACGACCAGAACATGGTCATCAACACCGCGGCTCCGTCCACCATGGCCGTGTCAACAACTTGCCCCTTGCCCGACTTCTGCGCTTCCAACAACGCACAGACAACGCCGTACGCAAGAAACATTCCGCCACCGCCGAAGTCACCCACCATGTTCAATGGCGGAACCGGCATTTCTCCTGCACGTGCAAAGTGTGCGAGCGAGCCGGCAAGTGCGATGTAGTTGATGTCGTGTCCGGCTGCATTGGCGTACATGCCCTCTTGGCCCCACCCAGTCATTCGACCGAAGACAAGTTTGGGATTGCGTGCCAAACACACATCGGGCCCCACACCTAATCGCTCCATGACGCCAGGGCGGAAACCTTCAATCAGAGCATCTGCATTTTCGACTAACTGCAACAGAGCTTCCACGCCATCTGGATGCTTGAGATCCAATGCAACGTTTCGACGTCCGCGAAGCATTAAGTCACCCGCAGGCGTATCGGGAGCAGGACCTCGTACTGCTTGTGCGCGGTCAACACGAATGACTTCTGCACCCATGTCTGCCAGCAACATTGCAGCAAACGGCCCAGGCCCAATGCCTGCAATTTCAATGATTTTGTATCCGCTCAATGGACCAGACATATCAATTCCTCTTTGTGATGTGTTGAGAATGTTTACGAACGATGTGCACGTCGAACATGCGATGTGATGGCGTCATGGAATAGTGGCCACAACGGAGTTGGCAAGTCATGTCCCATATCCGCCACGAACAAGAACGTGGAGCCGGGAATGAGTTCTGCGGTTCTCTCTCCACCCGAGGGAGTGAGCAATGTGTCATCGCGTCCATGAATAACCAAGCTGGGGATGTTGAGTTGACGCAAGCCGTCGCTTCGGTCACCCGATGCATAAATTGCCGCAAGTTGGCGCTGTGTTCCCTCTGGGTAGAAACTGCGGTCATATTCACGCGCGGCTCGTTCACGCGCCTCTTCTAAGTTGAAGTACTTCTTTGAACACCACACGGCCCAATTCTTCGCACTCTCAATGTAGGCATCACGAGATGGTGGCGGCGGGGCCAACAATGCACCTAATGCCTCGTCGGTCGGTGTGCCGTATGCCAAGTCACCAGGGACCGACATGATGGACGTGAGGCTGTGCATTCGGTGCGGATGACGCAATGCGAACGTCTGGGCAATCATTCCCCCCATAGACGCACCCAGTACATGTGCTTTCTCAATTCCTAGATGATCAAGAACTCCAAGTGCATCATCGGCCATGTCATGCAATGTGTATGGAACGGGAACCGTGACTTCTTCACCCATCATGGCCTGCATGGTCACCTTGTCGGTCTCCACCACAACACCGTGATGTTTGTGCGATAACCCACAATCTCGATTGTCGAACAGCACAACATGAAATCCGCTGTCTACAAACATCTGCATGAAGTCTGTAGGCCATGCTGTGAGTTGAGCCCCAAATCCCATAATCCACAACAAGGTGGGATGTGCTGGGTCCCCCATGGTTTCAAATTCAATGGAGATTCCTGAGGGCAATACTGCTTGAGCCATGTCTCCCATTCTCACAGGTGAGACGCCATAGATTTCAACGGAGGACCAATTAGCCCAGAAGTCGGCGCTTCTGCTCCTCAAACTCGGCTTCGGTCAAGGTACCGCGATCCCGTAATGCCTCAAGACGCTCCAATTCGTGAGCAATTCCACTGAGCGATGGTGCACCATCAAACGAGTGATTCTTCAAATTCTGAATGGCTCGAATCACATAGTTCTGCACGGTTGCAGGCGACTTGATATCAGAGAACGTTTGGTCACCGTCTTCTCCACCCGACTGAATGACGATGTCTCCCACGCCAAGAATTCGCTCAACAATGCCTTGCGAGAAATTGACATTCGCAACGCGTTCAAGCGGAATTTCAATTCCTGTGCGTGCAACAACCCCTTGTCTGTAGATGACACGTTGTGATGTCACAACAAAATACGTGGTGCGCCATTTGATGAGTTCCACCACCAGCATTGATGCAGTCACAATGATGACACCAAGCCCCAAATATGTGAGCCACGTCTGGACCCAGCCACTGACCAACGACTGCAGCCATGTCACCACCACCAAGACAGCCGCCAAGGACAGCGCCGATGGGCCGAAAAACCACCAATGAGGATGAAGGTCCAAGACAATTTCTTCGTGGTCATTCAAGAAACGGGGCGAGAAGGGCATGTGGCGAAGGGTAGCAACCCCCTAGTTTCTAGGTGTGCACATTCGCGACCTCACCGACACTCTGGCGCCATCGCCTGCCAGTGTGCTGGCTGGTCTCGATCCCGACCAACGTGCCGCCGTCACGGCTCCCATCGGAGTGGTCGTGGTACGCGCGGGGGCCGGTTCGGGGAAAACCACGGTGCTCACTCGCCGCATTGCATGGCGCGCACTTTCTGACACCGCCGACATAGAGCGCACCCTGGCCATCACGTTCACTCGACAGGCCGCAACAGAAATGCGAGCTCGACTTGCTCAATTCAATCTTGAGGGTCGACCCACAATCGGCACCTTTCACGCCATTGCTCGCCAGTTGATGATTCAACATCTCACGGATGCTGGTCGACGAACTCCCGTCATTGTGAACAACCGCAGCTCGCTTGTATCGGAATGCATGGGACAAGATGCGCGCAACGGCGGAATTCACGACGTCATCGCAGCCATTGATTGGGCGCATTCCCACATGTTGACCCCTGCGGCAACTCCCGATGCGATGACAAAAATCGGAATGAAAATTCCATTGGGTGCGACTCGCTTTGTCGAGGTTTTTGAAGCGTACGAGCGATTGAAAAAGAAGCGTGGTGTTGTCGACTTGAACGACTTTCTCACATCCGTCGTTCACGCAGCCCAGAAAGACCCGCGGTTCGGCGAATCCATTCGCTTTCAGTATCGACACATTTCCGTTGACGAAGCACAAGACATGAACCCGCTTCAATATGCGTTTCTCACAACACTGCTCCCCCAGCAACCAGATGTGTTTCTAGTGGGCGATGGCAACCAAGCCATCTACGGATTCAACGGAGCAGATAAGTCGCTCTTTGAAGAACTCCCAGGAATACCCAGCGCATCTGCTGTCTATTCATTGCCGTCGAACTATCGATGCACGCCAGAGATTGTCACTATGGCAGTCAATACATTGGCAAAAGATTCTCAACATGCCGATGCACATTCACAACGGATCTCTGGCATGCCCGTTGACCTGCGACGTTGCGAAGACGAGCAGAAAGAAATAGCCACAGTTATCGAGACAGTGCGCCGGGCGCATGGGCGCACACAATCATGGAGCGATATCGCAGTCCTCGTCAGAGTGAACGCGCTTGCCGACATCTTCCGTGATGCACTTATCTCAGCGGGAATTCCTGTGCGGTCATCTCGACGCGGAAGCGAATGGGGTCAAGCTGTCTCAACAGCAACTCAACTCACAAGCCGAGAAGGCCTATCAGTGTGGTCATCAGACATTTTGGATTCTGGCGACTACCTACCCGATAGTGCAGATTCTGCGGTAGCGACACTGGTGAGACAGTTTCTTGACGACAATCGAATTGGCTCACTTGATGGTCGCGCCTTTGGGTCATGGCTTGCCACATCTGCCGACCTTGCGGAAACTCATGGCGTGGAGGTTCTCTCATTTCATGCAGCAAAAGGACGCGAATGGGGAACCGTAGTTGTTGCAGGGATGGAGAAAGGGCTCATGCCCCACCGCAGCGCACGTAGTTCCACTGCACGCAGCGAAGAGGCTCGACTGGCATACGTTGCACTCACTCGCGCCGCTGATCAACTTGTCGTCACATGGACAGATTCTCGTAACGGTAAATCGACTGGTCCATCGCCGTTTCTCCCCACACTGACGACGTCCATCCCTTCACCGGCGGCACCCCCCGACGACATCCGCCGACTCACCCGTTCTCGTTCTACAGCACCCTCTTTGCGCGACACCATTATTCAATGGCGCGATTCTTTGGCTAGACAACGACGTGTTGATCCTGCGGCGCTGTTATCGGATCGAGCAATCGCGCGAATCTGTCAGACACCGCCACGTTCTCTTGACGATGTCATTGAACTCACTGATGCGGTGTTTGCACACCGATACGGAAAAGACGTACTTGAAATTGTGAGCAACTACTTCACGAACTGAGGTCGCGACCTTTTCGAAGGCGATCAAGTAGTTCAACAGGCATGGATAAGAACAAACCTTCGGCTTCTGCGCACAAAGTGTCGCCATTATGTGCGGTTCCTTTTGTGAAAATTTTGCGCCCATCAACCTTGTCCACCCAACCTGTAAATGTGATTGGTGTGTGTAGCGGAGTTGGAGAACGGTAGGTGATGGACAATTTTCCTGTCATTCCTGGCCGACCAGTCAGAGATTGAGCCATTCCAAGAACTTCATCGAACGCTCCGGCAATGAATCCGCCATGACAATGCCCTGGCGGACCCTCGTACGGTTCAGTGAAGGTCGCCGTACCAGACACAGCTCCAAACTCGCCGAATTCTGAATTCAAGTCCATCGACATGGGCATAGATAACGGGTTCATCGCCCCGTAGAAGGGACTGCGATCTGAAAAATGCGACTCCGATGCCGATGAACCAGGTGACGAAGAATCTGTCAACGCATCAATTGCTTGAGCAATGAGACGATCAGCCTCTCGCACTGCATCTTCCGACGAAGTAGAGAGGAATGATTGCAAGATCAGTTGACGAAGCCGAACTGCCAACTCGACTCGTGCATGATCTGAGGGCAATAACTCTTTCTCACGTTCATGAAACGAGGGAAAAGTCCCGAATGATTCGTCAGCCACTAGTCACCAACTTTCAACAACACTGGCGCATGATCGCTGGGAGACTCCCCTTTTCGCGCGTTTCGGTCAACGCTTGTCCATGTTGAACGTTGAGCTACTGATGCGGTCGCAAGTAGCAAGTCAATTCTCATGCCATGACCTTTATAGAAACTGCCGCCTCGATAATCCCACCACGAGAACAATCCAGCGTCATCGTAGAAACGCCGGAACGTGTCCTCCATTCCAAAGTCACATACATTCTGCAAAGCATCGCGCTCGGGCTGACTGACGTGAGTGGCGTTTGCAAATTGAGAAACATCCCACACGTCTCGGTCATCGGGCGCAATGTTGAAGTCACCAGCGATTATCACATCGTCGCTCGCGGAACATGTTGCGTCTAGATGCTGACGAAGTCGCGACAACCACGACAGCTTGTA
>CAZCZM010000002.1:37649-88287 GCA_964503445.1 uncultured Bifidobacterium sp.
GGCAAACGAGCCTTCAGTGAATTCACATTCCATGTAACAACGAGCACACTGAGAAAATACTTCTCCCAGCGCCCTTCACTGGTACTGACACCTATTTTTTCTTGGCAGCAGCTTTCTTCGTCACCGCTTTTTTGGCGGGAACCTTCTTAGCGGTCGCCTTTTTGGCAACGGACTTCTTCGCAACAACTTTCTTTGCAGGTGCTTTGGCAGAAGATCCTGTTGCAGTCGCCTTCTTTGCCACCTTCTTCACGGTCTTCTTGGAGTCGCTGATTTCTGACTTCTTTGCAACCTTGGTTGGCGAAGCCTTCTTAGCGGGTGTCGCCTTTTTCGTAGCGGACGCCTTGACGGTTGCAGCCTTTGCGACGGGCTTCGACGCGGGTTTCGCAGGTGGAGTCTTCACCATTGCCGCCACAACATCAGGAACCCCTAAGTCAACGCTGCGACGTGCCGGGGTGTACCCCACCACCGTCAATGTGACAGCGTCACCTATTTTAAAAATGTCACGCGCGCTACGTGGAATAGGAGTAGCCATGTTTCGTAACGGCACGTATCCAGCAACATCTCCGATGGACACCGAAACACCATTGGCCGCGTACGACTGAACAACAGCTTTTACTTTTGTTCCGACAGGATGTTTCTCGACAAACTCGAGATAGGGCACGACATCATTTGCCATTGCAACTGGTTGCGCTGCTCGCGCCTTCTTCGCGGTTTTCTTCTTTGCCCGCTTTTCTGCACGCGCGGTACGTTCGGAAGTGTCTGATGATGACGCAGGTTTCGCGCGCACACTCGGCGGTGGCGCTTTTGGAATTGGCATTGGCTGGCTGGCTTCTGGACTAGCAACTGGAGTCTTCTTGACTACTTTTCCTGTCTGCACTGAACGACGACTCGTAGGACCACGCACGGGAAGACGTTCAACAAAGACCCAGCCCACAAGCGGAACTGGTTTGCCGCCAATGAGACGACCTTCATCAAACAACCACTTGTACTTACCGTGGAACTCTTGGTAACTGTCGTTGGAGAAAATTGCGGCGTTCGCTTTATCGGCAATCGCCAGAATGAACGCATCGCCACGACCGACAGCCCCTGCAGGTGGCGCCACCAATTCGTTATTGGCAATCGCGGTTTCAAATTCGGCACGCTCTTTTTTGGCAATGCGATGCCCAAAAGTTGCATCAACAATGACCGTGACCTTTGCACCCTTGTATTCAGACATCAATGCCTGCACCGCCTCGTCCAATTGGGCGAGGCTGGGCTCTGTCCGGCCCTCGGTGGCGATATTCGACCCGTCGACGATGATGTGCTTGGTCACTTATTCATTGAACCACTCAGAGGGTCTCAACCTGGGGCAATTCGCTCGACCTGGCAAGAAGCGCCACCGCATAGGGTGATGGTGTGATGAATAACGAGATCAAGGCAGTCCTGTGGGACTTCGGCGGGGTCATTTTGTCCAGCCCCTTCGAGGCATTTCGCCGATACGAGGCCACTCACGGGCTCCCTCAGGACATCATTCGGACCGTCAACGCCAAGAACCCAGACAACAATGCCTGGGCCTTGCTGGAGCGCAACGACATCACCCCCTCCCAGTTCGACAGCCTGTTCGCCGAGGAAAGCGAGACTCTCGGATACCGCATTCCCGGGGCTGACGTCTTGGCCCTGCTCTCGGGAGATGTGCGGCCCCACATGGTGGTTGCCCTCGACACCGTTCGCTCGGCTGGGTTCCTCACTGCATGTCTGACCAACAATGTGGTCGCCACCACGGAACATCCCACCGACCGCCAGCGCGAGATTGCCGCCATCATGAGCAAGTTCGATCATGTGGTGGAAAGCAGCAAAGTGGGATGCCGTAAACCAGAACCACGCTTCTATGAAATTGCGTGTGAACTACTCAGTGTGTCTCCACACGAATGCGTGTTTCTTGATGATTTAGGCATCAACTTAAAGCCAGCAGCAGCTATGGGTATGCGCACCATCAAGGTGGTCGATTCATTCGTCGCCTTGAGCGAGTTATCTGAGCATTTATCGCTGCAGTTTCACAGCTAACGCACTGTTATAGGCCAGCGAATGTCTCATTCATGAGGTCTTCGTGTTCTTGATCGTGAATGGCCTTTGATCCCGTAGCGGGACTACCCGATGCAACGCGAGCCGCGTGGCGCAGGTCGTATCCACGTTCTTTGACGCGCCAAATGAGGTGTTCAACAAAGTGCCATGGACCCATGTTCTCTGGCTCTTCTTGTAACCACATCACTTCTTTTGCGTTCGGATAGCGCAACAACACTTCATTGATCTGATCAATGGGGAATGGATACAGCTGCTCTACTCGAACAACCGCAACTGGAGCATTGCGCTTTGTGCGTTCACTCATTGCGTCGTGTGCCACCTTGCCACTGCACAACACAACGCGCTTTACCGCAGCCTTGTCGGTGACATGTGGATCGTCCAATACTTCGAGGAATGATCCACTGGTGAACTCGTTGATGTGCGAACGGCTCTCCTTCATACGAAGTGGCTGCTTTGGCGTGAAGATCACCAATGGCTTACGCACATCACGCAGCATCTGACGACGCAAGACGTGGAAGTACTGTGCCGCAGTTGTTGCGTTGACAACTTGAATGTTGTCTTCGGCGCACATTTGCAGGAAGCGCTCAATGCGTGCACTGGAGTGCTCGGGGCCTTGGCCTTCGAATCCGTGAGGCAACAACAGAACAAGACCGTTCTCCTGCTTCCACTTGTCTTCGGCAGCCACGATGTATTGGTCGATCACAATCTGGGCACCGTTGACGAAGTCACCGAATTGGCCCTCCCACATCACCAATGCGTTGCGATTTGCATGTGAATATCCGTATTCAAAGCCAAGAGCTGCGTACTCAGAGAGAAGCGAGTCGTACACCCAGAATTTTCCAACGGAACCTGGCAAATGCTTTAAGGGCAAGAACGTGTCTTCGTTTTCAACATCGACAAGCGATGCATGTCGATGACTAAAGGTTCCGCGACGTGAGTCTTCGCCTGCAAGACGGACGTCGTATCCCTCAAGAAGAAGAGAGCCAAACGCGAGAGCCTCGCCTACTCCCCACTCGAAGTCGCCATCGGTCTGATACGCCTTTTCGCGAGCCTCGAATTGTCGCACCAACTTGGGATGCACATTGAAGCCTTCGGGATAGTTGGTGAGTTGGTAGAAGATTTTCTCCAATGTCTCTTTGTCGACACCAGTGTTGACATGCGGCAACACTCCTAGCGGTGCAGGAGGACGTGCCGCTTTCACTTTTGCCGGTGCATTCTGACGAGTGTCATCTAATGCAGCCTGCAACTTGCCTTGGTAGTCCTGCAAGGTTTGCTCTGCCACTTCCAGACTGATGTCGCCACGCTTCACCAGATGTTCCACATACATCTTGCGGATGCTGCGCTTTTCTGCAATTGCCTTGTACATCAATGGCTGCGTGTAGCTGGGATCGTCACCCTCATTGTGGCCGTGCAAGCGGTAACACATGAGGTCGATCACTACGTCTTTATGGAACTTTTGACGATACTCATAGGCAAGTCGAGCAACACGTGCACATGCTTCGGGATCATCACCGTTCACGTGGAAGATAGGAGCCTGAACAGTCTTTGCGACATCGGTTGCATACAACGATGACCGTGCAAACTTTGGCGATGTGGTGAAACCGATTTGGTTGTTCACAACAATATGAATGGTCCCACCAACGCGATATCCGTTGATGTCGCTCATAGCGAGACCTTCGTACACAATTCCTTGTCCCGCAAAAGCAGCATCGCCGTGCATCAGAACGGGAATCACGCTGTAGAGCAATGGTGGCTGAATGGCATCCTGCTTTGCGCGCACCATTCCCAACACAACACCATTCACCGTTTCCAAGTGGCTGGGGTTGGCGGCCAACTCAACATCAATTGAGTTGCCATTTGCAGACACATACGACCCATGCGCACCCAAGTGATACTTCACGTCACCACTACCCTGCACTGAATCTGGGCTGAGATGACCTTCAAACTCTTTGAACAACTGTGAATAGTCTTTGCCCATCACGTTGACCAACATGTTCAGTCGACCACGGTGCGGCATTCCAAACACCACACCGTGCATGCCATCATCGGCAGCAGAACACAAGATTTCATCCACCATGGGAATCATGGTTTCAGCGCCTTCAAGTCCAAAACGCTTCGTACCGACGTATTTGGTCGCCAAGAATTTTTCAAAGGCCTCTGCTGCGTTCAAACGTTCGAGAATGCGCAGTTTCTTGTCCAACGTGGGAGTGAAGGTGACGCCCTCCATTTTGGACTGAATCCATCGCTGTTCATCCATGTCTTGGATGTGCATGTACTCCACGCCAATGGTGCGGCAGTAGGCATCGCGCAATACACCCAGCAATTCATCCAGCTTCATCTTGGTGCTGCCGGCAACACCACCCGTGAGGAATTCGCGTTCAAGATCCCAAATGGTGAGGCCATAGTTGGCGGGGTCCAATTCGCGCGGCAACTGTGGCTCTTTCCAACGAAGCGGATCAAGATCGGCAATAAGGTGACCGCGAACGCGATGTGAGCGCACCAACAAGCTCACTTGCATCTGCTTGTGCATCATGGTTTCTTCACGATTCATCGGCGACACGTCCGACGCCCACTGCACCGCCTGATATGGAATTTCGAGACTGCGGAACACGTTGTCATAGAAACCGTGTTCGCCCAACAACAGCTCGTGCACGCGCTTCAAGAACAAGCCGCTCTCGGCGCCTTGAATAATGCGGTGGTCATACGTGCTGGTGACCGTGACCACTTTCGACACACCAAGTGCATTCAAGTTGGTCTCATCGGCACCTTGGAATTCTGCGGGGTAATCAATGTTGCCCACACCGACAATGACACCTTGTCCTGGCATCAAACGCGGAACCGACTGAACCGTTCCGATAGTTCCGGGGTTCGTAATGGACACATTCGCGCCTTGAAAGTCGGCAATGGTGAGTTTGTTGTTCTTGACCTTGCGAATGATTTCGTCGTAGGCCACCAAGAAACCAGCGAACGACATTGCATCAGCATCACGCACAACTGGTACCACCAAGTTGCGAGTTCCATCGCCCTTGTCAACGTCAACGGCAAGTCCAACGTTGACACCGTGATTGCGAATGATTTGCGGCTTTCCATCTGCGTCAACTGTGAACGCATTCTTCATGTTGGGAACAGCATCAGCAACTGCACGCACAATTGCGTAGGCAATGATGTGAGTGAACGACACTTTTGACAAACCATGGCGTGACCGATAGTCGTTGATCTGCTTACGGTTTACTTCTAGGAGACGCGCAGGAACATTTCGAAAACTTGTTGCGGTAGGAACCGACAAACTCTTTTCCATGTTGGTCACAATTGCGGCACCCACTCCACGAATTGGTTCTGGAGTGATGTCGCTCGCCACTTGGACCGGCGCCGGTGTTGCTGGTGTTGCTGGCGCAGCAGGTGCTACTGGCGATGCAGCGGGAGTAGCGACAACGGGCGCTGCGGCGTCTGGCGTTGGCGATGCCACCACACCATTGGTCACGCTGCGGTAGTCAGAGAAAAACTCGCGCCATGCTTCACTGACCGATGATGGATCAGTGCGGAACTGTTCGTACATCTCTTCAACGAGCCACGAGTTTGCTCCGAAGTCTTGCGTGCGGTCAGCTAAGTCAGCCATGTTGTCGCCTTAGGTTGTGTGCCCCGAAGGGCGGTGGGGCACCTGGGCGAGGCGCCGCGGACGCCATTGTCCGCGTGACGAATGGTACTTGTCAGGTACACCTGAGCCGTCTATTTCCGAATCAATGAGCAGTAAATTTGGTCTCATGAAGCGAATACTCCCCATCGTCGCAGCCTTGTCACTCACCCTTGCGGCGTGTGGTGGCTCGGGAACAAGCGAGCCCGCCGAAACCGTCCCTGCTGGCGCCTTTGTCATTAAGGCCGAACCTGGATTGCGATTCGACGCCAAAGAATATGGACCAGTCCCCGCCGGCGACATCACCTTTGGGTACATCAACAACGACACCATGCGGCACACGCTCATCATCGCCAAAGGCGACATAAAGGTGGGCACATTCAAACTTGAGGTCAACTCGAAGGGCGATGTCGATTCTGGAACCATCAACCTCGAGCCCGGCACCTACACACTTATTTGTGACGTCCCTGGCCACGGCAACATGCGCGCCACCTTGGTCGTGCAATAAGCAGTACTTCCCCATAGCCACGGGGATAAAGAAAAAGGGCCACCCCATTGGGGTGGCCCTTTTTGTTGAAAATGCTTACGCGCCCATGATCACAACGGTGAGGATGAACAGCACTGCCCACAAGACAACGCCTGTGATGATGGCATTCTTCTGGGTTTCGTAGATGACCAACATCTTGTTGCCCGCCTTGATTCCACCAAACTTGCCCAGTGCGTTCAACTGCAACACCGCGCAAATCACCAGCGAAATGATGAGGAACGTGTTGGCCTCGCCTGATGTTGCTGCGAACAAATCACCGTTTTCGATGAAGTGAGCTGCACCCACCATGTAGAACAACATGGAGATTGAGAAGATCATGTTCTGACGTGATGCCAACATGGCACGACGACCCGCTGTTGCGGCGTCTGGATTGGCTTCTCCACCATTCAACACATTGGTGGCATTTGCAATGACAACTTTCTGGTTCTTCCAGATGATCATCCATACGTTTGCTGCCATGGTGATTCCCAAGATCATGCCCACTGAAATTCCAGCGTTCTTGGCATTGGACGGGCTGTCGCCAACATGGTTCATGAAGTCATTCATGTAGTCGGGAGCAACCCCAGTGATGAGGATGCCCGTTGCCAATGTTGCAATTGCCGCCCAACGGAACCACCACAGTGCGCGAGTGGCGATTTGGGTGATGGTGATGTTGCGAGCCTTGCCTTCGTCGCCGTAGGCAGCGAGGCCAGGTACTTGCACCAAGTTGAAGTAGTACAGCAAGCCGATCCAGGCGATACCTGCGAGGACATGCAAATAACGGAACCAGAAATTGCCGAGTGCGGCCTGGTCAAAAAGTGACGCTGCATTCATATGAAATACACCCCTTTAGTTTCGGTGCCCATGCGGGCGCTCTAGTCAAGTTACCCCCCGAGTCCGCGGGAAGGGTGGAATCATCGGTCCCCAACTAACCTCTGTGGGGCATGGCTCATGAGTTCATTTACACCTGTTACAAGCTGGCACGGTTTTATCCCCCCGATCGCACCATTCTCGAGAACATCTCGCTCTCCTTTTATCCAGGCGCCAAAATCGGGGTCATCGGGTCAAACGGCAGCGGAAAGTCCAGCCTGCTGCGCATCATGGCCGGCCTTGATGACGGCTACTCAGGCGAGGCTCGCCTCACACCGGGATTCACCGTTGGCCTCCTCGAGCAAGAGCCCCAACTCGACCCCAGCAAGAACGTGTTGGACAACGTGATGGATGGCGTTGCCCCCATTCGCGACATGCTCGCTCGCTATGACGAAGTAATGGCCATGTGGGGTGACCCCGATGCAGATTACGAAAAAGTGGGGGCTCTTCAGGCTGAACTAGAAGACAAGATCGCAGCAGCTGATGCATGGAGCCTTGATCGCAATGTGGAAATTGCCATGGACGCCTTGCGATGCCCACCGAACGATGCCGATGTCACCACATTGTCGGGCGGTGAACGCCGTCGCGTTGCGCTGTGCAGATTGTTGCTGTCACGTCCCGACTTGTTGTTGTTGGACGAACCCACAAACCACTTGGACGCAGAAAGCGTTGACTGGTTAGAGCGATTCCTCAAGGAATACCCCGGCACCGTGGTTGCCATTACTCACGACCGCTACTTCTTGGACAATGTGGCGAAGTGGATTCTTGAACTCGACCGCGGCCGCGGCTTCCCCTTTGAAGGAAACTATTCGTCCTGGCTTGAACAAAAGCAAGCTCGACTCGATGCTGAAGAAAAACAGAATGACAGTCGCCAACGCACTCTTCAACGCGAGTTGGAGTGGGTCAAAATGTCACCCAAGGCACGACAAGCAAAAGGTAAAGCTCGTCTTGCTGCCTACGACAAATTGCACGCCGAAGCCATGGCCGCAGAACGCGGTCCCGACAAATTGGAAATCAATATTCCCGCTGGTCCACGCCTTGGCGACAACGTCATCAAGGTAGAGAACCTCACAAAAGGTTTTGGCGACCGGTTGCTGATTGAAAACTTGTCGTTCTCACTTCCGCCTGCCGGCATTGTGGGAATCATCGGACCAAACGGTGCAGGTAAATCAACACTGTTCGCCATGCTCACAGGTCAACAAGCGCCCGACTCTGGCACCGTTGAAGTAGGTGACACGGTGCAGCTCAGTTATGTCGACCAAAACAGAGATTCTCTCGATCCCGCAAAAACGGTCTACGAAGAAATCACCGAAGGCGTTGAACACATGAAGGTGGGTGGCCGCGAGATTCACGGACGCGCATATGTCGCAAGTTTCAACTTCAAAGGTGCCGACCAGCAAAAACTTGTGGGAGATCTCTCGGGCGGTGAGCGCAACAGAGTCCACTTGGCCAAAGTGTTGAAGCGTGGCGGCAACGTGTTGTTGTTGGACGAACCCACCAACGACCTAGACGTTGACACGTTGCGTGCGTTGGAAGATGCTCTTGAACAGTTTCCCGGCTGCGCTGTGGTCATCAGCCACGATCGCTGGTTCCTCGACCGCATAGCAACACATGTGCTTGCATTTGAAGGCGATAGCCAAGTTCGTTGGTTTGAAGGAAACTTCAGCGAATATGAAGCGTGGCGTCGCAAAGAATTGGGAGCAGCAGCAGACCAACCACACCGCATCAAGTACAAGCCATTGGCACGGTAAAAGATATGTCGTTGAAGCTCATTAAAGCCTTGTGCTTCACACTTTTTCTTGCCGGCATTCCGTCCATCATCGTGTCGTCCATTCGTGGAAACAATGAAGGATGGGTTGTTACCTTTGGCATGATTACCGCCGTCGCTGCCATCGTGCTCATCGCAGTCTCTGCCGCAACCACAACACAACGAATTGATGCATTCAGCGATGTGCTTGCAGAGCGAGTTGAGCAGCGTGTTCAACTTCTGGTACAGAACGGCGCAAACGAAGACGATGTGCGTGCACTCGTACGCGACACCATCGATCTCACTCGCGGACAACAGTGACCAACGACGAGTTGTTCCGTTCCTGGGAGGGTCTGTCCGACGCCGAATTTTCCACGGTGCTCGCAGAGCACACCGGAAAACTTCTCGTACAACATCGAGAACAACTCATTGCGCGCGGCAATGTCTCGGTGTGGCAACTAAAGGACTCGGGCGACATGCTCGCCCATCACTTTCTCATGGATGCATTTCGCACATTACGTCCCGACGATGCCGTTCTTTCCGAAGAAGGTCACGACGATAGAAAACGAGTGCACGCACGTCGCGTATGGATTGTTGACCCACTTGACGGAACCAACGAATACGGTGAAGGCCGCTCTGACTGGGCCGTTCATATTGCATTGTGGGAGGACTACCATCTCTCCGCCGGAGCAGTGTCGCTTCCCAGCATCAACACTGTGTTTTCCACCGATCCAGCACCTGTTGTACCACCGAAAGTTGACGACAAGCCGCGTCTTGTCACCTCACGAAACCGTGCTCCGTACGCCGCAATCTTGGTGGCCGAGAACATGGACTGCACCGCATTTCGTTTGGGAAGTGCCGGAGCAAAGACCATGTCCATCGTGATGGGCGAAGCAGACATTTACGTCCACGATGGCGGCATGCATCAGTGGGACACTGCTGCACCAGCTGCAGTTGCACAAGCTGCCGGGCTTCATGTCAGCCGTATCGATGGTTCGCCTCTTGAATACAACGATGCCGATACATGGCTTCCAGACTTTTTGGTCTGCCGTGCCGATTACGCCGACGAAGTGTTGATGTCAATCTGGGGACGTGATCCACGCCTCGACTAGAACACTCACCATCGAGGTTCGTGTTCACCTAGTTTCGGAACTGGTCCATATGTTGGTGAATAGCCACTGAAGTCAACGGGCGAATTCACCGCGCGATACGGGTCTTCACCAGGCTGAGGTGTCATGTCAACAAACGCACCCGCTGCAATTGCTTGGGGATCTTTCACTACGTCAGCGATGGAATTCAACGGCGCCCACCACACATCGTGTTCATCGAACCGTTGTGTCCAGTACTCGTATGTATTCGTTGCAAAGTGTTCATCTAACACAGCGGTGAACTCTGCTGCATTAATTGCGCGCGCACGTGCGTTCTTGAAATTCTCCACCTGTGCAAGATCGTCCCTATTCATTGCTTTCAACAATCCCGGGAAATGTCGATCTGCTTCTAATCCCAACAACCAGAAAGCGCGGCCGTCAGAACAGCGATAGCAATTCATTTGCGGTGCAGGATTGGCTCTATTCGACTTGGTACTTTGACGTTTTCCAAATCGCAGATACACACCAATATCCCAGCCCAGTGTGTACATACCTGTCCGCAAAAGACTTGTTGACACAACGCGTCCCTTGCCGGTGCGTTCACGATCAAACAACGCCGCCATCACACCCGACGCAAGCGATAGACCAGTTGTGTGATCGCCTTGTCCGCTTCGCAGAGCCGGCGGTAGTTCATCTGGCGCAACGGTGGTGTGCGCCAGACCAGAACGCGACCAGAACGCACCGATGTCATATCCAGCACGATCGTCGTCTGGCCCACCAATTCCGTATCCGGTGATGATTCCGTAAATCAAACGCGGAAACCGTGTTGTCAATGTCTCTGCATCCATACCGAGTCTCGCCAATCCAGCAGGTCTCACATTGGTGACAAACACATCGGCGTCTGCAAGCAGATTCATCAAGATGTTGTGATCAGACGTGTTGCGTAGGTCCAACACCACTGATCGCTTGCCGCGATTATCAATCTCAAAAGGAGGGACACCCTGTTGGTCGGCCACTCCGAGTGCGCCAAACACCGCACGTTGCGGATCTCCAGTGGGAGGTTCCACTTTGATGACATCTGCACCCCAGTCGGCCATGATGCCCGTCACGGCGGGACCTGCCACCCACACACCCATTTCAATCACACGAACTCCGTGAAGTGGACCTTGAGACATCGCCCCTCCTTATTCCCCAGTTCATTGTGTCCTATGTCGCCCAACAAATCAGAACGCAAACGGCGAGACTGACACGGTGACTAACGAATCGCCAGACCTCGCATGGGGAAACTTCTCCGCTACAGGGCCGTGGGCATTACATCGCGACGACATTTCTTGGTCGCGGATTGCAGTCATCTTGCGCGAGCAAGCTCAACGTGAAGTTCCCACACTCATTCGTACGCGTCGTCTTCCACCGGTCGGCCGCCTCTTCGTGGTGGTCTCTCGATTGGGATGGGCACTACTTCCCTGGTTGTGGAAGAAAAAACGCAATCATTTCGCTACTCCCGAAGAGTCACGCGCATACCTATCGTTACGACTGCGGCACGCCATTGAGAAGCTCGGAGCCACGTACATCAAACTGGCACAAATCATTTCCAGCGGCGAAGGACTCTTCCCTTCAGAACTGGTGGATGAATTCAAAAGGTGTCGTGATCAAGTTCCAGCCGAACCATGGGATTCAGTGCGCACCACAGTGGAGCAAGATCTTGGTGCACGCATCGAAGACGTTTTTTCTTCTTTCGAAAAGACTGCCCTAGCTGCTGCATCTATTGCACAAGTTCACCGCGCCACACTTCGCACTGGCGAAGATGTTGTTGTCAAAGTTCAGCGCCCCTCCGTCTCCACGCGTGTCCGACAAGATCTTCAAGTCATGGCGTGGTTGGCCCCCTTCATGATTGGCCGCATCAAGGTGGCCGCTCTTGCCAATCCACCTGCACTCGTGGAACTTTTCGCAGAAACCATCGTCGAAGAACTGGACTTCCGGATGGAAGCCAGCAACATGGTGGATGTTGCCGCCATGATGCATGACCTCAACCAAGAGGCGTACATCGTTCCTCGTCCTCATCCATCACTTGTGACTCGTCGTGTTTTGGTGATGGAGAAACTGCAGGGCTTCAATTTTGACGATGTCGAAGGCATGAAGGCAGCAGGTATCAACACCGAAGATGTTGTTCGCGCCGGAATGATTTCATTCATGGAGGGTGCGCTTATCCACGGCGTCTTCCACGGGGACCTCCATGGCGGCAATTTGTTCGTACTCAGCGATGGTCGCACTGCGCTTTTGGATTTCGGCATTGTTGGACGGCTCACACACGCTCGCCGAATGGCATTTATGCGTCTGATGCTGGGTGCCACCACAAACGACCTTCGTGGCCAAGTAGCTGCACTGCGTGATTTGGGCGCATTACCCATGGACACCGACATTGATGCAGTCATCGTTGATTTAAAACTTGATCAGCCAGTCGATCCCACAACGTTGAACGGCGAAGAATTGGTGCAAGAAGTACAGCGCATCGTCAAGTCATTACTTGCATATGGCGCAAAACTTCCCAAAGAACTCATGCTGTACGTAAAGAACATGGTGTTTCTTGACGGCGCCATCGCTCGCCTTGCGCCAGACCTGGACATCATCGCTGAACTCACCAACATCACCATGGTCTTTACGCAACGTCACGGCGAACGGCTGTTTAAAGAACTTGGAATGGACCAGAGCACGTTCCAGATTGACCTCACCAGCGTCAAGAACAGCCTGGGTGTCGACGAAGCCACAGAATCACTCACCTACCGCGAACTGCAGCGCCGACGGGAACTCATTCAGAAGCGAATGAAAGATCACCTCGTCGGCTGACATTTTTGTGGTCACGCCCGTTTCGGCGAGAATGACAATGTGAGATTGATTGTCACGCGGTGCACCGTTGAATACGCAGGGCGTCTTGAAACGCGGCTTCCCGAAGCCACACGGCTTGTCATGGTGAAGGCGGATGGGTGCGTCGCAATCCATTCAGATGGCGGCGCGTACAAACCACTGAATTGGATGAACTCGCCCAACACTGTGGAAGACAACACCGATCATTGGATTGTGCGCAACCCAAAAGGTGAAGCGATGACAATCACCTTCCACGAAATCTTTCATGATTCTGCACACGACCTTGGTCTTGACCCTGGGCTTGAGAAAGATGGCGTGGAGAAACAGTTACAAGAACTGCTCGCTGCATCACCCGAGGTAATGGAACCAGGTCTCACCTTGCTGCGTCGCGAGCACTACACAGCCTTAGGCCCAGTGGACATTTTGTGTAAGGACCCAGACGGCAACACGGTGGTGATTGAAGTAAAGCGACGTGGTGAAATAGACGGCGTGGAACAGCTCACTCGATACCTCGCCGACCTTGAGAATGACCCCACACTCACACCACTGCGTGGAATGTTTGTTGCGCAAAGCATCAAGCCACAAGCGCGAACGCTTGCAGAATCACGCGGAATTGTGTGCGTTGAAGTGGATTACGACGAACTACGCGGCAAGAAAGCCGACGAATGGACGCTTTTCAGCTAAAGCGCACGAGACCCTGGTCGATGACTTTGCGGTCACCCACGAAAGTTTCGAACAATGCTTCGCCAGCACCTTGACGCCAGATCTTGATGGTGAGAGCTTCACCGGGAAATACTGGCGAGGCGAAACGACCTTCAATGTGCTTGAAGCGATCTGCGTCGCCGTCGCACAATGCATTCAACAACGCACGGCCAGTGAATCCATACGTGCACAATCCATGAAGGATTGGCTTTGGAAACACTCCGGCCGCCACCGCTGGGTGGTTGGGGTCTGAATGAAGCGGGTTGCGGTCGCCGTTCAGGCGGTACAACAGAGCCTGGTCGGGTGATGTTTGGAATGTGACCTCATGATCGGGAGCTGATGCAGGTGGTTCATTCACTGCACCACTTGGACCGCGCTCTCCGCCGAATCCACCAGCTTCACGAATGAAGACAGATGAACGAGTGGAATACAACGGCTTGCCTGCTGCATCGGTGGCTTCTGCTTCAGTAACAATCACTGCAGCTTTCACCTTGTCGTACATTGCCACAACTTTGCTTTGCACCGTTGCAGTTCCCTCCACGGGAAGTGGCTGATGCAGGGTGATTGCTTGTGATGCGTGCACAAGATTGGCGAAATTGAATTCGCCAACATTGCGCATTGGATTTGAGTTAGGACCACCTTGGCCAGAACCCAGCACCACTGGCATGGTGGGCAATGCTTTTTGCGTCACGCCAGTGGAGTTTTCGGTGACGTACTGCAACTGATCTGAACCGACATTCAGACTGACTGCGTACAACAAAGAATCTTTCGATGTCCACGAAATTTGGTACGGCTCACCGACGGAGCCGACTGCTGCTGGATTCAAGGCCATGGTTTCCCCCTTTAAATGGCTGTCGAATTACTTCTTGTTCAGTGTGTTCTGCGGGTACGAACCGTCGCGTCCGTCCATACCTGCGTTTGGACGGGCCTTTGCCAGCATGTCTGCAACCACAGGACCCAACTTGGTGGGGTCGTCAATTGGCGACACGCTTGGTCCACGGTGCCAACCTTCTGCAATTGCCAGTGTCTGACCACTTGCTTCGAAAACGCGACCAGTGACATGGCCAGCTTCACTTCCCGCCAACCACGTAACGATTGGTGCAATCCAACGTGGTGAGCGCATTTCGCGCTCTTCGTCGGTCTCTGGCGCGTTCCCAAGACCTTCAGTCATACGGGTGAGTGCGACTGGTGCAACTGCATTCACGGTGACACCAAAACGCGCAAGCTCGAGTGCTGCGATAACGGTGAACGATGCAATGCCAGCCTTTGCTGCGCCGTAGTTGGTCTGACCAATGTTGCCGTAAATACCCGACACCGATGTGGTGTTGATGATGCGGCCGTAGACCTCTTTGCCGGCCTTTGCCTGCTCGCGCCAGTATGCGGCGGCCCAACGGCTTGGTCCGAATGTGCCCTTCATGTGCACCTTGATAACGGCGTCCCATTCCTCTTCGGTCATGTTGGTCAACATGCGGTCACGCAAAATACCTGCGTTGTTGACAACGATGTTGATGTCACCGAATGTTTCCACTGCGGTGTTGATCAGACGCTGAGCGCCTTCCCATGACGAGATATCGTCGCCGTTCGCAACAGCCTCGCCACCCATGCCCTTGATTTCGTCGACCACTGACTGTGCGGGGCTAACGTCGCCGCCACTTCCGTCAACATTTCCACCCAAGTCGTTGACAACAACTTTGGCGCCTTGGCTTGCCAAGCTGAGCGCATGCTCGCGACCAATTCCTCGACCTGCTCCGGTTACAACTGCAACACGACCTTCACACATTTTTGCCATGGCGGCTCCTTCACTAGTGACGACACCCTTCGGTGCCCGTCTTGATACTACGAACTCGTGTCACAGCGCACATAGCCCGACCGCCCCCTAGCCTTCCTCGGCGTGGCACAAAAGGTTCTCATCGTCGGAGCAGGCCCTGCCGGGACTGCATGTGCCGCCACATTGCACTCGTTCGGCCACGATGTCACCGTCATCGACAAAGCCACATTTCCTCGCGACAAATGCTGTGGAGATGGGCTCACCACAAATGCCTTGCGTGTCCTTGAATCGTTGGGATTTGACCCCACAACGGTTCCAGATTTCACGCCATGCCACGACGTGGAAATTCGGTCTCCAAACGGACGAGTCATCGATCTTGACCTACCCACCGACGGCCTGTTTGCCGCCATCGCTCCTCGACTTCAACTTGACCATGCACTTGTTCGTATGTGCACCCAGCGTGGAATTGCCGTTCATGAAGGTCACGCATTTTCTTCGGTCATCACTAACGACGCTGAAAAAATCACCGTCGACATCGACGGACTTGGACACATCACCGCCGACTATGTGGTGGCCGCAGATGGGATGTGGTCACCAGTACGAAAGTCGTTGGGGCTTTCGACTCCAGGATATTTGGGCGAGTGGCATGCGTTTCGCCAGTACGCATCCAACGTCACAGGTTCTGCAGCACACCGGTTACACGTGTGGTTCGACGATGATCTTCTTCCCGGATACGCATGGTCATTCCCATTGCCCGGCAACAGGGCAAATGTTGGCTTCGGAATTCTGCGTTCCGAAGAACGCAGTGTTCAATTCATGAACGAGACATGGCGTGACCTTCTGACTCGGCCGCACATCACCGAAGCACTTGGTGCTGATTTCACCATGGATGATCGACACACTGCGTGGCCCATTCCTGCGCGAATTGACACCGCAGTTCGTTCATCTGGTCGCGTTCTGTTTGTAGGCGATGCAGTGTGTGCCACCGACACATTGACAGGTGAAGGAATCGGACAGGCATTAGAGACTGGAATAGCCGCCGCGCACGCCATCCACAACAACTCAACTCCCGCCAACGTTCGCCGTGCATATTCGCGCGCACTTGACTCCACATTGCTGGCCGACCATCGCATGTCGGCTGTACTTGGAAAACTCTTGGCCTCACCTCGCGTGGCTCGAATTGTGTTGCGTCTCGTTGCAACAAATAACTGGACACGACGCAACTTTGTTCGCTGGATGTTCGAAGACGAACCCCGCGCCATCGTCGCCACCCCACGACGGTGGCATCGTCACTTTCTGAAGCGCCAAGGCGCGTACCGCACCTAGTCCAAGTGCGCATGGCACATCAGTGCGGTTGTACGGTGGGGGCATGAAGACGCGCCTCACCGAAATGCTCGATATCGAACTTCCCATCATGCTGGCCGGCATGGGCGGAGTTTCATATAGCGATCTTGTTGCAGCGGTGTCTGAAGCAGGTGGTATTGGAACATTCGGCGCTGCACCCATGAGCACCGAACTGTTGATTTCAGAAATGGCCCGCGTGCGCGAACTCACCAAGAAGCCATTTGGTGTTGATCTCTTGACTGCTTCGCCCGACTCAATTGAGCGCAATCTGAAAGCAATCATTGAAGGTGGAGCCAGTATTTATGTGGCTGGACTTGGCGTGCCGCGCGAGATTATCGATGAACTACACCGCCACAACATTCTGGTGGGTTCAATGTGCGGAAAAGTGCGGCACGCAACTGCGGCTGTTGCAAGTGGTTGCGACTTTGTCGTCGCACAAGGAACCGAAGCTGGTGGCCACACCGGAACAGTTGCCACCATGGCACTCGTTCCACAAGTTGTTGATGCAGTGGAAGGAAAGGTTCCTGTTGTTGCCGCTGGTGGAATCTTTGACGGTCGCGGACTTGTTGCAGCTCTCGCACTAGGCGCAGAAGGCGTATGGATTGGAACCAAATTCATCGCCACCCACGAAGCACACACTGGTCGTGGCTACAAAGAAAAAATGTTGGAGATGGCCGAAGACGACACCGTCATCAGCAAGGCCTACACCGGCAAAACGTGCCGCGTTGCACGCACAGAATGGACGCAATACTTCGAAGAACACCCCGATGAATTGCAGGGTTTTCCTGGGCAAGCAATCGCAACAATCCAGGCCGGAATTCACCATCTTGGTGTGGGTCCCGAAGTGGAGCTCGATACAAACAAAGCATTCATGGCAATTGGCCAGGCAGTGGGCGCAATTGATGAAATCAAGCCCGCTCGTCAAGTGGTCGACGAAATCATGTCTCAAGCACGCGAAGTGTTTGAACGACTTGATTCATTGCGTTAGCTCATCGCCACCCTGCATCATCGGTTCACATCATGATTTCTCTTCTTCGCCGCAATAGAGACCTGCGTCTCGTCTTCGGCGCACAAGTGGTGTCATTCATGGGTGACTGGTTCACATTTGTCGCTCTCGCAGGCCTCGTGGAAGACACCACAGATTCACGATTTCTTGTATCGCTCGTGCTTGTGTCCATGACTATTCCCGGCCTCGTCATGTCTCCACTTGCCGGATCATTTGCCGACAGATTTGATCGCAAGAAAATCTTGGTTATTGCATCTGCATTGCAGGCAGCATCTGCACTTCTTTTACTACTCCATCCATTCGTCGGAATTTGGATCACGTTCGTTGCCCAAAGCGCCATCGCAGGATTGGCCTCGTTCATCGCTCCGGCAACAGGCGCTGCCCTTCCCCATCTCGCCGACAACGAAGATGATCTTCGTAAAGCAAATGCACTGTTTGGAAGCACATGGGGAATCATGCTGGCTGTTGGTGCCGCTCTTGGTGGCGTGTTTGCCAGCGTCTTTGGTCGAAATGCAGCATTTATTGCTGATGCAGTTTCATTCGTTGTTGCCGCTCTTCTCTTTGCGGGAGTTCGTCGCACAATGCAAAGCCACGGCACAGACGCAACACAGAGGCAACGCCCTCGCCCGCTTGCCGACATGAGAGAAGCGCTGCATGTTGCACGTGCAGACACTGTCATTCTTGCGCTGCTGTGCTCCAAAATGACGTTTGCGGTGGGTGCCGGAATCGTGAGCCAGCTCGCAGTTCTTGCCAGCAATGTCTTCAATGCTGGAGACTCGGGTCGTGGACTATTGATTGGCGTCCGCGGAATTGGCTCAGGACTCGGACCCATTATTGGCGCTCGAATCGCTGGGCGCGATATGGCGAAACTTCTTCGTGTGTGTGGTGTTGCAGGACTGCTGTTTAGCGTGTGCTATTTCTTCGCCGCACTCAGTCCATTTCTCGGCGTCGCTGCCGTGTTCGTGGCGCTCGCCCACTTAAGTGGTGGCGCACAATGGACGTTGTCAACGCTTGGACTACAAATTCAATCCCCCGACCATGTTCGCGGTCGTGTACTTGCTGGCGATCTTGCGTTGGTCAACTTAATGATCGGTGTCACCAGCATCCTTGCTGGTCTCACTTCGGAAGCAATTGGTGTTCGCCCTGCCATCATCGTGTTTGCTGCAGCAGCTGCATGTGCATCGGTGACGTATTTGATTGCAACTGCAAAAGTTAGACAGCGTCTGCGCAGCGTGTAGCTGCAGCCACCAAACGCGAACGACGAGGGTCTTCATCAAAGACTGTCATCATCGTGTTCATGGCATAGGAAAATCCCATCTGACGATGTGGATCAGCAAACGACACTGAACCGCCCGCACCGTTATGCCCAAAGGCTCCATGGCCAGAAAACCGTGAACGATCACTATGCAACATGAATCCCATGGCAAACACGGTCTCTGAGATCAGCACAATGTCCATTTCGCCCTCTGGCGTATTTCGGGTGGTTGCCTTCTGCAATGTCTGATCGCCAAGAAGCCTCACACCATCAACGGTGCCCACGGTTGCGGCATAGATGCGAGCCAGCGACCGTGCGTTTCCGATTCCATTGGCGCCCGGCACTTCTGCCCGATGAACTTCGGGCTTATTGAATGCGCCTTGTCCAAACGCTCCATTGACGCTGAGTGCTGCTGCACCTTTCGTGCCAGGCGCACTGCGCTCCATCATGATGCGCGCTTGGTCGGGTGGAAACTTTGGAATGGGATGAGCCATCAAACGCGCAACACGTGGTTCAAGACTTTCTGGCAGCCCAATAAAGAACTCCGCGTCTAGTGGACCCGCAATGTGGTCTCTCACAAAAGTTCCCAAGCTTTTTCCAGTGACTCGTCGAACTAACTCGCCAGCTAACCATCCAAATGTGATGGCGTGATAGCCATGCGTGGAATCAACAGGAAACAACGGCGCCGTATTTGCGAGGCGCTGCGTCACTGTCTCCCACTGCAATGCTTCTTCTAACGAGATATCACCGTCTACCGTGTACAAACCTGCTCTGTGAGACAGCAATTGCGCAACCGTGATGGTGTCTTTGCCGTGTGCTGAAAACTCAGGCCAATACGTACTGACCGTGGCCGAATAGTCAAGGAGCCCCTGCTCCACACACATCGCCACCGCAAGTGAGGTGATGCCTTTTGTGGTGGAGAACACCACTTGAAGAGCGTCGTCACCATAGGGCTGTGTGTGGTCTTTATCGGTCCAGCCACCCATCAAATCAACAACGCACTGACCGTGGTGATACACAGCTACTTGTGCACCGTGCTCTTCACCCTTTTCGAACCCTTCGATGAATGCATCACGGACTGGCTCCCAACCAGATGCGACGCGATCAACGGTGAGAATCGATGCCATCAGCCGTCAACGATGGAGCGAAGCTTTTCAATCTGACCCACAGGGTCCGGACCAACTGGGTTGACCGACAACACAGTGACGCCTGCTTCTTTATATGCAGCAATGCGATCCTTGATGAATCCGGTGCTGCCCACAAGATTTGCGTTCATGATCCACTCACCAGGAATCGCCGCTGCGGCCTCATCTTTCTTGCCATCCAAGTACAGGTCTTGAATTTCAACTGCTTCTTTTTCGAATCCGTAATCGCGACACACATCGTTGTAGAAGTTCTTGCCACGGGCACCCATTCCGCCCACATACAACGCCATGTTGGGGCGTGCCATGTCAAGAATTTTTTTCTGCGCATCACCTGTGAGCGAATCGTCAATAGCAAGCATTCCGCCAGCAGAAATGTCGAGACGGGGACGATTTGGATCGCGCTTTGCGAGTCCGGCCTTCAACTGATCGCCCCACACATTGTGATAGCGCTCTGGGTAGAACATGATGGGCAGCCATCCGTCGGCCATCTCGGCGGTTGCTTCCACACTCTTGTCCTTGAGCGATGCCCACCAAATGGGGATGTCTTTGCGCACCGGATGATTAATGATCTTGAGTGCCTTGCCGAGACCAGTTCCTTGTCCTGCAGGCAGAGGAACTTGCACGGTCTTGCCGTCGTACTGCAACGGTTCCTCACGAGCCCACACTTTGCGGCACACCTCGATGTATTCCTTAATGCGCTGCATGGGCTTCTCGTAAGGAACACCATGGAATCCCTCAATGACTTGTGGACCTGACGCGCCCAACCCAAGAATGAATCGACCATCGCTGACGTAGTCGCATCCTGCCGCAGTCATTGCCATGAGTGCAGCGGTTCGGCTGTACACATTCACAATGCCAGTACCGATTTCAATACGACTTGTTTTTGCCGCGATGTAACCCACTTGCGAAATTGCATCAAAGCTGTAGGCCTCTGCAATCCACACTTGGTCAAGACCAGCTTTTTCCAACTGGACAACGCGCTCGACCGACTCTTTGAACCCGCCCGAGTAACCCAGACCCATTGATAGCTTCATGCTTCCCCCTCAGATGTGTTACCCCGACCCTATTCCTTCACGAAGGGTTCGTGCCATTTGCAGTGCGAATCGGACAGTTCCCTGCGACACTACGAGCGTGAGCGTTACACCTGTATCTGGCACCGTCAGCCTTCGAGACGGCATCGCTCTACGCACAATCCATTGGTCGAAGCCCGAAGACTCTCCCGGAATCCCTCTCCTTCTTATCCATGGCCTGGCATCAAATGCTCGCCTCTGGGATGGTGCAGCCCGCGCTCTTTCCCGTATGGGGCACGCCGTTGTAGCCATCGACCTTCGCGGGCATGGCCTGAGCGACAAACCCGATTCAGGGTACGCAATGGCTGAAGTTGCCGCCGATGTTGCCGATGTTGTGTCGGCTCTTCCTGGGTACAACTCACACAACAAACCCCTCGTCATCGGACAATCATGGGGAGGAAACATTGTGGTGGAGACCGCATTTCGATATCCCGAATTGATTCGCGGTGCTGTTGCCGTTGACGGTGGCACCATTGAATTGCAACACGGATTCCACGACTGGGAAGAATGCGCCCGCACACTAAGTCCGCCCGAGTTAGAAGGAATGAAATACGCCCGGTTGCGGTCATACATCCGTGCAGCTCATCCAGATTGGTCCGAAGAGGCCATCGATGGCCAGATGCACAACATGGAACGATTACCTGATGACACCATTCGTCCGTGGCTCACGCGCGAACGACACATCACCATCTTGCGCGGATTATGGGAGCACACACCGTCTGAACTGTGGCGCGACATTCACGTTCCCGTGTTATTTACTCCGGCAGCAAAAACACAGGATCACCACACTCAAACAAAGCGCATGCAGGTCGAGCGCGCGGTGCAAGAATTACGCCGTGGGCAATCTGAGTGGTTTGAACCAGCCGACCACGATCTACACGCACAATTTCCCGACCGCTTTGCCGCAGTTGTAGACGACGCAATTAGTACAGGATTTTTCTCGTGACACTTCCACGCATTCTCACCATTATGGGTTCTGGAGAAACCGCGCCCACGATGGTGTCCACTCATCGCTCCCTCGCCGCACGACTGCCAAAACCTGTGAACGCGGTACTGCTTGACACCCCATACGGATTTCAAGAAAATGCCCCAGAATTAGCTCGGCGTGCAGTCGAGTATTTCAAAACGTCAGTCAATGTAGACATCACCGTCGCCGGACTTGTGCGGCTAACCGATACGCACATCGCAGCAGACCCCGTAGCTGTTGAGCGAGGAATTCGCGCTGTCCACAATGCCGCCTACGTCTTTGCTGGTCCTGGCTCTCCTACATATGCATTGCGCCAATGGCACAACTCACCTATTGCCAACATCCTCACGGAAAAAATTACACAAGGCGGCGTTGTCACATTTGCGTCTGCCGCAGCACTCACACTTGGTGCAGCAACCGTCCCCGTCTACGAGATTTACAAAGTGGGACAGAACGTTGAACGACTTGATGGATTGAACGTTCTGTCTGCACTTGGCATTAACGCAACCGTCATTCCCCACTATGACAATGCCGAAGGCGGAAACCACGACACGCGTTTCTGCTACCTGGGAGAAACACGTCTTCAGCTCTTTGAAACAATGCTGGACGATGACACATGGGTGCTCGGCGTCGATGAACACACTGGGCTGGTCATTGACATTGATGCTGAGATCGCCGCTGTTGTTGGCAATGGCACTGTCACACTTCGCCTACGCGATAAGTCATTCATCTATGAGTCAGGTTCCACCCTTCCGCTCTCGCTTTTGCAAGATCCTTGGGTTTTAATTAATTCCAACAACGCCGTAGCGACCACCGCTGTCACCGCATCACTTTCATCACATACCAACACAGCAGCAACCGAAACAACCGGAAGCCTCGACAAAGAACTCATCGCTCGGGAAAACGAATTCAATGAAGCCATGAAGGCGCGAAATGCAGATGGCGCCGTTCGAGCATGCCTGGCACTTGAGCAAGCAATGACCGATTGGTCAGCAGATTCTCTGCAAAGTGACGTCATGGATCGCGCTCGCCAGTTGTTGCGCAGCATGATTTCAGCCTTGGGCGACGCGGCGATACATGGCGTGCAAGACCCACGTGAGACGGTGTCTCCGTTCGTCGAAGCAATGCTGGCAGTTCGCTCAATCGTTCGCGCCGAAAAGCGCTACGACTTGTCTGATGTGTTACGAGATGCGTTCGTCAATATTGGAATTGAAGTGCGCGACACACCCGATGGCGTTCAGTGGGAACTACTGAATCCGCAATAACTACACATGGTGTAAATGCTGAATGCGTGAACGGCCACGCAAACCAGTTGTTGCATAGACGACGATAAACACCACTGTTCCCACCAAGATGATGGTGGCACTTGCCGATGTGTCGAGATGGTACGACAAGAACATTCCCGTTGCCGCAGAGATTGCACCCACAATCGGCGAGACCACCAGCATGCGAGAGAATGAATTTGTGGACATGCGTGCAATTGACGCCGGAATCACAAGTAGTGCAGAAATCAGCAAAGTTCCGATGACCCGCATAGTCACCAAGATGGTGATGGACAACATAATCATGAGCAGTGCTTCCACCCATGGCACCCGCACCCCAGATGTTTGAGCAACTTCAGGGTCAAAAGTGGCAAACAAAAAATGTCGATACAAACCAAAGATGATCACAGCAGAAAAAATTGCAACAGCCAACACTGCGAAAATATCTACGGTTTGTACACCAAGAACAGATCCAAACAACACGGCTTCAATGCTTTTCTTTGCTTGACCGTATCTGTTCAGCAGCGCAAGACCCAGTGCAAATGACGCTGTGGTCACAATGCCAATAGCTGCGTCCGCACCGATAAGACGACGTTGTGCAATTCGACCGATGATGACACCAGATGCAATGCCCCAAATTCCGGCACCGATGAAGTAGTTCAACTGCATGACCGCCGAAGCAGCCGCACCTCCAAATACGGCATGCGACAAACCGTGACCGATATATGACATGCCACGCAAAATGACAAACACACCCAACAGTCCGCACAATGCACCAGCAATGGTGGCCACGATGAGCCCGTTGACAAAGAATTGATATTCAAACGGCTCGAAAATTCCTGCGGACAACATTTATGCGATTCCACCTAATCGCCGAACAACATCGCTGCTGCCGTGATCTAAGACAACTGGCATCCCGCCATGCACCAATACCTCCATTGGTGCACCGTAGGTGCGCTCGAGAACACCCGAGTTGAGGACTTGTAGTGGTGGACCATCAGCCACAATGTCGGTATTCATGCACACCAAGCGCGGCAAGTGTGCAGCCAACCCATTCAAGTCATGCGTTGTAAGCACAATTGACATTCCTGCTTCATGCAGATCGGCAAGAAGATGAAGCACTTCGTGACGAGTGCGCACATCCACACCTGATGTTGGTTCATCAAGAACTAACAGCTCGGGCTGATGGAACAACGCTCTGGCGACAAATACGCGTTGTTGCTGTCCACCTGACAGTTCTCGAATATGACGATTTTCCAAGCCACCAAGTCCAAGCCGCGCCAACACGTCACGCGCCGTGTCTCTCTCAACGACCGTGATTCGCGGAAAGAAACGGCCCGCGGTACGGGTCATTGTGACTACTTCCAAAACCGTTACAGGAAAGTTCCAGTCAACACTTTCCACCTGAGGCACGTATGCCATTCGTAGTCCCGGTTTTTTTGTGATATGTCCACTAACAGGTGCAACAGTCCCAAGTATTGACTTCAACAACGTGGTCTTGCCAGAGCCTGACGGGCCAACAATTCCCACGAAGTCCCCACGATAAATGGTGACGTGTGCATCGTGCACTGCAATGTTCGAATCGTATGCGCACGTGATGTGTGCACATTCAACCAGAACGTCTGCGGTCACTGCGCGTAAATCGCTTTGTCGGGAACATCCAAACGTGCGATGAATTTTTCTAATGCGCTGGCGTCGCCACCCAATGCCTTGACCATAGTGATGTAGTTAAAGCGCATCAAACCAGCCCACGAGTGGTCTGCGTCTCCGGGCTTACCCAACAGGTCGTCGTCGCGCAGAACATCGATGTAGCGGACACCAGTTTCCTTACCAATCTGTTCAAGTACGGGAGACGGGAACACTTCACTACCGAAAATCGCTTTGACACCTTCATCTTTCACTTGCTTGATGAGGTCGGCAATTTCTTTGGGTGAAGGCTCTTCAAATGAATCTGGCTGAATCGCACCAATCACCGTGTACTTGTAATACATGGCGAAGTACGCGTATGCATCGTGGTACGTGAGAAGTTTGCGATTCTCTTCTGGAATGGTCTCGGATGCAGTTTTCATCGCTGCATCAAGTCCTTGAACCAGTTCGGTGAGTTTCACGTAGTTGTTGTCGTATTCCTCTGTATTCGCTGGGTCGGCAGTCACCAACACATCGCGAATAACCGTGATCATGTCAAGAACCATCGGCGGGTTTGTCCAAATGTGTGGATTTGGTTTGCCGCCCTCTTCAGGGAATGAGAAGTCGAACACCCAATTGCTCTTTGGCAACACCGCAGTTCCAATTTCACAGACAACAGCATTGGGTGCAACTGATGACACCAAATCAATGGTGGGATCTTCCAAACCAAGACCATTCACGAATGCGATGTCGGCTTTCTCCACGATTGCAGCTGCGCTAGGCGGCGGCTCGAAGGTGTGCGAGTTGGTTCCCTCTGGAACGATGCCATTGATTTCAACATTGCCGTTACCGGCGATTCCAGCAATCAAGCTGGTGATGGGTGACACGGTGGACACCACACGCACTTTGCGACCGATAATTGGCGCAACCTTTGCACACTGAGCCTGTGCTGCTTTTGCCTCAGAATCGTCGACTGTTGGATCAATTTCTTGACCTGCAGGCGGATCGGTGATGACAACACCTGGGTTATCTGACCCACCACACGCCGCAACCAATACGGTCGCGGCAAGAAGAACTGGGAGAACTGCGTATTTCTTCATATCTGTGAAGGCTAACTGCGAAAATGAGCCAACAAGTGCGGTCAGCGATGTTCACAGTCCGTTCATCGTGCGCTGAAGCCCAAAGAAAAAGACTTCACCGCACGAGCAAAGATGTTTGCTTCAACGTCAGGCTCGGTAACGGGCACCAAATCGGTCACTTTTTGCGACATCTGCTGAAACACGGTTGTCAGCACCAATCGAGCCAGGTTGGCCCCCACACACAAGTGCGTTCCAAATCCGAAAGACAAATGCGGATTCGGACGGCGGCGAATATTGAATGCGAATGGATCTTCAAACACTGATTCATCTCTGTTGGCCGACGGATACAGCATGATGATTCGATCGCCAGCCGCCACGGGCTGACCACCAATGACATCATCTTGCATAGCCATGCGAAAGAAATTGTTGAGCGGAGTCACCCATCGCAGCACTTCTTCTACTGCGTTCTCCACCAATTCAGGATGCGTTCCCATGTCATTCCACTGTTCGGGATAATCGCAGAATGCGCGCAGTCCGTGGCTAATTGCGGTTCGAGTTGTTTCGGCACCGCCTGCAATAAACAAACCCACCTCGTGAACAATTGATTCGGGCGGTAATGGTTTTCCATCAATACGTGCGTGAGTCCAGATGGACATGAAGTCATTGCGTGGGCACGCGGCAACTTCTCCGATAATGGGAGTCATCGCCGAGATGAACTCACGATTCGCTTCAATGAAGTCGTGCATTGCTTGTGGGTCGCGTTCGCGCATGTCGGTGCGCATTAGGCGCTCACTCCACGATTTCAGTTGAGGCCACATCTCCTCTGGGAAACCCAACAAACGCGAAGTGAGACGCGCGGGCAATTGCCCCGCAAGCATCTCAACAACTTCACATTCACCCGTCTCAACAATTTCGTCCACCAATTCAGCAACTAATGCCTGAATTTCTCCCGCACGCTCACTGACGCCAGCGCGAGTCAATTGGGGTTGGACCAACATGCGTTGTTGACGATGTCGAGGATCGTCTTGAGCAATCATGTTTGATTCGCCCGGCGATGCAACCGCTCGGTATACGCCAGCAGACGAAAAAACCATTGACCTGCGCTCAACATCCATCACATCGGCGTGACGCGTAATACCCCACAGACCATTCTTTTCATCGCGATACACCGGCTCATGTTGACGCATCCACGTCCACACATCGTGTGGATTTCGTTGATACAGGTACGGATCCAGAAGATCAATTTCCAAACGTGTTGATTCACTAGACATAGTCACCCTCCCCGACGGGTCTCAGCCCACGTTAAACCTTTGTCAGGATTCGGTTCTGACGGAAGCCCCAACACCCGCTCACCCAAAATGTTCTTCTGAACTTCCGTTGTGCCGCCACCAATTGTGAGCGCCTTTGAAAACATGTACCCGCTATACCAACTACGCGATCGAATGTGTTTTCCTGCAATGGAATCATCAGGGCCAATAATCATCGCGTCTGCTCCAGTAATGTCGCGCGCCAACTCCATCACTCGTTGACCGTGTTCGTCGGCCATGATTTTGCGAATACTCGCTTCTGGGCCAGGTTGTTCTCCGCGTAACCGAGCTGTCAGGGTTCTCATTCGAATGATTTCAAGAACTGTGTGCTCGATGTACATGGATGCAAGTCTCTGACGCATGACTGGTTCATTCACGCCAAGTGCGCGTGCTTCTGCAATCACATCGAGCGCTGTGGGACCATTCCCCCACAAGACGCCGCCGGTGGACAATGACACGCGTTCATTTCCCAACGTCACTTTGGCAAGACGCCAGCCGTCGTTCACATCACCGACAACATTGGCGTGCGGAATGCGAACATCTGTGAAGAACACTTCATTGAAACTGTCTGCACCTGCAATGTTGCGAATGGTTCGAATCTCAATTCCGGGCAGATTCATGGGACAAATGAAATACGTGATTCCTTTGTGCTTCGGTACATCAAGATCAGTGCGTGCAATCAAGATGCCAAATTGTGAATAGTGCGCACCCGTGGTCCACACTTTCTGGCCATTCACCACCCATTCATCGCCATCACGCACCGCTCGCGTTGACAACGATGCGAGATCACTCCCCGCACCTGGCTCGCTAAACAACTGACACCAGATTTCTTCGGCCGCCAATGCAGGCATGACATAACGGTCAATTTGTTCTTGTGTTCCGGCATAGATGATGGTGGGTGCCGCCCAACCGATACCAATTTGATTGGACGGTCGCGTAATTCCTGCGCGCGCCAACTCATCATCAATGATCAGCTGTTGAACCGGATCGGCATCACGTCCAAACGGACGAGGCCAATGAGGCGCCACATACCCACTCTCGGCCAATTCACGTGCGGTTGGGCGAGGATGCTGACGTATCCACTCTCGAATCTCCGTGCGACGTGGGTCGTTTTCTGCGGGAAGCAACTCCTCCATGTGGTCAGAGTATGCGCTCGGGGCTACCGTGAAATACATGAGCACATTGACATATGACGGAAAAGTTGCAGTAATCACCGGCGCAGGTGGTGGATTGGGACGTCAGCACGCACTCCTACTGGCGGCGCGAGGCGCACTGGTTGTGGTGAACGACCTTGGCGGAACCATTGATGGCTCTGGTGCTGATGCCAGCGCCGCACAAAAAGTTGTGGACGAGATTCGTGCCGCTGGCGGCGAAGCCGTGGCTAACCACGACAGTGTCTCCACCCCCGAAGGTGGCGAAGGAATCATCCAAACCGCCATCGATGCGTATGGTCGCGTCGACATCGTCATCAACAATGCAGGAATTCTGCGCGACAAGACATTCCACAACATGACCCCTGATTTGGTTGATCCCGTGTTTGATGTGCACTTGAAAGGTGCATTCAACGTGACTCGACCAGCATGGATTCGCATGCGCGAGCAGGGATATGGCCGCATTATCTCCACATCGTCGGCTGCGGGAATCTTTGGCAACTTCGGTCAGGCCAACTATGGCGCAGCAAAAATGGGACTGGTTGGTTTCACACGCGTCCTTGCGGCAGAAGGCGCAAAGTACAACATCAAGGCAAATGCAATTGCACCACTAGCGCTCACCCGCATGACAGAAAACTTGATGGGCGCAATTGGCGACAAGCTCGATCCAGCACTCGTCACTCCAATTGTTGCGTGGCTAGCCCACGAAGACTGCGATGTCTCTGGCGAAATCTATTCAGTCGGTGGCGGACGCGTGGCTCGAGTATTCATTGGAGAGACCCAAGGCTTCTACAAGCCAGACCTCACTCTTGAAGATGTCCGCGACAACTGGTCACAAATTCGCAACACAGATGGCTACCAGATTCCTGCAAATCTGCCGGAAGAAACTGCCATGTTCTTCAACGCAATGAAGTAACCACCACGGCGCAATCTTCACTACCACTGGAAACACTTCATCGACATGACATCCTCCATCGCTTGCACCGACGCACAGCTCATTCCGTCTTTTGATGGCGTGACAATTGCACTGCATGATTTTGGCGGTGAGGGATCACCTGTTTTGTTGTCACACGCCACTGGTTTTCATGCACATTGTTGGGAACCGATGGCAGAACAACTTGCGAAGAATCATCATGTGTGGGCATTTGATCATCGTGGTTACGGAGACGCTCAGGGCGTTGACCCCGATTCATTGGAATGGCATCAGTACGGCCACGATGCTCTCGTTGCCGCTCAGTATGTTTCGCAACAGCACAACGGACAACCCATTGTTGGGGTTGGACATTCAATGGGCGGCGCATCGCTGTTAATGGCCGCTCACAGCCAATCTGACCTGTTTCGCGCACTGTTCGTATTTGAACCCATCGTGTTTCCACCACCCGATCCGACTGCGCCAGAACGGCCACCGAATCCCTTAGCTGGCGGCGCACGAAAAAGAAAAGCGGTGTTCGACAGCTTCGACGCCGCGCTTACCAACTTCACAGCAAAACCACCAATGGCAACATTTCATCCGCAAGCACGCGAGGCATACGTGCGCCACGGATTTGCGCAACAACCCGACGGAACCGTGGTGTTGAAGTGCAACCCAGAACACGAAGCGCGCACATATGAAACTGGCGGCACTCACGGCACATGGGATGCACTCGGCGACATCACGGTTCCTACATGGGTTCTTGCTGGTGCACCTGCACCGTTTCAACCATCAGCTATTGCAGCTTCTGTTGCGGAACGCATTCCCGGGTCTACCTATGTTCAATTCGACCACATGGGACACTTTGGTCCACTTGAACATCCCAACACCATCGCCGCCATGGTGGAAACAACTCTTACAACGCTGAAATGACATCTTTCGACGCACGTGCAGACCACATGCTTGAGGTGTTTCGACGCCACAGGGTGACCGCACGTCTCTTTCACATCGCAAGCACGGTCGGCGATTTCAGTGTGGTGTGGCACATTGCAGGAATCATCTACGCGCTGTCACCACGCGGAGAAATTCAACACGCTCTCGCATTGTCTCTTGCGCTCGGCGTGGAAAGTCTGATTGTTAATCAAGGCATCAAGAAGCTCTTTCGGCGGCAACGACCCACCGAGTCAGGTGACCATCGATTCGATATTCGCACTCCGAGCACATCTAGTTTTCCCAGCGGTCATGCATCGTCTGCCACTTTCGCGGCGATTCTCTTGACATCATTCACGGGCTTTCCGCTTGCCGTTGTATGGATCGCAATCGCGGCAGTCGTGGCAGTCAGCCGTGTTGTGGTTCGCATTCACCACTTCAGCGACATTCTTGGTGGAATAGTGACCGGTGCTGCACTTGGCGCAATCGCACTTCCTTTTGTCACGTCGCTGGTGAAGTAGCACAGTTCATTTCGACGACACACCTCGTAGCGCGTGGGAATAGTTCAACTACCTCGTAGGTTGACCACTCTATGACTCGCTCTTTTGGTCTCACATACGACTATCGGTGCCCGTTTGCACGTCTTGTGCACGATCACGTCGTCGAGGGTCTTTTGAATGGCACACCGTGGAATGTCACTTTTTTGCCGTTCTGTCTTGGCCAGGCTCATGTTGAAGAGGGAGACGTAGACATTTGGGATCGGCCCGAGGAAGATTCGGGTCTGTTGGCACTGCAATTGTCTATTTCGTTGCGCGACAATCAATCTTCATCATTTCTTCGTTTCCATCAAGACATGTTCAACCATCGCCATATGCGTGGTGGATCGTTGCGCGACACAGAAGTTCTCGCCAACATCCTCACATCGGCTGGCGCTGACGCAGATGCAGCGTTTTCCGACGTTGACTCTGGTCGACCCCTTGCAGTGATTCGCGATGAGCACACAAAATTTGTCAAGAGCCACCATGTGTGGGGAACACCAACATTTATTGTTGACAACAAAGCAGTCTTCGTTCGCCTTCTTGACTCAGCGCATGGAGACGCCGCCACTGCACGGCGCACCATCGACCGAATCTTGGACGATATTGATTGGCCAATTCTGAACGAGTTCAAACACACAAGCGTTCCGATGTAGCGGAAGTAGGTTGGGCACTATGGCCGAACTAGAAAACCGAATGAGCGATACCGAGTCACTCATGTGGCGTCTTGAAAAAGATCCTCACTTGGCGTCCACCTTCGGCAACATCACCATTCTTGATCGCCCACCAAACATGGATCTGCTGTACGCCCGCATGGAGCGCACGGCTCAACTTTTCCCTCGTCTGCGCCGGCGCGTCCAGCCCTCGCCTGGCAACATCGGAAATCCCACGTGGGTCGACGACCCCACCTTCGATATTCGCTATCACGTCCGACACATATCGCTTGCAGAGCCTGGCGATTTTCGTCAACTGCTCGACACCGTCACACTGCTCATTGCCGATCCATTCGACCGCTCACGACCCCTGTGGCACTTTTACATCATCGATGGATTGCGCGGTGGTCGCAGTGCGCTCGTACAAAAACTGCATCACACTGTCACGGATGGTCAAGGCGGCGTCGAGCTTTCCATGCTCTTTCTTGACCTTGAACGAGACCCTGGTCCACTTCCACCAATCGATCCGGAAATAGTGAACGCATCTACTCATGCGTCATCACCCGACCCCACCGAAGCGTTGCGTGGCGCCATGACCGATTCCTTGCGGATTCCTATCGCAGTCCTCAAGCAAGTACGCGACATAGTCAGTGATCCGTCTGTGATTGGAAGTATCAGTTCAACTACTTCGTCAACAGTAAAGAGCCTGCTGACTCAACTCAGTGACACCGATGGTGCTCGTTCGCCGCTATGGACGCAGCGTTCTCTTCGTCGTCGACTTGAAACAACTCAAGTGTCGTACTACGACATGCGCGCTGCATCAAAAGCGCTCGGCGGAACGCTCAACACGGCCTTCGTCACCGCATCTGCTCATGCCGCTGGCAAATACCACCGTGCACTCGGCGCGCCGGTGGAATCATTACGGGCTTCCATGGCCATCAGTACTCGCACCGACAACAGCGGTAGCAATGCATTCACACTGGCCCGCATGTTGGTGCCCACATCTGACATGCCACTGCCCGAGCGTTTCTTGGCTGTTCACGAAATTCTTCAGGCAGCTCGAGATGAATCGGCGTCTGGCAGCCTCAACACAATTGCAACTATGTCCACACTTCTGCCCACGTCTGTCATCACCCGTCTGGCGCGCGCACAAGCGGAAACCGTTGACTTTGCTACATCCAATGTTCGCGGTGCTGGTGTGCCGCTCTTTGTGGCCGGATCACAGTTGCTCGAGAACTATCCGGTAGGACCACTAGGTGGAGTGGCGTTCAATCTGACTCTCATGTCGTACATGGGCAGCATGGATGTGGGCATCAATATCGATGAAGCGGCTGTTGAAAGTCCCGCGCTTCTTCGCGACTGCTTGGTGGAGTCTTTTGCCGAATTGGCTTCGTATGCACCGCCCTCGGACAGCACATCAGATTCGTTCGTAGCGAACGAGCCGACGACTAAGCGTCGGTGGTGGCGGCGTTCGCGCTAAGGAGCGAACGCAAATCAAGGAGCAAGTCCCCGACTTCCACTGCGGACACCAATTCGCGTCGCAACATTTCAGCAAGTGCCTTGTCGATAACGGCGATTGCTTCAGTGACGACTGATTCGCGGGTGTCAAGCATGTGGTGCTCCTCTCGTACACGGGACCATGAACCAGAGTGTCCGGATCCGCCCGATGGATTCATCGTACATACGGCACGGGGCAAAAAGTGGACACCCCCGCCCACTGACTACCGAGCACCAGTGACCCTTGCCATAAGGTCTTCATATGAATTTTGATGGAAAGACTGTTGTGGTCACAGGCGCTGCAAACGGAATCGGGGCAGCACTCGCACGAAGGTTCCACGCGGCTGGTGCACAGGTGGTGGTGTCAGATAGGGACGCCGACAACCTTGCGAAGGTGGAGCAGGAGTTAAATACGCTTCGTGCGAATTCGGCCCTCGCAGTTGTTGCCGATATTGGCACCGAACAGGGCAACATCGATCTCATCAACTCGGCACGTAACGCTTTCGGATTCATTCATCTGTTCTTTGCGAACGCTGGTGTTGCGGTAGGCACTTTTCTTGAAGACACAGACGAAGACACGTGGAATATGGCGATGAACATCAATCTCCATGCGCACCGATGGGCTGCCAAACATTTGATTGGCGATTGGCTCGCCGCAGGCGAGGGATACTTCTGCAGTACCGCGTCAGCTGCAGGGCTTCTGTCGCAAATTGGAAGCGCCACATACAGCGTCTCAAAGCATGGAGCAGTCGCATTCGCAGAATGGATGTCCATTACGTACGGAGATCGTGGTGTCAAGGTCACGTGTTTATGCCCGCAAGGAGTCAACACCAATATGTTGAACCCACCCGGACGCGACAATGGAATTGACAAGCGCGGTGGAGATGTTGTCAAAGCTTCTGGTGCGGTTCTAGAACCACACGAAGTGGCCGACATTGTTCACGACACCATCGTGGCTGAGAAATTCTTGGTGATGCCACACGCCGAGGTTCACACGTATGAACAGCGCAAAGTGGCCGACCGTGATCGATGGTTAGCGGGCATGCGCAAATTGCAAAGCAGAATTTTTCAGGGCTAACACACCAGAACAACGTGGGGGGAATTATGGGAGTGCGTCTCGATCCATCAGATGAATACATGCACGAACTTGGACCAGAGTCCAACTTCAACGAAAGCATGTACATCAATTGTTTTGATCCAACCACGCAAGTAGGTGGATGGTTCCGCATGGGTAACCGAGCCAACGAAGGGTATGCGGAAATGACTGTATGCCTGTATCTGCCGAATGGTCGGGTTGCCTTCATGTTCAAACGACCAAGCATTGATAACAATGACGCACTTGACGCAGGGGGTCTCACGTGGACCATGGTGAAGCCATTCGAAGAATTGCGAATTGACTATTTAGGAAAAGTTGTTGTTCTTGATGATCCCCAGCAGATGATCGATCCAAAAGCAGCATTTGCTAACAATCCCTTTGTTGAGTGCGAGGCACACATCACATTTACTGGTCAAGGTCGCGCAAGCATGTTCGGTGGAGAACCCGATACACCGCACGAAACCCCTGGCGAAGAGTTTGCGAAAGGCCACTACGAACAGCTGGTGACGGCACAGGGTTCTCTCCGCGTCGGCGACGAAGAGTTCCACATCAAGGGCTTCGGACTGCGTGACCATTCGTGGGGTCCTCGGTATTGGCAAGCGCCCTGGTACTACCGATGGCTCACTGCAAACTTCGGCGACAACCTTGGCTTCATGGCTAGTCGCGTCGCAAAGAAGGACGGTCCCGGAACTCGTGGTGGCTTCGTGTGGGACAACGGAACACTTCACGTGTGCGACGACGTTCAGATCTCGACTGAAACTGTGGGCGCTGAGCAGTACCACAACATCGTCACTGGAGTTATTCGCTCATCTCGCGCCGGCAAAGAGTGGCGATTCCAAGGGAAAGTCAACAGCCTCATTCCGCTGCGCAATCGCCGCCAAGATCCCGATGGCAATTGGTTACTGACACGAATCAGCGAAGGTGCCACTACATGGACCATCACTGACGGTGAACATCAGGGCGCAGTGGGATACGGCATGTCTGAGTATCTCGACCAAATCATTGACGGCGCACCTGTGGGTATTGCCGAATAATCACAAGTTCGTGGCATATCGCAACGAACCCACGACACAGGCGACCGTTACGGTGTGGCTATGCGACTCCCACGTTTTGTCCTCGCTCTCGCTCTCCTTGGCACCCCTGTTGCCGCGGTTTCACTGACGGCCACATCGGCGTCAGCAGACCCATTCACCTACACAGCGCTCTCAGTTGCCACACGTAACGCGTGCGCTGTCACCCCAGAAGGCGTGGTGCTGTGTTGGGGTGACAACCCAGAACGCTGGGTATTCGCAGACAGACCAGCGGGCGCAGTACCCACTCCTACCCGCATTGCATTACCCAACGGTCAAAAATGGAAATCAATCAATGTGGGCGATGGAACCACAATCTGTGGACTCAGCGAAACTCATCGTGCATGGTGCTGGGGCAACCATCACCTGGGCAGCTACTTCACCACCACGTCACGCACACCTGTCGAAGTTGAATTCGCATCAGGAGTCACGTTGCTCGATGTTCAAAGCGGTTACTCCACAGCATGTGCACGTACATCAACGCGCGACCTGTGGTGCTGGGGTGATGCGCACTATCTCGGCGACGGCAGCACCGAACCTGTTCGCATCCCCGTTCGCATTCCCATGCCCGATCAGCAAGCAGTCACATCATTTGCAATTGGACCATCTGGTGTGTGTGCAGTCACCACGTCACCCAACATGTATTGCTGGGGAAGCAATGGCGACGGCGAGCTAGGACTTGGGTACGCACAGCAGTATTCGTACAACTATTCGTGGCGACCCGTTCTTATCCCGCCCCCCGCGGGCGAACAATGGTCGTCGGCCACAGTGGGACTCGAACGCATCTGTGCTCTCACCGAAAGCGGCAAGGGATACTGCGCTGGACGCAACTGGGAAGGATCATTTGGCAACAACACGTACAGCAACAGCACTCGCTTTATGCAGATGATTGTTCCCAACAATGAACGAATTTCTCATATGGAAGCTGGCTGGTATCACACTTGCATACTCACCGAATCGCAAAAAATGTGGTGTGCTGGCCGTGGCCAATTTGGCGAACTTGGCACCGGCACAACACTTGGCGGGTACACGTGGCGCGCACCATTTGTTCCAAGTGGCGTGTCGTTCACATCATTCTCCGCAGGAGTTGCAGGAACATGTGCACTCGACACCACCAGTCGCGTGTGGTGCTGGGGCGGACTGAACTGGGGTTCACAAGGAACCGGGCGCGTCAACGCAACGTTGTTTCCCGAACTCATCGCACCAGTGGGTTCTCCGTCTGTGATCTCCACCGGCACAACATCTGTCGATGCTGAACGCGCCACCATCACCGGCAGCGTCAACCCCAATGGATACAACACAACGGTCTCTGTCGACGTCAGCACGTCATCCACATTCGCCCAATCACGCCGGGCCACCGTGCCAGTGTCATTGCCCGACAACTCTTTCGTTGCGGGCTCGTTTTCTCTCAACCTTTCGGCACTAGAACCGCGCACCACGCATTATGTGCGAATTGTGGCCACCAACACCCTCGGAACAATCACCGGGAACACCACCTCATTCACCACACTCGGAGATGTTCCATCTGTTGAACCGGCAACCGCTACCGACATCACAGGAAATGAAGCCACACTCTCGGTCACAATCAATCCGAACCGGCTTGTCTCAACTGCGTCATTTCACATCGCACAAGATGAAACATTCACTCAGAATTTCATCGAGATTCCTGTTGCTTCGTTGACCGGTTCAGTTGCACTCACTCGCACTGTTGACCTTTCTGACCTCACCCCCAACACGCGTTATTTCATCCGTGCACGTTCCACCAACCGTCTGGGAACCACTCTTGGAAACACCGCATCGTTCACAACAGTTGGATCTCTTCCCACGGCAACAATCACATCCACATCTGCAACTACCAGGAATATGTCTGTGAGTGCCACCATCACAACTGGCCTCACTCGCGGCGAGGTGGTGGCCGAAGCATCCACGTCACCCAACTTCACCTCGGTCATCCGTTCAGAAGTACATGCGTTCACCAGCCGTGGACCTACACAGCACAACTTCTCATTTTCTTCTCTCACTCCTCGAACCGACTATTGGGTACGAATCGTTGTGACAAATCAGGTCGGCACGAGTTCGTCGCCAGTTCAGCAACAACGCACACGTGGCGGCGCTCCCACCGTTGTCATCTCGCGCATTGATGCCGACACTCGATCAGCAAATGCCCATGTCACGTTCGACACCACCGGACTCGCCACATTCGTCACCGTGTCGGTCTCTGAGAACGCAGACATGAGCGACGCCACCGAATACTTCGTCTCATCCGGTGCGTACGACTGGAGGCAATCAGTGTCGGTCTCTCTCACTGGCCTCTCACCACGTAAGAAATACTTTGTCGAGGCGTCAGCCCGTAACGAGGCAGGTTCAGTCACCACAGCCACGTCCGAATTCACCACACTCACACCACTTGGTGTCCTTATCAATGACGACAATGACGAGACCGATTCCACCACGGTGTCTCTCACCATTACGGCACCGTCGGCTGCACTCGCCTATCGAATCTCCAATCATGCCGATTTCAAGAATGCCAAGGTCTTCAGCCCCACTAGCCCCATCAGGTGGGAACTTCTCGCCTCAGATGAGCCTTCCGCTGATCGCACGGTGTATGTGCAGGTCTACCTAACGAACCGCACATCAATCGTCTACACCGACACCATCACATTGATATCCGATGTCACCATTCCCGACGAAGAGGCCCCCATTATCGAAAGCCTTCGCGCAACACGTACAAAAGCAACAGCCCAAGCGTCGAGCAACTCTTCGCGTCGGCGCTCACAGATCAATATTTCAATTCGCGATGCACTCAGTGGCGTTACCCGTATTGAAATGAAATCAGGGAAACGTGTTGAGGTGACCCGAGTCGATGCTGTTCGGCGTGGTTCATATTCACTAACAATGCCCACTGGGGTCTCACGAGTACAGATTCGTGTTCGCGATGCGGCAGGAAACTACTCGCGTTGGCGCACGGTTGCCGTGCGCTAGCTCTACAACCGTCGCGAATCAGTCGAGGTCGGCCCGCAGCAAGAACCGATGCGCAACTGCATCATCGCCCAGCACTTCAACGATGTCGATGGGAAGTCGACGCCACAGCACCAACAAAATGTCGGCAGCTGAACCGCGGATGGCCACAGACCCTTTGGCGTGCTCGCGCGTCACAACCATGTCAAGTCCTTCGCCTGGCACCACTAACCATTCACCGTGCACATCCGTGCAATGAATGTGAACTGAGCCTCCCACGATGGGTTGAGCTTCGCGCACCAGCGGTGTCATCACGTACAAGAACTCATCAATAGCGTCACTAGCGAAATGCGGATCAATCGTCGGTTGCAGTCCAGCAGCCCATTGCACATCCCACGCATGAATCACAGTCTCCACAGCCATACGACGCGTTAGCCATTCAATTGTCTGAGTGCCCGCCCATGTCCAACATTGCTGGTCAGGCGGCGACGTGGACAATGTGTTCACCAATTGTTGTGCGTTGTATTGCCACCACTGGATGACATCCATGTCGCCGTGAGTAACGGAAGATGTGCGGTGAGGCGGAGAGTCTGCGCCCGTTTGTGCAACCGTTGTCCAAAACTGAAACACCTCGCCAAGGTGAACAACAACATCGAGTACTCGCCACGATCCACATGCCCTGACCGGCGCATCAGGCGAACGATGTGCAGCCTCGGTGATCTTCTCTATCTGTTCAGCAATAACTGCGATGTAGTCATGTGTTGTCACACAATGTCCTCTGCGCTACATACCACGAACGGCATCTGCAAGTTCTTTCCATTGCTTCATCGGCAAGACTCCGGGTGTGTTGGTTAACACTTGCACGCACACATGGTCTGCGCCTGCATCCAGATGTTCTTTAATTCGAGCAACCACAACATCAACTGAACCGCGAGGCACAATGGCGTCCATTAAACGATCTGCATGTCCGGAGATTTCCTCATCGGTGTACCCGAAGCGCTTCAGATTGTTTGCGTAGTTTGGCAGTCTCGTATATGTCGCCATGTACTTGTTGGCAATTTCTTTTGCAACATCTGGTTGTTCATTCATAACGACCGCAATCTCTGGAGCGAGAAGCGCTCCACTACCCATCGTCTCTCGTGCAAAAGCTGTGTGTTCCACTGGTGTGAAGTACGGGTGAGCGCCGTCACCACGCTCGGCTGCCAATTTCAACATCTTTGGACCAAGTGCCGCCAATACTCGATGCAATTGCGTCGATGGTTGCGGACTGAAATACACGGCATTGTCCATCGCATCCAAGTAATCGACCATCGTGGAATACGGCTTGTCGTAGGTCCCTTTGTGTACTCCTTGCACCATGGGAGCGTGACTCACGCCAATCCCCAAAAGAAAACGATCAGGGAAAGCTTCAGTCACCGTTTTCCAGCCCGCCTGCATGGTTTGTGCCGTCCGCGCGTGCAAACTTGCAATTCCTGTTGCAAGCACCATTGATCGGGTTGCCGACAGCAACAACGACGTTGACGCGAATGGTTCACGCAAAACTGCCTCTGGTACCCACACGGTGGAAAAGCCCATCTCTTCGACCTGTGCAATTCCTTCCTGTGCAGCCGTCATCGGCTGAAGGTCGAAGTCCACAGTCCACAGTCCAACACGTCCAAGGTTCAAAGAAGTCATGGCGGAACGCTAGAAGAAAAATCGCTTGAATTCGTTAGCGGCGATAGACCCAATCATCGATAAGTCGACGAGCAATGGAGATTGCTGGCGGAATCATGGGTAAGTCATCGCGGTCATACCACGCAGCTTCGGCGATTTCTGTGGTGTCACAGACAATGTCACCCGACACCCATCGCGCCCTGAAGCCCAACATCAACGAATGCGGAAATGGCCACGGCTGACTGGCAACGTACTGCACCGAGTCAACAACAATGCCCACTTCTTCTTCAACTTCACGGACAACGGCTTGCTCCATGTTTTCGCCCGGTTCCACAAAACCTGCGAGGCATGAAAACATCGGTACTGGGAAATTCGCACCTCTGGCCAACAATGCTTGCTCGTTGTCTCCTTCACCACGTGTCACCAACGTGATGATTGCAGGCGCCAATCGGGGGAATGCAAGAAGCGAACATGACGGACATGTGAACGCACGTTCCCGTTCAGCAGGGTGAGTTGGGGTTCCGCATCGTCCACAAAAACGGTGAGTGCGCGCCCACTCAACAATCTGAACCGCACGACCAGCAACGGCCCACTCGGTGTCGCTAACCCGTCCAAACAACGCACGCAAATCTGTCTCGGCTCCATACGCAGGATCCTCGCCGTGGGGCACATCAACACCCCAACATGCAACATGGCCATGCATCCCGAGAAAATGCGAATCCCATGACCGCTCTGCAGGCTGATTGTCAATAAACACTTTCGTACCGATGACGTGGATATAGCGGTGATCCTCTGCAGCGTCAGTCGGCATCAGAGTGGGGCGAAACGGAGACTCATTCATGGACATCCCCACTGACGGTAGTGGGCTGACGCCTGCGTAGGATAAGCGCATGGCACGTAACCAAAATTCAGTTGTAATCGTTGATGCTGTGCGCACACCCATTGGGCGTCGCAATGGCGGACTCTCCACTATTCATCCCGGCGAACTTCTGGGCATCGCGCAAAAGGGAATTATCGACCGCACTGGCATTGACCCCGCACTCGTCGAGCAAGTAGTCGGCGGTTGCGTCAGCCAAGTGGGTGAGCAGTCCTTCAACGTCACTCGTACCGCATGGTTGGCTGCTGGTCTTCCACTCACCACCGCAGCGACCACCGTTGACACGCAATGTGGTTCATCGCAGCAGGCAACGGGACTTGCATCGTCGCTCATCGGCTCTGGCGTGGTTGACATCGCCATTGCATGCGGTGTTGAAGTGATGAGTCGAGTACCCATTGGCAGCAACAGCCGCAAAGATCTCGGACTTGGTGTCCCCATTCCCAAGAACTATTTCGAACAGTACGAAATGACGTCACAGTTCGAAGGCGCAGAGCGCATTGCTGACAAGTGGAAAATCACCCGTGACGACACCGACCGTTTCGGACTTGCCTCACAAGAACGAGCCATTCGCGCATGGGCAGAAGACCGCTTTGCCGGCCAGTACATCGAAGTCGACGCACCAGAGGTCAATGAAGCTGGCGAAGTTGTCGGCACTCGACGTGTCAGCAAGGACGAAGGCTTGCGCGAAACAACACTCGAGAAGTTGTCGTCACTGAAGCCAGTCGCCCGTGAGAATGGCGTCCACACTGCAGGTAACTCATCACAGATTTCTGATGGCGCAGCAGCGGTTCTCATGATGACTGAAGAAAAGGCAGCCCAGTTGGGAATGCGTGCCCGCGCGCGCATCGTCGACACCTGCCTCGTTGGTGTTGACCCCGTACTCATGCTCACTGGTCCAATTGATGCAACACAACGTTTGCTCGAGCGCAACAACCTCAAGATCGGCGACATCGATGTTTTCGAAATCAACGAAGCATTCGCATCGGTCGTCCTTGCATGGGCAAAAGAGTTGGGTGCAGACATTGAAAAGACCAACCCAAATGGTGGCGCAATCGCTCTTGGTCACCCACTCGGCGCAACCGGTGCATTCCTTGTCACCAAAGCACTCAACGAACTTGAGCGCACAGGTGGTCGTTACGGAATCATCTCCATGTGCTGTGGCGGTGGTCTCGGAACTGGAACACTCATCGAACGCTTGTAATTCCGTTCAACACTTTGTTGCGGTCGCGCTCACGTGCGTCGCACTTTTATCGTCGTGCACCACCCGCATCCACACGGATGCGGGTGGTCGCGTTATCGCCACGGTCTCTTCCGTTATCGATGGGGACACTCTGGTGGTTTCCGTCGGCGGACGTCGAGAAGAAATCAGATTGATCGGGATTGACACCCCAGAGACCGTGCACCCCACAAAACCCGTCCAATGTTGGGGACCCGAAGCATCTGCTTATGCACGATCATTGCTTCCTCGAGGCACGCGCGTTGTCCTTACTCGCGATATCGAACCACGCGATCGTTTCGGTCGTCTTCTTGCCTATGTGAGACGTGAGTCTGACCAACTGTTTGTCAACCTAGACATGGTGGCTAACGGGTTTGCTCGGCCATATCCATTCGAGCCGAATACTGCACTTCAAGCACAATTTGCCGAGGCCAGTTACACCGCACAAACTCGACGACTCGGTCTATGGAGCAACTGTCAGGGGTAGGGTTCTTGTCATGTCGCAGGCCGCGTCGCTCGCTGAAAAATTGGGGTACTCGCCCGACTCACGGTTGGTCATCATCTCGTGTGACGACCTGGGTTCATGCCACGCCGCCACAGTGGGTGTCTACCAAGCACTGCGCACAGGCGTTGCATCGTGTGCATCCATCATGATGCCGGCACCATGGGCCAAATTTGCTGCTCGCGAATACAACGGCGAAGACATCGGAGTGCATCTCACCCTTAATGCGGAACATCCCGAGTACCGATGGGGCCCACTCACCCACGCCCCCACGCTTCTGTCAGGCGAGGGCGGATTTCCACGCTCCATTGACGATTTATGGGAACACGCGGACAGTGCCGAAGTGTTACGCGAATGTCGCGCACAGATTGAACGAGCGCTCGCGTGGGGAATCGATGTCACACACTTGGCGCCACACCTCACCGCAATCACGCTTCGTCCTGAATTTTTTGACGTGTATATCGAACTTGCTGTCGAGTTTTCTCTTCCCATCAGACTTCCCTCCACCATCTCTGAAGAATCTGCTGGCTTTCCGTTTCGACAATTGGCGCGTGAGGAAGGAGTGATCTTCCCTGATCACTTCGATCACGACTGGCGCGCAGGAAGTCGCGAACGAGTTCTCAACGCCATTCGCTCGTTACAACCTGGTGTCACCGAGATACATGTTCAACCAGCAATTGACACACCCGAACTTCAGGCCCTCGGCGAACATGCGCGCGGATGGGTCGATGATCTTGCGTTGGTCACCACTGACCCAGAACTACGTCAAGAATTAACAAATAGTGGTGCAGTCGTCATCGGGTTCCGTGAACTTAGGGACGTGATGCGAGCCGGCTGATTGTTGCCTGTGCTTCGCCACTCCACAATGCCTCGAACAAAGCACGAGTACTGCCTTCATTCTTCAGCTTGCCCAACATGAACGCGGCGGTGGGATTCATTGAGGCGTATTTTGCGTCGATTCGAATCACAACATCGGCATCATCAGGGCCATCAACAGCCTCGTCGTTCTTCTTGAACACAACTCTGTATTGAACGCTCATGCGGAGACCTGCTGCGTTGAACGAAGCCCCATGAACAAATCATCTTCGATCACGCCTTCATCTGGCTGTACAGATGCACACTTCGCCAAAATCCAGTCTTCCCACGGATACACCTGAGCCAGTTCGCTGTCATCTAATCCGAACCACCACTTAGATGTGGGGTCAACTTGAGTTGCGTGAGCAAGCAAAGATTCGGTGCGAGCGCGCAAGAAGTCTGCAATGTGTAGTCGCGTTGTGATGCGATGGTCTTGCGACGGACGCTTCAACCAATTCTCGTCAAATGGCGATTCACCAAACTTCTTGATGAGCGCCTCGTGAACAGTTGTGATTCGCTCTTTCGCCCACAATGTGTAATACATCTTTGACGGCTGCCACGGTGCTCCAAGTTCGGGATACCACGTGGGGTCTCCCGCACGTTCAAATGCCAACACACTGATGTCATGCACGCGTAGATGATCAGGGTGTGGATAGCCACGTTGATCATCGTTGTATGTGAGGATGACCTGTGGACGTTCTTGACGAATGAGTGCGACTAGTCGACCTGTGGCTTCATCGAGGTCGGCCATATGAAAGCAGTCGGGGTGAGAGTTTGATTCCGCTCCCGCCATTCCAGAGTCGCGATACCCCAACATGTGCACGGCAGAAAAGCCAATGGCATCGGTGGACTTTTTCAACTCACCAGGACGAATAGCGGCAATGAGTTCTCGTTCCTCTTCGGGAGTCTTGTTGTAAAACGGCTGACCAGGTTCGCGCAGCAATGGATTTTGCAGGTCGCCTTCTTCGCCACCAGTGCAACACACCAGAACGGTGCGAACCCCTTCGGAAAAATACTTCGCGACGGTGGGCGCACCCTTTGAGGCTTCATCATCGGGATGGGCATGCACCGTCATCAGACACAGCGGATCGCCAACGTAAGAGACGGGGGTTACTGACATCGGCTTTCAGGATAGTGACCACGGGTGCACAATCTCAGTTGCACTGAATAACCTGACGGGATATGACTCAACGTCGCCGCACGGCACCAGCAGTACTTTCACTTGTCGCAAGCATTGTTCTTGCCGCGTGTTCCACCGACGACGGACGACAGATGAAGCCACCAACCGCCGCCCAAAACGAATCGGTGGCAGTTCCCACCACCATTGGTGCATCAGTGGACTCGGGAAGCACCATGTCCGTGACGGGACCATGGACAAGCGGGTCTGCAATCGACTCTCGATACACATGCGATGGCTTACAGGTCTCGCCACCGCTCACGTGGACGACTGGTCCGGAAGACACCCAGGCATATGCCATCACCATCGACAACATTGACGACCCCGGTTCCGTGCAATGGGCGGTCACCAATATTGATTTCGAAACGACCACTAGCGCTGAAGGGTCGGTACCCACAGGTGGTTACGTGGCTCTGAACGCCAAGGGTCTGCAGGCATACGACCCACCGTGTCCACCTGCGGGAACCACCCAGACCTATGTGGTCACAGTGTTTGCCCTCGACTCACTGACTCCGACTGACGTCACTCCCAGCCAGGCCGAGATGAAGGCCGACATTGAAGCCGTCGCCCTCGAAGCAGCCACAACGGTCTTTACCGTCACCCGCTAGTCACCACACTGAGGGGTCAGTCCACCGCACTCGGTGAACTTTCTGTGAGAATGTCGGTATCGACGCAACAGCAGCCGCCCTTCCTATTGGAGTGTTTGAAACTGACACACAGTGTCGGTTGCTCTCTGGCAATGCTGCGTTTCGATCACTTGCATTAGACGGCGCGCCAATTGTTGCGGGAACTGCACCGTGGGCAAATGCATTGCCGCATGAACGCACCGAATGCGAGCGCAGATGGGTGGAATACAAAACATCTGGTGGCGAATTTGCAGTTGAGTTTCGCGTCAGTCGTGCAACCGGTGACACCGTGTGGATTCACGTGTCAACGCAACCCGTCATGACCGATGGTGTTCTCACCGGATACGTCGGCACAGCCGTTGATTACACCGCGCTTGTCTCACAGCGACAATTATCAGACCAACTTGTGGGACTTCTCGATGTCTCTGGCGATGCGGTGCTGGTGTTCAACCGCGTCGGCCACTTGGAATTCGCCAATGAAATCGCGCGCACATTGATTGGCGTCGAAGATTCATCAACAGGCAACTCTGACGTTGCAGCGCGCGCATTCATGCAGGCTGTACGCGATCAGCTTCCTCGCGTGCTTCTTGAACCAGCGCCTACACATGGTGCTATCAACAGGTGGGATGGAGAGATTGGATTTCGATCACCCGATGGCATCGCACGAATTCTCTCGATTGTGGTGCAAGTGGTTCGAGAACCTGATGGCACGGTGCATCACTGGTCCACCATTGCTCGCGACATCACCGAGGAACGTCAAACGCAAGCAGAACTGACGCGCCAAGCCACACATGACGCGTTAACCGGTCTCCCCAACCGAGTTCTCTTCCTGCGCAAAACCACTGAGGCACTTGAACGAAGCAAGACCACACACGCTGCGGTTGGCGTGCTGTTTATAGACCTTGACAAGTTGAAGCACGTCAACGACACCATCGGACACGCAGTAGGTGACCAACTCATCGTGACGGTGGCGCGCCGCCTCGCAGCAGCGACTCGACCCACCGACCTCGTGGCTCGCATCAGTGGTGATGAGTTTGTTGTGTTGTGCGAGGGTTTACTCGATGAACAAGTAGCGCTAGATGTCGCGGAGCGAATCCGTAGCGCAATCACCGGACCACTTGTACTGCAGGGCGTTGAAATTGAAGCTGGGGCAAGCGTGGGTGTTGCAATGTCAACTCCCGATTTATTGTCCACAGAATCAGCTGCTGACGCCGCCGTCACCTTGTTGCGTTCTGCCGACACGGCCATGTATCGCGCCAAGCAGCGTGGACGCGGACGCTCCGAGTTGTATAGCGAAGAAATGCGCACGGCCGCGCGCGAGCGACTTCGCCTTGCTTCCGAACTAGAACAAGCGCTCGCTGCCGAGCAGTTCATTGTGTTGTTTCAACCAATTGAATCAGCACACACAGGGCGTATCGTCGCCGCTGAAGCTCTTCTTCGCTGGAACCATCCCACGCGTGGAATGCTGTCGCCCGCCGCATTTCTTGATCTTGCCGACGAATCTGGTCTCATCTCGCCGATTGGAGACTGGGTTCTTGAACAAGGTGCACGAGCATTGTCGGAATGGATCGCTGACGGAACAATCGACCGCGGTTCATCAATTCATATCAATGCATCACGCCGACAACTCTCCGACATCACCTTTGTTGATCGCACCCTCACAATTCTGCGCGCCCATTCGCTCGAGGGATCACAACTTGTGTTTGAGACGTCCGAATCCAACCTTGTCGAGAACAATCCATCCGTGTTGCGCACCGTCACAGCGCTGAAGCGACAAGGGGTCAGAATTGCAGTCGACGATTTCGGAGCCGGATACTCATCACTTTCATCTCTGCGAACATTCCCTGCAGATCTTCTGAAGCTAGACGGAACATTGGTTCGCGATGTGGGTCGTACCGACGGCGGCGATGACCCCATGGTGCGCTCACTTATTCAGCTCGCCCACTCACTCAATTTGACGGTGTGCGCCGAATGGGTAACAACTGAAGATCATGTTCAACGTCTCAAAGTATTGGGATGTGATCTTCTTCAGGGCAATCGCATCGGCGAACCAATCTCATCTGACGAGTTTGTTCAGAAGGTGCGGCGTAAAGCCGCAGCGCAACAGAGCGACAACGTCTAATTGGGTGCGGCGGGCCGCGGTCCCAGTCCCGCGAAATAATTCAAAACAGGCTGTGATTGTTCATTCAATGTGAACACAAAACTTCCAGAAATCATGTCACTCGATACAGGCAACGCCACTGTGTACGGATCACCATCGGCGAGCGGGCGCAGTTTTCTGCCCATATCAATCAAGTTGACACCATCGTCAACGGCAACTGCAGATGAAAAAGCACTGAGAACAGAATTGGTCTTCAAGGGATTTTCTGCCAGATACCGAATCGCCTGCTTGACAAGCACTGTCATGAAATAGCGCTGACGATCTCCACGACCCACATCTCCGGTTCCATCAATTCGCCATACGCCGTCAATTTTTTCTTCGAAATGGCGTGATCGCGCGTATGCGAGTGCCTGCTTGCCGTTCTGCATCTTGCATCCACGCTTACCCAGGAAAAAGCCGGTTGCTTTGTCGCGCGAGGCATAGTCGACGCAGATTCGCACCCCGCCGACCGCGTCAACAATCTCTTTGAAACCAGAAAAGTCCATTTCAACGTAGTGATGAATTGGAATGTTTAATGCACCCTGTACCGTGCGAATGAGAACGTCTGCACCGCGTTGATATGCAGAGTTCACTTTTGAAAACTTTCCGTTATCCGCTAGAGCCACTCGCAAATCTCGCGGAATCGACATAGTTGCAACCGTGCCATCGTTTTTGTCAATACGGATAACAATCAACGAGTCAGCACGCATTCCCGGGTTATCCAATTCAGTACCAATGTTGGCGAAATCAGGGTCGCTCGGATCTGCGTTTGCACGCGAGTCAGAACCCACTAACAAATAATTTTCAAAGCCATCGCTGGCTGGAGACAACGCGGCATTCACAATCCCAACACGGTCGACTTTGTCAAGTTCACCATGAGTTGCAGTCACAATTCCCCACGCACCTGCCATGGTGATGACAACAGCCAACAATGCGCCCACAACTAGTCGTGGAATACCTGTTGATTGTGATGTCTCATGAGAACGACGCACGTTCCTACGGTAGTCAGTCAACAGCAGGGCGAAGATGCACTATGTCAGCTGTGTCAACACGATGTGTCACAGCACAGTCATCCACGACAACGAGGCGACCGTCTGACTCAACATCAAGCGCACGACCAACAATCTCTTCGCCGCCTGGCATGTGCAGTCGAACACGCGTGTTCAACGTTGCAAGTCGTGATGTGTATTCATGGTGCAGATCTTCTCGAGAAAGTTCACTCAGTCGGTCAATCTCTGGCAACATCCGCATCAAGAAATCATGTGGCGTCAACGGAGTTGTCCACCCAGCTGATGCGAGCGACACCGCGCCATCAGGAGCCCATGCGAGGTTGCATCCAATCCCCACCACCACAAATGGAACGCGACCCTCAGAGTCCACTGGTGCTGCCTGAGCCAAGATTCCTGCCACCTTCTCGGTGCCCACCAACAAATCATTCGGCCACTTCAGCGCAACATCAACTCCACAATCCTGACGGGCCACGTGTTGTGCTGCCAGGGCGACAACCTGGGTTAGGTGATGCAGACGCTCGGGAACGCGCCGAAACAGAAACGACACCAACAAGTTGGCCCCACGTGGCGCCTCCCATGTCCGATCCAGGCGTCCACGGCCCGCAGATTGAAAATCAGCACGCAAAACCGTTCGATCGGGGGCCCCCTCAAACCCTTGCTGGAGTAGGTCCGTATTGGTGCTACCCGTCTCAGACACGGATGTGACATGCCACTCGGCTGATTGGTTCGCATTTTGGTCACTCATCAGGCCAATATTGACATCTGTGCTGAAGAAAATCCTTATCGCCAATCGCGGCGAAATTGCTGTCCGAGTTATCCGTGCTGCCCGTGAGATGGGTATCAAGACCGTGGCGGTCTATTCCGAACTGGACCGCAACGCGCTTCATGTTCGCTTGGCCGACGAGGCCTACGCCTTGGGCGGCCAGACTGCTGCCGAGAGTTACATCAATACGGAAGCAATTCTCAAAGCCATCACAGATAGTGGCGCAGATGCAGTGCACCCGGGCTATGGCTTCTTCAGCGAGAACGCAGACTTCGCACGAGCAATCACCGAGATGGGTGTTGCGTTCATCGGACCACCACCAGAAGCAATCGATGAGATGGGCGACAAAGTTTCCAGCCGTAAAGCAGCACTTCGTGGCGGTGCACCAATCGTTCCGGGAACCACCGAGTTTGTAACAACTGCAAAAGAAATCACCGACTTCGGAAATGAATTCGGTTGGCCCGTTGCCATCAAAGCCGCATTCGGCGGTGGCGGGCGCGGAATGAAGGTCGTTCAGTCAGCCGCCGACGTGCAAGACGCAATGGATTCAGCACAACGCGAAGCACGCAACTTCTTTGGTCGCGACGAAATTTACGTGGAGCGTTACCTCACATGGCCACGTCACATCGAAGTACAACTTGTTGGCGACAAGCACGGAAATGTTGTGTGGGTCTCCACTCGTGACTGCTCAGCACAACGTCGTCACCAGAAACTGATCGAAGAAGCGCCAGCACCTGGCTTGCCCGAGGGTGTTGAAGAGGCCATGGGTGCAGCCGCGGTGAAGGCAGCTAAGGCAGTTGGCTACTACAACGCAGGAACAGTGGAATTCATCTATCAGGACGGAGACTTCTTCTTCCTTGAAATGAACACACGACTTCAGGTTGAACACCCCGTCACCGAAGTTGTTACCGGCATCGACTTGGTCGAGTGGCAAATTCGTGTTGCCGCAGGCGAGAAGCTTCCCATGACACAAGAGGAAGTGCGCGCCCTACAACGTGGTCACGGAATTGAAGTGCGAATCAACGCAGAAAATCCTGCTGGCGGAAAGTTCCTGCCATCACCTGGCCCCATCACAAAGCTCACCGCGCCCGACGGCTTCGGAATTCGTTTTGACGGTGGCTACGAAAGCGGCGACGAGATCAGCCAGTATTACGACAACCTTGTCGGCAAGCTCATCGTGTGGGGCAAAGATCGCGACACTGCAATCGCACGCACCATTCGCGCCCTGAATGAGATGGTGGTTGAAGGCGTTGCCACCACCATCCCCGCAGACTTGGCAATTTTGGAACACCCAGATTTCGCTGCGGTAACACACTCCACAAAATGGGTAGAAGAGGTTCTCGATCTTTCCAATGTCGATGCGACGCCAGTTGCACCGGCAACAGACGGAGACACTCCCCTCGTGCAACGTCAGACAACTGTTGAAGTAAACGGACGTCGTTTCGATGTGAAGTTGTGGGTTCCCGAATCTGCCGGCGTTGCCGCGGCTGCACCAGCCAAGAAGAAGGCCACACGTGCATCATCGGGATCGGGCGGCGGTGCTGGTGGCGGAAGTGGCCAAGTTGCAGTACCAATGCAAGGAACCATTGTGAAGGTTCTTATTGAAGTGGGACAAGCAGTTGAAGCTGGCCAAAGTGTTGTCGTGTTGGAAGCCATGAAGATGGAAAACCAAATTGAAGCCGACAAGAGCGGAACCGTGAAG
>CAZCZM010000002.1:88387-103750 GCA_964503445.1 uncultured Bifidobacterium sp.
TTCACAAACCCTCTGGAGTCGTTATTGATAAGAGCTTTTGCTGTGGTTGCGAACGGCACCTTTGTCACGCGAATCTTGCGACCCGATGCGAACGCTTCAGCTTCTGCCAAGCCCACATCGGCAATTTCTGGTTCAGTGAAAATTGCAGATGCGGCTTTGTCGTAATCGAGGTGACGGTGCGGACCCTTTGGCCCACCCACAACTTGTTCGGCGACCTTACGACCCTGCATTGACGCAACAGATGACAACGGCAATTTTCCACTGACGTCACCAGCTGCGTAAATGTTGTCGACACTGCTCTGACAATGGCGATTAATGACGATGTACCCACCATCGGTGTCAACGCCAACGTCTTCCAGTCCGAGGTCCTCTGTATTTGGAATAGAACCAATTGCCAAAACAGCATGAGTGGTTTCAGAGACTCTTCCGTCATCACAGACCACTCGTACGCCATTTTCTGTCTGCTCAATGGCTGTTGCACGCGCACCTTTGAACAAACGAACACCTCGCGCCAAGAAATTCTCTTCCAACACTGCAGCCACTTCGGGGTCTTTGCCAGGAAGAACTTGTTGACGCGACACAACGAGTGTGACTCGCGCACCAAACGACGCGAACATGTGGGCGAATTCCACGCCAGTAACACCCGAGCCAATAATGGTGACGCTCTCTGGAAATACTCGCGGCGGATAGCAATCTCTGGTTGTAAGAATTCGGTCGCCATCGGGCTGTGCGAAATGCGGAATACGAGGACGAGTTCCGGTGGAAATCAGAATGTCGTCTGCTTCAAGAATTTGAGTAGAGCCATCTGACCCCGTGACCTGCACAGAGTGTTTTGACAACAACTTCGCAGTTCCACGGATAATGGTGACACCTTGGCTCTCCAACAACGATGTCATGTCATTAGAGAGGCGATTTTTGATGCCCTCAACACGATCTGTTAGAGCGGTGACATCCACTTCAGCGTCACGATTTGATAGCCCCATGCCACTGAGGCTTTCCGTGAAACTCATTGCGCCACCAGTTGCAATCATGGTTTTTGACGGCACGCAATCCAATAAATGTGCTGCCCCACCCACGATTTCGCGCTCAATAAGCACCACGTTGACGCCCTTACGAGCTGCAACCGTGGCCGCTGCATTTCCAGCAGGACCACCACCAATAATGACGAGTCGTTTATTGAGGTTCACGGAGTTGAGGTTAGCGGTGGGGCTGATGTGGTTGTTGTACTTGTGGACAATGTCATGTCTTCGCGAGAGAACCGCGGCAACACTACCGCTGGCACCACAGCACGATTGGGACAAAAGCGAGATGGATAGCCGATGTTGTCGCGACGCTCACCAACGTATTCAAAATGCATTCCATCTAAGGGCCAGAAATTTCCGCCCCACGCAAATCCCCACTTACGAAAAATTCGCACTACATCACAGTTCATCTTCGGAATTCGCCACTGGTAGTTCTGGGTGGTGTTGATGTCAAGAGCTGCGCCGTATGCATGTCGCGAGGGTGCACCGAATGATCCAGCGAGTCTGTTGTAGCGACCTACATAACATCCGCCATAACGATTGGCATTGGCCACATCAACGTGTTTCGCCAACCCCTGAGCCTTTATCTCCGATAGCGCTCCTTGGATGGCATCAATCACTACCTTGTGGCAATTGTTGCGAATCTTGATGTCGTCAAAGGTGTGCTTCCACCGAATTTTCGACAAACGCCACGACTCTTGAATTTCTATTGCACTACCACCAGCGGGACGATAGGCAAACTCACCGAGTTTCTTTTTGAGGGTCGATGTCCCGAGTGTTCCATCGGGATTTGGAATATCCCATGACTTACGAAATCTATACGTGGTGCCCTCACGAATTCCTTTTGCTCTCAATCGCGCAACTACATCCCGATATGACGTGATGTTTGTAATCGCAACCCGAGAAATTGTGAACGTGCCAAGCGCAGACGCATCTTCGCTCGCCATGAAAATGTCTCCCCAATCAACAAAAGCATTGGGAACAATCGCAGCAATCGTGAATGGCTTCATTCTGAACCGTGCATCGCGCAGAACAATGGTGTCACCCGCTTGTGCATCGCGCAGTTCAGCAGACGTCTCACCCATCAGCACACTGCCGGGCGTCAACACCTGCGCCGCAGTGTCACCCGCGACTGCACGCAAGTAATCACGGGGCGCAACCAGGGTGGCCATCGGTATCCGCCATCGGTCGCCTAACCGCATGAGGTCTGTAGTTCCACGTGTGTGTGCCGTCATTCCAATTGTCGGAACACTGATACGGAATCCATCGGCACCTGCTTCACGTGCTGCCGACACAATTCGACTAGCCACCACAGACTTCAGCGAGACATTCTGTGCAATTCCCACCACAGGCTGGAGCGGTTCGTCAGGGAACAACACAGGTGCTTCGGCTGTAGCGGAAGTGGCAACACAGACCGTTGTCGCAAGAAACAGCCACACAATCCGAAGCACACGCATTTCTCAACGGTAGTTCACCAAAAACTTCGGAGTTTGGTCTCGTTGCGCACTACCGTAGAGAACCTGTGAGCGAAGAAGAAGTTGACCAAAGTCTTGGCGGTTTAGAAGCCGAGAAAGCCAGGCGACTGTCGGCTCTCGACACCATGCGTCACGCTGGCGTCAACCCATACCCCTACCGCTTTGACCGCAGCCATACGTTGGGCGACATCCGTGAGGCTCATGGCCATCTTGAGGCGGGAACCGAGACAGACGCAGTCGTCACCATCGCTGGTCGCATCATGTTGAAGCGAGACCAAGGAAAACTCATCTTCGCCACTGTTCAAGACCGCTCCGGAGACATTCAACTGTTTGTGTCCAAGGCTGTTGTTGGCGACGATGCTTTTGCTGCCATTAACGACCTTGACCTCGGAGATTGGGTCGGAGTGACTGGCACCGTCATGACCACCCGCAAAGGCGAGCTGTCAATCAAAGTCTCTGAACTGTCGTTACTCAGTAAAGCAATTCGTCCACTCCCCGACAAATGGCACGGCCTCACCGACACCGACACGCGTTACCGCCAGCGCTACGCAGATCTGATTGGTAACGAAGAGTCTCGGCGCATGTTTGCCATTCGCCATGCAGTCATCGCCAGCTTTCGTCGCACACTTCACGAACGTGGCTTTATTGAAGTAGAAACTCCGGTGTTGCACATGGAGGCTGGCGGCGCACACGCCCGACCGTTCCTCACGCATCACAATGCACTGGACATGCAGTTGTACTTGCGCATCGCGCTTGAACTACACCTGAAGCGACTCATTGTTGGTGGAATGGAACGGGTGTTTGAAATTGGGCGCGTGTTCCGCAACGAAGGCATCTCAACGCGACACAATCCAGAGTTCACAATGATGGAGCTGTACCAAGCATTCGCCGACTACACCGACATCATGGATCTCACTGAAGTTCTTTTTGTCAACGCGGCACGTGATGCAACCGGGTCAACAGTGGTGCTCATTGATGACATCGAAGTTGATCTTGCACAGCCATGGCGACGAGTACGAATGATTGACTTGGTGTCCGAAGCAACCGGTGTCGCTGTACACCCATCGCAATCGCGCGATGACCTTGCCGCACTTGCAACATCACATGGCGTCAGAGTAGAAGCGCATCACGGGCCCGGAAAAATCATTGAAGAAATGTTTGAACACTTGTGTGAGTCACAACTTCGTGCACCCACCTTTGTCACTGGACACCCAGTAGAGATCAGCCCACTTGCCCGAGAAGACCGCAACGACCCACATCTCACAGAACGATTTGAATTGTTTGTCGGTGGACGCGAACTGGCAAATGCCTACTCAGAGTTGAACGATCCCGTTATTCAACGTCAGCGATTTGAAGACGAGCAAAAACAAAAAGAAGCGGGAAATGCCGAAGCTGGCACCGTTGACGAAGACTTCCTTCGTGCGCTCGAGTTCGGCATGCCCCCTACTGGCGGACTTGGTATCGGCATGGATCGGCTTGTCATGCTCATCGGAAATGCCGCCTCAATTCGCGACGTCATTCTCTTCCCCACACTTCGACCGGAGGTTTTCTAATGTCAACAACAGCTTGGGGTGTCGGCGTTGCGACGCGTGACGCCAATGGTGCCGTCCTCGATGTCCGCTTTCGTGCGCTGGGATTGGGAGACATGCCATCGTCCACTCCGTCAGTGGAATTAGCGCTCGATACCGATCGTGAGCGTGGCGTGGCATTCACACCGGTCGCCCTCACCATTGATACAGCCGCTGCACCTGCTGACTCTGCCGATGCCTACCTTCGACTTCATCTCTTCTCTCATCGACTCATGCAACCGCGCACAATCAACCTTGACGGCATCTTCGGTCATCTGCAAAATGTTGCGTGGACCTCGCGAGGTCCAGTTGCAATTGATGCAATCGAATCAGTCACATGGAACTTCGCTCGCAAAGGTGAACACCTCACTGTTCACGGCGTTGACAAGTTTCCACGCATGACGGACTATGTCGTGCCGTCAGGTGTTCGCATTGCAGACGCAAGCCGAGTTCGACTTGGTGCTTATCTGTCGGCTGGAACAACTGTGATGCACGAAGGTTTCTGCAACTTCAACGCCGGCACATTGGGTGCCTCAATGGTGGAGGGACGCATTTCGCAAGGTGTCATTGTGGGCGATGGCTCAGACATCGGTGGCGGCGCATCCATCATGGGAACACTCTCTGGCGGCGGTAAAGAAATGGTCACGATTGGTGAGCGTTGCCTGCTTGGCGCCAATGCAGGAATCGGAATAAGCCTCGGTGATGACTGCATCGTTGAAGCAGGTTTGTACGTCACTGCCGGCACTGTCGTCATGGACCCCTCCGGCTCTCCTGTTAAAGCACGATTGCTCTCAGGGCAATCTGGCCTTCTGTATCGACGTAATTCATTGACTGGCGCCGTCGAGGTCATCGCCCGTTCAGGTTCATGGGGCGGCCTAAACGCAGATCTTCACAAGAACTGACATGACGCCCGACGAACTTGCGACACTTATCGCATCGCGTCGTAGCAATATCTTCATCGAACCATCCGTCGATGTTCCGAACGACGTTGTTCAGCAGATGGCCACCGCCGCACAGTGGGCACCGAACCACAAACGAACGTGGCCATTACGCCTTTGCGCAATTACCGGGGAATCTCGTCACTCCTTTGGTCATCTCATCGCAGATGCCATGGCCGAACGTGGCGACGATGTCGCGAAAATCGACAAAGCGCGCACGAAGTACCTACGGGCACCATTGTTGTTCGTTGCCGCGTATGCACAAGGCGCAACAGACAACGAGACAACCGAAAATGCATATGCAGTCGCTGCAGGAATTCAAAATCTTTTGTTGACAGCCCACTCACATGGTCTTGCCGCTTTGTGGGGCTCGCCTCCAAAGGGAACAAACTCGGCAATCGCAGAGTTCTGCGGAATGAAAGACACAGACACCGTGATTGGCATCATTTATGTGGGAACCGCACGACGCGAAGCGCCAGACGTTGAACGTCCGCCAGTAAACATCACTTTTCGTCATTAACCAGCCTCAACACACTGGCGCCGCTTTGGTTTGGTGAACTAGCGACCTGGTTGATAGGTGCCGTACACCTCGCGCAAGGCATCGCTAACTTCGCCCAAGGTTGCATGAGCTCGAAGCGCTTCCTTCATGGGAATCAAAATGTTGGTGGTTCCCTTTGCTGCTTCCTTCACGTCATTGAGAAGTTGCTGCACCTTCGCCTGATCACGGTTCTCTTTGAACTTCTTCAAACGTGCAAGTTGACCAACTGCCAATGAGGGATCAATCGGGAACACGTTTGGCTCTGGTTCATTGTCCACTTGGAACTTGTTGACGCCAACAATGACACGTTGATCATCGTCGATTGACTTGGTGTAGTCATACGCACTCTGTTCGATTTCGTCCATTTGGAAACCAGCTTCAATAGCGTCGACCGCGCCACCCATTGCATCAATTCGCTCGATGTATTCCCATGCCAAGCGCTCCACCTCGTCAGTCAGAGTCTCAACAAAATACGAACCAGCAAGTGGGTCGGGGGTGTCGGCGACGCCACTTTCATAACCGATGATCTGCTGTGTGCGAAGCGCGATACGTGCTGCTTCTTCGGTGGGAAGACCTAAGGCCTCATCGAATCCATTGGTATGCAAGCTTTGCGTACCGCCCATCACTGCGGCGAGAGATTGCACCGCAACGCGTACCACGTTGTTCAGTGGCTGCTGTGCAGTAAGCGTGCTTCCACCTGTTTGGGTATGAAAGCGCAACAACTTACTGCTTTCTTTCTTGGCGCCGAAACGTTCCGTCATGATTTTGTGCCACATGCGACGACTTGCGCGGAATTTTGCAACTTCTTCAAAGAAGTTGTTGTGTCCGTTCCAGAAGAATGACAAACGTGGAGCGAAATCGTCAACGTCTAGACCTGCATCAACAGCGGCTTGCACATATGCAATTGCATTCGCCAACGTAAACGCAATTTCTTGTACCGCGGTGCTTCCGGCTTCACGAATGTGATATCCCGAAATAGAGATGGTGTTCCACTTCGGAACATTCTTCGAGCAATAGTCGAAGATGTCGGTGATGATTCGCATTGATGGCCGCGGTGGGTACACATAGGTCCCACGTGCGATGTATTCCTTCAGCAAGTCATTTTGAATAGTGCCACTAATGGCACTTGCAGGAACACCTTGTTCCTCTGCCACCAATTCATACATCAACAACAAGATTGCGGCAGTGGAGTTGATGGTCATGGACGTTGACACTTTGTCGAGTGGCAAATCCTTCAACAAGAGTCGCATGTCATCAAGCGAACTGATGGCCACGCCCACCTTGCCCACTTCACCCTCGGCACGCGGATGATCGCTGTCGTATCCCATTTGAGTGGGAAGGTCGAATGCACACGACAATCCGGTCTGACCTGCTTGTAACAGAAACTTGAAACGCTCATTGGTGGACTCGGCCGTGCCAAAGCCCGCGTACTGACGCATTGTCCACAATTTGCCGCGGTACATCGTGGGATAGACACCGCGGGTGTACGGCGCGCCACCAGGCACACCCAACTGCGAGGCAGCGTCCCAGCCGGCAAGATTCTCCGCCGAGTACAACGGGGCAATATCAATGCCAGAGTCAGTGCGCTTTACGTCTTCAGCCATAGGGACAATGGTACGAGGGCGCGCCCGCGCACCCCTAAACGGCGGTGGATTGAGCCGCCACCAGGCTGATTTCCATCCGCCATTCGGCCCGTGCCAATGCGGGAACGGTGACAAGGGTGCTGGCAGCACGATGGCCAGCTAGCACTTCGTCCCGGACGGCCATCACCACCGCCAGGTCGTCCTTGAGTGTCTCTGAGACCACCACATATGTGGTGATGCTGACCACATCGGACATGGCCATGCCACCAGCCCGCAGAATTTCGAACAAATTGGCCCACACCACCCGTGCCTGGCCTTCAATCGACGGCGGGACAGTGCCGTCGGGCATGGTGGGAACAACGCCCGAGGTGTAGATCATCGACGACGGCGCCTCCACTTTGATGGCGTGTGCGTAATTGGCAGCCGGGGGCGCCATGTGCTCGGGCTGTATCTCGCTGATTCCCATACCGCTCATTCTGTCCTAAGGTGACCGCATGACCATCACGCCAGATGCACCCCAGACCGAGACCCGCATGATTGACGGAGTCCCTCTGACACCAAAAGAAGTCACCACCATTGGCTTTGAAGATCTCATGGCTACGCGCACGGTGGAAGAAGAACGACTTCACCGCAAACAACGCCTTGCAGGCGCCCTCCGAATTTTTGGGCGTTTCGGATTCGGCGAAGGCGTGGCTGGACACATCACAGTTCGTGACCCCGAATTCCCTGATCACTTCTGGGTTAACCCACTTGGTTTGTCATTCCGACATATGCGCGTGTCTGACCTCATTCTCGTCAACCATCACGGTGAAGTTGTCTACGGAAAGCACAGCGTGAACCGCGCGGCATATGTTCTACACGCGGCTGTGCACACAGCACGACCAGACGTCATTGCTGCAGCACACGCACACTCGGTGTACGGCAAAGCATTTAGTTCGTTGGGCATTCCACTTGATCCACTCACACAGGACTCGTGCGCGTTTTACGAGCAGAACGTTGTGATTGCAGATCACGGCGGAGCAGTTGTATTTGAAGAAGAAGCTGGTCGCGACTTTGCGGCGGCATTTGGCAACTACCGCGCTGCTATTCACCAGAACCATGGTCACTTCACCGTAGGGGCGTCAGTGGACGAAGCCGTGTTCTGGTTCGTCTGTTTTGAGCGTTGTGCACAAGCACAACTCGCAGCGATGGCAGCAGGAACTCCAAAACTTATTCCACACGAATCTGCGGTGTACACGCGGGAAAATGCCGGAAGCGCAATCACTGGCTGGATGCACTTTCAGCCGTTGTGGCAAGAAATTTGTCGCACAGATCCCGACCTCTTTGACTGAGCGCAATAGTGCTCGAGGTCAATGAACCTGCAGCGGCCACCTCTCGTCACATCAATCACACTCCGCCAGAAATTCTTTTTCTTGTTTCGGCGATTGCGCAATACATGGGGGCTGTCATCGCAGTACGCCTATTCGACGACATCGCCCCAGCGACTGTTGCGTGGATACGGGTTCTGAGCGCGGGCGGAGTCCTCAGTCTCTTTGCACTACGACGTCGTCACAAAAAGTGGACGCGACATGACTTCATGTGGGCCAGCATTTTTGGAACTGCAACTGCACTCATGAATCTTTTCTTCTACCTTGCCCTAGAACATCTGCCCCTCGGCAAGGGGGTCACAATTGAGTTCGTCGGTCCAATTGCCGTCGCAGCGTGGACAACTCGAACATTGAGAAATTCAATCGCCCTGGTTCTCGCCACAGCAGGAGTATTGGTGCTGGGTGGAATTGAACTTGGAAACGAGCCGCTCGGGTTGGTGTTTATTCTCCTTGCATCGGCCATGTGGGCGGCCTACATCGTGCTTGGTTCTCGCGTCGCACGAGGAGATCACGGAATCGCCGGGCTTGCAATTGGCTTAGTCGTTGGCGCAATGGTGATCACGCCGTTTGCCTCAAGTGACATCGCGCTAGCAGTGACGACACCAACATTGCTGTTTGCCTGTATCGCCGTCGGAGTTCTTTCAAATGCTGTCGGGTATGGCATCGACCAGGTGACGCTCCGTCGGATACCAGTTCGACGATTTTCCCTTCTTCTTGCACTTCTTCCGGTCACGGCAACAGTCTTTGGATTCGCATTTCTTGACCAGACTCCCACTCCGATTGACCTTGCGGGTATGGCCCTTGTCCTTCTCGCCGTTGTTCTACAAGAACGAGATGTCATAGAGCGCCACCATCTGTCGCCACAGACCGCCTAGCGTTCTATGTCATGACACTCACTCGGAGACGCCGTCGCATCTTGCTACTTGGTGGCGCCCTTGTGGTCTCACTGTTGTCCCTTCCATCGACGCAACAGCCAGCCGAGGCAAACTCTGTGCCCCCCATCGCCATTGTGGTTCGCGGACGCGGATTTGGACATGGACGTGGTCTCAGTCAGTTCGGTGCGCTTGGGTGGGCCACCAAACTCAATGCAACATGGACCGACATCATCAATTTCTATTACGGCGGTGGCGGACGTACATTGAGCACTCTTGGGCCACAAGATGCTGCCGCTCAGCCGGGCGGAGTCATGAGTATCCGACTGCAAACCCACGATGGCAAGCAGACCGCCGTGGTGTCAGATAACAAGACTGCACAGTGGGTTGGTCGTCCTGGAACGTATGGCGCACTTGTTGCACGACCTGTCGGGCGAAACGTGTACGACGTGTACGCGTCACCGAATTCGACATGTGCCGCAACCTCAGGCACACCAGCTGGGTTTACATTGATTGGCGACAACATCACTGGCCCCATCGACTTCGTCACAACTAACGGGTCTAATCCTGTCGCACTTAATCCATCGGAACTTCTTGGCATGTGCGAGCCAGCCACATCGTCGTATCGTGCGCGCATTCGCTATTACCGCGGTGGACTACGCGCTGCCACAGATGGCAACGGCAATTACCGCAGCGTCAACCTCATTCTGCTCGAGTCATATTTGCGCGGAGTTGTGCCTCGCGAATCGCCCGCGGGATGGGGAGATCAGGCTGGTGGATTGGGCATGCACGCGCTACGCGCACAGGCAGTAGCTGCACGTAGCTATTCATTGTCGGAGGCGCGGTATTCCTATGCAAAAACATGTGATACGCAGGATTGTCACGTATACGGCGGTGCAGCACTTCGCACAGTCGGCTCAGCATCAGCATCAGTTCTGGAAGATGCTCGCACTGACCGCGCCGTTGCAGAAACTGCTGGATACGTGGTGCGTGATTCACGTGGTTCGATCATGCGCACCGAATACACATCGTCGAACGGTGGTCGCACGGCAGGTGGAACATTCCCTGCTCAGGTTGATAGCGGCGACTTAGCTGCCGACGCAGCATTGCAATCATGGACACGGTTATTGTCTGCCACCGACATTCAAAAGAAATACCCCAGCATCGGAGTACTGCTATCTGTCACCACAGCCCACGATGGACTAGGCGGCGAATGGAACGGTTATGCAACGTCTGTCACCATCACGGGAACTGCTGGCTCGGTCACACGATCGGGATGGAACTTCCGCGGGGATTGGGATTTGTTTGCACCGTGGTACGAGACATTCCCCGTTGCTCCAGCCGACCCCGCAGCGGCACCTGTCGGCTCGATCTTGTTCGTAGGTGATTCAGTGGGTGAAAGCATCGCATCAGAGTTTGCAACTGTTGTCACGCCCGCCTATCCCGACATGAACTATCAGTCATGTGCAGGCCGTGGCATGGCCGGCGCAGACTGTTTATTCACGGTTGCGGCACCACAGATAGATCTCGACGGTGTCGGAATCATCAATGCATTACCTGCACCCGCAATTGCTGTCGTGCAATTGGGCTACAACGATGACCCCAATGCATTCAATGCAGAACTGCAACAGATGATCTCTGCGTTGACATCAAAAGCAGTGCAGCGAATCATTTTCGTGAACATGTCTACACGGGCCACGTCGCGCAACTATGCCACTTCCAACGCTGCACTTCTTGCTGCAGCCGCGGCGAACCCAGCAATTTCTATTTTCGACTGGAACGCGGCAAGTTCAGCTCCGAACCAATGGCGTTGGTTCGATAACACTTCCCTCTGTTGCTGGGTGCATTTGTCCAACAGTGGACAGGCCGAGTTTGCGCTGTTCTTGCGCGCTCAACTTGACTCCTTACGTGCACAAGGCGCACTTCCCGTGACTGCACCGGCCGCACCAGTCATTCACGGCCTTCCGTTGAAGCAAAAACACCGTGGAGCGATGGTGACAAACGTGCAGAAACGTTTGAACGCCACGCTCAAACTGAAGGGCTCCAAACGCCTCGCCACCGATGGCGATTTCGGTCCTGGAACCGCGCGCGCTGTCAAAGCATTCCAAGTCACCGCGAATCTCCCCGCAACAGGAACTGTTGATCGCGCAACATGGGAAGCCATGGGTTTGAACTCTCGTCCAGATTTTGCGGTGCTACAAGTTGGTTCTCGCCATCCATCAGTCAGCACATTGCAACGTGCGCTAGCAAAAGTGTTACGAAAGAAAATTCGCGCCACTGGCCAATTCACTTCATCACTTGCAAATGATGTGAAGATCTACCAGCGACGGGCCAAGATTCGCCCGAGCGGCAAGGTGGGGCCAAACACATGGTCATCCCTCATGACTGCCGCAGCTCTGGTCAAGTAAAGAAACGCCTGCTGATTACAGGCCGCAACGCTTCTTCCAGGCCTCGGTGCTGACCATCGCGGGATACGCATCTCGATACGCCTTCTTCAAAGAGTTGTAATTGCGTACTAGTTGCCATGTTGTGCGAAACACTTCGCGCCGAATACGTATAAAACGCTTGCGGTCACGCTCACACACGAATCCCTCGTCAAAACGTGGATGTCGATACAAGATTGCATCGTGACGAATGGCAAGGCCAACAGCACGCACATCAATCTGCGCTACTCCCATCTTGCGGGAGCGCAAGAACGAAGGCACCCAGTGTCCGGCACCCGTGAACGGCGCCAACATGAATCCCCACAAGCGAAATGCCTTCGAACGCGGTGGCGTAAATCCGAGACTCTGTAGCTCATCACTGAGTGGTGCGGCTTTTTCTTCGGAGACTTGCCGAACCTCGTCATGCTTCGCTGAGTGGTCGATCTTCATCCACTCTTCGGGGCCAGCCAAGAAATCTTTCATACCCCAAATCATGTATTCAGCGCTTGCGTATCGATGCGAATAGGCATTGCGGAATCCGAAACTGAGATATCTCCATGTAAGGTGGCGCCACTTATGGTCATCAAACACCAGAGTGTCAATCAACGCAAAGTTACGTACTTCGTAGTACAACGAAGACGGGTTGTTCTTCAACGCAAAGTCGGCATGCCACACAGCGATACCTGTCAAAGTCACTGTGTGTTTACCCGTGTGCATCAAACCAAATGCAACGTCGTCACCACGAACAAAGACTGGCAGAGGATTTTCAGTAGCGAGATGCATGGGGAAGACTGTGAACCACCACGCCGAGTAATCGATATCGATCTCTAAGTGGTCTCGCACCATTTCTGCGCGGCTGCGCAGGTCGATTCCGCGTCCGTGTGCACGCAGCGGGTACACCGAACGAAACTCGTACGCAGAACCAGCTTCAAACTGCATCCATGGCTGTTCTTCGCTCATCATCGCGCCGTGAACACACAAGTCAGGGTCTGTTGCGTATGACAACAAGGAGATTGTCCGCATGATGGATTCGGGCTCAAGTGAGATGTCGTCATCCATCAGGACGACATGCGTACTCCAACCTTCTTCTCGGAACTCAATAAGACCGCGCGCAAAGCCTCCAGCACCACCCAAATTGGGGTTTGGGATGACTCGTACCGGTGCGCCTTTTGGAATGTTCGGTTGCAAGTTACGTGCGTTGTCGACCACCAGAACTTTCAAGTGCCCACGAACGTTCGGCACAGTGGATTCAATGTGAACCAGTTTGTCGATAGTGGCAAGTACGTATTCCTGCCTATTGAAGGTGGTGATGGCGACACCGAGACGAACATCGCGTTCTGGAGTTGATGTGGTTGACCATTCGCCGCCACGAACAACTACATCACCTTCAAGTGCGGTAACCGAGACAAAGAATGATTCTGCACCCACGTCACGCGTGTTGTCGCATGTGACGCTGCACCCCGTCTCTGTGGTTGCAACAACCGTGTCGACACCGTTGGCGTATGCAATTAAGTCAATCCGACAACGACCAGTCACATCCATGGACGCTGTGAGATTGGAGACTGAGGTCAGACGGCTCCATCGACCAGCAGCAAACACTCCGAAAGCGGTATCAAATGTTGCGGTCTCCCCTGCCCCAAGACGCAGACCGTCACTAGTGAGGCAGTGTTCCGGGGCACGCACGTACAACGTGGGCTCAGAGAACGATGGGGCCGGAACTTGGATTCTGGCCAGGGGGTGAACAGTCACACCCCTAGTTTCACAGGGGATTCACCACGAACGGTGGCATTGGGCGATGTTCTCGGCGACTGGCTAAGAATTCCTCGGCCACATCGAGCGCCTCTTTAATGGTGACGTCCATGTCTAGGTACCGATATGTGCCCAATCGGCCCAAAAATGTCACGCGTTCGGCAGTCTGTGCCGCTTGGACGTAGCGAAGGAGCTGTTCTTTCTCCTTTACCTGCCGAATGGGGTAATACGGGATGTCCCCGTCGCCAGCGAGACGGCTGTATTCGGTGTACAGCGTGCTGCGCTGGTGCGTTTCCCACGGAGCAAAGTGCTTGTGCTCTGTGATGCGCGTATACGGCACATCGACATCGCAGTAGTTCATAACAGGGCATCCCTGAACATCGCCTTCTTCTTCGGTCTCGACGAAATCGAGGGTTCGGTATGCAAGATTGCCGAACTGTCCAGAGAAGTACTCGTCGATGGGACCCGACCAGAAGACATGTTCTGCATCGGCAAGATCAGCGGGCACCACTGTCTTCCCCAATGTGACCGTGATGAGTGGATGATCAAGCATCGCTTCAACGATTGGCGTGTATCCATCTTTTGGAATTGCCTGCCACGGATGATTGAAATAGCTGTCGTCGTATGAGAAACGAACCGGCAAGCGAGCAAGTATTGATGCTGGCAATTCTGTTGGAGGTACGCCCCACTGCTTGTGTGTGTACCCCTTGAAAAAGGCTTCGTACAACTCACGACCTACGAACTTCAATGCCTGGTCTTCGAATGATACGGGTGTCTCAATTGTTGAGTCCGCAATTGACGTGATGAACGCTTCAGCTTCTGTTGGCGAAAACGTTTTTCCAAAAAACTGGTTAATGGTGTGAAGGTTGACCGGCAACGAATACACCTGCCCGCCAGATGTTGCTTTGACACGGTGGTTGTACGGCATCATCTCGCCAAAGCGATTGATGTACTCCCACACGTTCTGATGTGCCGTGTGAAAGATGTGCGGCCCATAGACATGCACCATGACACCGTTGTTGCGACGTTCCGTATGGGCGTTACCGGCAACGTGCGAGCGCCCATCAATCACTGACGATGCAATTCCTGCCTCTGCAAGTTGGCGAGCAACGACTGCACCCGAAAACCCGGCACCAACAATGACAATGGAAGATGACACGCGTGAAACGCTAGTTGTTTAGTGACTCATCCACGGGGCACACAGACCATCTAGGTCACGCACTTCAATGCGGTCGCGATTTTCGTATGTGACCTGATTCTTTGGGTCTGGGCGAAGCTTGAACACACGGAAACTCATCTCTGTTGTGTCCACACTGAGAATTCGACCGATTAATGGGTCGCCTAATTCCAGGATGATCTTGATGGTCTCAAGAGCCTGAATGGAACCGATGATTCCAGGAAGAACGCCCAATACGCCAGCTTCTGCGCACGATGGAGCAAGTTCTGCCGGTGGTGGTTCGGGCACCATGTCGCGATATGTGGGGCCCAACTTTGGATGAAAGACGGACACCATTCCTTCGAATCGGAAGATGCTTCCGTGCACGACCGGAATTCCCAACTTCACACTTGCGTCGTTCAATAAGTATCGACTGGGGAAATTGTCTGCGCCATCGACAACAACGTCATAGCCCGACATGATCTCCATGATGTTGCTGGCATCGAGTCGCATGTCATAGGTCTTCACCTTGACATCGGGATTCAACTTCGAAATGGTCATCCGCGCAGATTCAACTTTGCGCTCACCGATTCGATCCATGTTGTGCAAAATCTGTCGCTGCAAGTTCGACGCATCGACATCGTCCATGTCAACAATTCCGATTGTGCCAAC
>CAZCZM010000002.1:103850-108064 GCA_964503445.1 uncultured Bifidobacterium sp.
CCAAGTTCTTGCAAGGTGCGCGCAGCAAATGCACTACGAACTCCACCAGCGCAATACACGATGATTTCCTGGTCACGATCGGTTGCGCGACCTTCAATTTGTGCTTCCAAATGACCGCGCGGAATGTGGAGCACATGCGGCAATGCACCTTGTTCGTACTCGTCTGGTTCGCGCACATCAAGAACCAACACACCACCGGCGTTGATGCGCTGTTGTGCTTCAGAGGTTTCAATCTCGGTGATTTCAGATTTCGCGGCGGCGAGAAGGTCACGGAAGGTTGCCATAACCCAAAACCCTACCGACTAAGTCGGGAATTCGGCACGAGCGATGAGGTCTGTCAGGATTTCCGAGATGCCACCGCGCAACATGAGGTGTGCGTAGCGATCTCTCTCAGTGGGTCCACCATTAATGATGACAACTCGCGAGTTCGAGGCACGTGCTCGGTCGACCACATAGGCCGCTGGCGTGACTGCCAACGTGGAACCAATCGCAAGGATGAGGTCACTCTCCTCTGCCTCACGGAATGATCGCTCAATGACGTCAGGGTTGAGTGCCTGCTCAAACAAGATGGCATCGCTCTTCACAATTCCGCCACAGAGTTCGCAATGCGGATCGGGATCTCCTGCGCGGACGCGTGCGATGAACTCACCCATCGGACGGCGATCGTTACATGACCAGCAGCGACCGAACTTGATAGTTCCGTGCACTTCCAACACCTTGTCGTCGTGGATACCTGCGTCTTGATGAAGACCGTCAACATTCTGCGTGACCACAGCAGACAACTTCCCTACATTCTGAATAGCGACTAGCGCATGGTGCCCTGCGTTGGGTTTCGCCGAGCCATCGAATGTTCGCTCACGGCCCTGCCATGCAACTTTTCGCACTTCCGGATCATTCAAGTAATAACTGAGTGTTGATGTTTTTTCGGCCAGGGGATTTTTTGTCCACAGACCGTTCGGGCCGCGAAAGTCGGGAATTCCTGAATCGGTGGAAATTCCTGCGCCTGTGAAGGCGACAATTTTTGATGCTTCTTTCATCCATTGCGCCACTGTGTCCATGTCGTCATTGGACGGAAAGATGTCTTTCATATCTCCACATTCTTGCCTACTCGCACACATTGGCGCACACGTTCAAATCTGCGGCTACTAGTGCGCCGCGAGAGCAAGGAGCCCGCATGAACCCATCGCCACTCGTCACCGATTCACACCTCCGTGTCATTGCTTGGGAAGACCCTCTCATCGATGCACACGGTTTCCATGTGACAGACCCCTACATCGAGATGTTCTGGCTGCCCATCCTTGGCCCCACTGCAACGTGGCTATATCGACGAATGGCGTCAGGGGTGTTGGATGAACCCTCAGAATTCACCACAGATATGGCAGACCTCGCTCGCAGTATCGGCGTTGCCTACACCACCGGCCGACACAACCCGTTTGCACGTGCGCTTCACCGTTGCGTTATGTTCGGCGTCGCACAACAAGTGGCGGTGCAACCCATTCGCACTCTTGCAGTTCGTCGAGTGTTGCCTGTTCTCCCACACCGACATGTGGCACGACTGCCACATGAACTACAGGTCGCACACAGCGACTGGATGCACATACCGACGTCGTAGCAATCCATCGGTACGACGCGGCCTCCACATAGGCTTGCCGTTAATGAAACGATTCATCCAACTTGCCGCGTCGTGTGTGGCACTTGCTGTGGCAAGCACAGTGTTTGCCTCACAGCCAGTACATGCAGAACGCATCAAGGTGTTGGTATTGGGCGATTCTGTTGCGTCGGTTCTGCGATGGTCACCACCCACCATGAAGGCATTTTGGAAGGGCCCGTTTGATGTCACCTTAGAAGTGTGGGGCTGCCAGAAACTTGTTGACCCTGGCTGTCTTGAGGGAAACGTCGCTCAGCCCAGTGCGCTTCAACTCATTCGCAAGCATCGCGGTCAAGGTTTTGACATTGTCGTTGTGGCAACTGGCTACAACGACACTGGCGCTGAGTACCTCAGAAGATCAATCCGAAAAATTAACGCCGAAGTACGCCAGCAAAACGCCGATCTCATGTGGCTTACGTACCGTGAGAACGGAAATGTAAAAATCAAAGCTCGAGCCTTTAACAAGGTTGTCAAAGCAGAAGCACAGCGCTTGAAATACGCCGTCATGGATTGGGCGACCATTTCACGAAAACAAAAGCACTGGTTCACTGGTGATTCGGTGCATATGAGCGCACATGGTGGAATTCGATTGGGTAATCACCTACGCCGTGCACTCGACTCGCATATTGGATCACCAGCAAAAACAACGACAACGACTTCCACAACGACCACCACTGCTCCACCCGTGCCATAGCCCAGCGGTTAGGTTGAGTTCGTGGACATTCGAGTATTTACAGAACCTCAACAAGGCGCTAGTTACCAACAGCTTTTGGCAGTTGCGCAGTCTGCCGAACGTAACGGATTTGATGCATTCTTTCGTAGCGACCATTACCAAAGCATGGGATCGCACTTTTCAGGACTACCCGGCCCGTCTGATGCTTGGATCACCCTTGCCGGAATAGCGCGTGAGACCAGCACTATTCGTTTAGGAACATTGGTGAACTCGGCAACGTTCCGACTTCCCGGCGTCACAGCAATCTCTGTTGCAAACGTTGACGATATGTCTGGCGGCCGAGTTGAACTGGGCCTGGGTGCGGGCTGGTATCAAGCAGAACACACGTCGTATGGCATTCCCTTTCTTCCACTGGGCGACCGTTTCAATGTGCTTGAAGAACAGTTGGCCATTATCAGCGGGCTATGGAACACGCCCCACGGTCAAACGTTCTCCTACGCCGGAAAGCATTTCACCGTCAGCGACTCACCCGCCTTACCGAAACCCGTTCAGTCACCTCCTCCCATCATCGTGGGTGGCGGAGGCCCAAAGCGCACTCCCATGCTCGCCGCAACCTATGCCGCTGAGTTCAATCTGCCGTTTCAATCAGTCCAGCGATTCACAGAACAATGCGATCGCGTCACCGCAGCCTGCACCACGATTGGTCGAGACCCAGAGAGCATCATCCGTTCAGTCGCACAAGTGGTGTGCGTGGGGCGCAATGGCACAGATATCGCTCGCCGAGCTGCCGCAATAGGCCGTGATGTTGCTGAACTAAAAGAGAACGGAATTTGTGGCACTCCTGCCGAAGCCGTTGAGAAGTTGGCGATGTGGGGTTCACACGGGGCATCACGTGTGTATCTACAGTTCCTCGACCTCACCGACCTTGAGCATCTAGACATCATTGGGGAAGAAGTACTCCCCCACGTGTGAGTTGCTGTTTCTACAGCACACCAGTCAGTAACAGCACAGTTGACACTGCGGCTATCAACAAGCGGTACCAGCCGAACACTGCCAGCGATTGCGTGGCCACGTAACGCACCATCCACTTCACGGCAATAATTGCTGTCACAAATGCGACGACGCCACCAACAACGGGCATCAAAATTCCGAATTGATCCACGATTTCATCGCCGTAGCGAACAAGATCTAATCCGGTTGCAGCAGCAAGGGTGATCACACCCAGGAGAAACGAAAATTCAACAGCGGCCGACAGTGACAGCCCCACAGCAAGTCCCGCAATCAATGTTGCGAGACTGCGACTTACACCTGGCCACATCGCAACACATTGAGCAAAGCCGATGATGATTGATGAGCGCAGTGTCAACTGATGAATATCTAATCCGTGACGTTGTGGTTTCCAGACCAGAAGAACGATTCCACCTATTGCCCACGCAATCGTGATGGGAATGGGTCCAAACAATGCGTCCTTAATGACATCACCAAATACAACGCCAATAATTGCTGCCGGGATAAAGGACACCGTGAGTGCAACCAGTACGGCGCGACCAATGGAATCTCTACCGACCAGTCCTCTCGATAGCGATGTGACTCGAAGACGAAAAACAAAAAGCACTGCAACAATGGCGCCCAATTGGATGGCGATGGAATACGCGTCGGCGGCCGATTGCGATTCCCCCGATCCAAAACCAATGAGGTCTCCCACCACCAGCAAGTGACCAGTCGATGAGATGGGCAAAAACTCTGTGATGCCCTCAACAATTCCCAACAAAATGGCTTCAGGGAATGTGAGCAACGACGACATACGCGTACGAGTCTTACAGCGAGCACACCCCAAAATGGTGACAATGGCACTCCCAACGGGATTTGAACCCGTGTCGCCACCTTGAGAGG
>CAZCZM010000003.1:0-86380 GCA_964503445.1 uncultured Bifidobacterium sp.
AAAGTTGCTCCCAAAAAAGTTGAAGCTCCAAAGGCTGATCCCAAAAAGTCCGCAAACACAAAATCGGCAAAAGAGAACGAGAAAGCACCTGTTGCTACCGCTCCTGCGGGGCCACCACCGTTGCCGCCGCGTCAGCCCATCAAAAAACCTGAACCCCCGAAGCGTCATGTCATTGTCAAAGGTGCGTCACAAGATGGCATCACATCCACAAAGGAATATGACCTCAAGTTTCTGTTTGCACAACGCGACCTTCTGTTAGAAGAACGCGCGAAACTCACTGGTCAGGCAACTCGTCTCGAAAATGAAGCAAACGCCTTAATTGCCGATGCCGAGATGGGTGATGTGCAGTTTGACGACGAAGGTGGCCAGGGTGACGGAATGGTTGTTGAACGAGACCAAGACCTTGTTCTCATGGCAGCTGCACGTCAAATGGTGACGGAAATCGATGCTGCACTTGAACGAATGAAGAAGGGCGAATACGGCTACTCGCTGGTGTCGGGCTCGCCAATTCCAAAAGAACGCCTCAAGGCACTTCCGTGGGCCACCGAACTGGTGACAGAGCGCGCGGGCGGACTTGGTCGCCGATAGGCGACTGGTAAGCACCATGCCATCAACGCGCCGTGTGGCGCTGCTCATCGGAGCCATTGTTACGCTCGACCAAATCACAAAATCGTGGGCGGTCTCTGCTCTTGACAACGGTCGAGACATACATCTGGTGTGGACGCTTCAGTTCTCGCTGGGATTCAACAGTGGGTTCGCGTTCTCGCAAGGTCAGGGCCTCGGTCCATACATCGGAGTTGTTGCTGTTGTCGCCATCGGTTTTCTTCTGCGGTCGATGGTGACAGCACAATCGTCGTGGTTGAAGTACGGCCTCGCGGCAATTGTCGGTGGAGCAGTGGGCAATGTTGTCGATCGCGTGTTTCGGGGAGATGGGTGGTTGCACGGGAAAGTGGTCGACTTCATCGACTTGCAGTGGTTTCCCGTCTTTAATGTTGCAGATTCAAGCATCACGATTGGAGCGTGTCTCATGCTCTTCGGTGTGTGGAAAGAATTCGTTGATCAGAAGAAAGTTGCACCAGAGTCGCAATGAAAGTGGAAGAAGTTGTTCCTAGCGCTCTAGATGGTGAACGCATTGATCGCATTGTGTCGATCATTGCCGATATCTCGCGTTCCGAGGCAGCCACATTGATTGCCGATGGTGGAGCTGAAGTAGATGGTGTGCCTGTTGTATCGGGAAAGCCGCGCTTGAAAGAGGGTCAGGTTGTGGTGGTCGATCTGGAAAAAATTCCAGTGGAGAAATTGCCAGGACCAGATCCGTCAGTGGAGTTGTCGGTGGTGCACGTCGATGACGACATCATCGTCATTAATAAGAGTGCAGGCATGGTGGTTCACCCTGCCTCACAACACGGAACCGGAACAGTGGTCAATGGCATCCTTGCGCTGTATCCCGAAGTGGCGTCCGTTGGTCAACCGGCACGACCCGGAATTGTGCATCGTCTCGATTCGGGGACAACAGGAATGATGGTGGTGGCGCGATCACAACGTGCATACGACTCTTTGGTTGAAGCGTTGTCTGAACATGAAGTAGGTCGCCAATACATTGCTCTGGCGTGGGGTCATTTCGATTCGCTCACAGCAACAGTCGATGCACCAATTGGGCGTCATCCGCGAGACCCCATGAAGATGGCTGTGGTCACGAACGGCAAATGGGCGCGCACACACCTGGAAGTGATCGATTCATTCGTTGAACCTGCGGCGGTATCGGTTGTGCAGTGCACACTGGAAACTGGTCGTACTCATCAGATTCGTGTGCATCTTGCTGCGGTGGGTCATCCCGTTGTGGGAGATGCCACGTATGGTGGGGCTAAATCGGCGATTCGCGCATCACGCCCTATGTTGCATGCTCAACGGCTTACGTTGATACATCCGTCAACAGGCGAAGAAATGTCGTGGGAAGCGCCCATTCCTCATGACATGGCACTCATCATGAGCCAATGTGTGCGTGCTAGTACAACTGACTAGTGCGAATGATGTGGGTCGGTTTTGGGCCATGGGCCCGTCCCAGTAGCCGCCTGTGCAATTGACTCAAGCGTGTATGCGTCTAGGTGCTCTTTCATGTGTTGTCCCGCAACATCCCAAATGGCTAACAACACACATTGACCCTCGTGGTCACACGAACCGTCTTGATGTGGTTGACCAAAATCCCCCAAGGTGATGGGTCCATCAACGGCAGAAATGATGTCTGACAACTTGATGTCGTGGGGTGGTTTGGCAAGGACATAGCCGCCACCCACGCCACGCTTTGAGCGCACAAGGCCGGCGCCTTTCAGCGCCAGCAGAATTTGTTCCAAGTACGGCTGGGGGAGACCCGTGCGTTCGGCAATGTCGCGAACAGACGTGGGGCCAGCATCGTTGGCGTGCAAGGTGAGAGACAAAAGGGCCCGACAGGCATAGTCACCTCGCGTAGAAACTCGCACGACCACATCGTAGGTGCTGAACTAGGGGAGTGAGTGTTCCATCGCCCGTTCTGCCCAACTATTCGGGCGGATGTCTGTCCAATGTCATCCCCGTGTTATGCGACCCGCGTGGGCGAAATGCTGTGCCCACGTGGATGCCTCAGGTGGTGGGTGAAGTTCAGCGAGTAGTGGTGTTGTTGGTAGACGGTCTCGGCTGGAATCAGTTGCAGAGCCATCGCGAGCACATGCCGACATTGTCATCGTTTGAAGGCGGTCACATCACATCAATTGCCCCGTCCACAACAGCCACGGCGTTGACGTCGTTTGTGACGGGACTCTCTCCTGGTGAACACGGAATCATTGGCTATCGCATGGACATGGGGAACACTGTCATGAATGTTCTGCGCTGGGGTGATGAAACTGGTGATCTGCGACATGCGTTTCCTCCCGAAATCACCCAGCCCTGCCCACCATTTCTGGGGCTCAGCGTTCCTGTTCTCAGTAAAGCCGAGTTAGAAGGATCTGGTTTCACCCGTGCTCATTTAGCGGGTGTCAAGCACATGGGTTGGAGAGCTGCAAGCAGTATTCCTGTCTTGGTGCGCGATGCGTTGAACAGAGGAGAAGACTTGGTGTACGCCTATTACGACGGCGTCGACAAGATTGCTCATGAGCGAGGATTCGGTGATTTCTATTCTGCAGAACTTCGAGCTGCCGACGCATTGATTGCTGACATCTTGTCAGTGTTGCCATCAGACACAGTTCTTCTTGTGACAGCCGATCATGGGCAGGTGCATGTTGGTGACAACACCATTATTCCCACGCCTGATGTTCTGGAACATGTGCGGCACCAATCAGGCGAGGGACGTTTTCGCTGGTTGCATGCACGACGTGGGCGTGAGTCCGCTCTGTATGACGCTGCACGTGCGTACAACGATGTCGCGTGGGTAGTCACTCGTGAACAAGTGCGTGACGAACAATGGTTTGGTCCCCGCATTGCCGAGCCAATACTTCGACGCATGGGAGACGTAGCCCTAGTTGCTCGAGAACCGGTCAGTTTTGACGAACCTTTGGACGGCGGAGCATTCGACCTGGTGTGTCGCCATGGTTCTCTCACGGCCGACGAAATGTTGGTACCACTGCTGGCTCGGCGACCATAACCAGAGCATTTCCACAATTTCAGCCGAGTGGGGCTGTGGATAGCGAGACACAGTGATGTTTGGTGAGGCCCAGATCACAACTATGAACCTCCCACTTGGCAGAATGGGAAGGTGACTGACAACAACGAACCTCCCACGCTCATTACCGGCGCTGAAGTGGTTGATTCAGTGTCTGGTTCTGCGGCCGAAGCGCCTGCAACAGAAAGCGTGACCGAACCAGCAAAGGTCATGCGAATTGGGTCCATGGTGCGTCAACTTCTTGAAGAAGTTCGCGGAACGCAAATGGACGAAGCAAGTCGTGAGCGTCTCGCAGAAATTTACGAACGTTCCATCGTTGAAATTTCCAATGCACTATCGCCTGATCTCGTCGAAGAACTGCACATGCTGGCCTTGCCATTTAAAGACGGTGAAGTTCCAAGCGAGGGCGAGTTGCGCGTTGCGAAAGCCCAGTTGGTCGGATGGCTCGAAGGCCTGTTCCACGGTATTCAAGCCACGTTGTTTGCTCAGCAACTTGCAGCGCGCCAACAAATCGAACAAATGCGTCAGATTCCACCAAGTGGTCCCACCTCCGGTGGCCCTGGCGGAACCTACTTGTAACTCTGCACTATCTCACGAAAGGAGCACTCCTGTGTCATCGTCATTCACGCATCTTCATGTTCACACAGAGTTCTCCATGTTGGATGGTGCGGCGCGTCTCGATGAACTGGTGTCAAAAGCTGTTCAAGACGGACAGCCTGCGCTCGGCATCACCGACCACGGAAACATGTACGGCGTTATCGACTTTTACAAAGAATGTCGTAAGCAGGGAATCAAACCCATCATCGGCACCGAGGCCTACATGGCTCACGATCATCGCACCGAGCGAATTGCACGTCGCGGTCGCATGGATGACAACGGCGGCTCTGACGAAGGTGGGCGGAAGCAGTATTACCACCTCACGCTTCTTGCAGAAAACAACGAGGGCTACAAGAACCTCATCAAATTGTCCAGCTATGCATTCCTCGAGGGGTATCACTACAAGCCACGTGTTGACTGGGAACTTCTCGAACGTCACTCATCGGGTCTCATTGCAACCACTGGGTGTTTGGGCGGGCATGTGTTGCAGTCACTGCTCAACGGTGATCAAAAAGGTGCCATAGAAAAAGCCGGGCGACTGCAAGAAATTTTCGGGAAAGACAATCTGTTTGTCGAGTTGCAAAACCATGGCATTGCCGATCAATTGCGCACTAACCCCATGCTGGTGGAAATCGCAGAAAAAATTGGTGCGCCGCTCTTGGCAACCAATGATTCGCACTACGTCAATCAAGATGACCATGAAGCACACGATGCTCTTTTATGCGTTCAGACGGGCGCATTTATGCGTGACCAAGATCGTTTTCGGTTTGAAGGAACCGAGCACTATCTGAAGTCAGCAGAAGAAATGCGTTATCTGTGGCGCGAACTTCCTTCAAGTTGTGACAACACGTTGTGGATTGCTGAACGTGCTGATGTCAATATCGAACTTGGTTCATACAAACTGCCTGTCTTCGATGTGCCTGCAGAATTTGCTGACGACAAGGAATACCTCGAACACCTCACGTGGAAGGGTGCAGAGATGCGGTGGGGGTCGCCTTTGCCGCCTCCCGTGGTGGAACGAGTCGCGTACGAACTGGGAGTCATTAAGCAAATGGGGTTCAGTTCGTATTTCCTCATTGTGTGGGACCTCATCAAGCACGCCAAAGACTCGGGTATTCGTGTTGGTCCCGGTCGTGGCTCTGCAGCAGGGTGTGCAGTGGCATATTGCTTACGTATTACCGAGCTTGACCCGTTGAAGTATGACCTTCTCTTCGAACGGTTCCTGAACCCCGACCGCGTGAGCATGCCCGATATCGACATGGACTTTGACTCCCGGTATCGCGATCACATGATTCGTTATGCGGCTGAACGTTATGGCCGCGATCATGTGGCCCAGATCATCACCTTTGCCACCATTAAGGCGCGAAATGCTGTGCGCGATGCTGCACGCGTCTTGGGCCATGAATACGCCGTGGGTGACACCATTGCCAAATTGATGCCACCACTTATTCAGGGGCGAGACACACCGTTGGCGGCATGTCTTGAATTCGATCCCAAGTTTGCGGATGGTTTCCGTGAGGCTCAAGCGTTACGTGATCTTGTTGAGCGTGACGAAGTGGCGGCAAAGGTGGTCGATGTTGCGCGAGGTCTTGAAGGTCTGAAACGGTCCGATGGCATTCACGCGGCTGCAGTGGTAATTACGCCTGAACCACTCATGGAGTATCTGCCAATTCAACGAAAGCCATCTGGCGATCTCAAAGTGGACGATGCGCCCATCGTGACGCAGTACGAAATGCACGCCGTCGAAGATCTTGGTCTTTTGAAGATGGACTTCCTTGGTTTGCGAAACCTCGACGTCATCACCGATACGGTCAACATGATTCATCGTCAGTGCGATCCCGCATTCGATATCGACAATGTTCCGCTGGACGATGCCGCAACATTCGAATTGTTGGGTCGGGGAGACACCATCGGAATCTTTCAGTTGGAATCTCCGCCCATGCGCGCCTTGCTGAAGTCGATGAAGCCCACATCGTTCGAGGATGTGAGTGCCGTATTGGCTCTGTACCGACCAGGTCCCATGAGTGCGAATATGCACAATGACTACGCCGACTACAAGAATCAACGCAAGACGCCTGAATATTTTCATCCTGAGGCGCAAGATTTGTTGCACGACACGTATGGACTCATGGTGTACCAGGAAAGCATGATGCGTGTTGCGCAAAAGTTTGCTGGATACTCACTGGCTCAAGCGGACAACTTGCGAAAAGCGTGCGGCAAAAAAGATCCCGTTGCAATGGAAAAAGAAGAGTCGGTGTTCGTTGATGGTTGCGAACGAACGGGCTACGGACGTGAATTAGGCGAATCTCTTTTTGCTGTCATCAAAAAGTTCGCTGACTATGCGTTTAACAAGAGCCATACGTTCGGATACGGACTCATTTCGTATCAAACCGCATACCTCAAGGCCCATTTTCCGGTGGAGTACTCCGCCTGCTTGTTGTCGTCAGTGAAAGGTAACTACGACAAAGCTGCGGTGCATTTGGCTGACTGTCGGGCCATGGGAATCACAGTGTCGACGCCAGACATCAATGCCGGACGCTCCGAGTTCGAGGCAATTTCTACTCCCGACGAAAAACGAATTGTCTTCGCGTTGTCAGCAGTGCGAAATGTTGGTGAAGGTCTAGTTGCCCTCATCACCGAAGAGCGTGACGCCAATGGCCCGTTCACATCCTTCCATGACTTTGCCCGACGCGTTCCCGAACAAGCGCTCAACAAGCGAGCGGTTGAATCGCTCATCAAGGCAGGTGCGTTCGACTCGCTCGGTCATCCACGTCGTGGACTGCTCATGTCGTATGAATCCATTGTGGACGATGCCCTCGTCAAGCGGCGCGAAGAAGAAAAAGGCGTCATGTCTTTGTTCGGCGAGCTTGATACTGCAGATACGGGCGGATGGTCATCCGAAATCGCAGTGCCCGATGTCCACTTTTCAAAGACCGACCAGCTTCGTCACGAAAAAGACATGCTCGGTTTGTATATCTCTGATCATCCACTTCGCGGCGTTGAAACAGCGTTACGCAGGCTCACAACAAGTTCTATTCGCGATCTTGAAACTCGCGAAGCAGGAAACGTCACCATTGGTGGTGTGGTGTCGGCGCTCAATCGTCGTTTCACCAAGCGCGGTGATCAGATGGCCACATTCATGCTCGAAGACATGGACTCAAGCATTGAGGTCACTGTGTTTGCCAAAGTTCTCGCCGAATTCGGTCACCTATTGGCAAACGATGTTGTTGTCACGGTGACCGGACGTTTGAACAAGCGCGACGATTCTCCTGCCAGCTTTAGTGCTCAGCGAATCGTGGTTCCTCAAAATCTCGATCAACGAATTCCCGAACTGGTGCTGTCGCTTCCCGCTGGTTTCACGGCAGAAAAGCTCGACGCCATGAAGGGTGTCATCGCCGAGTTTCCAGGCCTGTCGCCGGTTCGTATTCAGTTGGTCACTGGCAAGATGTTCGATTTGGGTGCTACAGCCCTTGTTGACATCGATAAAGCAGTGGCGCCATTACGGCTTATTTTTGGCTCTCAATCGGTCAAAATCACCTAATTCTGCGCACGGTTTCGGAGTTCAGGGTCTCTAAATGGCAGAATAGAGATGTTGTCGCGGTGCAGGTCACCACTAATCCCAGGGAGCCATTCCGTTTCATGCCGTTGGAAGTTGCCACACAGGACTGCAATGCCCTGACCGAAGCACAGATTGAAGAGATGCTGGGCATTGAGGGCGCTTTTGGGCTGGAACAGTTTCAGAAGGCTGCAGGCGATTGGGTGTTGTGCACACTGGCGCGTGTTGACGGCAAGTTGCACGGAGTCACATTCTCCACTCTCGAGCGAATTGGTGGCACCCCGTGTGTCTTGATTGGGTTGATGACCATCAAGCGCACGTCAAAGCGAGACTCGGTTCTGAAAGGTCTCATGAGTGAGGCGTACCATCGCGCCCTTATGGCATTTCCCGATGAAGATGTGGTTGTCGGAAGTCGATTTGCATCGGCCGATGCTGTAGAGGCCTTCAAGTCTCTCACCGACATCATCCCACGCACAGGTCATCGTGCAGTGGGCGAGGAACGCGCGTGGGGCAAGCGTCTTGCACGTCGATTCGGAGTCGACGCCAAATACGACGAAAAAACCTTCGTTGTTGCGTCAGATGGCCAAAGCGGATTTCTCGATTACGAATCTTCAAAGCCCGAGAAGATCTCTGCCGACATCACGTCACTTTTTGCCGATGTCAATCCGAAAAAAGGTGGAGTTCTCATCTTGCACGGATGGACCATGGCTGAGAGTCTCGTGAAGCTCGGCAAACTGTCGTAAGACATCGTGGAGTTCTCCGACGTCATTCGCACACGGCGGATGACACGTTCATTTCTCTCCACCCCAATTGACCCATTGGTTATCGAGCGCTGCGTTCATGCGGGTATCCGTGCGCCGAGCGCAGGAAAGTCTCATGGATGGCATCTCATGACATGGGAAGGGTCACGCACCGTTGACTATTGGGATATTGCATTCCCTGTCAACAAACGTGAGGGGTTTGCCTTTCCAGGACTCTTCAATGCGCCGTTCGTGGCACTTGTTCTTGCTGATCAAGGTGCGTACGTGTCTCGTTACGCCGAACCAGACAAGGCGTCAACTGGGTGGGGTGAGTCTGCCGACAAGTGGGTTGCACCGTATTGGACGATTGATGCGTCATTCTCGACAATGTCGTTTCTATTGGCAGCCCACAACGAGGGACTTGGTGCATTGTTTTTTGCACATGCCCACGAACAACAGTTGCGTACGCATTTTGGTATTCCTGACGATGTTCACATCTTGGGCACACTTGCCTGCGGTTACGCCGATACGTCGGCGTCGTCACTGGGGCGAAGTGCTCAGCGCCCGTGGCCAACAGTCAACGATGTCATTCACCGCGGGCATTGGTAGACAAACGTTCGCGAAAATCAGACAAGGTCTGAGCGGGAAGTAAGCATTCGTGTCCACGGCACACATAGGCAACGCCTTCTTGTCGGCCCTCCCACACAGGCGTGTTCAGGGGAGTTCCCCACATCAGAACACTATGTGGTCTCCACTGGCTTCGGTACTCGCGCACAAAGTCGGGCATGTGGCCAGGGAGCACTACTTCCACTGATCCATCTGCCAGTAACAGACATGCTGCCAGTGCATGACAAAAAGCAGATGGTGCAGATGGTGCGACGCGAACGAGGAGACGCAAAGTGTCGATAGCAACGTCTTTCCATTTCATGTCGCCAGTGATGGCAGACAATCGCAATAGCGCCATTGCCGCAACTGAATTAGATGAGGCAGTGGCGTTATCCATTAGATCTTTTTGTCGCACGATGAGTTGTTGAGATGTGTGAGCAACAGTAAAGAATCCGCCGTTCTCGTCGTCCCAATATTGGCTGTGTAATTGGTGTGCGGTGTTTTCAGCGACCGTGAGCCATTGCGAATCTCCGGTTAATTCGTACACACGAATCATGGCGTCGACCACATGCGCCAAATCATGTGCCAACGCGTCATGTCGCGCTTGTGGATTGGCTTCGGATTGCCAACTGCGTTTCCATTGCCCGTTGGTGTCTCGCAAATGCGTGACAAGGAATGTTGCATTGCGGACGACAGCCGATGTGATGTCGTCTGATTCAAATGCGCTCGCCACTTCGCAGAGAGACGAGAGCATCATTGCGTTCCATTCCAACAAAATTTTGTTGTCGAGGCCCGGTCGTGGCCGTTGAGCGCGATGATTCGCCAACAGCTCGCGCCAGTTCTCTTGTTGATGAGTGCGAATGATGTCGCCTGGGGTGGCTAAACGGTTGGGAATTGAACGGCCTTCAAAGTTTCCGGTCTCAGTGATATCCCAATATGCACATGCGTCGTCAGCATTGCCCCCCAAAACCTCATGCACTTCTTTGGGTGTCCAGGTGTAAAACGCGCCTTCTTCGGAATGTCCATGAGCATCTAGCGAGTCGGCATCTTCAGCGCTGTAAAAACCACCATCAGGGTGAGTCATGTCGCGAATGATGTAGGTCACGATTTCGCGCACAATTTGCGCATCACGCTCTTGTCCCTGTAGCTGCCACATGTGTAAATAAACACGCACAAGAAGTGCCTGGTCGTACAGCATCTTCTCGAAGTGGGGGACTAACCATTGTTGGTCAACGGAATATCGGGCGAAGCCACCACCAAGTTGGTCATACATTCCACCCGCTGCCATTGCGTCCAGTGAAGTGCGCACCATGTCAACAAGGTCAGAGTCTCCGTTCAGCAAACTGACCCGCAACAAAGCATCAAGTCCGAAGGTGGAGGGAAACTTGGGAGCAGATCCGAATCCACCCCACGTGGAATCAAATGATGATTTCAATGCTCCGACGGTGACCGATACCAATTCTTGAGCATTGATGACGTCTGCAGGTGCAACATGGGCTGTGCGACCAATTGCTTCGACCAAAGCATCGACATTCTGTTGAAGTTCATCTCGGCGGTTCCGCCATGCATCGTCAACAGCCTCCATCAGTTTGATGAACGTGTCACGGGGATAGTACGTGCCGCCGTAGAACGGATGTCCATCTGGCGTGCAAAACACGGTCATCGGCCAGCCGCCTCGACCAGTAAGCGCTTGCACTGCATCCATGTACACCGCGTCCACATCTGGTCGTTCTTCTCGGTCAACCTTCACGTTGACAAAGAGTGAGTTCATGACCTGAGCGGTTGCAGGGTCTTCAAAACTTTCATGAGCCATGACATGGCACCAGTGGCATGCCGAGTAACCCACTGACAACAAGATGGGTTTGCCCGTGCGACGTGCTTCATCAAAAGCGTCTTCGCCCCACTGAAACCAGTCAACTGGATTGTCTTTGTGTTGTTGCAGGTATGGAGACGATGCGTCAGCGAGGCGATTCACACCGTGAATTATGCGCCCATTGCGTGGTATCCGCCATCAACATGAATGATTTCACCAGTTGTGGCGGGGAACCAGTCGGACAAAAGAGCCAAAACTGTCTTAGCGACCGGAGTTGAATCGGTGACATCCCATCCCAATGGGGCGCGTTCATCCCACACATCTTCAAACTTCTTGAAACCTGGAATTGATTTTGCAGCCATTGTCTTGATGGGGCCAGCAGCAACGAGATTGCATCGAATTCCTCGTGGCCCAAGATCTTTCGCCAGGTAACGATTCGTGGCTTCAAATGCGGCTTTTGCAACTCCCATCCAGTTGTAGGCAGGCCATGCGACCGTGTTGTCAAAATCAAGCCCCACAATGGATGAGCCAGGAGTCATCAATGGCAGGAATGCATCAGCCATTGTTTTTAACGAGTAGGCAGAGATCTCCATGGCAACGGCGACATCGCTCCATTGAGCAGCAAGGAAGTCATCACCGAGACATACTTCGGGAGCAAAACCGATGGCGTGGAGAACTCCGTCCACCGTGCCGAGCGATTGGCGCACATTCTCGCGAACGGAGACGACGTGGTCGGCATTTGTCACATCGAATTCGAAGACATCAACCGGGGTATCCAGTTTGCGTGCGGTTCGTTGGGTGAGAGACAGTGCGCGTCCCGCTCCCGTCAGCACAATGGTGGCGCCCTCACGCTGTGCCAGCTGTGCCACTCGGAATGCCAATGATGCGTCGGTGAGCACGCCAGTCACCACAATTTTCTTGCCCTCGAGAAGTCCCATGGTTATGACCGTAGTTCGGCAGGGGTCTATGTGTAAGGCTCTACAGAATGCGTATTGGAATCCTCGGCGGAACAGGTCCCGCGGGCAGTGCACTTGGTGCTCGTCTCGCATCGGTCGGATATGAAGTGGTCATTGGCTCGCGTTCGAAGTATCGGGCACTTGAAGCGTGCGATTCCGTGAAGGCAAAGTGGCCTGATCTGGACTTACCCCTTCATGCTGGTGACAACCATGCGGCCTCGGCATGTGACGTCGTTGTGTTGGCCACCCCATGGGACGGCGCAGCTACCACTGCACAAGAACACATTGACCTTCTCGCTGGGAAAGTTGTCATCAGTATGGCCAATGCATTGGTACGCGTGGGCCACGAGTTTCAGCCGCTACTTCCACCACGTGGAAGCGTGGCTGCGCACGTGCAAGCTGCGGTTCCCGAATGTCGCGTGGTTGCGGCGTTCCACCATCTTCCCGCCACTGAATTGGGGCACCTCGGCGACCCCATCGACTCAGATGTTCTCATCTGTTCCGATGACAAGGCTGCCACTGAAATTGCAATGGAAATCACGTCAAAGATTCCAGGTTGTCGCCCGCTGGATGCTGGTGAGTTGTCGAATGCCACCGCCATCGAAGCTTTCACTGCCGTGTTGTTGCAGTTGAACGTTCGCTACAAGACTCGCGTTGCACCAAAACTGACGGGTATCAAGCGAGATCCACGAGTACAGGCGAATTAATCGTGTCTATGCGTTTGTACGACACTGCTCGTCAAGAGGTGGTTCCATTCACCCCAGGCGACACAGTGTTGATGTACACGTGTGGCATAACACCATACGACGCAACGCACCTAGGGCACGCTGCCACCTTCTTGGTGTACGACATCTTGCAGCGTCGACTTATCGATTTGGGGCACACCGTGCGTTGTGTTCGCAATGTCACTGATGTTGACGATCCCTTGTTTGCGAAAGCACGCGAACTTGGTGTGCACTACCTAGACCTCGCTGCTGGGGAAGAGGCGCGCTTCAACCGAGACATGGAAGCTCTGAATGCATTGCCGGTTTACAGCACGCCTCGAGCATCGTCGGCTATTTCTGACATTCGAGGATTCATCGGCATGGTGTTAGACCGTGGCTTTGCCTACATTGCGGGTGGATCGGTGTATTTCGACGTGTCGAAGTTTCCATCCTTTGGCGATGTGTCGCATTATTCGCATGAACAGATGGTGGCCTTTGCGCGTCAGCGTGGTGGAAATGTTGACGATCCACACAAGCGCAATCCACTCGACTTTGTGTTGTGGCATCCATCGGCTGACGACGAACCATCATGGGATGCGCAATGGGGGGCAGGTCGACCTGGCTGGCACATTGAATGCTCGGCACTTGCATTGCGTGAGTTAGGGACAACCATCGATCTGCATGGCGGCGGAAGCGACCTCATCTTTCCTCATCACGAATGTGAGAGAGCCCAATCCGAGGCCGCAACTGGTGAACCCTTCGTCAAGCACTGGATGCATGTGGCGATGGTCTTTAAGGACGGCGAGAAGATGTCCAAGAGTTTGGGCAACCTTGTCTTTGTTGATGCATTGCGAACACAGTGGGACCCGCGCAGCATTCGACTAGCCGTTATCGAGCATCATTACCGTCACGAATGGGAGTGGGACGACACGCTCATGCCGCGTAACCATGAGCGCCTTGTTGCATGGAGGAATACTCTGGGCGGAACATCTACGAATCTGATCAATGACGTTCGTGCGTGTTTAGACAACGATCTCGACACTCCCGGTGCGCTTGCGTGTATCGATGCTGCCGCCGCACGTGGCGAGGATGTGTCGGAAAGCGCTGCGCTGTTGGGGGTCGTGCTCGGTGACCCCGTTGCGCCGCGGTGATGGGCTGAACCGTTCGTACCTGACCTGCGTGTTACGTCGGGATGACAATTAGGTTCGTGCTGTTTTCATCGTGCTGAATTGGGTCTATTGTCTGCCACAGGATGAGGCAAACACCAGACGACATGGGCGTAGAGCCCGCTTCAGTCATCCCTGGAACAGGGCGGGCTCAGGTGCGTGCGCGTCGAGTCATTCGGCCATTGTTGAACCGACTATGGAACGTCACTCTTGAAGGTGTTGAGAACATTCCCACTGAAGGTCCGGCAATCTTGTGTCCCAATCACATCAGTTTCTTTGATTCGGTCTTCACCATGGCATATGCCGGGCGTCAAATCAGTTTTGTCGGTAAGGCCGAATATATGGATTCGTGGAAGACCAAATATCTGTTTCCAGCACTCGGCATGATTCCTATCGATCGTGCTGGTGGCTCAAAGAGCGAAGGCGCCTTGCGTGCAGCTGAGCAGGTCTTACGTCGTGGCGAACTTTTTGGTATCTATCCCGAAGGGACGCGCAGTCGAGATGGAATGTTGTACAAAGGCCACACAGGGGCAGCACGGTTAGCGTTGAAGATTGGTTGTCCCATCATTCCCGTCGGCATCATTGGGACACGCGAGATTCAGCCGCCCGACACATTCTTTCCAAAGATTGGTCGTGATTGCACGGTCAAATTCGGCCAACCGCTGTTGCCAGAACGCTATGTCTCTCGCGGCGATGACCATATGGTGTTGCGCGAGATGACCGATGAATTGATGTTTGAAATTCGAGAACTCACTGGGCAGGAGTATCGCAATGTCTATGCCACCAAACGGGCAGAGGCGCTACCAACAGAGACCGCGGTCGTCAGTCATCCATAAATAATGAGAGCCGTGCATGGCAGGGCTCTCCGTAGAATGGTGAGTCCATGGCTGATATTTCTGTACTTCTCCCAGACGGCTCGTCGCGTGTGGTGCCCGAAGGCGCAACCGTTGCTGATGTTGCGGCGTCTATTGGTTCGCGTCTCGCGAAGGCGGCCATCGCCGGAACTATCGACGGGGCAGAAGTCGACCTCAGTGTTTCAGTGAATGAGGGTTCAACAGTTTCAATTGTCACGGTCGATTCTGACGCTGGTCGCCACGTATTGCGCCATTCCACGGCACATGTGTTGGCCCAAGCCGTTGTCCAGTTGTTTCCAGGTGCACAATTCTCTATTGGTCCTGCAATCGAAGATGGCTTCTACTACGACTTCGAATTGCCGGGCGGGCGCACATTTTCCGATGACGACCTTGCCGCCATCGAAGCTCGTATGCGCGAGATTGTAAAAGCGGACCAGCCATTCATCCGTTCAGAAGTTGCACCGTCCGATGCACTGCAGCTGTTCGCGCAGCAGAAATACAAGTGCGAAATTATCGAGCGTGTCACTTCTGGTGTGGCCGATGGAAACGATGCAGGCGAAGTAGGTAACTCTGACACCATCAGTGTGTATCGAAACTCTGATGATTTTGTTGACTTGTGTCGTGGGCCTCATGTTCCATCCACATCGCGCCTCGGTCATTTCGCATTAATGAAAGTGGCTGGTGCCTATTGGCGTGGAAACGAAAAGGGACCCATGCTGCAGCGAATCTACGGCACTGCGTGGGAGAGCGACGCTGCGCTCAAAGAGCACTTACATCGACTTGAGGAAGCTGCCAAGCGTGACCACCGCAAGTTGGCAAACGAACTTGATCTGTTGTCATTCCCGCAGGAACTTGGTGGCGGACTTGCAGTGTGGCATCCAAAGGGTGCCATCATCCGCAAGTTGATGGAGGACTACAGCCGTCAGCGTCACCAAGATGGTGACTATCAATTTGTCTATACGCCACATCTTGCAAACGCAAACTTGTTTGCACAGTCAGGCCATCTCGATTTCTATGCCGATGGTATGTATCCACCCATGGAGATGGACAACGGCACGTACTACATGAAGCCGATGAACTGTCCGATGCACTGTCTCATCTATGGCAGTCGTCAACGCAGCTATCGAGAACTGCCACTTCGACTCTTTGAATTGGGAAATGTCTATCGCTACGAACGAGCTGGCACTTTGCACGGACTCCTTCGAATTCGCGGCTTTACGCAAGACGACAGCCACATCTATTGCACTGAAGACCAAATGGCAGAAGAGATTGCGTCACTTCTCGACTTCATCATGTCGGTTCTCCGCCGATTTGGCTTTGCAGATTTTGAATTCAATCTGTCCACGCGCGATCCAGATAAATCAGTCGGATCTGACGAAATTTGGGAAAAAGCTACAACGGCACTGCAGTCTGCCCTGAATTCACATGGGCTTCAGTACAAGATCAAAGAAGGTGACGCGGCGTTTTACGGACCAAAGATTGACATCGATGTTCGTGATGCCATCGGCCGAAAGTGGCAACTCAGCACCATTCAGTTGGACTTCAACTCTCCTGAACGCTTCGAACTTGAGTATGTCGGAAATGATGGTCAGCGTCGTCGTCCCATCATGATCCACCGTGCGCTCATGGGGTCAGTTGAAAGATTTTTCGGTGTGCTCATTGAGCACTACGCAGGTGCATTTCCCACATGGCTGGCTCCGGAACAAGTACGAGTTCTTCCTGTGGCCTCTGCACACAACGACTATGCATCGTCGGTTGCTCGCACATTGCAGCAGTCTGGATTCCGTGTCGATGTTGATCATGCCGACGAGCAGCTTGGAAAGCGCATACGTAACGCAAAGACATCAAAGGTTCCATATGTTCTTGTTGTGGGTGACGACGATGTCGCGCACAACACCGTTGGTGTTAATCCTCGTGGTGGCGAGGTGGAACGAGATGTATCTGTCGCCGATTTTGTGGAGCGTTTGGCGGCAGATGTTGCCGAAGGCCAGTCGGGTGGCGACTAAGTGTCGCTTGAACAATTGTGGAACGGCTGGCGGGCTGACTATGTCTCCGGAGCGCGCCCGGCAGACACTTCTGCTTCGGTGTTCACCAACATTTTGAATTCAGGATTATCCGATATTGATGCTCATATCGTTCATCGAACATCGTTGTGCTTTGTCATCATGAATGCGTTTCCGTACGCAACAGGACACATGCTGGTGCTTCCGGTGCGCGAGGTCGCCAATTTGGAAGATCTCACACCACAGGAGTCTCAGCAACTATGGGCTCTGGTGACTGACGCCACCTTGGCTGTTCGCTCATCACATGCTCCCGATGCCTTGAACGTCGGCATCAACTTGGGTGCTGCAGCAGGGGGAAGTGTGTCACAGCATCTTCATGTCCATGTTGTGCCACGATGGAATGGAGATTCAAACTTCATGACATCTGTGGCATCAACGAGAACGCTTCCAGAGGCGTTGCCGGTTACCGCTCAGAAAATTCGACACGCTTGGCCCAAGGGGGACACATGACAGACGACATTCGCGACCAGCTTCCCGAAGATCTGAACGCAGTTGACCATGTGGGTGCCTACGACTTCCCAGATAACAGTCGCCGTCGGATTCCTGGATTCATCTATGCGGCGATTGCTCTTGCGTGTCTTGCAATCTTCTTCGCAGTGGATAGCAGCGATTCGCCTCTGGTGAACAACGGACTCGTTTTCTCGGCCGTTGTTTTGGGTGCGATGGCGCTCATGTCTCTCACCAGTGGGTGGCGCATGAAAGTCAATGAGTCGGAAGCGCTCGTCATTGCGACCCGTGAAGTGGGTTTTGCTGTGGGGCATGCATCGGCTCAACAGGTCTGGCGTGGAGTGAGAAGTCGTCCTACGTGGCGCATTTTCTGTTACAGCGCCGAGGAACCACCCCTCAAGCGTGGATTGGTTCTCGTGGATGCCGTCAATGGTGTCGTCGTGGAGCGCCTCATTGAAGACAATCCTGATGCACAAGATGCATCGGGATCAAACGACTAGCGTCTAGCAAATGTTTGACGGGAGATTCCGGGCGCCTATTGAGCGCGCAGTTCGTCCCGTGGGCATGCTGCTTCGGCGGACGGGAATGTCTCCTGACCACCTCACCGTGATGGGTGTGCTGGTGTCGGTGGCCGCAGCATATGCCATCGGTAACGGTGCGTTGCGCGGTGGTCTCATTCTGGTCATTGCGGCTGCATTGCCGGACATGTTGGATGGGGCATTGGCAAAAGCATCCAACACTGCAAGTCAACGCGGCGCGTTCTTTGACTCTGTCATCGACAGAGTGACCGATTCCATCTTGTTTGGTGGAGTGGCGTGGTATTTCGCTTCTCACGAAAGTGCTCACCTTGCCTTGTTGCCCATGGCCATCATGGGTGTGTCCTCCCTTATTTCATACGAACGCGCAAAGGCGGAGTCACTCGGCTTGTATGCCAAGGGCGGGCTCATGGAACGAGCTGAGCGCATCGTGGTGTTGTGTATCGGATTGCTTTTTGACTCCTTGTTGGTACCCATCATGTGGATCATGCTGGCGCTCACCATCGTCACTGCCATTCAGCGTTTTGTGCAGGTCTGGCGACAAGCAGAAGTATCCGCTACCACTCTTGCGAAACGTGAAGTACGCACGGTGCGTCGAGTCACGCGACAAAGTGCTCGTGCATCTCGTCGACAGTTGTCTGTTGTGTCGCGCCAGCGCAAGCGCCAACGCAATGGCTAATCCATTAGACGGGGTGACTGACGCCCTAACAGTGGGCAGTTATCGACTGGGGTCGCTCATTGCAAAGCTGACGCCTGGCCCCATTGCACAAGGAACAGTGTCGTTACTTGCACCTGGTATTGCGTTGTCGTTACGAAACAAGCGCCACATGGTGGAGCGTCATCTTCGTCGCGTGAATCCATCACTGAACGGTGTGGCGTTGCGTCGAGCATCACAGCAGGCATTCGATAGTTATATGCGGTACTACACCGAGAGTTTTCGTTTGCCTACATTGTCAAAACGACATGTAGCACGATGTTTCACGGTGGACGGATTTCATCACATTGAGGAAGCCCTTCAACAAGGCAACGGTGCCATATTGGCGTTGCCACATTTGGGCGGATGGGAATGGGCTGGTCGTTGGATGGCCGATCAAGGTCATCGCCTCACTGTGATTGTTGAGCCGCTTGATCCACCTGAGCTATTCGAATGGTTTGCACGTCTTCGCAGCGACTTGGGAATGAACGTGGTTCCGTTGGGTCCAGAAGCTGCGCCTGCAATTTTGTCGGCATTAAAGCGAAATGAAATTGTCTGCTTGTTGTCCGATAGGGACATTCAAGGTGGAGGAGTGAGTGTCGAGTTTTTTGGTGAGCGCACCACGTTGCCGGCAGGTCCAGCCATGTTGGGTATTCGAGCGCACGCACCGGTCTTGCCTGTAGGCGTGTATTTCACCAAGGCTGTCGATGGTCATCACGCAATCGTTCGACCACCACTTCAACTTGAACGCACCGGAAAACTTCGTGAGTCGGTTGCGGTAGGCACTCAAGCGCTCGCTCATGAATTAGAACTGTTGATCCGACGTGCCCCCGAGCAATGGCATCTGTTTCAACCCAACTGGCCGAGCGACCCCGGGTACAGGACTAACGGCTGAGAAACGATTGCAGGGCGTCTGTTGCGTCTTTGGTAACCGAGTACCAGACCCATGTTCCCTCTTTGCGCGAATCAACAAGGCCTGCCTCACGCAAAATCTTGAGATGGTGGCTGATAGTGGGCTGACTTCTTTCAAGAGGCTCCACTAAGTCGCACGAGCAGACCCCTTGTGCACCAGAGCGGCGAACCAGATCAAATAAACGCAACCGAACGGGATCAGAGAGGGCGCCGAACAACCCAGACAAAGAATCAGCCTGCGTAGGGGACAGAGGGCGCGTATTTAGGGAAAGAGAGCGTGGCGAACTCATGGTGTCATCATACATTGACAATCATCGATGTATTGCTATATTGATGAGTGTCAATGTCTATGACCAACGGAAAACATTGTCATGGCAATAAGAAAACATGCTGGAGGAAAAACTGATGTCACGAGTACAGCTGGCTCTCAATGTCGGAAACTTGAACGATGCAATTCAGTTCTATACGAAAATGTTTGGTGTCGGACCAGCAAAGGTGCGAGACGGATATGCCAACTTCGCTATCGCTGATCCACCATTGAAACTTGTGCTCATCGAAGGGCATGGAGAGCCTGGAACGATGAATCACGTTGGAGTCGAAGTTGAATCGACTGATCATGTGGCTCAGAAGATTGAGGAATCTGTGAACAACGGATTTGCTATCGAGGTGCAAGAAGCCACAACGTGCTGTTTTGCCGTACAAGACAAGGTGTGGGTGAAGGGCGCAGAGCTCGCGTGGGAGTGGTACACCGTGCTTGAGGATGCGCCAAACGATTCATCGTTGAAGCCGATGCCCATCATGCTTGGAGTTCCGTCATCGGGTAACTGTTGTGGGCCAGAGGGATGCGACTAACACCACGCATCGTTCTTGCTGAATTCCTAGGAACCTGCCTGCTGGTGATGGCGGTCGTGGGTTCGGGAATAATGGCGCAAAACCTCACGACAGATGTGGGGTTGCAGCTTTTGGCAAACGCCATTGCAACAGGCGGTGCACTGTTTGGCCTCATCACTATTTTCGGACCAGTTTCTGGTGCATCATTCAATCCCGTTGTCACAGTGGTATCTGCAGCGGTGAATCGCGAGTGGAACTCGTCAATCATTGCACTCACTGTGGCCGCGCAATTCGTGGGCGCCACACTGGGGTCGGTAGTGGCAAACATTATGTTTGCTCATCCATTTCTTGAACTCTCCACGAAGGTTCGTACTGGTGGGCCGACGTGGTTTTCAGAAGTTGTGGCAACTGTGGGGCTTCTCCTCATTATCTTTGGCGGTAGTGCCGCGCGCTCAAATGTGGCGGCACTAGTTGCTGCCTGGATAACAGGTGCATATTGGTTTACGTCGTCCACCAGTATTGCGAACCCTGCCGTGGGATTCGGACGAATGTTCTCTGACTCATTCGCTGGAATTGCTCCCGAGTCATGGCCCATGTTTGCTGTGATGCAAATTGTTGGCGGAGGTGTTGCGGTTGTGTTGATTTCTGCGCTGTGGCCGTCGATGTCTCAACCATCGAAAGGAAATCTCTAATGGCTGGCATCTTGTTTCTGTGTATACACAACGCGGGACGTTCTCAAATGGCTGCGGGATTTGCACGAGAATTGTCAAATGGTCGTGTCGACATTTTGTCTGGCGGGTCAGAACCTGCAGACCAAGTGAATCCAGTCGCTGTCGAGGTCATGAAAGAAGTGGGGATTGATATCTCTGGGTATCAGCCGCAGAAATACACCGATGAATTGTTGCATTCAGTCGACGTGGTGGTCACCATGGGATGCGGCGATACGTGTCCGTTTATTCCGGGCAAGCGATACATCGACTGGCCCCTTGATGATCCCAAAGGAAAATCGCCTGAGGAAGTTCGCCGTATTCGTGACGAGATAAAAGCTCACGTCACAACATTGTTGGCTCAGCTATAAATCTCAAACAGTTCTGCAATTGCTTTCGCTTGACCGCCAGAGGTCGATGACATCACTGCGCACGGTGTGACGCCGTGGTGTGCCCATTCGGCAAGCCTGTCGCGTACACGTGTTGCGGGCCCACTGATGGTGCAGTCATCTAGCCACTCATTGGTCATGAGAGAGGGGAGAGCATCTTTGTTTCCATCGGCAAGTGCGGCTTCAATGGCGTCCATCTCATCGTTGTATCCAGCGGCTCGCCAGTAGTTGCGATAGTTCGGTAACGACACGTACCCCGTCAGAGTTTTTCTGTTCACTGCGCGGGCGGCGTCAATATCATCGTCAATGACCGTAGGAATCATGTTTGACAAAAAGAATCCGTCGCGCGAAGCATTGGGAACTTCGCTGAGTTGTTGAGCCATGTGGCTGAGCGAGGCATTCGCCCAGATTGCACCCTCTGCAATGTCACTCGCGCATTGCAGCATCTTGTTGCGCAAAGTTGCAAGGTAAATGGGTGGTAGTTGGCCACCAAAGCGTTCGTTGTTCCGCATTGCGGTCACATAGTTAGTGATGTCAGTTAAGGGCTTTCCCGTATTGACGCCAAGTCGCTGGGTGACTGGTCCGTGACTGACGCCAATTCCGAATCGAAATCTTCCCTCTGATATCTCGTTGATGTGAGCAACTGTGTTGGCCGCCTCCACTGGGTGGCTGTAGTAGATCGGCTGAATTGATGTCCAATAGGGAATACGAGATGTGACGTGTGCAAGCGAGACACACATTCCCATGGTGGCGCCCAAACTTGGAATTGCCAAACCACTGAAGCCGCGGTCTTCGGCTTCACGCGCAAGATCGAGAATTGGTCGACGCTTGTTGGGGGTTGCCACAACTGACAATGCGGGACGGAAGGAACTATCTACCTGGGCCATTCCGATACCGTAGTCAACATGTTGCGTATCGGGATGGTGAGCCCTTACAGCCTCACAATTCCAGGGGGAGTCCAGCAACAGGTGTTGGGATTGGCGCGCAGTTTGCGTCGTCTCGGTCATGAGGTCAGAGTCCTGGGGCCATGCGATGGTCCACCGCCCGATCCCTTTGTCACTCCATTGGGGAACAGCCTTCCCACGGCAGTGAATGGATCGGTGGCGCCTCTTGCTCCAGATGTGTCGGCGGCATTGCGCACTATTCGGGCATTGAACGATGAAGCTTTCGATGTCCTGCATGTTCATGAGCCTCTTGTGCCTGGCCCATCGCTGACATCGTTGCTGGTGAAATTGGCTCCGGTTGTCGCCACATTTCACTCGGCAGGTGAGTCCGGTGCCTACAAAGCTTTTTCTCGTCAACTGAAGTGGGCTGCAACCAAAATCGATGTTCGTGTGGCGGTCTCAAAAGATGCAGTCGAGCTTGCGCATCGATACATCGGCGGAGACTACGAGATCTTGTTCAACGGAATTGAACTTGATGCATGTGTTCGCGAACCACGCCCTGCACAAGAGAATGCAATTTTTTTCTGTGGGCGACATGAACCACGCAAAGGTCTTGGAGTGTTGCTGAAGGCGCATGCACAACTTCCCAGCGATGTGCGCTTATGGATTGCGTCCGATGGGCCTGAAACAGCAGAACTCATGGCGCTCTATGGCCATGATTCGCGAATTGAGTGGTTAGGGAGAATCTCTGACGACGAAAAGTTCGACCGTCTCGCACGCGCTGCGGTGTTCTGTGCTCCGTCAATTCGTGGAGAGTCGTTTGGAATAGTTCTTCTTGAAGCGATGGCTGCGGGAACACCAGTTGTGGCCAGCGATATTGATGGGTATCGCAACGTTGCAACTCACGGAGAAAATGCACTCCTAGTTCCTCCCAATGACGACACTGCTCTGGCGTCGGCTTTGGCGAGAGCAATTGTTGACACGCGTCTTGCTTCAGCGCTGAAAGTGGCTGGCGAGCAGCATGCTCAGTCATTTTCTATGGATGCACTTGCGCATCGTTATGTCGAGTTCTATATGGCTGCACTCAATCGAGAAGCCGAAAACATCACCACCATTACTGTGCCTCGTATGCTGAAACGGTTCGAAGGTCGGTTTTTGCGACGTTCTCGATATGAAAAGTCAGAAGGGTAATCGTGGGATAACCACGTGTGAAGCATGAATCAAAAGCAGTGGATCCAGATTGACGAGTCAGTGGAGGCCAACACTGGGTGGGTCAGGAAAGTCAATATTGGGCTTGTATCGATAGTTGCCGTTGTGTGTGTTGTGCTGGGAGCCGTACTCGGGTACCTCATCCCGTCGGTCATCGTGGCCATCATCGCAAGCGTTGCGCTGATCCGGCTCTTGGCGTCCCGAGCGAACTCCATACTTGTTCGGAATATCTCATTCGGTCAGGCTTCAGAAGTACGACACGCTCGACTGTTCAATGTTGTTGACGGATTGTGCGTTGTGAGCGGCGATCAGCGTCCCCAACTTCGCATCATCGACTCGGCATATCCCGTTGCTGTGGCAGTCATTGACAACGGGCAGCCGGTGGTTGCGGTGTCAGAAACATTCATGACCACCATGGACCGCGTCGAGATTGAAGGCGTGATGGCGCACTTGTTGTGGCGGCTCCGCGTGGGTCATGTTGCATTGGTTGCTGGCCTCGCAGCTGCATCGTCGCTGGTGGGCGCCGTCGGTCTGGGTGCACTCATGCGCAAGGTCATTCCGAAGGCGGTGTCCAGCGATGAACTTGTGTGGGCCGACATATCTGCATGTCAAGCCACCAGATTTCCTCCTGCTCTTGTCTCGGCATTGGAAAAATGTCAGGCCAGTCAGGGTGTTGTTTCGCTTGGTGTGACTGATTTTCTCTGCTTTGCTCACCCACGAGATAGTGAGCATGACGGAACTGCGGTGTCTGGCATTCCTATTCTTGGAGTGTCGCGTTCATCAATCAGTGAACGCATCGCAATTCTGAAGGAGATGTGACATGACTCAGCGTCGTCGGTCCGTTCTTGCTGCGGCCACAGCACTTGCTCTTGTTGTTCTGGCAGCGTGTGGTGGCGGTTCATCGAAGGCCTCCGTAGACACCGTGCCGGGAGGAAATGGTGACCCCAACAACCCAACAGGTCCGGTGTATCCGTTGCTTGGCACTCCGGTCACTGATTCACAAGCGGCAGCACGTGTTGCTATCGCATGCAAGATTGATAACCACCCCAATGCACGACCACAAACTGGCTTGAACAAGGCTGACATCGTTTTTGAGGAAAACGTCGAGGGTCTCACGCGATTCGCTGCGGTCTTCCATAGTCAAGGAAGTGACCCCGTGGGGCCGTTGCGAAGCGGACGCACACAAGATGTTGACATTCTCACTTCATACAACAAGCCACTGTTCTGTTGGAGTGGTGGTAACTATCGCGTCACAAAAGTCATCAATGCCAGTTCGCTCGTCAACGTGGGGTACAGCGCATCGCGTGGCAAGGGCGGGTACTTCCGTGCGAAAGACAAGAAAATCCCGCACAACTTGTACGCCAAAACCACCAACTTGTGGTCTCTTGCGCCCGAAGGCTCGGGTCCGCCAGTGCCACAGTTCGTGTACCGAAGTGCAAGCGATGCAAAACCTGCAACTTCAACACCTGTCGATGGCGCAAAGGTATCCATGTACAACGTCAAGGTGTATTGGAAATGGGACGCAGCTACATCAAGCTTTGTTCGCTTTACAGAGAACTTGAAACGAGAGTTAGAACCACACATGGCAGACGATGGTCAAGTTTCTGCGAAGAATGTGGTGGTGCTGTATGTCACCTATCTGCGTAGCAAGGCTGATCGTAAGAGTCCTCACGCAAAGACCACTGGAAAAGGAACAGGATTTGTTCTGACCGACGGTGGAATGATCGAGGTGAATTGGGAACGCAAGGACGCAAAGAACCCCTTCACGTTCACTGACTCTGCAGGTGCTGTCGTTCGGTTCACCCCTGGTCGTACATGGGTCGAGCTGGCATGGAAGAAGTCGCTCGCACCGGTCGGTCCGGGAGTAGATCCCGCCACGGTGAAGTGGCCAGCGGTCTAGCAACAATTCACACAAGTACCCACAGATTGGGTCGGTAGCCTGACCACCATGACCTCCTCAAACGGAACCTCGGTTGGAACGCAGCGCGTCAAGCGCGGACTTGCAGAAATGTTGAAAGGTGGCGTCATCATGGATGTCGTCACTGCACGCGAGGCGAAAATTGCCGAAGATGCCGGAGCCTGTGCGGTCATGGCTCTTGAGCGGGTTCCTGCCGATATCCGTCGCGACGGAGGTGTGGCTCGTATGAGCGACCCATCAATGATCGAAGAGATTCAAGCGGCTGTCAGCATTCCGGTCATGGCCAAGGTCCGAATTGGTCATTTTGTTGAAGCACAAATCTTGGAAGCATTGGGTGTTGACTTCATTGACGAGTCAGAAGTTCTTACGCCCGCGGACGAGACACATCACATCGACAAGTTTGCGTTCAATGTTCCGTTCGTGTGTGGAGCAACAAATTTGGGCGAAGCATTGCGCCGTGTGTCCGAAGGTGCATGCATGATTCGGTCAAAGGGCGAGGCTGGAACGGGAAATGTGGTGGAAGCCGTACGTCATTTGCGTTCCATTCTCGGTGACATTCGAAAAATCACCCAGGCCGACAACGCCGAACTTTTCCAGTGGGCCAAGTCATTGCAAGCACCATTGCCCTTGGTGCAGGAAATCGCCGAGACAGGCAAGTTCCCTGTTCCCATCTTCTGTGCAGGCGGAATCGCAACTCCTGCCGACGCAGCATTGGCAATGCAGTTGGGTGCCGAAGCAGTTTTCGTTGGTTCTGGAATCTTCAAGAGCGACAAGCCCGAATTGCGCGCGAAAGCAATTGTTGAAGCCACCACCCATTTCCGTGACGCTTCAGTTCTTGCCCGCGTGAGCCGCAATCTCGGTGCCCCCATGACCGGAATCGGCATGGATGAAATTCACGAATCACAGCGATACGCATCTCGCGGCAACTAGTCACAAAGCGAGCTGCAGTGGAATCGAGGCCTCCAGGTGAACGCAACAGTCGGAGTACTTGCTCTTCAAGGAGCGTTTGCAGCGCACGCTGAGTGTCTTCGCGAACTTCATGTCACAACTATTGAAGTTCGATCCCCGGAAGATTTAGCAATTGTTGATGCCTTGTTGATGCCTGGAGGAGAATCCAGCACAATGTCTCAACTGCTGTTGTCGTCGGGTCTGTTTGCGCCAATTGCTCAAAGAATTTCCGAGGGCATGCCCGTATTTGGAACGTGTGCAGGAATGATCTTGCTTGCCACGGAGATTCTTGATGGCCGAGATGATCAAATAAGTTTCTCCGCTATCGATATTTCTGTTCGTCGCAACGCATTTGGGCGTCAGATTGACTCGTTTGAATCAACGATTTCAACGCCACTCGGGGACTTTCATGGCGTTTTCATTCGCGCGCCCCGCATTGTTCGGACTGGCGATGCGGTCACGGTTCTCGGGGAATTCAATGACGAGCCAGTCCTTGTGAGGCAGGGCAATGTGTTGGCGGCATCATTTCATCCGGAACTAGCCGGTGATGTCCGGGTCCATAAATATTTCGTCGAAACAATGATGCAAAAAGGGAAGGTGTAGCCACATGTCTGGTCACTCCAAATGGGCAACAATCAAACATAAGAAGGGCGCCGCAGACAAAGCGCGCGGAAAGCTGTTTGCAAAGTTGGCGCGTCAGATTGAGGTAGCAGCCCGAGCAGGTGGCGGCGACGTTGATGCAAATGCTGCATTACGCACCATGGTGTTGAAAGCAAAAGCTGGTCAAATGACCAAAGACGCCATCGATCGCGCCATCAAGCGGGGCATCGGTGAAAACGATGGAGCCAATTACGAGAGCATCACCTATGAAGGGTACGCACCCGGGGGAGTTGCCATGTTGGTCGATGTGTTGACCGATAACCGCAATCGCACCGCAGCAGATGTCCGTAGCGCATTCTCAAAATTTGGTGGATCAATGGCCGAGCCTGGGGCAGTCGGCTGGCAGTTCTCGCGTCGTGGTGTTGTGTTGGTACCTGGCTCGCTTGACGAAGACTCAGTGATGACTGCTGCACTTGAAGCAGGTGCAGACGACATCGAGCGTGACGGTGATTCTTGGAAAGTGCTGACCGATCCATCGGTTGTGTACGACGTGAAAGATGCGCTCGAGGCGGCAGGCATCGAGGTGCAGAGTGCTGAATCCACCATGGTGTCATCCACCACAATCGAGGTCACAGATGTCAATGATGCAAAACAAATCCTTCGCATCATGGACATGTTGGAGGATAATGATGACGTACAAGACGTGTACGCCAACTTCGACATTGACGAATCGATCATGCAAGGAATTGACTAATGGCTATCACCGTGGGTGACATTGCACCCGAGTTCACACTTCCGGGAACCGGAGGACAGACCTACTCGCTGTCGGATTACAAAGGTCAGCCAGTGGTCATCGTGTTCTACCCAGGGGATGACTCGCCCGTGTGCACAAAACAGCTCAATTCCTACAACAACGAATTGTCGGCATTTGAAAATGTGGGCGCACAGGTGTTGGCAATTTCTGCTCAAGACATGGCTAGTCATGATTCATTTGCAGAGAAATATGGTTTTAAATTCCCCCTGTTGGCTGACACCTCCAAGGAGGTCGCGTCTGCTTATGGAACAGTTGGCCCACTCGGTTTCCCACGACGCAGTGTGTTCGTGGTGGATTCAGACGGGGTGATTCGATATGCCCATCGAGCCATCGCTGGCCTCACATTTCGCCCTGTGGACGAGTTGATCGCCGCGGTGGAGGCGGCACGCTAATCCACGACTCACCCTGCGCCACTCAGGTAGGGTGGAACATATGTTCGGTCAGGTGATTATGGGGGTCGACCCCGGTCTCACGCGGTGTGGGTATGCCGTGCTGTCCATGAATGGCCCGCAGTCCATCTCTCCACTCGCCATCGGGGTATTGCGCACTTCGCCATCAGCGCCCTTGCACGATCGGTTGGCCGATATCCATCACGAAATCGACGGGCTACTGGCGGAGTTTCGTCCATCAGCAGTGGCTATCGAACAGGTCTTTTTTCAGAACAACGTCCGAACCGCTATGTCGGTGGGGCAGGCCAGCGGAATCATCTTGGCGTTGGCAGCGCGAGCAGGTTGTGATGTTGTGCAGTACACGCCGTCGCAGGTGAAGAACACTGTTGCGGGTTGGGGTGGCGCTACGAAAGAACAAGTCGGACGCATGGTGCAGCAACGCTTGGCCTTGGCGTCTGTCCCACAACCTGCTGACGCCGCAGACGCGGCTGCTATTGCATTGTGTCATTGTTCTCTTGCCCCATTCATGGCGTCTCGTGATGCCGCTATTGCTCGGAGCATGCGGTGATTGGAAGTCTTCGCGGTGTTGTTCTCGAGAGGTCTGCGCCATCCACTGTGCTGTTAGAAGTTGCTGGTGTGGGCTATCTCTGTACTGTCACAACACAGACGTTCGCAGAACTTGAACCAACGGTGAACGCATTTTTGTACGTGCATCATCACATTCGTGAAGACGCACAGACGTTGTACGGATTTCTCACTCATTCAGAACGAGACACATTCAATATTCTTATTTCAACGCACGGAATCGGTCCGGCAATGGCCATGTCAATTTTGGCAACGTACTCACCGTCGGCGCTGGTGTCGCTTGTTGCCTCCCACGATGTTGCTGGTCTGACCGTTGTTCCCGGTGTCGGAAAGAAAACAGCAGAACGCCTCATGGTCGAGTTGAAGTCACGGTTGTCGGTTGATTCAGTGTCAGACACAGGTGCTCACGCCGATGTGCAATCTGCTGCGGCAGATGTTCGTGAGGCACTTACTGCATTGGGATATGGTGCCGATGAAATACGCGACACCATGCGCCAATTGACATCGTCAGAGGGCACCGAATCCATGTTGCGCGATGCGCTTGCATTGTTGGGGGCGCGTCGTGCGGGATGAGTTTTTGAATCCAACTCATGTGTCAGATACTGAGATGTCTGACGAAGCAGGCCTGCGTCCGCGACAACTCGATGAATTTGTTGGTCAGCGTGAACTAAAGGAGCATCTCGACATTGTGTTGGGTGCCGCCAAACAGCGTGGGCAGGCTGCCGATCACATCTTGCTCGCTGGTCCTCCTGGTTTGGGGAAAACAACAATGGCTGGCATTGTTGCGGCAGAAATGGGTGTTGCTCTTCATGTCACCAGTGGCCCGGCATTAGAACGTGCTGGTGATCTCGCGGCAATTCTCACCAAACTGGGTGAAGGCGACGTGTTGTTCATCGATGAAATTCATCGCCTGTCCCGCTCTGTTGAAGAAATTCTGTATCCCGCCATGGAAGATTTTCAGATTGACATCGTGGTGGGCAAAGGGCCGGCTGCATCGTCAATTCGCCTCACGCTGCCACGATTCACTTTGGTGGGTGCTACCACGCGAACGGGCATGATTACGGGCCCACTTCGCGACCGATTTGGACTGGTTGCGCGTCTCGATTTTTACGACGCCGACGAATTACACGCCATCGTCACCCGTGCAGCACGAATTCTTGATGTGCCCATAAATGATCATGCTGCATCGCAAATCGCCCGTCGTAGTCGCGGTACACCTCGTATTGCAAATCGCCTGTTGCGACGTGTCCGTGACTTTGCAGAAGTTCGTGGTAACGGTGTGATTGATGACAGCACAGCAACTGAGGCGCTTCGAGTCTTCGGTGTTGACGAACTGGGTCTCGACAAGGTCGATAGAGCAATTCTGCGGAGTTTGTGTGAACAATTCGAAGGCGGGCCCGTCGGGCTCACCACATTGGCAATTGCGGTGGGTGAGCAACCTGAAACTGTTGAAGATGTCTACGAGCCATTTCTCATTCAGTTAGGGCTCATCGCGCGCACGCCACGCGGACGTATTGCTATGGATGCTGCCCGTTCCCACATTCAACGCCCTTAGTCTGTTCGGGTGCATATCTCCCAGATTGATTACGTTCTCCCTGAGGAGCTCATTGCGCAGAAACCCATCGAGCCACGCGATGCAGCACGGTTACTAGTGGGGGAAGGCGACGCTTTTTCTCACCATCACGTATCGGATTTACCTCAGTTTGTGCGCCCCGGCGATGTCATCGTTGTGAACGACACTCGCGTTCTTCCCGCACGGCTTCCCCTGCAGCGAAAAACTGGCGGTGCGGCAGAAATCTTGTTGCTCGAGCGTCGGTCTGACGATGCGCGATTGTGGGAAGCATTGGTGAAACCTGCACGCAAATTGAAAGACGGTGAAATCCTTGAGTACTTCGGAAAGAGGGTTGTACGCGTCGGGCCCCGCACCGAAGCAGGGGACACCTTTGTTATTGAAGTTCTCGATGATGACCCACTTGCTTTGATTCAGCGCATTGGTCTTATGCCGTTGCCTCCGTATATCAAGGGGTCTCTGACCGATCGTGAGCGATATCAAACGGTGTATTCAAATAATCCCGCCAGTGCTGCAGCTCCAACTGCAGGACTCCATTTCACACCCGAGCTTCTTGAACGCGTTGAAGCAGTCGGTGCTGTGGTGAAGCGTGTCGAGCTGATTGTTGGACTCGACACGTTCAAGCCTATTTCCACCGATAATCCGCTCGACCACATCATTCATACCGAGTTCTACAACGTCCCCGAGGACACAATGGATGCATGCCGGAATGCGGAACGGGTTATCGCTATCGGTACCACAGCAACTCGTGCTTTGGAGTCAGCTGCAACCACAGGTGAATTGTCGGGCCGTACTTCGCTCTTCATCACTCCGGGTTATCAATGGAAAGTGGTGGACGTCATGCTTACAAATTTCCATTTGCCTCGAACTTCGCTTCTCTTGATGATTTCCTCATTCTTTGGCAATGCATGGCGCGAGTTGTACAACGCCGCAATTGCCGAGAAGTATCGTTTCTTGTCCTTTGGTGATGCCATGTTGATTACGCGGAAGAAATAGAAATGTTTACGATCAAGTTGGAGCGCACGGCAGAGAGTGGCGACGCCCGTACTGGAGTTGCGCACACACACCGCGGAACGTATGAAACACCATGTTTCATGCCGGTGGGAACACGTGGTGCAATCAAATATCTCAGTGCGCGAGATTATGAAGAACTCGGTGCACGAATTGTGTTGGGTAACACCTACCACCTCATGTTGCGTCCTGGCGCAGATGTCATTGAAAGTTTTGGCGGACTCGGTGCATTTGCAGCGTGGAAGGGCCTCACACTGACTGACTCCGGCGGATTCCAAGTGTTTTCGTTGGATCCCAAGGTGGATGACGACGGAGTGACATTTAAGTCCACCTACGACGGTTCATATCACCGATTCACTCCCGAGATTGCCGTCGCAACGCAAGAGAAGATTGGCGCTGACATTCAGATGGTTCTCGATGTCTGTACGTCACTTCCCGCCGAACCACATGTTGTTCGACTTGCCCTAGAACGCACCAGCGAATGGGCCGCGCGCGCACGTGCTGCACATACTCGTCCCGACCAATCTCTCTTTGGAATTGTTCAGGGTGGTACTGATGCCGCCATGCGTGCAGAGAGTGCGCGTCGAACAGTTGATATTGGGTTCGACGGGTACGGAATTGGCGGGTTGTCGGTGGGGGAGACACGCGCCGAGATGGTTGATGCAATCGGCGCATGTATTCAGTATTTGCCAGCCGATCAGCCCCGCTATCTCATGGGTGTGGGTGATCCTGCTTCATTGGTAGAAGCCGTTGCGCTGGGTGTCGACCAATTTGACTGTGTGCTGCAGACTCGTCTGGGTCGACATGGCACGGCTTTGACGTCAACCGGCAAAGTTCACATCAAAAACGCGAAGTACACCAATGACGACTCGCCTCTGGATGAAGCGTGTGCGTGTTGGGTGTGTACAACACACAGCCGTGGATATCTCCGCCATCTCACCCAGGTGGGCGAACCAACGGCGGCTCGTCTGGTGTCAATTCACAACGTGGCATGGACATTGGCGTTGATGGCGTCGATGCGGTCCGCAATCGCCGATGGATCATTTGCGGCTCTTCGGCAATCAATTCTTGACATTTGGGGATAAGGCGTAGGGGTCCCATTGGGGTGCTCACGGCTAGTATGACCCCTCGTGAATGCAATCCTCCTCGCAGAAGAATCAACGTCCAGCAGTTCCCCCGTGGGCATCATCATCGTGTATGTGGTGCTGTTTGCTGGAATGTACTTCGTCTTCCTTCGTCCTCGTAATCGCCGCATGAAGGAAGCTCGCGCTCTTGCTGCGTCTCTCGCGGTAGGCGATGAGGTGGTGTTGAACTCAGGAATCTTCGGCTTCGTCTCTGACATTGAAGGTGATGTGGTGTGGCTCGACATTGCAGATGGCCACGGATCTGAGCGCATTGAAATTCGCGTTACTCGATCATCTGTCGCACGCAAGATTGTTCCCACTGCGTCTGATGACACAAACGGCAAGTAACGGGTAACTATGTCCCGTCGCCGACTTCTTTTTCCACTCATTGCCACGCTGGTTTTGTCGGCGGCAGCATTTGTTGGCAACGTTCTCGCTGGAAATGTGCCGTCCCTTGGCCTCGACCTTCAGGGTGGCGCATCTGTCACGATGACACCCAAGGGCGACTATGAGCAGCAGGCACTTGATGTCGCCGTAGAAATCATTCGCCAGCGAGTGGACTCAATCGGCGTCGCGGAACCAGAAATTCAACGCCAAGGCGACAGCGTTGTGGTGAACCTTCCTGGTGTGAAGGATCAGCAAAAGGCGCTCGACCTCATCGGACGTACGGGCGCAGTCGAGATGCGACCAGTCGTCAACTTGGCGGAAAACCCAGATCAGACAACAACGACCACAGCAAAGCCCGGGGCAACCACCACAACATCGGCTGGTGGAACATCTACATTGCCGCCGCCAGCAGGTGGCGTCGGAAGCGCGCGCATTTCTGTTGACGAAACCACAACAACAGTGGCTGCATCTGAGGATGAACCAGATCTCGAACAGGTCGCAGAAGATGATGGTGAACTGAAGCCAGGTCAAACCATCCTTCCTGGTCGTAAGGACGGATTGATTTACTTGTTGGGGCCAGCTGAAGCCACGGGAGAAGTGTTCAACAACGACCCGTCCGTGCAGGTTGAAGGCGGAAGTTTCTCCGTTGTTGCCAATCTCAAGTCTGGACCCTTTGGTGAAGACCTCTGGAATTCTTTGGCGCGGAAGTGTTACGACGGCGGGGAAGAGTGTCCCACCAAGCAGATTGCAATCGTGCTTGACGGCGAAGTCATCTCTGCTCCTACGGTCCAAACTCCGACCTTCAGTGGTTCGGTGTCCATCACTGGTGGATTCACTCGCAGTGAAGCCGACGAATTGGCAAAGATTCTTCAGTTTGGCGCAGTGCCAGTGCAGTTCGATATCCCCACCGTTCAGACAGTGTCTGCAACATTGGGTAAAGACTCATTGAATGCGGCAATCATCTCGGGATTGTTTGGTGTGTTCCTGGTGTTGGCGTATCTCATTTTCTATTACCGCCTCATTGGTGCAGTGGTGATTGCTGGCATCGGCATCACCGGTCTTTTGCTCTGGAGTGTGGTGTCATGGCTGTCAAAGACAAACGGCTTAGCTCTCACCTTGTCTGGTGCCGCGGGAATCATCGTGTCGGTGGGAGTCACGGTTGACTCATACGTGGTGTTCTTTGAACGCCTCAAGGACGATGTCCAGGCTGGTCGTACATTGCGCAACTCCGCATCACGAGGATTTGATTCAGCGTGGCGAACCATCCTCATTGCCGATACGGCGTCATTAATTGGTGCATTGGTGTTGTGGTGGCTCACAGTGGGTGCAGTGCGCGGATTCGCGTTCTTCTTGGGTCTCTCCACACTCATTGACCTCATCGTCTCGTACACATTTACGCGTCCGCTTGTGTTGTTGTTGGCGCGTACCAAACTTTTCAATAATGGAAAAGTTTTGGGTGTTCGTGAGGCTCGTGCAACGGAAGAGGTGGCGTAATGGCTGGTCGTTGGCATCGCCTGTACAGCGGTGAAACCACAATCAATTTTTATGGTCGGCGAAATGTCGGCTTTATTGCATCTGGCCTTCTTCTGGTGGTGACGGTGGGTTCACTGCTTTTCCAAGGGCTGAATCTCGGAATCGATTTCACCGGCGGCATTGCTTATGAAGTTCCAATGAAGTCGGAGTTGACAGTTGAAACTGCAGAGAAAGTTCTTGAAGACAACAAAGTTGACACCTCGGGGGCAAAAATACTGACGCTTAGTTCGGGCTCCGAACAGCGCCTTCGAATTCAATTTGACGTAGTCGAAACAAAAACCGAAACCGCAATCAAGGAACAACTTGCCAAGAAGGCAGATGTTGACTTGCAAGAAGTCAGTGTTGAAAAGGTTTCCGCAACGTGGGGTCGCAACATTACGTGGGATGCAATTCGTGCATTAGCAATCTTCTTGCTCTTGGTTTCACTCTTCATTGCATGGCGGTTCGAGTCACGCATGGCCATCGGGTCGTTGGTGGCTGTTGTCCATGACGTTGTCATCAGCGTTGGTGTGTATTCGGTGTTGCAGTTGGAAGTAACTCCTTCCACCGTTGTCTCATTTCTCACCATTCTTGGGTTCTCGTTGTACGACACCATCGTGGTGTTTGACAAAGTGCAAGAGAACGTCACTCGTTTCTCGGGATCACGAGTGTCGTACGGAGACATCGTCAATGTGTCGATGAACCAGGTGCTCATGCGATCACTCAACACCACAATCTCGGCCGTGTTGCCTGTTCTCAGTTTGTTGGTGCTTGGAGCTGGCGTGTTCGGCGCGGTTTCGCTCCAGGAATTCGCTTTGGCGCTGCTTATTGGTATGGCAGTGGGTGCATATTCGTCGATCTACATCGCCACGCCAATATTGGGAATGCTCAAGGAGCGTACGCAAGAGTTTGTGCAGTTAAAGGGTCGACTCTCGCTTGGAGCTGACTTGGCACAACTGATGGCGACGGGGGCTCCGGTCAGTCGCCGCGCAGCCTCACGTCAGGATGTCTCTCCTTCTCGGACCACGTCTGAGACGGCAGCAGTAGATGCCATCCTCAGTCATCCTCCACGGCCTCGCAAGAAGTCCAAACGATAAACTGCAGACATGGCCACTGCCGACCGCGTTCTTCCGTGGAGACGGCACCATAGTGCGCCCATCGAGGAGATTGCTCCTCTGCTCACTGCCTATCGCAGGAGGCACCCAAAGGCTTCAGTTGCGTTGGTGAATAAGGCATACGAAGCTGCCCGCGTCGCTCACCTCAGTCAACAACGTTCATCGGGTGAGGCATACATCAACCATCCCATCGCAGTTGCCCGGATTGTTGCAGATATCGGTCTTGACGATGTTTCTTTGGCCGCTGCATTGCTCCATGATGCGGTGGAAGATACCGAAATCACATTGCAAGATGTTCAGCTGCATTTCGGGGACGATGTAGCAGCGTTGGTCGATGGTGTCACCAAACTTGAACGCCTGCAATTCGATTCTCGCGAAGCACAGCAAGCAGCCACTATGCGCAAGATGTTGGTCGCAATGGCGCGTGACATGCGCGTATTGGTGATCAAGTTGGCCGATCGACTACACAACATGCGTACGTTGGCTGGCGTTCCCATTGAAAAGCAGCAGCGAGTGGCGCAAGAAACGCTCGATATCTATGCACCCTTGGCGAATCGCCTTGGCATGCAAGAAATCAAACAACAACTCGAAGACCTATCTTTTGCGGCTCTTTATCCCAAACGATTTGCTGAACTAGATCATCTGGTGTCGTCTCGTACTCCAGAACGCGACGTGTATCTAGAAAATGCAATCACAGAAGTACGTAGCCGTTTGGCTGAAGTGCATATCGTTGCCGATGTCACTGGCCGCGGAAAGCACTTGTGGAGCATCTACGAAAAAATGGTGCAGAAGGACAAAGACTTTGACGAAATCTTTGACCTGGTTGCAATTCGCATCATTGTCGACAGCGTGCGTGATTGTTACGGCGCATTGGGATGCATTCATGGAAAATGGCGTCCGGTTGTGGGTCGGTTCAAGGACTACATTGCAATGCCTAAGTACAACTTGTATCAGTCGCTGCACACCACGGTCATCGGGCCTGGCGGTAAGCCGCTTGAAGTGCAAATTCGAACTCGTGACATGCACGAACGTGCCGAGTGGGGAGTAGCTGCGCACTTTTCGTACAAGCAAGGAACACAGCCAGGTGATTCTGATTGGCTGAATCGAATCATCGATTGGCAATCAGACATCACTGATCCCAACGAGTTCATGGCGGGTCTGAAGAGTGACCTTGAACAAGAAGAGATTTTCGTTTTTACTCCGAAAGGTCGCGTCATCACGTTGCCGGTCAATTCAACACCCGTTGACTTCGCCTATGCAGTTCACACCGAGGTGGGGCATTCGTGTGTGGGTGCGCGTGTGAACGGAAGATTGGTCTCTCTCGATGCATCACTTGCGTCGGGCGATACGTGTGAAATCTTCACATCAAAGGTGGAAGGTGCCGGTCCATCGCGCGATTGGTTGGGATTTGTGCAGTCAGCGCGAGCGCGCACGAAAATCAAGAGTTGGTTCACGCGCGAACGTCGCGAAGACATGGTGGAGTCTGGGCGTGAAGAACTCACTGCAGAGTTGCGCCGCGAAGGTTTACCTGTACAACGCATCTGGACCAGCGATGCGTTTTTGCAAGAACTTGAAGCGCTCAATATGTCCGATATCGACACTCTGTTCGCGGCAATTGGCGAGCATCATGTGTCGGCGCGGGGATTCGCGCAGCGCATTGGTCGTGCCATGCGTCAGGAGGGGAGTGATGAGCAGCTCGCCATGCCAATGCGTGTCGATCGTCCCACCACCGATCGACGCAGTGCAACAGGAATTCATGTTGAGGGATTAGAAGATGTGTTGGTGCGACTGTCGCGTTGTTGCACACCCGTACCAGGTGACGAGATATTGGGCTTTGTCACGAAGGGACGAGGGGTCAGCGTGCATCGAGCTGACTGCGCAAATGCTGTGTCGCTCGTGGAAGATGAGCCCACGCGGATGATCGATGTTGAATGGTCTCGGGCGATGCCAGGCACCATGTTCACTGCAGGTGTCGAGGTGGTGGCGCTAGATCGCAGCCGCCTGTTGCGAGACGTCTCTCATGCGCTATCCGAACAGCACGTCAATATTGTTGCGTGCAGCACGAGTACTGGGTCTGACCGAGTTGCGAAGATGCGATTTGAATTCGAATTGGCTGACCCCAACCACCTCGAGGCGGTTTTACGGGTGATTAAGTCCATCGATTCGGTGTACGACGCATATCGCATCGTGCCTGGGGGCTCGCCCGACTAGCCTTTCCCGTCGTGCCAACATTCTCCACAAGTCCGGGAACCCGCGACATCCTTCCGCCTCAAGCTGGTCGTTGGCGCGCCTTCACGTCCGTCTTTGCCGATGTGGTCGAGTCGGCTGGCTACGAATGTGTGATTCCCCCCATGTTTGAAGAATTGGGAGTCTTCTTACGTCTAGGTGATGCCACCGATGTTGTGACGAAAGAGATGTACGACTTCGAGGACAAAGGTGGTCGCCATATTGCGCTTCGTCCCGAGCACACCGCCGGAATCTGTCGTGCATTTGCACAACATCGCCCCACCACCCCATGGAAAGTGTGGTACTCAGGTTCCAACTTCCGATACGAGAAGGCGCAAGCTGGTCGATATCGACAATTTGATCAAGTAGGCATCGAAGTTCTTGGGCCAAGTGACCCGCTGTTAGATGTTGAAGTCATTTCATTGGGTTGGCATTTTTTTGCCGCACTCGGATTAAAGAATGTCGATCTTGCGGTGAACTCATTGGGTGACCCTGGCGATCGTGCTGCCTACATCGACGCACTGAGCGCATATCTCAACAGTCGGTCCGCTGAACTGTCAGAAGAGGCGCGTCTCACTCTGCAAAAGAATCCGCTTCGCGTGCTCGATTCAAAGCGAGAACAAGATGCCAGTGTTATTGCGGAGGCTCCCACCATCGACGCGTTCTTGAGCGATGATGCGCGAACTCATTTTGATGCAGTGACGAGTGGTTTGTCGCTCCTGGGAATTCCGTACCGAGTCACTCGCGGGCTAGTGCGTGGCCTCGACTATTACCAACGAACTGTTTTTGAATTTGTGTCAACGTCGCTTGACAATGCCCAGACTGCAATTGGCGGAGGGGGCCGTTATGACGGACTCGTTGAAGACTTGGGTGGACCATCAACTGCTGGCGTTGGTTTTGCATTAGGTGTTGACCGTACTTTGTTGGCCTGCGACAGCGAGTCTGTTTTTGCAGCACCATCGTCTGGTGTTGATGTTTTCGTGATTGATGTTGTCGACGGAATGGCAGCAGTGCGACTGACCGAAGTCGTTCGTGCCGCTGGATATCGCGCAGATCGCGCCTTCGATGGTCGCAGTATGAAATCGCAAATGAAATCAGCCGATCGTGCAGATGCACGTTTAGCTGTCATCATTGGTGCCGACGAAGCAGAAGCGGGCACCTGCACAATTCGTGATTTGCTCACATCAGAGCAATCGGTTGTGCTGCAATCTGACATTCTCCAGCACATTTCGCTCATTCTTGGCGAACGAACACCCCGAAGGGCAACCTTATGAAATCCACGGCAATGCGTACTCATATGTGTGGAGATGTCAACGAGACACTCATCGGATCGACCGTCTCGGTGTGTGGGTGGGTAGGTCGCCGTCGCGAGCATGGCGAGAAACTCGCGTTTGTTGACTTGCGCGATCACTCTGGAGTTGTGCAGTGCGTGGTCGACAATGGGGTCGATGTGCGAAGCGAGTATGTCATTCGCATTACTGGTGTAGTGCGCGCTCGGCCAGAGGGAACCGTGAACGAAGGGCTAGCCACTGGCCGCGTAGAAATTGGTGAGTGTGTGGTCGAGGTGTTGAACGTTGCGGAACCGCCGCCATTTCCCGTTGATCATCGAGCAGATGATGTCGACGAAGGTGTGCGCCTGAAATATCGCTATCTCGATATTCGTCGCGAGCGGATGCAGCGGAACCTTCGCGTTCGCGCGCAGGTCAACAGTGCCATTCGTCGCGCAATGGAAGACAACGGTTTCTTGGAAGTGGAGACGCCGTTGTTGATGCCGTCCACTCCCGAGGGTGCTCGTGAGTTTCTCGTGCCGTCACGAAAAGATCACGGATCATTCTTTGCGCTACCGCAGTCACCTCAGTTGTGGAAGCAGTTGCTCATGGTGTCGGGTGTTGATCGGTATTACCAAATTGCGAAGTGTCTGCGGGACGAAGACCTACGCGCCGATCGTCAATATGAGTTCATGCAGTTGGATGCCGAAATGTCCTTCGTCTCTCAGGACGATGTGTTGGAGTTCATTGGTCGTGCAGTGACGGCCGCGGCAGAGGCAGTGACGGGAGAGAAGCCACCCACCATCGAGCGCATCACATGGAAGCAAGCGATGGAACGCTTTGGATCCGACAAGCCAGATCTTCGCTTCGGAATGGAGCTCGTCGAGCTGACGTCGGTGTTTTCGTCCACTGAATTCAAAGCGTTCGCCGGAGCAGAAAGCATTAAGGGAATTTGCGTACCCGCTTCGACGTATCCGGACGCCGCTGCATCGGGGCGTAACAGACTTGATGCAATGACTGACCGCGCCAAGAAACTGGGTGCGAAAGGCCTCGTGTGGATGAAAGTTCAGAGCGACGGAACAGTCGAGTCGCCTGTGGCCAAGTTCTTGTCCGACGCCGAACGTGCGGCGTTGTTGTCTGCATGTGGCGCACAAGGCGGGGACTTGTTGCTGTTGGTCGCAGATGAATGGATGACGACGTGTGAGGTGTTGGGCCAGTTACGTAATGACATCGGAAGACCTCCAGTTCATGAAGGTCCCTACCGGTATGTATGGGTTACCGAGTTCCCGCTCTTTGTGGGTGTTGATCCAGTGTCTGGTCGACCACGTCCGGGGCACCACCCGTTCTGTCATCCGCATCCCGAGGACATTGCATTGATGGATACAGAACCTTTGTCAGTACGAGCACTTGCATACGACTTGGTACTGAATGGTTGGGAATTGGGGTCTGGTTCCATTCGAATTCATGAATCAGAGCTACAGCGACGTGTGTTTAACCTGCTCGGAATCTCAGACGAAGAAGCAGACAAGCGTTTTGGTTTCTTCCTTCAGCCGTTCAAGTTCGGCGCTCCTCCGCATGGTGGATTTGCTTTCGGAATTGATCGCTTGACTGCCATTCTTGCGGGCGAGGAAAACATTCGTGAAGTGATTGCATTCCCCAAGACTCAAAGTGGTGCAGATCCAATGACGAACGCACCTACACCTGTTGACGCACAGCATCTCGCAGATCTTGGTCTTCGATTGTTACCTCCACCTGTACAGTCGTAGCACTCGTGGAGTCTCCAGATCTCTTTAGTTCATCTTTAGAGGAAAAGATTGCTTCGCGTGCTCCGTTGGCTGCACGTATGCGTCCAACATCGCTGGATGACATTGTCGGCCAAGAACACTTAGTGGGACCGAATGGGCCACTTCGTCGATTGATTGAATCTGATGTGTCGTGCTCAATCATTCTGTGGGGTCCGCCAGGGACTGGAAAAACGACACTCGCTGAGCTTGTCGCATCAACGACTCGTCGGCGTTTCGAGCGATTGTCGGCAGTCTCTTCGGGGGTCAAGGACATTCGAGAAGTCATTGACAGCGCGAAGCGAGCACTGACATTTGACAGTCAATCCACTGTGGTTTTTGTTGACGAGATTCATCGCTTCACGACGACTCAGCAGGATGCGCTGTTGCACGCGGTAGAAGGTGGGGTTGTGTCGCTTGTCGGCGCCACAACAGAAAACCCAGCGTTCTCGGTGAATCCTGCCTTACGTTCTCGTTCATCGGTCTTTGCGTTAAAGCCAGTCTCGGAATCTGATGTGATTCAGGTGCTTGAACGAGCCGCAACAATTGCGAAAGCTTCGGTCTCCGCAGAAGCGGCAGCTCTCATTGCGTGCCGTTGTACAGGTGATGTGAGGCAAGCACTCACTTCTTTAGAGATGGCCATCGTCATCGCGAATGGTAGTGATGTCACGCTGGAGCACGCATCCATTGCATTATCAACGAGCGTGTCTCGTCTTGGTATCGACGACCATTACGACATCGCATCGGCGTTCATTAAGTCGATGCGAGCAAGCAAGGTCGATGTCGCACTGCATTGGCTTGCACGACTGATTGAGGGCGGAGAAGATCCACGCTTCATTGCTCGTCGCATCATCATTTTTGCAAGCGAAGATATTGGAATGGCTGATTCGTCGGCGTTGCAGGTAGCTATTGCAGCTGCCGATGCCCTCGATCGGGTTGGTCTTCCAGAGGCTGCTCACAACTTGGCTCACGCCGTCATTTACATGTCGACTGCACCGAAGAGCAGGGCAGTCACCGATGCGTTGTCCGCTGCGCTGACCGATGTGCAACACGGGAGAACAGGACGTGCGCCAGTATCCACGCAGACACCACCCACATATCTTCCGTTGGGATTCACGCCCGAGGGCTACTACCGTACGGAGCAATGATGAAGAGACTGTTTTGGTTTGTGGTCGGCGCCTGCGCAGGCGCATACGCCGTTCTGTGGGGCAAGCGCAAGGCTGCCCATGTTGCTGAAAGCATCACCCCTGAAGCCGTCATGAATGCATTGGTCGACGGGGTTCGTGCCCTCGTTAAGCAAGTTGTTTCTCGAATTAAGGGAACACCCGACGATCCTCCGCCGTCCGTTCTCTAAAACCTTCCCCATTGCCTGAAACTGCGGGGGATAGCATGTGGTTTCCCATGGCTTCTCCGTCTTCTACGCCTCGTTCAGCCGACCAGCTGCGCTCTGCATTCTCCGGATTCTTTGGCGACCGTGGCCATACGGTTGTGCCATCGGCCAGTTTGATTCCTCATGACCCCACGTTGTTGTTCACGGTGGCGGGCATGGTTCCGTTCAAGCCGTACTTCATGGGTGACGAAGTGGCGCCCTACAACCGTGCTGTCACTGTTCAAAAGTGTGTTCGCGCCGGCGGCAAGCACAATGACTTGGACGATGTCGGTCGCACCAAGCGACACCTTGTGTTCTTTGAAATGCTCGGAAACTTCAGTTTTGGCGATTACTTCAAGACCGATGCCATTCCATGGTCGTGGGAGTTGGTCACCGAAGTTTTTGGTTTTGACGGCGACCGTCTATGGATCACGGTTCATGATTCAGACGACGAGGCAGAAGCCATCTGGCACGAACAGGTTGGCGTGCCAATGAATCGCATTCAACGATTGGGTGACAAGGACAATTTCTGGCAAGCGGGGGACACTGGCCCATGCGGACCTTGTTCTGAAATTCACTTTGACCGTGGACCAGCATTTGGACCAGATGGCGGTCCACAAAATGATCCGCACGGTGATCGCTTCATGGAGTTCTGGAACCTCGTGTTCATGCAGTACAACCAGTCGGCTGATGGGTCGCGTACTCCATTGCCAAAACCGAGCATTGACACTGGCGCAGGCCTCGAGCGAATTCTCACACTTGTCCAAGGCGTGGACTCTGTGTGGGAGTCCGATGTGTTGTTCCCGTTGATTGAAGAAGCGCAGTCGGTGACAGGTGCGTCATATCGCAGTGGTGATTACGACGATCGTGACAGTTTCAGTTTGCGTGTACTTGCTGAACACGCTCGCTCTGCGGCAATGCTCATTAATGACGGAGTCTTCCCCAGCAATGAAAATCGTGGGTACGTGTTGCGACGAATCATTCGCCGTGCGGTGCGCCACGCATTTTTGCTTGGAACAGAAAAATTGGTGATGCCACGTATTGCGGGCACCGCCATTGATGTCATGGGTAATGCGTATCCAGATGTACTGAAGAATCGTGACTTCATCACCGAAGTTCTCACCAAAGAAGAAGAACGTTTCAGAAACACGTTGAAGACTGGGCTTTCTATTTTGGAAGCCGATTTCGCTCACGACGGGAAGATTCTGTCGGGTCAGTCTGCGTTTCTTCTTCACGACACGTATGGCTTCCCGTTAGAGCTCACGCAAGAAATCGCCGCCGAGCGAGGTGTCGAAGTTGACATCAATGGCTTTGAGAAAGAGATGAACGAGCAGCGAACACGTGCGAAAGATGCGCGTCGTGCGGGACGTGCTGACGGCGACCGCGTGGAGGCGTACCGAGAAATTCTCGATGCGCATGGGACCACAGATTTCGTTGGGTATGTGCACGATTCTGCAGAAGCGACCATCGTTGCCATCGTGGACGGAGACGACAACACAATTGAAGTCTTCCTCGATCACACACCGTTTTATGCAGAGAGCGGTGGACAGGTGGGCGACACCGGCGTGCTCCGCGGCGACTCTTTCGAACTTCAGGTGCTCGATACCACCTTCGCATTGCCAGGGTTGCGTCGCCATGTGTGCACAGTTGTTGCTGGTCAACCAGTTGAAGGTGCCGTTGTGCAGGCATCTATCAACACCACGGCACGTGCAGCGACGCGGCGCAATCACACGGGAACCCACGTCTTGCATTGGGCGTTGCGCACCGTTTTGGGTGAGCATGTGAAACAAGCTGGTTCATTGGTTGCACCCGATCGCTTGCGTTTTGACTTCAGCCATTACGAAGCGGTCACCGCTGAGGAAATTGAAAAGATTGAGTTACTTGCCAACGCCGAAGTATTGGCCAACGCTCCCGTCGACGCCTTTGAGACTTCTAAAGAAGAAGCTCTTGCGGCCGGAGCCATAGCGTTTTTTGGTGACAAATACGGTGACATGGTGCGCGTGTTGCGAGCTGGTGCGTCCACTGAATTGTGTGGTGGCACACATGTGTCGGCCACCGGAGACATCGGAACAATCAAGATCATTTCTGAATCATCAATCGGATCCAACCTTCGGCGCATCGAGGCTGTCACAGGAGAAAATGCGGTGCGTTACATGCAGCGCACGAACACAATTCTTCAACAAGTTGCGTCAGCCGTGGGTGCGCGCACTGATGAAGCATTGACCGGGGTTGCAAAGAAACTTGATGAGCTCAAGGCCGCACACGATGAAATCAAGGCCTTGCGCTCTCAGTTAGCCACTGGGCGTGCTTCCGAAATTGCTGCACTCGCAGTTGAAGGAATCGTTGTCACACGAGTTGATGGTTTGGCAGCTTCCGATCTGCGCGATGTCGCGATAGCGGTGCGGCAACAAGATGGAATTCGGGCTGTTGTATTGGTTGGTGTGACCGACACGGGGGGTGTCTCGCTCGTTGCGGCCACTGCGCCATCACTAAAGATCAATGCAAGTGACATCATCAAAGACGCTGCTCGTGCCGTTGGCGGCGGGGGTGGCGGTAAGGGTGATATCGCAACTGCAGGCGGAAAAGATCCGCAAGGTATTGAAGAGGCACTTGCTCTTGCAACTGAGAAGGCTCGAGCCATCGTTGGCTCACAGTCACCTTCGTGAAAGTCATCGGCGTCGACCTAGGTTCACGCAGAATCGGTGTCGCTACATCTGACCGAAGCGGTCTTATTGCTTCACCTCTCACAGTTCTCCAGCGTGCTCAGTCACAGCGACGTGATCATGAAGAGTTGGCTCGAATTGTCCGAGAAGAGGAAGCGCAGGCAGTCGTTGTGGGGCTACCACTGAACATGGACGGAACTGAGGGGAGAGCGGCTCAGGCTGCCCGCCGTGAAGTTGAGCGAATGGCTACGGTTATTGATGTGCCAATTCATGTTCACGACGAGCGACGCACAACCGTGCAAGCTGATCATGTTCTGATGGAGAAGCGTCTCAACGCGCAAGAGCGCCGACAGGTTGTCGACAAAGTTGCCGCTGCTGTGATTTTGCAGTCGTGGCTTGATGCCCACAGTCAGGGGCGTTCATCATGACTGGCGACCCGCTTCTTCCCAACGATTGGCACACCGATCCGTGGGATGACGTGAGTGTCGTGCCTGAACACGCAACAGAAGAAATCCGGCCTGGATTTGATTACCTTCGTGGGCCCGTACGCATGGTTGTCGCCATGGTGGTGGCAACTGTGCTCCTCTTGGGTGCTGGTGCATGGTGGACTATTCATCAACTCAATCCCTCTGGTGATCCGGCAGCCGCAGTCAATTTCACCATTAATGACGGTGACACAGTGTCGTCGGTGTCTCAACGTTTGAAAGATCAGGGCATCATCAAGAACGCAACATTGTTCCGTTGGTATGCGTCGACGCGGGGCGACATTGAACTAGTTCCTGGCTATTACGCATTGCGTCCTGGCGACAACGCTGGCGACATTGTCAAGACGTTGTCGACACCGCCGGCACAAACATTTGTTTCTGTGACGTTTCCAGAAGGAATGACGGTGGCACAGATGGGCGAGCGATTGGCATCAAAACTGACCTTTATGTCGGCCGAAGACTTCATAGCGGCAGCCACCGACGGGTCAACGGTGTCCGAGTTTTTGCCAAAGGGTGTGACGACGCTTGAGGGGCTTCTCTTTCCAGATACCTATCAGGTGTCGGGTGATGGATCTGAAGCACGCGTCGTGTCCACAATGGCGTCAATGATGGAGCGCGTCGCTCGTCAGGTTGATCTGAAATCTGGTGCCAAGATTCGTGGCTTCACTCCCTATGAGATCTTGATCATTGCATCAATGATTGAGCGTGAAGCGAAGGTGGCTGAAGATCGTCCAAAAATTGCCCAAGTCATTTACAACCGTCTGTCGGAAAAAATGAAGTTGGAAATTGATGCGACGGTGAAATACGGGCAAGATCCTGCAATGTCGTGGACTGACATGAAGGGAACTGATACTCCCTACAACACATATATTCGTTCTGGGCTTCCACCGACACCAATCGCAAATCCCGGTCGGGCTTCTATTCAAGCTGCGCTCGCACCTGCAGGTGCTCCGCCAAAGAATGACGAAGCCTGTGTAAATCTTCCGCCTGGGGAGAAGTGTCGGTATTTGTATTACGTGCTTGCCGATAAGAGTGGGCGGCATGTGTTCGCTACAACATATGAACAGCATCTCGCCAACATTGAAGTGTCGCGTGCAGCTGGGGTGTTGCCGTGACAGAAAGCGCTCCGTTAATTGGGGCCGTTCTCGGATCGCCAATTTCTCATTCACTGTCGCCAGCGATATACCGAGCTGCTTTTCGCGAGATGGGAATAGTGGGCGAGTACGCGGCAATTGACTGCACTAGTGCTCAGCTTGAACAGACGTTTCGATCGCTACAAGAGAAAAACGTGAGGGCTCTGTCCATCACAATGCCATTGAAAGAAACCATTCTTCCTTTGCTGTCTTCAATTGATTCCGATGCGCAGCTACTCAATGCCGTGAACTGCGTGTCTTTCTCCGGAGATCGATCAGTCGGCCACAATACGGATGGCGACGGTTGTTGTGATGCACTAGAACAGCAAGGCAATGCAGCTCTAGCCGGTGCACATGCCGTTGTCTTGGGGGCGGGTGGGACCGCTCGTTCGGTGGCGCTTGCGTTGGGTCGACGCGGAGCACATGTTTCAATCGTTAATCGCACATCTAGTAACGCTGACCGACTTGTGACAACGCTGTCGCACGACATTGCGGCACACGGCGGAACCATCACTGTGGGTTCAGTTGACAGTGTGCATGGTGCAACAGTTGTGGTGAACACAACATCGGTGGGCATGAACTCTGACCTCACTCCGTTACCCGCTCGCTATTTCCAGGCAGGTCAAGTGGTGCTTGATGCGGTCTATCAGCCAATGCTCACTTCCTTTTTGCGCGATGGTCGGGCTGCAGGCGCCATCACAATTGATGGCCTGTGGATGCTGATTCAGCAAGCGCGGCGCCAGTGCCTTCATCAATTCGGCATCACGCCCCCCAGCGAATCGCTACGTGAAGCGGCAGAACGCGAACTTTCCTTGCGTCACAAGTAGCCTCTAGGCGTGCTTAGGTACCTGACAGCTGGCGAATCTCACGGACGGGCCTTAACGGTCATTGTCGAGGGGTTGCCTGCTGGGCTTCCCATCGTGGCCGAAGACATTGAAAACGACCTTGCTCGCCGTCGCCTGGGATATGGACGAGGTCCTCGTCAGCGTTTTGAAAAAGATGTCATCACCTTGGTGGGAGGCATTCGCCACGGAAGAACTTTGGGTTCTCCAGTTGCCATCGAAATCCAGAACTCGGAATGGTTCCGCGGCGACAAGTGGCACGAAGAAATGTCGCCTGCGCCAGGTGCAACAAAGACACCACTTACTCAGCCGAGACCAGGTCATGCCGATTTAGTGGGAATGCAAAAATATGGATTCTCTGACGCACGAGATGTTCTTGAGCGAGCCAGTGCTCGTGAGACTGCTGCTCGTGTGGCCGCAGGTGCTTTGGCGAAGCAACTGCTCTCGCACATTGGCGTGGGGATTCTCAGTCATGTTGTTCAAATCGGTTCGGCTCGCGCTCACAATTCAGCGTTGCCCACCATGGCTGATCTTGACGCCATCGACTCATCGGAAGTGCGCTGCTTCGATATTGCAGCGGAAGCCGCAATGATTACCGCCATTAAAGAGGCCGCTAAAGAGGGTGACTCATTGGGCGGCATTGTCGAAGCCATTGCATATGGGGTTCCCATTGGACTGGGAAGTCATGTTCATTGGGATCGAAAAATCGATGCCCTGTTGGCACAAGCAGTCATGAGCATTCAGGCCGTGAAAGGTGTTGAAATTGGTGACGGCTTCGAAGTGTCAGGTCTGCGAGGTAGCGAATCGCATGACCCCATTCACTGGGATTCAGCTCAACGCAAATACGTTCGAGAGGGACATCGTTCCGGCGGAACTGAAGGCGGAATCACTACTGGTGAGCCGCTGATTGTACGTGCGGCTATGAAGCCCCTCGCCACGCTCAACAAGCCCACCCTCAAAACTGTCGACACAGTGACCAAAGAAGAAACCGTCAGCTTTAAAGAGCGCACCGACGTCACGGCCGTGCCTGCTTTGGGTGTTGTTGTTGAAACCATGGTCGCACTTGTTCTCGCTGCCGAGGCGCAACGCAAATTTGGTGGAGACTCACTGTCAGAATTCGTTCGCAATGCCCAGGCCTTTGAAGCCACACTGGAGTCGTGAGCATTCCGCGAGTCATCATTCTGGTTGGGCTCATGGGCACAGGAAAAAGCACTGTTGCGCGTGAATTGGCTCAACACTTTGGTGCTGAGTGTCTCGATACTGACAAGATCGTCGAGACGCGAGCAGGGAAGTCCGTTCGTGCCATCTTTGATGAAGATGGTGAAGATGTATTCCGCGAACACGAATCACAAGTTCTTCAGCAGTGTCTTCTGTCGTCCGGTCCGGTCGTGGTGGCTGGTGCCGGTGGCGTGGTAGTTCGCAAAGAAAATCGTGATGCGTTGAAGAAGGCAAGTCACGATGGAACCGCATCGGTGGTATGGCTACACGCTCCGCCTGAAGTTCTGGTTCAGCGCACCCAGAAAGGCGGTCATCGTCCGCTGCTGGACAATGATCGTGAAGGAACTCTGCGCAAGATGGCAGCGGATCGAAGCTCGTGGTACTCCGAAGTTGCAGACATTGTTGTCGACGTTTCGTCGCGCTCTCCCGAATCGGTAGCCGCACTGATTGTTGACGCACTCTCTGTGGGAGATGCAACATCTGGGGGTAGTAATGAGTGACATGAAAACAGTTGACGTCAAACTCGGAGATCGCTCATATGCGGTACATGTTGGGCGCAACATCGTTTCATCTACGCAGCAGTTGTTGCCTGCGGGGGCACGACGCGTCGCAGTTGTGACTCAGCGCGGAATTCCGGAAGCCTTTATTCCTAACTTTCCTCAGCATGACGTCAGCATTCATTTCTTGGGCGCTGGTGAAGAACATAAGACATTGTCCAGTATTCAGACACTCTGCAGTGCTTTCGCTTCTCAGGGGCTGACTCGTTCAGATGTTGTTGTTGCGGTTGGTGGGGGAATGGTGACCGATGTCGCTGGGTTTGCTGCTGCGTCGTATCACCGAGGCATCGCTGTCGTACATGTGGCCACCACGCTGCTCGCAATGATTGATGCAGCCATCGGCGGCAAGACTGGCGTCAATCTTCCTGAAGGAAAGAACTTGGTGGGAGCGTTCTGGCAGCCCTCTGGCGTGGTGTGTGATCTCAACGCATTGGACTCGTTGCCAGAGCGTGAGACTCGTTGCGGTCTTGGAGAGATGGCTAAGTATCACTTCATTGTTCGTGAAGATCTCAACACGATGCCTTTCGATGAGCGCGTTGCTCGATGCATTGGTATCAAGGGCGACATCGTCGCTAGCGATGAACGCGAAGGTGGGATTCGCGCGTTTCTAAATTACGGCCACACATTGGCTCATGCCCTTGAAATTGACACCAACTTTTCCATTGCACATGGTGAGGCTGTGTCTATCGGTCTTCTGTATGCAGCTCACGTTGCGCATCGTATGGAACGCATTTCTTCTGCTCGGGTCGACGACCACTATCACGTCGTCCATGATGTGTACGGCCTCCGTTTGCCACTTCCGCAAGGCGTGTCAATTGAATCCTTAATTGAGGCCATGGGTCGCGATAAGAAAGCACTCACGTCGCTGACTTTTGTTCTTGACTCGGAATCTGGCCTTGAAGTGGTGCCAGGAATAAAAAGTGAAGTTCTGACTGCGGCCTATACAGATCTTCAATCCCGACTTCACGCTCTGTAATGCATCGCACATGTCGTTTATTCCCTCACGCCGGAGCGATGGCGCGAGTACGGTAAGTGACATGGCTATTTCCTCAGTGCTCGTTCTTAACGGACCAAACCTCAATCTGTTGGGTCAGCGTGAGCCATCTGTGTATGGGTCGGCAACGCTCGAGGACCACATGGCAGCCTGTCAAGAAGCAGCAACCTCCCACGGAATCGTTCTCACTGCAATGCAGTCAAATTCAGAAGCAGACCTGGTGCAGGCCATACAGCAAGCTCGCGGATCAAGTGATGCCATCATCATCAATGCAGGAGCCTTCACTCACTACTCGTGGGCTTTACACGATGCACTGCGGTCTTTTGAAGGTCCAATCGTTGAAGTGCACTTGTCTAACCCCACCGCACGTGAGGATTTTCGCCATGTCAGTGTCTTGTCATCGGTCGTGAACGGAACCATTTCAGGATTTGGGGGCGCTAGCTACTTGTTGGCTATTGATGCCCTGATTCGTCTCGGTTAACCATGAACGTTGCACGCCGGCTTGATGCGTTTTTGTCGGGAGGAGCGTCGCGACATGTCATTGTGACAAACAATGACGACATCAGATGGCTGACTGGATTTAGCGGTAGTACGTCTCAGTTGTTTGTTGATCGTCGCACCGGGGAGTCAATTCTTTTTGTTGATGGTCGATACACCGAACGGGCTGCAGTTGAACTTGATGCATCATCGTCGTCAACTCACGTCTGTGAAGTGTCTGCAACTTCAACGATGGTTCAGCAGTTGCAGGCACGTGGTGTTGTTGAAGTTGCTACCAACTTTCATCACATTTCTGCGGCTCGCTTTCATGATCTTCGTGACGTGTTTAAAGTTTCAGATGAATCGACAGTGCTGAGCGAACTAAGGCGATCTAAAGATGCCGAAGAGGTCGCCGCAATTGAAATGGCGGCACGTATTGCAGACGCGGCTCTAGCGCATGTCATGCGCGATGGAATCTTGGGCGACACCGAGAAGCAAGTCAGATTTCGACTGGAGAACGCCATGAACGAATTGGGGGCCGATGACGTGTCGTTCCCAACAATTGTGGCAACGGGTTCAAACGGAGCTCGACCACATCATGAACCCACCGACACCGTGATTGCGGACGGTGATTGTGTCGTTGTCGACATGGGTGCATGTGTCGATGGCTATCGCAGTGACATGACCCGATCAATTCGGGTGGGTCAATGGAGCGACGCGTATCTTCAGATGTTCTCAACGGTGAAGAAGGCACAACAGGCCGGTGTCGATGTTGTGCGTGCCGGATGCGTCGGGTCCGATGTAGATGCTGCTGTTCGCCGAGTTTTTCGCGAAGCTGGGGTAGAACATGAATTTGTGCATGGAACGGGGCACGGGGTTGGTCTCTATATCCACGAAGACCCCATCTTGTCTCCACGGTGCACGGCCACTCTCTCTGCGGGAGAGGTGGTGACCGTCGAGCCTGGGCTCTATCGTAAAGGGGTCGGTGGCGTCCGAATTGAAGATTTGGTCGTCGTCACAGGCACTGGTTGCCGCATTCTCACTCTTAGTCCCAAGGAACTTTCATGCCCGCGATCACAACAAACGATCTGAAGAACGGAATCACCCTCGAACTGGACAACGGACTCTTCACAGTCGTTGAGTTTCAGCATGTGAAGCCCGGCAAGGGTGGTGCATTCGTGCGCACCAAATTGCGCAACTTGCGTAACGGGAACGTGTTCGAAAAGACCTTCAACGCGGGTATTCGTGTTGAGCAAGCCATTCTCGATAAGCGTGACATGCAGTTCTTGTACAAGGACGGTACCGATTTTGTGTTTATGGACACTGAGTCCTACGACCAGACCACCATTTCACCAACGGCTCTCGGAGAGGCAGCCGATTACTTGGTTGAGCAAGCCATGGCCATCATCGCGTACTACAACGGCGAGATTGTCACGGTGGAAATTCCCGCATCTGTCGAACTGGTCATCACTGAAACTGAACCTGGTGTACAAGGCGACCGTGTGTCGGGTGCAAAGAAACCAGCAACACTCGAAACTGGAAAGGTCATTCAGGTTCCCTTGTTTGTCAATGTTGGCGACAAAGTGAAGGTAGACACTCGTTCGGGTGACTACATCACTCGCGTCTAATGCCCGACAATCAAGACTCATTTCGTCCGTCGGACGAAAGAACCGATGCTCGCGAACAAGCTGTGATGCTTTTGTACGAAGCAGAGCAGCGTGCTGTCACCGCGATGGCGTTACTGGCAGAGCGTGGCGTCGCATCTGAAGAACTGGTGCGTGCACTCTTATCGGGTGTTGAATCACACATTGCTGAACTCGATGCCACAATCTCATCAAATGCTCGCGGTTGGGCTCTCGATCGAATGCCGGCACTTGATCGAGCCATCTTGCGTTTGGGAATTTTTGAGTTGGCACATCGGCCAGATGTTCCAACTGCCGTGGCTATTGACGAAGCCGTTGAATTAGCAAAACGTTTCTCAACTGATGATTCAGGCCGTTTTGTGAACGGCGTTCTTGCCGCCGTGGCAAAAACGGTACGCACTGCTGGGTAACAATTGCATCGTGCACACCCAAGTGGTCCAGACGCGCACTCTTAAGGCATCGCTGGCTGGCGCATCGCCGTGGACATGGAGTGTCGTCATTGTGGCCTTGGCGCATGCAGTGTGGATGTCTGTGTTGCAAGTCAATGCTCATCGTGGTCTTGGAATGTTTGCCTATGACGTCGGGCTATACGACCAAGGGGTGTGGCTGTTATCGCGTGGCGAAGCTCCGTTCGTCACACTGATGGGTCGCAACATGTTGGGTGATCATGCGTCGCTCATTCTTTTTCTCGTTGTGCCGTTGTTTTGGATCATTCCTGGTACAGCCACCTTGTTGGTGGTGCAGGCGTGTGTCATTGCGGCTGGCGCCATCCCTATCTATCTGTTTGCGCGAAAAGTCTTGAGCAGCGACGGTATGGGAATGTGCGCTGCGGTGCTGTGGTTAGCCAATCCGGCGGTGAACGGAACAGGAATGGAAAACTTCCACCCAGATTCATTTTTGGGATTGTTCTTGCCAGCTGCGTTGTATGCCCTCTACATGAAGAAGTGGCGCATGTACGCGGTCATGGTGTTTTTCTGTTTACTGGTTAAAGAAGACGTGCTGCTGGTGATGGTTCCACTTGGCCTTTTTGTTGCTGTGCGCTATGACCGTCGCCGTGGTCTCTTGACAGTTCTTGCCTCACTTCTTGCCACTGTGGTGGGCATGTTTGTGTTGATGCGCTCGTTGATTGGTGTGCCCACACGAAATGCATGGAGAATTCCTTATGGGGGTGTCGGTGGTTTTCTCCGCGAAGTATTCACAAACCCCATCGGTGTGGGTCGATATCTGGTCTCGGAAGATCGAGCACTCTATGTGTTTCAGATGTTCGCACCGTTTGCTGCAGTGTGTGTTCTGTCCCCGTGGTGGATGCTGATTTCAATACCCGTCATTGGGTCAAACATCGTGAGCACGTTTTGGTATCAGCACAGTATTCAGTATCACTATTCACTCGTTGCAGTTCCGGCACTCGTATTTGCCACAGTGTTTGGAGTTCGTGCTGTAGCTGCACGATGGCGACGCGTGGTGATGGCGGGTGTCGTTAGTTGCACCCTGGTCACATTCGTATTGTGGGGTCAGCACTCACTTGCCGTCAAGCCTCGACCAGTGCTGTCGCCACATGCACCCGTGGCAGTCGCCGCGCGAGACATTGTGCGCACTATTCCAGACGACGCAGTGGTCTCTGCGTATGACCCATTGGTGACCTACCTGGCGCATCGAAAAGAGATCTATTTCTTTCCCAACCCATTTCGAGCCTTGTATTACGGGGTCGGAACGGCACTTGAGGGCACGCGACTACCGGCGGCAGACCGCGTGGAATATGTGGTCTTGCCTCGGTTACTGAGCGACTCCTTGCGTTGGGATTGGGCTGCGGTTAGCCATTTGTACGAAGAGGTCAACGGAAACTCGTATTGGCAGGTTTTTGCCAGAAAGAAAAATTGAACACTGCGGAAGAAGTGTGTACAGTTGAGGAGACCGTAAAACGAGTCCTGTGAGGCTCGAACGGAAGGACAACATGACTCATACAACTTTTTTTGAACGCCCCTGCAGTGGGGCGTTTTGTTTGCCCGAACTCACGTCGTTCTCCCTGCGGTGAGCCTTGTGACTACCCAGCAGGGTGTAATTCTCGGCGCGGACGATATCTCGCGCGCCATCACTCGGATCGCTCACGAAATTGTTGAGCGAAATCCACATCTTTCTTCACTTGTGATTGTTGGAATGCAGACCGGCGGAACATGGATTGCTCGTCGCTTGTGTGATCTGGTCAATCAGATCTCCTCGGGCGCCGATGTTCCATGTGGTGCAGTGGACATCTCCATGTATCGAGACGACTACAGCTTGCGTCCCGTGGTGTTGTCCGCCCCTACCGACATCCCCGTTGATCTCACGGGTCGAACGGTCGTGTTGGTGGATGATGTTTTGTTTACGGGACGTACTGTGCGCGCAGCTCTCGAAGCACTTAACGATTACGGCCGTCCACGCGCAGTGCAGTTGGCGGTGATGGTCGATAGGGGGCATAGGGAACTTCCGATACGACCTGACTATGTAGGGAAGAACATTCCTACCCACGCCACCGATGAAGTCTCGGTCGGCCCTGATGGCGTGATTGTCGTGGCGGTGGCTCAATGAAGCATCTTCTCGATACCCATGACCTCACTGTGGACGACATTCGATCATTGATGGAGACTGCCGACCACATGGCAGAAGTGAACCGACGCAGTGTCCCCAAGGTGCCTGCGTTGAAGGGCAAGACCATCGCCACTGTTTTCTTTGAAGACTCCACCCGCACGCGGCTTAGCTTCGAATTAGCTGCACGCCGACTGTCTGCTGATGTCATGACATTTTTGGCGTCAAGTTCAAGTGTGAACAAAGGTGAAAGTGTCCGTGACACCATCGAAACGTTGTCAGCAATGGGTGTCGATGCGTTTATTGTTCGCCACAAGTCCAGTGGAGTTCCTCGGCAAATGTCAGATTGGACATCTGCGTCCATTATCAATGCCGGTGATGGATGGCATCAGCACCCCACTCAGGCATTGCTCGACGTGTACACCGTGCGTCAAGAATTCGGAACTCTCGATTTGGCTGGTCGGACAATTGCCATTGTCGGCGATATCAAACACTCTCGTGTGGCGCGAAGCAACATAGACCTCTTCACTCGGCTAGGAGCACATGTTGTTCTAGTTGCTCCTCAGGCCCTGTTGCCTTCTTTTGTTGAGTCGTGGCCCGTAGAAGTTCGTTCAACAATCGATGATGTCATTGAATCTGTCGATGTTCTGTACCTCTTGCGTATGCAGCTTGAGCGTATGGATGCATCTATCGTGCCAAGCAGTGCCGATTACATGAATAAGTTTTCGCTAACGCAGAAACGTGCACAGGCTCTTCAAGCACATGCCATCGTGATGCATCCTGGACCAATGAATCGCGGGGTTGAAATTGCTGTCGATCCCGCTGGCCTTGCTGGTTCACGCATCCTTCATCAGGTGGCAAATGGCGTGTCGGTCAGAATGGCTGTGCTGTTCACCTTGTTGGGTGGAGACGTCTCTGCGAATCTCGCGGTGGGGGGAGAGTGATGTCCACAAGCATCGTGTTGCGCGGCGGAACCATTGTGAATCCCGATTCAGTTTTTGTGGCTGATGTTCTGATCTCAGGTGGCGTTATTGCTCAAGTGGGCGGACAGATGGCCGGTGACCTTGAAATAGATGTCTCAGGTTTATTCGTTTCATCGGGTTTTGTTGACCTGCACACGCATCTTCGCGAACCAGGAAAAGAAGAGGCTGAAACAATTGAAACGGGTAGTCGTGCAGCGGCACTTGGTGGATACACCGCTGTTGTTGCCATGCCAAACACCGACCCTGCGCAAGACAATGTGGCTACCGTCGAATTTGTTCGATCGCAAGGCAAACGAGCTGGCTTATGCGACGTCATTCCATCGGGTTGTATCACCGCTGGCCGTGAAGGAAGAGAACTTGCACCCCTTGCCAACCTTGCTGCTGCTGGTGTGATGTTGTTTACCGATGATGGCAATGGCGTACAGAGCGAACAACTCATGCGTGAAGCATTGCAACAAGCGGTGTCGTTGAACATAGTTATGGCACAACATTGTGAAGTTGCAGACCTCACACGTGGTGCGGTGATGCACGACGGTGAATGCTGTTCACACATGGGTGTTCCTGGTTGGCCTGCCAGTGCCGAGATAGCGATGGTGCAGCGCGATATCAATCTGTGTCGAGAAACTGGTGGACGTGTACATCTGTTGCACTTGTCCACTGCTGAAAGTGTTTCCTTGGTTCGTGCAGCGAAGGCGGAAGGTCTTCCAATTACAGCTGAGGCAACTCCGCACCACATCTCGTTGCAAGACTCTCTTCTCGCTGGCTTCAGTCCTATCTTCAAAGTAAATCCTCCGCTGCGTACTTCAACAGACATCAATGCGCTGATTGAAGGACTACGCGACGGAACAATTGATGCAATTGCGACCGATCATGCTCCTCACGCCAGCCACACAAAAGATCAGCCACTTGATCAAGCTCCACCAGGAATGCTCGGGCTTGAAACTGCTCTGGCTGTGGTGAACACCGCAACACAGTGCGAGCCGCAAATGCTTGCCGCATTGATGTCATGGAACCCGGCTCGAATTGCTCGCATCGACTCAACACATGGACGTCCGGTCGCAGTGGGGGAAGTGGCCAATCTTGCGGTGTGGGACACCAGCACCGTATGGACGGTCCATCGCGACTCGCTCGCAAGTCTCAGTACGAACACCCCGTATCACGGCATGGATGTGCGCGGAAAAGTTCATCACACCATCTATCAAGGCGAACTGGTTGTTCGCGAAGGAGTAGCACTCAAATGAGTCAGACACTGCAGGAGATCGCATTGGTCCTAGAAGACGGTTCAGTCTTTGAGGGCGAAGCAATTGGGCATATTCCAGAAAATGGAATCGCAGTGGGTGAGGTTGTGTTCAACACGACGCTGACTGGATACCAGGAAGTCATTACTGATCCGTCCTATGCAGGGCAGATCATCACATTCACAACATCGCACATTGGGAATTACGGAACGACAACAGCTGATGCTGAATCGCGTGGATCATTTGCTCGCGGTGTCATTGTCCGAGATATGGCGAGACGTCACAGCAATTGGCGTAGTGAAGGCGATATTGACTCGATGTTGAAGGCGCAGCGTCTTCCAGGAATTGCAGGATTGGACACTCGACGTCTCACCCGTCTGTTGCGCGATGCGGGTTCACTTCGCGGAGCGTTTGGTACTGCATCTCACGATGCGCTTCGTACAGCGGCGCAGAATGACAAGGGAACATCTGGGGTCGACCTCGTATCGCTTGTCACTACAGACAAGCCATACACGTACGGCAACGGAAAGTTTTCGGTTGTCGCTTATGACTTCGGTATCAAGTCCACAATTCTTCGATGCCTCAGTGAGATTGCCACCATCACGGTTGTGCCGGCATCAACTACTGCAGAAGAAGTACTTGCGATGTCCCCACATGGTGTCTTCTTGTCAAATGGCCCTGGTGACCCCGAGATGGTGGCAAATGCGTCGGTCAACATTCGTGCAATTGTTGAAGCCAACATTCCAACGTTTGGTATCTGTTTGGGGCATCAATTGCTGTCGCGAGCATTTGGTGGTCATACGTTCAAGCTTCCGTTTGGGCACCATGGTGGAAATCATCCCGTGCGGAACTTGTCGACGGGCAGGGTCGAGATCACAAGTCAAAACCACAACTTCTGTGTAGATGCAGATTCATTGTCTGGGGTTGCAGACATTACGCATGTCAATCTCAATGACAACACCAATGAAGGAATGCGATTGCGAGATCACCGCGCATTCTCGGTGCAGTACCACCCAGAAGCGGGTCCTGGGCCACATGACAGCCGCTACCTCTTTGGAGAATTCGCAGAACTGATGGAGACCAAGTAATGCCACGTCGTACAGACATCCACAACATTCTCATTATTGGCTCTGGTCCAATTGTTATTGGGCAGGCCTGTGAGTTTGACTACTCAGGCACTCAAGCATGTCGGGTGCTGAAAGCAGAGGGGTATCGCGTCGTTCTCGCAAACTCAAACCCTGCCACCATCATGACAGACCCCGATTTTGCGGACCGCACGTATATCGAGCCGTTGACACCTGAGATCTTGGCGAAAATTATCGAACGTGAAAAGCCCGACGCTGTCTTGCCGACCCTCGGCGGACAAACGGGTTTGAACCTAGCGATGGCACTGTACGAAAAGGGCCTCGTTGGTGTGCCAGGTACGCCTGAACTCATTGGTGCAAACGCTGATGCAATCGCCACTGCGGAAGACCGCGACAAATTCAAGCAAGCGATGATTGAAATTGGGCTCAATGTCCCGCGAAGTGGCATCGCGCACAACATGTCCGAAGCGCGCGACGTATTGAAGGAAATTGGCTTGCCGGTCATTATCCGACCCGCCTACATCTTGGGTGGTCGCGGAACCGGAATTGCTAACACTCTTGAAGAGTTTGAAAAGGTTGCTCAAGCAGGAATTGATGCAAGTCCCATTCATGAAATTCTCATCGAGACATCCATTGTTGGATGGAAAGAATATGAATTGGAAGTGATGCGCGATAAGGCAGATAACTGCGTCATCATCTGCAGTATCGAGAACTTTGACCCCATGGGTGTGCACACAGGTGACTCCATCACCGTTGCTCCCGCCCAAACACTGTCCGATGTTGAATACCAAAAAATGCGTGATGCTGCGTTGGCGTGTATTCGGCGTGTGGGTGTGGAGACAGGTGGATCAAACGTTCAGTTTGCGTTGAACCCCGAAAACGGAGACATGGTGGTCATTGAAATGAATCCGCGCGTCTCTCGGTCGTCAGCGCTGGCGTCCAAAGCAACCGGATTTCCCATTGCAAAGATTGCGGCGAAGTTGGCGGTGGGGTACACCCTTGACGAGATTCCCAACGACATCACAAAGATGACGCCTGCAAGTTTTGAACCCACAATCGATTATGTGGTCACAAAGATTCCGCGGTGGGCTTTTGAAAAACTCCCTGGCACCTCAGGAGTCCTTGGAACGCAGATGCAAAGCGTTGGCGAGGCCATGTCAATAGGTCGCACATTTCCCGAAAGTCTTCAAAAGGGATTGAGGTCCCTTGAGCAAGGGCGTTTGGGTCTCAACTGTGACCCTGCTGAAGGTTTGTATGACACGCTGTCCGATGCGGAACTCTTGGCAAAGTGTGCAATCCCAACGCCCGAGCGAATTTTCCAAGTGGGAGAAGCTCTTCGTCGTGGAATTGACGCAGACACGGTGCACGACGTCACGAAGATTGATCCGTGGTTCATCGATCAAATGCTCATCATTGTCGATGAACGACATGCACTGGCCGATGTCGGTCTTGATGCTGTTGGTCGTCGCGGCATGCGTCGGGCAAAGCGCCTCGGTTTCTCCGATGGCCAGCTGGCCTATTTGTGGGGCATTGACGAGCAAAAGGTTCGTACAGCACGTGAAGCAATGGGAGTGATTCCCACGTACAAAACAGTCGATACGTGTAGCGCAGAATTTGCGGCGCAAACCCCGTATCACTATTCAACGTACGAAGACGAAAACGAAGTGAGGCCGTCGGACCGTCCGCGGGTCATCATTCTCGGTTCTGGCCCGAACCGCATTGGGCAAGGTATTGAGTTTGACTATTGCTGCGTTCACTCGAGTTTTGCGCTTCGAGATGCTGGCTTCGAAACGGTCATGGTGAACTGCAATCCAGAAACAGTGTCAACTGACTACGACACATCTGATCGTCTCTATTTCGAGCCACTCACGCGTGAAGATGTGTTGAACGTTATTGCGGCAGAAACCGCAGCTGCCGGTGGTGTTCCTCCCAAGGTCATCGTCAGTTTGGGTGGTCAAACGCCTTTGAAGTTGTCTGGTCAGATTGATCCTGCCCTCATTGCGGGAACATCGCCGCATTCCATTGACCTCGCAGAAGACCGAGAAAAATGGAATCAGCTCTGTGAGTCATTGTCCATTCCTCAGCCTCCAGGTGGAACTGCAGTCACTCTTGATGAGGCACGTGCAGTTGCACAACGTGTGGGATTCCCAGTGCTTGTGCGGCCCAGCTATGTATTGGGTGGACGTGCCATGCAAATCGTGCATGACATGCAGGCACTCGAGCGCGCGATGGAGCAATTGGCCGCTGACGGAAGTCTGGGTAAAGAGGGAGGTCTATCGGCGGAACGCCCGGTGTTGATCGACCGTTTCTTGGCGGATGCGACAGAAGTTGATGTGGACGCCATTCGGGATCACACCGGTGAAGTTCTCATTGGTGGGGTGATGGAACACGTTGAGGAAGCTGGTGTGCATTCTGGTGACTCAGCATGTGCGATTCCGCCGCAAACTCTTCCGTCGTGGGTTGTTGAAGTGATTTCTGAATACACAACTTCCATTGCTCATGCGCTAGATGTTCGTGGTCTCATCAACGTACAGTTCGCAGTGCTTGGCACAACGGTGTATGTCATTGAAGCCAACCCACGTGCATCTCGTACGGTTCCATTTGTTGCGAAGGCAACAGGCGTGCCGCTGGCAAAAGTTGCAAGCCGCGTCATGTTGGGTGCATCGCTGGCTGACTTGCGTACAGAAGGATTACTCACACCTCCTGTCTCGGGCGGACACGTATCGGTGAAGGAGGCTGTGCTTCCGTTCAATCGCTTCCCTGAAGTTGACACTGCGCTTGGGCCGGAGATGCGTTCCACCGGCGAAGTGATGGGTATCGACACGTCATTTGGACGAGCGTTTGTGAAATCTCAGACTGCGGCAGGAACATTGTTGCCAACGTCTGGTTTGGTGTTCTTGTCTCTCAATGACGGCGACAAACCTGCGGGCCTCGTTGTGGCGCGTCGCTTGCGTGCTTTGGGATTGGGTATTGCGGCCACGACCGGAACTGCTGAGTACCTGCAGAAGTTCGGAATCGGAGTTGACCGAGTAGTGGGCAAATTGTCCGAGATCGAAGGATCATCGATGGACAATGCAGTTGACCTCATCGCTCAAGGTGAAATCAGTTTTGTGGTGAATACACCGCATGGACGAGGATCACGTGAAGATGGTGAAGCTATTCGTAAAGCGGCCAACACCAATCGAGTGTCGTCGGTAACCACGGTGGAGGCTGCACTCGCTGCCATGAATGGACTGTGGGAGCAGCGTGAGTCGGAAGTGGAAGTGCGATCGTTGCAGGAGTATCACGGACGATGAAATTGCAACGGGGTGAACGCGCACTTGACGAGCTAGGTGCTGTCACGGTTGGTGGAGTTCGTTTACGCACTCCGTTCATGACTGCATCTGGCACCGCAGGCCACGATGTTGAATTCGCCCCGTATCTGCCGCTTCACAAGCTTGGTGCCATTGTTGTCAAGAGTTTGTTCCACGAACCATGGGCCGGTAATCCATCTCCGCGAGTGCACACCGCAACATCTGGAATGATGAATGCGGTCGGTCTACAAGGACCTGGAATTCCCGAATGGATACGTGAGTCACTGCCCAAGTGCGAAAAGGCTGGTGCGAACACCATCGTAAGTATTTGGGGACGAACCGTCGATGAGTATGTTCGCGCATCAGATCAACTCAGTGCAGTGTCGACTCGCATCGCGGCCATTGAAGTTAACTTGTCGTGTCCGAATCTTGAAGGCAGATCAGGAATCATTGCCCACGATGAGCAGATGTCGGCACGCATTATTAACGATGTGTCACGCATTGTTGATGTTCCAGTCTGGGCAAAGCTCAGCGCCAACACCGATCGTGTTGTGTCCATCGCACAAGCTGTCACAGAGGCAGGTGCGCGTTCGCTCACGCTCATCAACACCATGTTGGGGTTGCAAATCAATACATCAACTGGCCAGCCAACTTTGGGTAACGGGGGAGGTGGATTCTCAGGCTCAGCTATTCATCCCATTGCGGTGCGCACGGTCTTCGATGTTAGGTCTGCGCTTCCTTCGGTCTCCATTGTTGGGGTTGGCGGTATCTCGTCGGGTAACGACGCCATCGAGATGATGATGGCCGGAGCCAATGCTGTTCAAGTGGGCACCGCGTCCTTTGCGAATCCACGTGCAACATGGAACATCGCATGTGATGCTGCGCGGAGAGCCGAGGCACTTGGTGCGACGTCATGGGACCACATTGTGTCGCGGGTCCATCGTTCGTAGATGCGTTCCGTTGTTCGTGGTGTCCTCGCAACTACAATTGCTTTATGGAAAGCAGAACCCGCGACCTCGAAACGGTGTCACGGCTTCGTTCCGCTCGAATGTCAGCCGTTGCCAGCGCCCAGAATGGTGCATTGGCTGAATTGCTGATGACATCTGACCCGTTCGTGAAGTCGGTTCGTGTTGTCAAGGTGCTCGATGTTCACCCTCGACTGGGGAAGGTGGCTGGGCGTCGCTTGCTCGATGAGCTCGGTGTCGGTCACTTCACCAGCATTGGTGAGCTTTCTTCTCATCAGGTGAGCGCCATATCGTCGGCGGTGGCCACAGCATGACGTCACCTGTCATTGTTGTGGTCTCTGGGCCTGGTGGCGCCGGTAAGGGAACCATTGTTCAAGAACTGTTGCAGCGCGATGATCGTTTGTGGCTCAGTCGTTCGTGGACCACGCGACAACAACGTGAAGGCGAACCCGATGATGCGTATGTCTTTGTGACGCGCGATCAATTCCAACAACACATCGACCAGGGCGGATTTCTTGAGTGGACAGAGTTCCTTGGAAATCTGTACGGATCTCCCATGCCGAATATTTCCGATGGGCGCGACATCGTGTTAGAAATTGAGCTGCATGGGGCCACACAGGTGAAGGAGCGCCATTCAGATGCCATTTTGGTGTTTGTTCAGCCTCCGTCGCGGGAGGAGCAGCGTCGTCGTCTGCAGGGCAGGGGGGACTCAGAACAGCACGTCGTCGAGCGGCTTCAAAAGGCTGAAGACGAAGAGCGCCTTGGGGCAGAAATTGCCGATGTGGTCGTCGTGAACGACAATCTCGACCGTGCGGTGGCCGAGATTCAGGGCATCATCGGTGCGGCCCGCCAGGCCAGCCGATAGCCTCACAAGTTGACTTCGGAGGTCTCACATGTCCCGTCAGAACGACTCCATGATTTATCCCAGCATCGAAAACCTGCTCGACCGCGACAGCCTCGAAGGTTCAAAGTTTGCGTTGGTGACACTTGCGTCGTACCGGGCACGTCAGATCAATTCATACTTCAACCAATTGGGTGAAGGTCTCGGACACATGGTCCCACCACAGGTGTCATCGGTTGCGCGTAAGCCATTGTCCATTGCTTTTGAAGAAATTGCTGCCGAGAAAATTGTCAAGATTGAACGCTTGCCATATGACGAGATGGAAGCAGAAGCTGAGGCAATCTTCGGCGCAGAAGACACTGACGACGCCGAGTCTGCTTCCGACGACGCGGAGTAGTCGCGTCTGTTTCTCAGACCACACCACACGTGATGTCAGATTTCATGGAATCAGTGCGTGGTCGCCGCATCGTCCTCGGAGTCTCGGGGGGAATCGCTGCATACAAGTCGGTAGAAATTTGTCGACGCCTTGTTGATGCTGGTGCGCACGTCTCCACCATCCTCACTGAAGATGCTCATCGCTTTATTGGTCCTGTCACCTTGTCTGCGTTGTCCTCTGAGCCGGTGCACACCAGTTTGTGGGATGACGCATCGCCGATTCCGCACACACGTTTAGGTCAGCAAGCCGATCTCATTGTGGTAGCCCCAGCAACGGCGCGCGTGCTGTCTGCATACGCAACCGGGCTGTCACACGACTTGCTTATTGCAACACTCATTGCGACGCGTGCACCCGTTGTTGTGTGCCCAGCTATGCACACCGAGATGTGGGAGCACCCATCGGTGCAAGACAACATCGAACTTCTCCGACGTCGAGGAGTTGTGGTTGTTGATCCTCAATCTGGGCGATTGGCCGGTGGTGACATTGGCACTGGACGTCTTGCCGATGTTGACACCATCTTGTCGGCTATCGATGCCACCCTCACGGGTCGTCGTCGTGACTTAGAGGGGCTCTCTGTTGTTGTCACGGCAGGAGGAACCCGCGAGCCCATCGATGCGGTACGCGTCTTGGCCAATCGTTCAAGTGGCAAGCAGGGGTACGCCATCGCCGAAGCAGCCACTGCCCGTGGTGCGTCCGTCACTCTCGTGTCCACCGTCGATCGTCCATCGGTTCCTGGTGTTCGTGTGGTGTCTGTGGAAACGGCAGAACAGATGTTGAATGCCATGAAAGAACATGCTCCCACCGCTGATGTGGTGGTGATGGCCGCAGCAGTTGCGGATTTCCGTCCAGTGGCTCCGGCAGAGGGCAAGATCAAGAAGGATTCGGGTGTTCCACAGATTGTGTTGGAGCCAACTCCGGACATCTTGGCAATGTTGGGCAGTGCGAAGCCTGCTGGGCAAACCTTGGTGGGATTTGCCGCTGAGACCAACAATCTCGAGGAAAATGCTCGCGGAAAGTTGCAGCGAAAGAATCTCGATCTCATTGTGGCAAATGACGTGTCTGCCGAGGGTGTGGGCTTTAGTCATGACACCAATGCGGTCATCATCTTGGACGCTCACGGTTCCCAAGGGGGTGTGTCATTGTCAAGCAAACACACCGTGGCACATGCTGTATTGGATAGCGTGGTACGGGTGCGGTCACAGAAGTGACTGCATAGAAATAAGGAGTTCTCGTGCGGAAGTTCACGTTCACATCAGAAAGCGTGACCGAAGGTCATCCCGACAAGATGGCTGACCAGGTCTCTGACTCAGTCTTGGACGCAATCCTTGAAAAGGATCCGCACAGCCGCGTGGCATGTGAGACTCTGCTCACAACGGGACTCTGTGTTGTGTCTGGTGAAATCACCACAGAGGCATATGTCGATATTCCAGCAATTGCGCGCGAAGCAATCAACAACATTGGCTACAACGATGCGGCGTATGGTTTCGATGGCAATACCTGTGGCGTATTGGTTGCACTCGATGCACAAAGCCCCGACATTGCACAAGGCGTCGACAAGAGCGAAGAACAGCGCAGTGGCTCCACGGAAGATGCATTAAACAGCCAAGGTGCTGGTGACCAAGGAATGATGTTTGGTTACGCATGCAATGAGACTCCTGATCTCATGCCGTTGCCCATCTGGCTCGCTCACCGAATGGCTGAGCGGCTGACCGAAGTGCGCAAGAGCGGTCTCGTTCCGTATTTGCGTCCCGATGGCAAAACTCAGGTGACGTTTGAATACGAGAACGGTAAGCCAGTGCGTCTCACTACTGTTCTTATTTCAACACAGCATGCCGACGGTATTAATCGCGAAACACAAATTCGTCCCGACCTCATCCAAGAGGTCATCATGCCCACTATCCCCGCACAGTTTGCTGGCGATAACCCATCCATCTACATCAACCCAACAGGCAAGTTTGTTTTGGGTGGACCACACGCTGACACTGGTCTCACAGGTCGAAAGATCATCGTCGACACCTACGGTGGTATGGGCCGTCACGGCGGTGGTGCGTTTTCTGGAAAAGATCCGTCAAAGGTTGACCGCTCTGCCGCCTATGCAGCGCGTTGGGTTGCAAAGCATGTTGTGGCCAGCGGTGCAGCAGAAAAGTGCGAAGTACAAGTTGCGTACGCCATTGGTATGGCTCAGCCCATCAGCATTTTGGTAGAGACATTCGGAACCAACACCGTTGCGGAAGACGCCATCGAAAATGCTGTTCGCAATGTTTTTGATCTTCGTCCAGCAGCAATTGTTCGAGACCTTGATTTGAAGCGTCCTATCTACAAGAAGACAGCTGCATACGGTCACTTTGGTCGTAGCGAACCTGAATTCACATGGGAAGCGCTGTCGCGTCTGTCCGACTTCAAGTCCGCTCTTAACCTCTAACGAGTCTGTCGCTGCATATTGCGTCTGTGGTGCCCGATGTGTCGGGCATCGACAAAGTATTTGATTACATCGTCCCTGAAGCGATGCGCTCCCGCGTGTCCCTCGGCGTTCGCGTGCGCATCCCACTCAACGGTCGCCGAGTTGGTGGCTGGGTAGTGGCGTACGGGGAAGCGGGAACCGTTGGCGATACAAGCCTCGCGCCAGAGCGGTTAGCAGAAATTGCGAGCGTTTCGGGTTACGGAGTGCAGCCCGACATTGTTCCGCTTACTCGTTGGCTTGCTGACCACTTCTTCGGATCATGGCGAGCATCATTGTCTCGTGCGAGTGCACCACGGGTTCGTCCGCGTCATGTGTACAAAAATCTTGGTACGCCTGTATCGCTCACCAGTCCCGTTGCAGATGCCGCACAGTCGTTATTCGAAATGGGTGGTGGATTATGTGTAGTGCCACCGAATGCATCTGCGCTTCATGTGGTGAACACATTGGCGTTGCACGGGTCGGTTCTTGTTGTGTGTCCAACTCAACGAATGGCGGTTCTTGGCGCGGCGTCGCTGCGGCGCCAAGGATTAACAACGGCGGTAGTGCCAGATGAGTGGGATTCTGCACTTGCCGGAGTGAATGTTGTGATTGGTGCACGGTCTGCGGTGTTCGCACCGTGTCATGATCTCGCTGCCGTTGTGGTGATTGACGAACACGATGAACTTCATCACGACGAGCGAGCTCCAACATGGAATGCGGTTGATGTTGGACGCGAACGCGCACGCCTCGCAGGTGTGCCGTTTATTGCTACATCTGCCTGTCCATCTCCGGAATCGCTTGTACGTCATAGCGAACACATGTGTGTTGTCGCTGAAGGGCCGCAGTGGCCTGCAATTGTCGTTCAGAATTTGGATGACGTCCCTGTTGCGGGCTCGTTGTTATCAAGTGCGCTTCTTGATGCTGTCAAAGATGTCAGCACGGTCTCGGTCTGTGTTTTGAACACAAAAGGTAAAGCCAGACTCATTGTGTGCAAGTCGTGTGGAGTGTCTCAGAAATGTTCAACCTGCGGGTCGTTGTTGTCTCAAGATGACCAGGGAACTTTGACGTGTCACCGCTGCGCAGAGACCAAAGGAGCCGTTTGTGTCTCGTGTGGGCGAACATCGTTCTCGGTTCCGCGCGGGGGTGTATCGCATCTCATTTCTCAGTTACGCAAGACTTCCTCACGACCCATCATTGAAATCACTGCCGATAGTGATGACACGTGGAGTGTGGGCAGTATGTATGTGGGGACAGAAGCAGTGCTGTATCGAACACCGTCGGCAAGCACAGTTGTATTCGCCGATATCGACCGTGATCTTTTCGCTCCCCGAATCACTGCGGTCCGCGAAGTGCTTGCGTTGATCATGCGAGCAGCGCGAATAGTTGGAGGTGGTGGGCGAGTGATCATCCAAACGCGCTCTCCCGAACATCCACTTTTTCAGGCTCTTACAAATAGTGATACGAGCGCAGCGCTCATGCAGTGGAATCTCGATGACCTTGCATCACGTCGAATGTTCTCGCTACCACCATTTTCAGAGATGGCCCATGTTGCACTTTCAGGAGACGATGTCATTCCTGAGGTGCTGGAAAGTGTTGGTGTTCGTTTCGCCGTGGTTGCCGATGGTCTGTTGTTGTCTGCTGAAACACGTGAACAACTTGCTCACTGTATTAGCGAATACCGCGCACGGTATGGGGCGAGCCTCAGAGTTCACGCAGATCCCACTCGCTATTAGCGCTTGCGCACCTCGATAATACGAAAGCCTTTACTGCTGGCAACTTTTTGCGCCTCAAAGGATTGATGTCGTATCCAGTCGGTTAACGAATCTGCCCCAAGATTTTTGCCGACGACCAAGTGTGCTGTGCCGTGTGTGGACAACCTATGTAACCACGTGGTCAATAGTTCGTGGAGAGCGTCTTTCCCAATTCGAATTGGTGGATTTGACCAAATGATGTCGCATTCAAATGTTGAGGGAATGTCTTCGGGGTGCACGACGCGCACGTTGTGTAAACCATTTGCCTGAGCATTATCTGCACACAGTTGACGTGCACGTTCGTTGATATCAATTGCATACACGGTGCAGTGCGGATACAGAACTGCCAGTGTCAATGCAATTGCTCCAGAACCACATCCCACATCGCACACTGTTGAGTGGGGTGGTAGTTCTCGTAATGGCAATTTGCGCATGGTGTCCAGAAGCACTGCGGTTCCTTTGTCGAGGCCGTGCTGGCTGAACACTCCGGCGTCAGCCATGAGCGACAGAGTGGTGTTTCCAACAGTGAGAGTGAATGGACGCCGATGTGACTCACTCGCAGGTTGGGCGGTGAAGTAGTGATTGTCGCGTGGGGTGTCAGATGACATGTTCATGCTGCAGGTAGCCTTTCAGATTATGGCCTACGACATCCGTACCTATGGTGACCCAGTCCTCACGTCTGTGGCAGAAGATGTGCAGAACATTGACGGCAAAATCATCCGGCTCACACAAGCCATGTTGCAGGCCATGTATAAAGCGCCTGGTCTGGGTTTGGCAGCACCACAGATTGGCGTTCAAAAGCAGATCTTTGTGTACGACATCGATGGTGAGCCCATCACTCTCATCAATCCGAAAATTGTTGAATCACGCGGTGAGTGGGTCTACGACGAGGGATGCCTCTCCATCCCCGGGTTGTATGTCGAGATGCTTCGCCCCAAGGAAGTTCTCCTTGAAGCGGTCGATCTCAGCGGTAACACCATTCAGGTGGAAGCAGACGAGCTTCTCGCACGATTGTTTCAACACGAACTTGACCATCTCAATGGGGTTCTCATGTTCGATCGAATGACAACTGAACAACGCGACGAGGCAATGCGTGAGTACAAGCGCATTTCCGATGGCGGTCGAGTCACCGGAGAGACTCGTCATATTGGTCTGAAATAGTTCATGGACATTCGGGGGCGGTCGCTGGTCTTTCTGGGGACCCCTCCTGCAGCCGCAACTGTGCTGCGCCGTTTGGTTGATTCGGGAATTTCTATTGCGCATGTGGTGACACGTCCAGACGCAAAGCGGGGGCGTGGGTCGACACTCACTCCCAGTCCTGTCAAAGAAGTGGCGCAAGAATGTGGTCTTCCGGTGAGCCATGATCTGTCGTGGATTGACGAGCATGCACACGAAAATCTTTTCGGAATCGTGGTGGCGTACGGGCGCATTATCCCTGCTGCATTGCTTGAAAAAGTTCCCATGATCAATGTGCATTTTTCTCTGCTGCCTCGATGGAGGGGAGCCGCACCAGTCGAGCGTGCACTTCTTGAAGGTGATGCCGTAACAGGAGTGTGCATCATGAATGTGGAGCCAACGCTTGATACCGGTGCGGTGTTCGCTTCTGCTGAAGTGCCCATTGCTCATACGTCCACCACCGAGTCGTTAACCCACGACCTTGCGCTTGTTGGCTCTGACCTGTTGCTTCAATGCGTGACGCATGGACTAGGTGAACCCGTACCTCAAGCCGATGGTGCAACGTACGCAGCCAAGATTTCACGCGAGGAACTTCGCATTGATTGGACGTGTAGTGCAGAAAGCATTCATCGACGTATTCGTGCGCTCCGGGCCTTCACGATGCTCGGCGCAACACGCATGCGCATTCTTCAGGCGGATGTGGCCAGTGGTGTCTTGCCTCCGGGCAATTGCAACGCGACAGGAGCCGTTGGCACAGGCGATGGAGTTCTTCAGCTTCAGGTTGTTCAGCCTGAAGGAAAGGCTGCGATGGATGTTGCGTCATGGTTGCGTGGAAGACCCACAGACGAGCCCATTACTTTTTCGTAAAGGGTTGAGTAATTCACCACAAGTCTGGCGCCCTCTATGGGTAGCCTCGGTGCGTGCTGAAATTTGTTCTTCCTAAAGGGTCTTTAGAAAAGGCCACATTCGAACTCTTCGATGCTGCTGATCTCACCATTAATCGCTCATCGGCAGTTGATTACAAGGCCACCATTGATGACCCGCGTATTGATGAGGTACGTATTTTGCGTCCACAGGAAATTGCTTCCTATGTTCAAGAGGGTTTGTTCGACGTTGGTATCACTGGCCGTGACTGGATTGAAGAAACCAATAGTGATGTGGTCAGTCTTGGTCAGTTGAAGTATTCAAAGGCAACATCGTTGCCAATCCGGGTTGTGGTTGCTGTGGCGCAAGATTCTCCAGCTCAATCAGTTGCAGACCTCACCGATGGTGTGCGAGTCACCACCGAGTACCCAGAAATGACTCGTCGATATTTCGAAGCACGTGGTGTGAAGGCTGATATCCGCTTAAGTTACGGAGCAAGCGAGGCAAAGATCCCCGACATTGCTGATTGTGTTGTTGACATCACAGAGACAGGTCGTGCATTGCGTGCCGCGGGTTTGCGAATCATCGACACCATGTTGACCAGCTACACCGAACTCATCGCTAACAAGTCATCGTGGGAAGATCCAGCAAAGCGTCATGCCATGGAACAGATCATGACATTGCTCACCGGAACCCTCGAGGCGCGTGACAAGGTGTTGTTAAAGCTGAATGTTACAAAAGCGGCAATGGACAAAGTTCTTGCGTTGTTGCCATCGGCCAAGTCGCCCACTATCGCTCAGTTGGCGTCAGGGGACTATGCAATTGAAACTGTTGTGGCAAAACGTGGAATCAATACATTGATTCCTGCCCTCATTGACGAAGGCGCGTCAGACTTGCTGGAAATCCCTATTTCAAAAATCATTCACTAGATGTCTATGTCTCGGCTGTCAGGGCGTGTTACAGAATTTGATGCACAACGGGGTCTGGGTGAAATCACCGACACCTCTGGTCAGGTCTGGCCATTTCATTGTGCGGTCATTGCAGATGGGTCCCGTTCCATCGGTGTGGGTGAAGAAGTGACCTTCACCCCTGCGTTTCATGTGGTGAGGGACGAGGCGTTTGATATCCGCCCCCTTGGTTCACTCTGACGGCGTCGACTTCTGTACAAACACCAATCGAATGTTTGATAAGGCCGCGACCAACGTGTCGTGGTGCTCGCCCAGGCGTTCGCCGAGTCCTTCCACCAACATGCCGAGGGCGTCTATCGCTAATGAGGCGTCCGCGAGGCGCACAGGTTCGGCCGACAAATGAATGGCGGCCAGTTCAAAGAGGCCCATGGCGTGGTTGGTCACCACCACAGATGCGGGTACTTCGGCAAGTCGTTGGCGAGCCTCGGCAATGGCTTCCAGAGTGTCGGCGGCCTCGTTCGGATCAAATTCAGTCATCGTTCTTCTGCCTCGGTCAGGGGGATTGGCTGCTCAGATGGTGTGGGGTCCATCTCTCTGGCGGTACCATAGTGGAGTCAATTAACGAAGTGGGGCTTTGGCCCCCACCTTCTCACCCGAATTTCGGAGTGCAGTGGGTCGAGAAGAAGAGCGTCTCTTGGGCGTTCCCTCTGCTTCGTGCGTTGTCACGAACGATCCGCATCAGCGGTTCTAACAAGAGGAGGGCGATGCCCATTGCACAAGAGAGACCGTCATAGCTACGCCGCAAAATAACGAGCCGCGGTACAACGAGCGCATTCGTGCGCGCGAAGTACGCCTCATCGGACCCGATGGAAGCCAAGTGGGCATTCGCTCCACTGCCGACGCATTGGTGTTGGCTCGCGAACTCGATCTCGACCTCGTCGAAGTCGCACCACTCGCGAACCCTCCTGTGTGTCGAATCATGGACTACGGAAAGTTCCGATACGAAGAAGCGCAAAAGGCCAAAGAATCCCGCAAGAAGACTTCTCACGTCACTATTAAAGAAGTGAAGTTCCGACCCAAAATCGGAAAGGGAGACTTCGACACGAAGGTTCGGCACATGCGTGACTTCCTCGAAGACGGACACAAAGTAAAAGTCACTTTGCAGTTCCGTGGTCGAGAGGTTGCTCACCCAGAGTTGGGAGCCAAAATTCTCGACGCGGCACTCGAACAATTGGGACCACTCGCAAAAGTGGAAACTCAAGCCAGGCTCGAGGGGCGAAACATGACAATGGTTCTTTCTCCAGACAAGAAGGCACCGGCCAAGAAGAGCGACAAAGAGGGAACGAAGGACTCTGAAGAAAAGTCTTCAGCCCCAGAACCCATCGCAGAGATCGAAAAGACAGAGGAATAGAACATGCCAAAGATGAAGACAAGCAAGACTGCAGCCAAGCGTTTCAAGAAGACCGGCTCAGGCAAACTGCGCCGTCAACAGGCAAACCGTCAGCACCTCTTCGAGAAGAAGTCCAGTGTGCGTACACGTCGCCTTGCCGGTGATGTCGATGTGCACCCTGGCGATGCCCGCAAGATCAAGCGCCTTTTGGGTGAGCGCTAAGAAGAAGAAACAGAGTTAGGAGAATCACATGGCACGTGTAAAGAGAGCAGTACACGCTCGCAAGAAGCACCGCGCAGTCCTTGAAAAAGCCAAGGGCTACTACGGCAATAAGAGCCGTTCATTCCGTGCGGCCAATGAACAGGTGTTGCATTCTGGTCAGTATGCATTCCGTGACCGTCGCGCAAAGAAGGGCGAGTTCCGTCGTTTGTGGATTCAGCGCATCAACGCTGCGTGCCGTTTGAACGACATCTCGTACAGCCGATTCATCGCTGGTTTGAACGCTGCAGGCATTGAAGTTGATCGCAAGATCTTGGCTGACTTGGCTGTGCATGACGCCGAAGCGTTTAGTGCATTGGTGGCATCGGCAAAGGCTGCGTTGGCCTGAGCCGTACACCACTGTCATCGTCGAACCCTCGGGTTCAGAATCTGCGGCGCCTCATTGGGCGTCGCAGTTTTCGTTATGACGAGAATGCATTTGTTGTTGAAGGTCCCACACTTCTGCGAGAAGCGGTACAGGCTGGCATACATATCCGCGAACAATATGTCCGTGACGATTACACAGATTTTGTAGCTCCCGGCGGAAGTTTTGAGCTCGATGCAAAAACGTTTGCATCGGTGAGCGATACGGAGTCACCGCGTGGTGTTTTGGCCGTGTGTGACATGCCCCATGCGGGTCCATTGTCATTCACGCAGAACGACTGGGTGCTGGTCCTTCATGAAGTGTCAGACCCTGGCAACATGGGAACGCTGATTCGTTCAGCCGAAGCAGCGGGTGCGCGTGGGGTTGTGCTCGTTGGGTCAACAGTTGATCCATGGTCACCCAAAGTGGTGCGCGCATCTGCGGGGGCGGTGTTTCATGTGTCCATCTGGAGCGTTGACCGCCTCGCAACACTCAGGGAAGCCGGAATCCGGATGTTGGGAACCACATCTCATGACTCACTTGCCGCATCGTCGCCCGAGTCGCTGTATGACGCCGACCTCACTGGAGTCGTTGGAGTCGTGTTGGGAAATGAATCTCACGGACTCCCGCTCGATGCCGATGTGGATGGTTGGATCACCATCGAGCATGCCGGTCGCGCGGAGAGCCTTAATGTGGCAATGGCCGGAACGGTGATCGCAATGCATATCAGCCGTAGTCGCGTCATGGGGAACAATCTCTAATGTTCCGCAGAGAACTGTGCGTCTCGGAGTAGCGTTTTCTCGTCATGTCAACATCTCCTGAAATGCAGCAACTCAATGCCGCAATTGCCGAGGGCATCGCCAGCATTTCGGTGGCGGCGTCACGAGACGAATTGCGATCAACAATGTCCTCGTTGACAGGAAAAAAGGGAGCAGTTGCCGCGGTGAAGTCGTCGTTGGGTTCGCTCACGGACATCGAGCAGCGCAAAGCGTTAGGTGCAGCTGTGAACGATGCACTAGCGCAATTGCAGGTTGCGGCCGACCAACGCGAACGCGAACTGAGAGTTGTCGAATTCGCAGCCAAGGTCGAGGCTGAGCGAGTTGACATGACAGAAGTGGCGATGTCGCCCAATGCCACTCGTCGACGTGGGCGCATGCACCTTGTTACTCAGGCTACAGAGCGTTTGGAAGATGTTTTCATTGGACTCGGTTTTCAAATTGCCGAAGGCCCCGAAGTGGAAACTGATTTTTACAACTTCGAGGCGCTCAACATGCCCCCAAGTCATCCTGCACGAAGCATGTGGGACACCTTGTTTATTGAAAGTGATGTCGAAGGAAGTGTTGTGCTTCGTACTCACACTTCTCCCGTGCAAATTCGAGTCATGCAAGAGTGGCCACCACCCATTTACGCCGTGATGCCTGGTCGTGTCTTTCGAAAAGAGACCCCGGATGCAACGCATATGCCTGTCTTTCATCAAATTGAAGGTCTTGTCATTGATCGTGGCATTACGTTTGCTGACTTAGCCGGAACAATCGAGTCCTTTACGAAGGCCTTCTTTGGTCCAGGATTCACAAGTCGCCTTCGCCCGTCATACTTTCCATTCACCGAACCAAGCGCAGAATTCGACATCCGGCGGCCAGATGGTTCATGGATTGAATTAGGTGGCTGTGGAATGGTGCATCCACATGTGTTGCGTGCTGGCGGACTCGATCCCGAGGAATGGAGCGGCTTCGCGTTTGGTTTCGGTATCGACCGAATGGCCAAAGAGCGTCATGGTGTCAACGACCTTCGCGACATGTATTCCGATGACATTCGCTTCACGGAGCAGTTCTCGTGAAAGTTCTTCTATCAATTCTTCGCGAGATGGCCGACATTCCATCCGATCCAGATCGTGTTGCCGATGCTTTGAATTCTCTTGGTTTGGCTGTCGAAGAGATGATTGTTGTGGGTGCACCCGTTCCTGGTGTTGTCACTGCGCGAATTCTTCGTACCGAAAAACATCCTGATGCTGCCAAGGTGACGCGTTGCTTTGTAGACGCAGGAGATGGACAAGAACGTCATGTTTGGTGTGGTGCCACAAACATGGGTGCGGGGGACATTGTTCCGCTCGCAACCATCGGAACCACTATGCCGAACGGCATGAACATTGCCCGCCGCGGAATTCTTGGCATTGATTCAGAGGGAATGTTGTGTTCCGAAGTGGAACTTGGAATGTCTGATGAGTCGTCGGGAATTCTCATCTTGCCACCCGACTCTCCGTTGGGTGTTAGTCCATTCGACGTGCTGGGCATTGAACACGATGTTGTGTTCGATCTTGACCTCACACGTAATCGCGCAGATTGCTGGGGACACCTTGGTGTTGCGCGTGATTTGGCTGCTCATTTTGGTGTTGAACTACGCGGACCACGATGTGAGCCCGGAGTTCTTGGAGAAGCAGTGTCGCTGTCAGTCCAGATTGACGCGCCAGAGAACTGCGGATCATTTTCAGTCTCGTATCTCAGCAATGTAGTGGTGGGCCCCTCGCCGCGTTGGGTGGCGGCACGGCTCGCACACTTAGGAATGCGATCCATTAACAATGTTGTCGATGCATCCAACCTTGTGATGTTGGAGCTCAACCAACCGAATCACGCCTATGACGCTGCAGTTGTTTCCTCATTTCGAATTCGTCTTGCAAATGACGGTGAAACTCTCACCACCCTCGACGGCGCAACGCGTTCGTTGACCACCGATGACTTGTTGATTTGCAACAATGCCACCAACGCGGGGGTGGGTCTCGCGGGAATCATGGGAGACCTTCACTCTGAAATCACCGATTCCACCACAGAGCTGGCTCTTGAGAGTGCGTGGTTTGCTCCAGACCCCATTCGATTCTCTGCACAACGCCATGGATTGCGCTCTGAGGCATCGATTCGTTTCGAGCGAGGCGTCAATCCGCATGGTTGGTCGCATGGCGCCGAACGTTTTGTCACTATCTTGCGTGAAACATGTCCGAACGTGGTTCTTCATGCAGGCGCAACTTTTGTAGCCACTGCGGCGTGTCCTCAACCAGTAGAGGTGTCTTTGTCGTTGCAAAAAATGGAACGTTTGCTTGGGGTGGCTATCCCGAATGACACAACACTCTCCATTCTTGATGCCATTGGATTTTCTCCAGCACTCAACAACGGAGTTGTGTCGTGTCGCGTTCCTACGTGGCGTCCAGACTGCTCGCAAGATGTCGACATCATTGAAGAAGTGGCTCGCCATTTCGGTTATGACAACATCGGCAAGACAGTTCCCAAGTCAACGGTGTATGGACGTTTGTCGCACATACAGCAACGGCGTCGAACAGTGCGGCGCTTGATGGTGGGTCTTGGTCTCGACGAAGCAATGCCGTCTCCATTTTTGTCAATCGGTGATTTGCCGTCCGTCGGTCTCTCCGAAGACAACGTCTTGCGGTTGGCGAATCCTCTCGTTGCAGATGAATCCATTCTTCGCACATCGTTGCGCCCAGGATTGCTGAAGGCTCTGCGCTACAACCAGTCACATCGTGCTCCACGAATCGGGCTGTGGGAGATTGGGCATGTGTATCCAGCCTCGGGTCAACAACTTCCCGATGAAACCGAGCAACTTGCCATTGTTGTTGCAGGTGGCGATGCCGAAACCGCATTGCTGCAGTGGAATTCGCTCTGTGATGTTTTGGCAATTGGTGCTCAACTCGATCAATCACGAGTGCCAGCAGGATTACATCCGACGCGATCAGCAACACTTGCTCGTGGAAAGAGAGTCATCGGTGTTGTGGGGGAGATTGATCCCGTTGTGCTGGACGAATGGGGGATTGAAGGCCGAGTCAGCATTCTCGAAGTTGATCTCACGGCAGTTCTCGCTGAAGATCCGAAACCAGTTCAGGCGCGTGATATCAATCGCTTCCCATCAAGCGATATTGACTTAGCGTTCATTGTTCCTTCCGCTATTCCTGCGGCAACAATTCAACGTGCGCTCAAGCAGGCTGCGGCAAAGCGTCTCGTCTCCATCGAGATGTTCGACGTGTATCGAGGTCAGGGCGTGCCGTCAGATTCGCGAAGCATTGCATTCCGGCTTCGGTTGCAGGAAGACAACGGAACACTCACCGATTCTGTTCTGGCCGATATTCACTCGGCATGTGTCGCCGCTGCTGAAAAGGCTGGCGCATCGCTGCGCGCCTAACCACTGACTTAATTCAATTCAGGAACATCTGGGTAGTGGGCTAATCGGCGGAGCGTCGCATTCTGTCGCTGGAGGACTCGTTGCCACAGAGTGTCTGGGTCGGTGTCGAAAGCATCGTTGTGGTGGGACAACACCACGAACCAGCCGTTTGCCACAATTTCTTCCTGAAGTTGATGTGCGCTCCAGCCGGCGTATCCGCGAAACACTCGATGTGGTTGTTCTGAATGGGGGTGGTCACCCACCATGTCCACTGAGTGCACACCACTAGTAGTCGAAGAATCTCTGCGTAAACAGATAAAGCCTGATTCTTCAACGGGGCCACCGACGAACGTTGTGTATGGCGGGACTGACGAATGCACCCACCGCTGAAGAGGGGATTCATTGTCGGGAAGATCACTGCCGTCTGGTCGATTCAGCACAACACCCATTGATCCCACCTCGTCCTCATGGGCGATCAGTAAGACAACCGTACGACTGAAATTCGGGTCATCCATTCGGGGGTGGGCGACGAGAAGGGCACCAGGGCCGGGAGGGATGATTGCATTATCATTCACTGTCTCGTATAGTAATACATCTATGGTGAAAGTCGGAATCATTGGGGCATCGGGATACACCGGCGCTGAACTCCTGCGCTTGTGTGCACAACATCCAGAGGTGGAAGTGGTTGCTGCAACAGGCGATTCTCAAGCTGGCACCTTGGCGAGCCATCTGTATCCATCCCTTGCTGCTGCGTACCCCAATTTGGTCTTTGAAGAGTACTCACGGGAGCGTTTTGCAGACCTCGATGTGGTGTTTCTGGGTCTTCCACACGAGGTTTCGCTGGAGCTCGTGCCTGAACTGGCCACATCTGTGAAGTGCATCATCGATTTGTCTGCTGCGTACCGACTGAAAGATGCCTCGCTCTATCCGCAGTGGTACGGGTTCGAACACAATCAACCAGAGATGTTGTCGCGTGCGGTGTATGGATTGCCAGAGCTCTATCGAAATGAGCTTGTGGGTGCTTCACTCATCGCTACACCGGGCTGTTACGTCACTGCGGCATCTCTTGCCCTCACGCCGCTCGTGCGGTCGGGCATTGTTGATGCACGTGGAGTCATTGTTGATGCAGCGTCGGGAGTGAGCGGCGCTGGACGTGCACTGAAGCACACCAGTTTGTTCTCGACTGTCGATGAAGATTTTACGGCGTACGGATTGCTTGATCATCGTCACACACCCGAGATCGAGCAAGTGACTGGTGCCCAAGTCTTGTTCACCCCGCATCTCGCACCCATGAATCGTGGAATTCTCGCGACGTGTTACGCGCGTCCATCGGGCCAGCAGCCAACAACGGCTTCGTTGCTTGCTGCTATCGCTACCTTCTACAAGAACGAGCCATTCATTGTTGTGCGACCACAGGTTCCGTCTACGAAAGCAACGCTTGGAACCAACTGTGTGCACATCACCGCTCGCTTCGATGAACGAACTGGTTATGTCATGGTGTTGGCTGCTCTCGACAACATCGCAAAGGGTGCTGCGGGCGGTGCGGTGCAATCAATGAACGTTGCCTTGGGATTATCAGAGACATTAGGTCTGAATTCAGTAGGGGTATATCCATGAGTTCTCTCACTACAGCCGATGTCTTGGTGGAAGCTCTCCCGTACATCCGTCGTTTTGCCGGACGTACGGTGGTGGTGAAGTACGGCGGAAACGCACTTGCTGGTACCTCGGAACATGATGCGTTAGCGCTTTTCGCTGAAGACATTGTTTTGATGCACACGGTGGGAATTCGTCCGGTGGTGGTGCACGGTGGCGGCCCACAAATCAATGACATGCTGGCGCGTTTAAACATTGAATCAAAGTTTTCGAATGGATTACGCGTTACCGATGCGGCAACCATGGAAGTTGTACAGATGGTTCTCAATGGTCACGTGAATCCACAGATTGTCAGCGCCATTAATACGCACGGCAATGTTGCGGTGGGTTTATCGGGTGCAGATGGTCGAACCTTGCAAGTCGCTGCGCGTGATCCTTCTTTGGGATTCGTGGGTGATATTGAAAAGGTGCGGCCGCATGTCATTGAAGGATTGCTGGCCGATGGATTTGTCCCTGTTGTATCCACTGTGGGTGTCGATAGCGGTGGTCAGCCATACAACGTCAATGCTGATACCGCAGCGGGTGCAATTGCGGAAGCGCTCGGGGCCGAGAAGATTATTTATCTGACCGACATCGCGGGACTTCGTTCTCGCGTCGATGACCCATCGTCTTTGATTCAGCGCACAACGGTGTCTGAACTGGCGGAACTCATGAACGACGGAACAATTTCTGGTGGCATGATCCCCAAGGTGGAGAGTTGTATTCAGGCTGTTCGCGGCGGCGTGAAAAGCGCGCACATTCTTGACGGTCGCATTGCTCATGTTCTCTTGCTCGAATTATTTACCGACCAAGGAGTTGGCACCATGATCACGGGGGGCGCGTTATGAAACACGCATTTATGTCATCTGATACGGCGGTCTCCATCAACGAAGGCCACGACTATTGCCCATTCATTCCAGTGTTTGGGGCTCCGTCTGTCATGTTTGAACGTGGCGCGGGAACTGAATTGTGGGATGTGAATGGAAAGCGTTATTTGGACTTCCTCAGCGGGATCGCTGTGGTGTCTTTAGGGCACGCAAATGAAGCGGTTGCTCAGGCCATTGCCAAGCAGGCATCAACTCTTTTGCATGTTTCTAACTTTTTTGCAAACACCACTGCAACGCAAGCTGCAGTTGCACTGTCTGGTCTGTTGCACAATGCAGGTGCAGGGAGTGGACAAGTCTTCTTCTGTAACTCAGGCGCAGAAGCGAACGAAGCGGCTATCAAATTGGCGCGCAAATTTGGCGGTCGTGGCCGTCATCGCATCGTGACTGCACTCGGGAGTTTCCATGGCCGCACGTTGGGTGCATTGGCACTCACCGGTCAGCCTGCAAAACACGAGATGTTTCAGCCGATGCCTGAAGGTTTTCGCTATTGCGAATATGGCGATATCCAGTCATTAGAAAGCCTCATTGATCCCACGGTTGCTGCAGTCATGTTGGAGCCAATTCAAGGTGAGGGTGGAGTCATACCCGCCGACACTGAATATCTGCGAGCCGTTCAAGATCTCTGTCGTGAACGCGGAGTTCTTCTGATTGTGGACGAAGTGCAAACGGGTTTTTGTCGAACTGGCGAGTGGTTTGGTTTTCAGCATTCAGGAATCACGCCCGATGCAGTCACGTTTGCGAAGGGAATGGGCAATGGTATGCCAGTAGGCGCGTTGTGGGCACGACGCGATATTGCCGCAGTAATGCAGCCGGGAGATCATGGCTCAACCTATAGCGGTACCGCGTTGGCAACTTCTGCGGTTCTTGCGGTGATTGAACAAATGAAGTTGATTGATGCGCCTCGCCTTGCACGCGAGAAAGGCGAATACTTGGCCACTGGTCTGAACCGTCTTCGTCTCGTTGATCATGTACGCGGTAAGGGGCTTCTCCTGGGTGCTCAGTTGATGCCCGGTCAAGAAACGTCAACCATTGTTCCCACACTTCTGGAAAAGGGACTCATCGTGAACGGTGTCAATGCATCAACTCTTCGGTTTGCGCCACCACTCACTGCGTCATATGAGGAAATTGACGAAGCCCTTTCAATATTGGCGGAGGTGTTGTCGTGAAAAATCGGCACATTGTTGACATCTCTTCGTTGGGTGCGGAAACACTTCGTGACATTTTGATGTTGTCTGTCGACCCAGCTGTTGCGTCCGTTCGTCCATTTGGTGGGCGTGGCGCTGCACTCATCTTTGAGAAGCCATCTAATAGAACGCGTCACTCAATGGAGATGGCAGTGGTGCAATTGGGTGGACATCCCATCTATACGCGTGGTGAAGAAGTTGGTTTTGACACGCGAGAAACGGTGGAAGACATCACCCGAATCATGGCTGGCTATCACGCTGTGCTGGCGGCTCGCGTGTTTTCTCACAGTGTCATCGAACGAATGGTGGCCTGTGACGTTGTGCCGGTGGTGAATATGTTGAGCGATGAAGCTCATCCGTTGCAGGCTTTGGCAGATGTGCTCACGATGGAGGAGCATGTTGGACCCATTTCTGAACTCACAGTTGCGTGGGTGGGGGATTACAACAATGTGGCTCGCTCCTTGGGGGAAGCGGTGTGTCTTTTGGGCGGAACCTTCTCGTTGGGATGTCCCACTGGGTATGACGCAAGCCAAGAGGAAGTGTCGCGTTTGCAGTCCCTTGGCGGAAGAGTGCAACACACGTCAGATCCGATGGAGGCTGTGGTTAATGCGCATGTGGTGCACACAGATACGTGGATCTCAATGGGGCAAGAAGCAGAGGCAGCAGAACGCCGGTCAATCTTTTCGCCGTATTGCGTGACCCAGAAAATGATGGCAGTCGCTGCGAAAGACGCCCGTTTTATGCACTGCATGCCAGCTCATCGTGGTGAAGAAGTCTCTGCAGAAGTCTTCGATGGGCCCAAAAGTTTGGTCATTCAACAAGGTCACCATCGCTTAACGTCGGCACGCGGTGCACTCGCGTGGGTCATCGGAGGATGACATGAGCACCAAACAACAGCGTCAACAGCTCATTTCTCGCCTGATTGGGCAACACAACATTTCAAGTCAGCCACAGTTGCAAGAGATGTTGAAAGATCTCGGTATTGAGGCGACCCAGGCAACGCTGTCACGAGATCTTGAAGAACTCGGTGCAGTAAAGATTCGTATTCATGGAGGTGAAACCGCTTATGCCATAGCCGAATATGCGCCCGCTCGAGTTGCGCCTAGTGACCAACTGCGGCGTGTAATGGCGGAGTGGGTTGCAGAAGTGACATCAAGTGGAAATCTTGTTGTTATTCGAACACCACCTGGATGCGCACACGTCGTTGCGTCAGCATTAGATAGAAGCGGTTTAGACGGTCTGCTTGGCACCGTTGCTGGTGACGACACCATTATGTGTGTCGCGTCAGAAGAAATCGGTGGGTGCGGGTTGGCTGAACAACTTCGCACATTGTCTGGCGTAACCGATTCAACGGGAGGAATTCCGCGAAAGAAGGGTGGCACTCATGTCTGAAAAGAAGGTTTCTGACGGTGCATCACTGTGGCACGGTCGTTTCGAATCTGGACCGGCAGATGAGTTAATGGCGTACACGGAAAGTTTGTCATTTGATAAACGCTTGTGGGCTGACGACATCACTGGCTCTCGCGCTCATGTGGCCATGCTTGTTGAAGTGGGCATCTTGTCTGTTGCCGATGGCGACGCCATCGCCTCGGCACTCGATGTGGTGGAGTCTGAGTTTTTGAGTGGTTCATTCGTTTTTGAACCATCCGACGAAGACATCCATACAGCGATCGAGCGCAGGGTGACCCAAATTGCGGGCGATGCTGGTGCGCGTATTCATACTGCTCGCAGCAGAAATGACCAGGTGGCAACTGATTTGCGCTTGTGGACCAAGCGAGAAGTTGAGGCCGTACGAAATCGAGTACTCGACTTGGTGGACGTCTTGGAAAATCGAGCACAAGACGCAGATCTGCACGATCCTCCGCTTCGTTTGCCTGGCTATACGCATGTTCAGCACGCTCAACCAGTCCTGCTGTCTCATCATCTGCGTGCACATGCGTGGTCGTTGTTGCGCGATGCTGATCGGTTAGCAGATGCTCTGCAACGCCTCGATGTCTCTCCGTTGGGCGCAGGTGCGTTGGCTGGTTCTTCCTTGCCAATTAATCCGGCCATCACCGCTGAGAAGTTGGGCTTTGCGGCCGCCTTCAATAATTCACTCGATGCAGTGTCGGATCGCGATTATGTCGCCGAGGTCTTGTTCGCAATTGCGCTGCTCGGTGTTCACCTGTCTCGCATCGGCGAAGAGTGGGTGTTGTGGACCAGTGCAGAATTTGGATTCGCGTCATTGGACGATGCGTATGCAACCGGGTCGTCAATGTTGCCCCAGAAAAAGAACGCAGACATTGCGGAACTTGCCCGCGGAAAAGCTGGTCGCCTGATTGGCAATCTCACTGGTGTGTTAGCCATGTTGAAAGGCCTTCCTTTGGCCTACAACCGTGATTTGCAAGAAGACAAGGAGCCACTTTTTGATTCTGTGGATCAGGTGCGTCGAGCTCTCATTGCGCTTGGTGGAATGATCTCCACAGCAACGTTCAATGCACCTGCAATGTTGTCTGCAGCAGACGCCGAAGCTCTTGTTGCTACTGACCTTGCAGAGTGGCTTGTGCAACGGGGAATGCCATTCCGAAACGCTCACGCGGTGGTGGGTTCAGTTGTGCGTGAAGCATTGGCGACATCGACGCCAATGGTGGACATCGTGCAGAAACATCCCGATTTGGGGTCCGATGCGGCACAGCTTTTTCTGTCTGGAGTAGCGGTACAACGTCGTTCTTCGCCGGGAGGAGCAGGGCCGATTGCTGCCGGCGAACAAAAGCGTCAACTCGACAACGCGCGCGCACAGGCACGTCGGAGGTCGCTATGAGTTACACCGAATTAATCCGCGTTCGTTACAACGAGTGCGACATGCAAAACGTTGTGTTTAACGCCAACTACTGGATGTATGCAGATGATGCGGTGGCGCAGTTTGTTCGCCACGCTTTGGCAGCAGAAACAGGCACTCATTCTGACTCAATCAATCTCATTGATGTTGGGTTTGACTTCATGTTGAAAACAGCCACTGGCACGTGGCATAAAGGTGCAACCTATGGAGACATCATTTCTGCGCAATGCTCGGTAACGCGTTGGGGCAATACGTCATTTGATGTATCGGTTTCAATGACGGTTGACAATGAAGCCATTTTTGATTGCGTCATCACGTATGTGAGTACAACGCCGGGAGCACCAACCCCAGTTGCGGTTCCTGACCTCGTGCGAAAAGCATTGTCACGAGACTTTTAGATCAACCAGTTCAAATTCTGGCCGTGATAGCCAACTTCGGCCACGCGGAAATGCTGTGGATCAGATGATGTTCCGTTCCATATGTCCACTTGAACGTCGGCTACTGGTCCAGATGGTTCCATTCGCGCCCAGATCAGGGGAGTGGCTGCAGTGGCGCGTGATCCCGCTTCAGCAAGTGCGGTGCGTAGTGATGCTTGTGTGCCTGCCCCCAAGTACTGCCACACAATTGAGTGAAAAACCATTGTTGCGCGTTCTTGAGGGCGCGCAAGTTGATGATGTAGCCAGGTTTCAGCTGACCCGGCATCCACGAGTGGTGGAAACTGTTGGGCAATTGCAATGGCATTGCGTGTTCGTTCAAGTCGCGCTTTCTGGTCAGGCCATAGAAACGAGAGCAATCGAAGTTCGTCATCGGAATGGGTGACATCAAGTGGTGAAATATCGACGCCGCGTTTGCGACGTACTTGTGCTCCTTGCTTGGGAAGTTGTGGTGTATGAGTGAAACAGTCGCCCATGAATCTCACTGTGGAGTGCGAATCGCCCATTCGCAACTGTCCTGAACATGCGTAGTACTTGTCGAAGTTCATGTTGAGACCTGCACTGGCGCCAATCTCCAAATAATCAAACTCTGCAATATCTAACGTGGTGAGCCAATGACTCAGCGCGAGGTGCACAATGCTGCGACCAACTTCGTTGGTCTGCACTTGTTGGGTGAGGGCTAGATCAATTTCGTCCATGTGATCGCGCATGTAGGCAATGAAGTCGGCCGTGAAATCAGCACCCGGCTTGCCGCCCATGCTGGGGTAGTGGCGCGCTAGTCGTTCATCGCGGCCCGCCAACACAATGCGGTGAACAGCCGCTGCTAATCGGAGTGGAATTGCGTCGTGCAGAGGGCGAGTACTGCGTCCGGCCAAAACAGCAAAGGTGCGACCGTTATCGGCGTAATCATCGGCCAAGTCTCGAAAGAGTCGTGTGTACATGGCAGATCCAATTGACTCGCACGCATTGGCTTGGGCAAGAAGTGCACCGAGTGTGGGGTCCTCTTCGTCGAACAGACTGTCTGCCCCAGGAACTGAAGTGCGTGCCACACCTTCAGAATAGGTCGCAACTCTCACGGCCTCACATGGCAACATGGAGAGGTGACAACTCCAGGGCTACTCAACGATCTCTCCGCACGTGGTCTCATTCATGACACCACCGGAGTTGATGCGTTAGAGGCTCGACTCAACGAAAGCCCCATCGGTGTCTACGTGGGGTTTGATCCCACTGCAGATTCTCTGCATGTGGGTCACCTTCTTGGGCAAATTACGTTGCGTCGTTTTCAACTTGCCGGGCATCGTCCCTTTCCGTTGGCCGGTGGTGCAACAGGAATGGTGGGCGATCCATCGGGACGCAGTGAAGAACGTAACTTGCTCGATGCAGACACACTGCAACACAACGTTAATTGCATCAAAAGTCAATTGACCAATCTTCTTGATTTTTCAACGGGGCCAACTCAAGCAACATTGGTCAACAATGCGGATTGGACATCGCGAATCAGTGCGTTGGAATTCTTGCGTGATGTTGGAAAGCACATCACTGTCAATCAAATGATGGCCAAAGAGTCTGTGAAGAACCGATTGAACTCAGAGAATGGTTTGTCGTACACCGAGTTCAGTTACATGCTGTTGCAAGCCAATGACTTCAGGCATTTGTGCGCAGAACACAATGTTGAACTGCAAATGGGTGGTTCTGATCAATGGGGAAACATCACTGCCGGAATTGATCTCATTCGCAAAACGCTTCATCGCACTGCATTCGGTGCAACATGGCCGCTTGTTACTCGTAGTGATGGCCAAAAGTTTGGAAAGACTGCAAGTGGTGCGGTGTGGTTAGACCCTCAACGAACATCTCCCTATCAGTTCAGACAGTTCTGGATTCAAATGGCCGATGCAGATGTTGTGAAGTACCTGCCGCAGTTTTCATTGTTGTCACTTGATGAGGTGAACAGTGTTGTTGCTCAACATGAAGTGTCGCCAGAAAAAAGAATCGCGCAGCGTGCATTGGCAACAGAGATGACAACAATGGTGCACGGCGAACACGCTGCGCGCGATGCAGAAGCAGCAGCCGACATTTTGTTTGGCGCAGATCCCACGCAAGCATCAATCGATGCTCTTCGTGCAGTATCGGCAGAGGTGCCGTGCACGCACATTGATCGCACCGAACTCGAGGACACGTTCGGGCTGCTGGCTCGAGCCGGCATTGTCTCGTCGAACAGCGAAGCGCGACGCGCAGTGCAGCAAAAGGGTGTCAAAGTCAACGGAAGCACTCTTGAAGAAGGGGAAACCCTTGCAAATAAAGGACTTCTTCATGATCGGTGGGTTCTTGTCCGCAAGGGAAAGACCACCTACCACCTGTTCGACCTCGCCCAATAAGGGCCGGTTATCCACAGACGGAGATTCCAAAAAATCTTCTGAAACCCGTGTTGTGTTTGGCTCTCGTGCCCCGTTAGCATTGCAACTCGCCCCTCAGAAGCGTTCGCGCAGATGTGGGAGTCGGTATCACTGCCTGTGGTACATACCGATGAGCTATTAGCTCCTTGAAAACAGAAGAGAAGACTGAACGCCAGTGCGGGCAACGCGGCGACACTTTGTCGTTGACGTTGTCTGTCAATTCAGGGACGGATTCCCATCCGTCCCAAACAAAAACAAAATAAAGTCAGAAATTGGGGCCACGGGGTTATTCCCCCCGGGTCCCACAGACTTTCCAGAGCGACGTTGCGCAAGCAACAAGTTCTTGACGGAGAGTTTGATCCTGGCTCAGGACGAACGCTGGCGGCGTGCTTA
>CAZCZM010000004.1:0-17662 GCA_964503445.1 uncultured Bifidobacterium sp.
CCATGACCCCCACGATGTGAACGTGGTGCTCTAACCGACTGAGCTACGCGCCCTTTAAGGGACTGTCAGATTACCCAACCACGGGTCAAGCCCCTACTTTGCAGGCGCTTCTTCAACACATGCCTTGCCCATCCCTTGACGGTCAAGATGTGGCCGAGTCACCGCTGGGCATGTCTGGTCAATAGCCACAAACGATGCAACCACCCCATCGTGGGGTCCATCACACGCCACTTCCACGGCGAAGCCTTGGCGATCAATCTGCACACAGGAGCCAGCCTGAATGAGTTGATCAGGTACGCCAGGAACTGCGGGCTCGGTAAATGCGTGAGCGACCAAAACAACAAGCGCCGCCGCAGCCGCTACAAACAGCATTGCGCGCCACGGGAAACGAGGAGGAACTATTTGTCGCGGAACCGTTGTGGTTCGCACACCATCTCTACTGGGCGGCACCGCCGAACCATCGTTTCGCTGATGTGCGCGTTGAAGTGCGTCGTATTCATAACGAGCAGCGGGGTCAGACAAGACGGACCACGCATGATTTACCTCGGCCATACGCCCCGCAGCACCCGGCGTTGCACCGGCAACATCGGGATGCAATTGCCGTGCCAAGGTTCTATACGCGCTACGAATCTCTTCTGGAGTAGCGCGTGATGTCACTCCGAGTATTGCGTAGAGATTTCTATTAGTAGCCATTGCGAATATCGACGAGTCCAATGAGTGGTTCTCCACCAATGTACCGACGCACATTCTGCATAATTCGCTCCGATAACAACGGAACAGCCATCTCGGGAGTATTCCCAATGTGTGGGGTGATGATGCAATTGGGCAAACTCCACAACGGATGGTTATTTGGCAGTGGTTCAGGATCGGTCACATCAAGCGCTGCGCCGCCAATCACGTTGTTCTGTAGAGCCCACACCAAGTCATCAGTCACAATGTGGCCGCCACGCGCAACGTTGATAATCCACGCGTGTTGCTCCATCACCTCAAACTCAGGGCGACCAAACATTCCGCGCGTTTCATCGGTGAGGGACAACGCAAGAATCACTACGTCAGCACCAGTGATGGCGTGAATGAGATCATCGGAACTGACCACAGTGTCGGCACCTTCAATGTGTTCCACCGAGCGACGCACCACTGTGATGTTGCAGTGAAACGGGGACAGCAGCCTGATCAGCGATTCCGTAATTCCACCGCCACCCACAATGGTGACGTGTGCGCCCAAAAGGTTGCGGCCAACTGGACCAGACCATTGTTCCGCACGCGCATAGTCAGCAATATTGCGGAGTCCTGCCAATGCGAGCGCAAGCGCATGCTCGGCCACAGGTTCTGCATACACACCCTTGCCACATGTCCATGTGCGCTGGTCATCCAAGATGGGAACAAAATTTTCGATTCCAGCAAATGGAACTTGTACCCAATCCAAATGTGGATGGTTATTCAACAACTCGTGCAACCCATCAGCGTCTTTCGCAGCGGTCCACACGACGGCCGATGCATCGCTTGGCGAAGACACAACTCCCCCACCATCAACAACTGCTTGTCGCACCCAATCGGGAGAGCTTGCCGGCTCCACTGCAATGCGCGACGACGCCGACATGTTTAGCCTCGCTTTCGCTGCGCGCCCATGATGTGGCGTTGGCGACGCGACTCAAAGATAAGTCCGCCCACCATGATGGCGATACTGCCCATCAGCAACATGCTTGCCAACACATTCAATTGTGGAGGAATTGCGACACGCGAAGCACCAAACACTTGTAGCGGGAATGTCACAACTGAACCCGCATTGAAGAACGTAATGATGAAATCGTCCAGAGACAGCGCAAACGACAACAGAGCTGCAGCCAAGATTCCGGGAAGAATCAGGGGGAACGTCACTTTCCAAAATGCACGCTGTGGGGATGCCCCAAGGTCTAGGGCAGCTTGTTCAAGTGTCCAATCGAATCCACGAATTCGTGCACGCAATGTCACCGCGACGAACGACACTTGAAACATGACATGGGCGATAATGACGGTGACGAACCCACGCTCAACCCCACGCGCCAAGAACAATGTTGCCAAAGATGAACCCAGAACAATTTCAGGTGATGTCAATGGCAAGACAAGAAACAGATTCACGGCACCACTGCCCTTGAAGCGATACCTACTGAGCGAGATTGCGATAAGTGTTCCCAGAATGGTGGCGATAGTTGTTGACACGGCCGCCACCTGGAGACTGACAACTAATGCGTCGGTGAATTCAGGACGCGAGAACGGATTTGCCCAATTCTCAAGCGTGAACTCTTGCCACACAATGTTGTATTTGCCTTTTGGCTTGTTAAAAGAAAACAGCACAATGACAAAGATCGGCGCAAACAGATACAACAACCCCAACAGTGCTGAAAGATTGACCAGACGACGTCCAGTTTTTTCACGGAAACCTCGCGCAGCGGTCATACCAAGTCATCCGTTCCCATGAACTTGGCATAAATCAACACTGACACAGTGATGATTGCCATCAACACAAACGACATGGCCGAAGCAACGGGATAGTTCAACTCACGAAGAAATTGATTCTGAATGGAGTTGCCGACCATGGTGGTACTGGGGCTTCCCAAGAACTGTGCATTCACAAAGTCGCCGGCAGCCGGAATAAACACCAAGAGACTTCCCGCAAAAACACCCGGCAATGACAGCGGAAAGACCACGCGCCGAAACGCACCACTTGCTGTGGTGTACAGATCCATTGCGGCGTCCACCAATCGGGTATCAATCTTTTCCAAACTGACGTACAACGGAAGAATCATGAATGGCAAGAAGTTGTAGGTCAATCCTCCAATGACTGCAGCGGGAGTATTGATAAGGCGACCGTTATCCATAATGCCGAGCCATTCCAGCACGTTGTCGGCGCGAATCGTGCTGAGCGCTGACACCACTGGTCCAGTATCAGCCAGCAGGTTTTGCCATGCCAAGGTACGAATGAGATACGACGTAAAAAATGGAACGGCGATCAACCCCAGTAGCAACGTTCGATACTTTCCCCCACGAAACGCAATGAAGTACGCCATGGGGTAACCGATAACGATGGTAAGAACTGTGGCTATTCCGGCATACAGAAAGCTACGCCCGAACTGTGGTCCGAAATCAGTGAGGGCTGTGGAGTAATTGCTCCACTCCCATGTGAAATCTGGAAAGAAGTCAAAACGACTCTGTTTGCTTGACAACGACATCTGCAGCATTGACCACAGCGGCGCCAAGAAGAACAAGCTCAACCACAAAATGCCGGGCTTAAGCAACCCGTATGGCGCTAGAGCGCGTCGAGTCTCAACTCCGCCAATGAATGCGGTCCACACCACAGTGACCACGACGGCAAGCATCACCGCAAGGGCGACAATTCTCGTTGGACCACCGACCCAACCTGCACCAATCGACACAACGCCCAGTGACAAAATTGCCATACTGACCAACCCCACCCATTCGGGCCGGGACGTAAATCGTTGTGACTGTACTGACACGGGTTCGTATCACCCAGGCGCGCTATGCGCCTGTGATTTCTGCGAAGCGTTCGTCGAACTTGGCTTCTTCTTCTTCCGACAACGCACCCCAGCTCTGCAAACGAGCAAGTGTTGCATCGTCTGGGAACAACAGTGGGTCCTCAGCCAACGCGGCATTGTCTCCACCCATCTTCACCAATTCGTCTTGTACGCCCTTCACTGGTGAGATGTACTGCACCGAAGCGGTGATACGGGCCGCAATAACGGGTTCGTAGACGTAGTTCATCCACTTTTCAACGGCTTCAGCATTCTCGGATCCGGCTACCCACAGCATGGTGTCGTACCAACTGGTGCCGCCTTCTTCCGGAACAAAGAACTTGATGTCTGGGTTGTCTTTCGACAACTGCAGCACGTCACCCGACCATGCAACACATGCGGCGTAGTTTCCAGAGGAGAGATCGTCGGTGTAGTCGTTTCCAGTGAATGCACGAATTTGGCCGTCGCTCTTGGCTTTTTCAATCTTGTCGAAAGCATCGGCAGCATCGTTAAACGTTTTGATGTCATCGAGCTTCTTACCATCGCCCAACAAGATCAAGCCGAGCGTGTCACGCATTTCCGTAAGCATCGCAATTTTGCCCTTGAATGCTGGGTCAAACAAATCTGCAACACTCTTCAATTCGCGACCAGTCACCTTCTGGTTGTATGCGATTCCGGCGATTCCTGTTTGCCAAGGCAACTGGTATTCATTGTTTGCGTCCCACGAAGGATTCTTTAGGTCATCACGCAAGTTCGCAGCGTTGGGGATGTTCCCCATGTTCATCTTTTGTGCCCAGCCAAGCTGAATCCAACGTGCTGCCATCCAGAAGGTGGGTGCCACGATGTCTGGGCCGATTTTTTTTCCTGCAGACAACGATGGCTGCACTTTGGCGAAGTACTCGTTGTTGTCGTTGTAGGTCTCGGTGTACGAGAAGTTGATACCTGACTCACTCTTGAACAAGTCGACGGTCTCTTCATCGATGTACAGCGGCCAGTTGTCGAATGACAATGTGTTTGTTCCGCTACTGCTTTCACCGCCACATGCCGCCAAAAGTGCAGGAAGCGACAACGCACCTGCTCCAAGCAGACCAGATCGAACCAAAAATTCACGGCGACTCCACGCCATACCACGTGATGTTGGTGCATTCTTTTGTGTTGCCATGGGGACCTCCCGTAATGGATGTTTGTGTGTAAACCTAGTTCGTGCACCGCATCAACGGTGACTACAACGCCGCCTCAACTGCGTCGACGTTCGTTGTGGTGGACCCAGCACTGTCGGGCCAACCAGCCAAAACATACGGTGCCGATGAATACCATGAAATCTGTGCTGCGTCTCCGGCTGCAGGGGTGACACGCTGCGGATCGATAGGAACAACTGCTGATACTTCTGTTCCGTCATTCATACGGCCCACAATTCGCAGGGATGATCCCTGATACACCGTGTCTGTGACCGTAATTGGCAGGCCGTGGTCACCCCCGAACGACATCTGTTCTGGGCGCACCATCACGGTGACCTTTGTGCCAGGCGATAATGAGACATTGTCGGCAGAGTTACCGATTTCAACAACGACCTGTCCCCCGCCAACCAGATCGACTCGAGTACCTGAGGCGTCTGACGATGCAATTGTGCCCGGAAGCAAGTTGGCCGACCCGATGAATCCTGCGACAAACAAGGATTGAGGACGCGAATAAATGTCGAATGGTGCACCCACCTGCTCAACATGACCCTCACTCATAACTGCAATACGATCGCTCATGGTGAGTGCTTCGCCTTGATCGTGTGTAACGAACACAAAAGTGATTCCGACTTCACGCTGAATTCTCTTGAGTTCAATCTGCATTGCTTCACGAAGCTTTAGGTCGAGTGCTGCGAGTGGCTCGTCGAGCAATAGAGCCGATGGATAGTTAACCAATGCTCGAGCCAGAGCAACACGTTGTTGTTGCCCACCAGACAATTGCGATGGACGACGTGATGCAAACTCTCCCAAGCGAACGACATCGAGCATCTCAACAACTCGGCGACGGGTTTCGTCTTCCTTCAACTTCTTGCTTCGTGGTCCAAACGCCACATTGTCGAAGACAGTCATATGCGGAAAGAGCGCATATTGCTGAAACACCGTATTGACATTTCGTTTGTGCGGCGGAACATCTGACACATCGTCACCTTCAAGGATGATGCTTCCCGATGTTGGCTCTTCAAAGCCGGCAATCATCTTGAGTGTTGTTGTTTTTCCGCAACCCGAGGGACCAAGCAATGCAAAAAACTCACCGCGCCCGATGGCGAAATTGGCGTCATGGACTGCCACAAATGACCCGTACTGCTTGCGAACATTTTCTAGCCGTACTACCGAATCATTGGCGTCCATACCACCTCCCTCAAAAGTGCCTACTGAGCGTAACACCGCATCCCCTCGAGACGGGAGTTTGTATCAACTATCGATGTTGGCCATGACGTGCTTAATGCGTGTGTAGTCATCAAGTGCGTATGCCGAGAGGTCTTTGCCGTATCCAGACTTCTTGTAACCCCCATGTGGCATTTCGGCAACCAAAGGAATATGAGTGTTAATCCACACGCAACCAAAGTCAAGATGCTTCGCCATTCTCATGGCCTTCCCGAAGTCTCGAGTCCACACGGACGATGCCAATCCGTACTCGACACCGTTCGCCCAACGAAGCGCCTCATCTTCATCCGAGAAGCGCTGCACAGTGATGACTGGACCGAAGATTTCGCTCTGAATCATTTCGTCGTCCTGGCGCAAATCGGCAACAACAGTGGGCTGATAGAAGTATCCGTCTCCAGTTTGTTGAGACCCGCCAGTAACAATACGAGCGTGCGATGGTGCGCGATCAACAAATCCAGCAACACGAGACAGTTGTTGTGCATTGTTCAACGGACCATATGCGGCATCCGCATTAGACGGAGCACCAGTCACAGTTGCCGATGCTTGCTCAGCCAACGCAGCGACAAATTCTGAATACACCTTTGGACCACACACAACACGTGTGGCAGCAGTGCAGTCTTGTCCGGCATTAAAGAAACCTGCAGCAGATATTCCTGCAGCCGCAGCTTCAATGTCGGCATCGTCAAACACAATGACCGGCGCCTTACCACCAAGTTCTAGATGAACACGCTTCAAGTTCTTTGCGGCCGCTTCAGCAACTTCCATTCCAGCGCGCACCGAACCGGTGATGGAAATCATGGATGGTGCGTCGTGCGACACCATGGCACGACCTGTTTCACGATCGCCACACACCACGTTCAATACACCTGGTGGAAGAAACTCTGCAGCAATTTCTGCCAACAACAGCGTTGACGCTGGCGTTGTGTCGGAGGGCTTTAACACCACTGTGTTGCCAGCAGCAATTGCCGGCGCAAACTTCCAGACAGCCATCATCATCGGGTAATTCCATGGCGCAACCTGCGCACACACCCCGACAGGTTCGCGACGAATCATTGATGTCATGTTGGGCATGTACTCAGCAGTTGCTTTTCCTTCCAACATGCGAGCAGCGCCGGCAAAGAATCGAATCTGGTCAACCATTGGCGGAATCTCTTCGCTCATGGTGAGCGCAACGGGCTTGCCGGTGTTTTGTACTTCGCGCGCCACCATCTCGTCAGCACGCGCCTCAATGGCATCTGCAATTCGGTACAACGCCAACGATCGTTGAGACGGAGTGGTCTGGCCCCAAGATTCAAATGCGCTGGCCGCAGCTTTCATTGCGGCATCAACATCAGACGCACCCGACAAGGCTGCGTCGGCATATTTCTTTCCCGTTGATGGGTCGATGACATCAGTGGTACGACCGTCCTGTGCATCAGAGAATTGTCCGTTGATGAAGTTTTGAAAGGTTGCCATACCCACAAGGATTCCACATTTGGCAACCATGCAGACCTTCACACTGGAATTTCCAGCAGAATGGTCACATGACAGCCATCACCACCATCGGAGTGCCTCGCGAAATCAAAACTGCGGAGGGCCGAGTAGCAATGACCCCAGACGGAGTGCGCGAGTGCGAGCGCCTTGGCATAAATGTGTATGTGGAGACTGGCGCAGGCGAAGGAGCATCCATCCCCGATAGCGACTACATCGCAGCGGGCGCCGACATAGTTCCCACAGCAGCCGATGCTTGGGCCCAGCAAATGGTGGTGAAGGTGAAAGAACCCAAGCCCGAAGAGTTCTCATTTCTGAGGCGCGACCTCACTCTGTTCACCTACCTTCATCTCGCGGCATATCCCGATGTTGCACATGCGCTAATCGCTGCAGGCACCACTGCATTCGCCTACGAGACAGTGCAGACCGACAATGGCGCTCTCCCACTTCTCGCTCCAATGAGCGAGATTGCTGGACGACTTGCACCTCAGATGGGTGCCCACTTTCTGGAGCGCACTCACGGGGGTCGCGGAGTTCTGATGGGTGGTGCACCAGGAGTACGCCCAGCACGCGTTGTTGTGTTGGGTGCCGGAAACGTTGGATGGAACTCTGCGTGGATTGCCGCAGGGATGGAAGCCGAAGTGGTGTTGATTGACAAAAACCTTGACCGCCTTCGTTACGTCGACCAAATTCATCGGGGTCGCATCATGACTGTTGCATCAAACAGGGGCGCAATCGAACGCAGCGTTGTCGAAGCAGACTTGGTCATTGGCGCAGTACTCGTTGCAGGCGGCAAAGCACCAGTGGTCATGTCGGAGGACATGGTGAAGTCAATGAAGCCTGGCTCAGTCATTGTGGATGTCGCGGTTGATCAAGGTGGGTGCATTGAGACCACCCGCGAAACCAGCCACACCGACCCCGTCTACACACAACACAATGTGGTGCATTACGCAGTGGGAAACATGCCAGGCGCAGTGCCCCACACCAGCACGTATGCACTCACAAACGCCACTCTTCCGTATCAGATTGAAGTAGCCACATTTGGAGCTGCACAGTCAATTGAGCGCAACCCATCACTTGGACCTGGTCTCAACACCCACAATGGACTTGTCACCTATCGTGCTGTTGCCGATGCACTGGGCGTGGCGTTCACTCCTGTGGAGACGGCCTTAGCGTCCTAGGGTGTTGGCCATGGCCACTCTTGCCTCTGACCTCAATATTCCGAAGCTTGATTTCTTTTTGGGCAACAATCGCGACGATCGTCGCACCCTTCTGCGTGAAACGGCAAAGGAATCCTGGATTGCGCGAACCGATATTGGCTACACGGTTCTTACTTATGACTCTGTCATGGGAATCTTGCGCGACAAACGGTGGCACTCTGCAACCGGACTGGCCGCGCAGATGCAGGGCATTCGAGACGAAGCGTTTATGAATAGACGTCAACGCGTCTCAATCCTGAATGCCGAGGGAGACGTGCACGTTCGTCTACGCCGTTTGGTTGCACCAGCGTTTTCTCCACGCAGCGCCGACCGACTTCGTCCGTTCATGCGTGATGTCGTTAATGAACTACTTGACCCGCTCACACCAGTTGGCAAAGCAGAAATTGTCACTGATTTATGCGAGCCCTATCCCATTCCCATCATCTGCGAATTGCTCGGAGCACCAAAAGAAGACTGGCAACTCTTCAGCAAATGGGCCACTGACGTGCTTCGCATTTTTAGCGACAATCTGGCCGAGGTATTGCACCTCATCATGAATGCCCAAGACGAGCTGAATGCATACACACGTGGACTCATTGAACAACGACGAAACGTTCCCAAAGACGACCTTCTCACCGATCTCATCGCCGCCGAGGAATCTGGCGACAAACTCACCACGGAAGAGTTGGAGATGATGGTCGAAGCTGTGATTGTTGGAGGCACAGATACCACTCGCAACCAGTTGGGTCTCGCGTTAGTCCTTTTTGCAGAACATCCTGAACAATGGAACATTCTTCGAGAACGACCAGAACTCGCACCACGCGCCGTTGAGGAAGTGATGCGCTATCACGGCGCCGTTGGCGGAACAATTCGCTTTGCGTCCGAAGACATTGAGTACAACGGAGTTCTTTTTCCCAAGGGAACCTTCATGAGCACATCCATGGGCACTGGAAACTTCGACGAATCCGTCTTTCCCACTCCCGAGGTGTTCGACATCACACGCGAGCCCGTTGGACAACCACAATTGTCATTCGGTGCGGGAATCCACTATTGCTTGGGAGCATCACTTGCACGTGCAGAACTGCAGGAAGCATTCATCACGCTGTCGCAACGCATGCCCAACCTTGCTCTAGACGGAGAAGTCCAATACAAACCAACAGGCGTGGGAATTTTTGGACCCTCTGCTTTGCCTGTGCGGTTTACCGCCAGCGCCTAATCGCAGCAACTATCACGCCAGCCGCACGAGAAACACTTGAAGTGTGCGTGCTCAGGCGTGAGAGATCCACCGCATAACGGGCATTCGGGAAACACTCCGAATTTTGTGCGACATGAGTCGTTCTTTTCTCGTGGTGCCGGCATGGAAGTCTGCGGTTGGTTGGTTTCCATGTTCTCCATTGTGGCTGATGACGGAAGCACAACGACGGACTCCAACACGCCATGCCCCATTGATGACAACTAGCGTTAACTCCGCCCCGTATGTCTCGTCTTCGCTCCTCTACTCCCCGGTCGGCACCTCGTCCAGGTACCGCACGAGCAGCGTTTTCATATCCAGATTTTCGGATGATGTGGACAGCCAATTTTCTGTCCAGCATTGGAACGTGGATGCAAAATGTGGTGCTTCCGGCCTACGTGTACCAGCGCACCGATAGCGCCTCAGTAGTCGGGGTTTTCATTTTTGCTCAATTGGGACCACTACTTCTTCTGTCCGTACCGGCGGGAGTGCTCGCCGACCGATTTGATCGCCGTAAGTGGCTGCTTTTTGCCCAAGTCATCCAGATGACTGGCTCGGTATGTCTCGGAGTTTTTTCAATTGCTGACGGCCCAATTTGGAGTTTGTTTCTTGCCCAGATGACCGTGGGAATTGGCAACGCATTTAACGCCCCAGCATTTTCTGCGGTACTACCAAGTTTGGTGAAGCCAGAAGATTTGGGGGGATCCATCAGTCTGTCCTCAGCTTCCGTCAACGGATCTCGCGTGACTGGACCGGTAGTAGTTGCATTGCTCATGAGTTGGGGCGTGACAACCGGCCAAGTGTTCTTGTTCAATGCCGCAACATATCTTTTTGTCACGTGGGCGATTATGCGTATCACCCTTCCCGAAAGTCCGAGATCTACAGAACGAGGACTTTCTGCGTTGACATCCGGATTTCGAATCGCGCGCCAACGAAAAGCAATTGGCCGCGTGCTGCTCACAATGAGTTCGTTCTCACTCATCAGTTTGTCGTATGTGGGTCTCTTTCCTGCCGTGGCCGACCTCACCTTTGGCATTGAACCAAAAACAGCTTTGTACAAATGGCTCTATGCCGTGTGGGGCATGGGCGCCATGCTGGGTGCTCTTGCAATTGGGTCTGTGTTTGCGGCAACCGACAAACGAACGTTGTCGCGCCGAGGGTTCGCAGCGTTTGCCGTGTGCATGTTTGCATTCGCCACCGTCCGAGGAACGGTATTGGCGTTCATCACCGCATTCTTCTTAGGAATCGCCTACTTCGGAACAACAACGTCACTCACCACAGTGGTGCAGAGTCGACTTGAGAGTGAAGTGCGTGGACGTGTGATGGCATTGTGGTTCATGGCATTTGGTGGAACCATCCCCATCGGCAACGTCATTTTTGGACCCGTGATGGACGCAATTGGATCGCGGCCAGTTCTCTACATCGGGGCTGCGTGGGCGCTGTTCTTATCGTGGTGGTGCAACGTAGAAAAGATTGATGCTCAAGAAGAACTAGCCAATGGCAAGTAACTGATCAACAACTCGCTCCATGCGAGTGGCTCGTGAGCCTTTCACAAGCGCAACACTCCATTCCATTGATGCAAGACGAGAAATCGCATCGTCCACTGAAACACCTGGTACGCCGTACAAATCAGTGTCAACAGCAACTATTTCAATGCCCAAGTCCCGTGCCGCGCTCGCCACACGACCATGACCCTCGGCGGCATCGGTGATTTCAGCCATTGCACCAAGAACTGCAACCTTCTCCCCAGAACCAGACGATGCCAAAACATGAAGAGCAGCAATCATTGAAGCGGTATTCGCATTGTATGTGTCGTCCAAAACCCGCCGGCCGTTTGTTGTGTTCTGCCACTTCATTCGACCTTTCTCTACATTCTCTTCACCGATACCCGATGCTGCGACCTCAAGGCTTAAACCACAGGCAACTCCTGCCAACACCGCTGCCGCAGCATTGGCGACCATATGTTCTCCGGGCAACGCGGGAACAATGCTGACAACATCTCCCCCGTAGTGCAGTAACGCCGTGCACACACCGTTGTGGTCTGTCGACTGAATGGTCCATCGCATATCTGAGGACTGATGTGCACCAAAAGAGAGCACGCCACAGTTCGCACGGGCAGCCAATGCAGAGAAATAGACGTCGTCACGATTCACAATGGCCGTGCCGTGCGAAGGAAGTGCCTCAAGAAGTTCTCCTTTGGCGCGCGCAATTCCATCGGAACCACCAACACGTTCTCCGTGGGCGTCTCCGATGTTCGTCACAATTCCCACGATCGGCTGAGCGATGCCACAGAGCCGGTCAATCTCGTGAAACCCACGCATACCCATCTCGATGACCAATGCGTCTGTGTCTGTTGGTGCATTCATAATGGTGACCGGAACACCAATGTCGTTATTGAGCGAATGGTCAGCAGCATGAACGTGCGTGAATCCGGCACGCAGCACCTCACGAACCATGTTCTTCGTACTTGTTTTTCCGGCCGATCCGGTGATGCCCACCACGCGGTTACCGACCGATTCAGCAAGACTTTTTCGACAGTGCGCACCGATGAGAGCAAGCGCAACCGTTGTGTCGCTCACCTCTATGCACGTTAAGCCGTCAATAGACCGACCTTTTTCCACCAAAGCAAAAGCCGCCCCAGCACGCTGTGCGTCGCGGAGAAAATCGTGTCCGTCTCTATCCCCCACGATGGCCACAAACATCTGTCCCGCAACAAGAGTTCGGCTATCGAAAGACACTCCATCGGCGGTGGAATTGGTTCCAACTAGCAGTCCACCCGTGATGTGCGCCACGTCGGAGGCAGTGATGCGCATGGGCAGACCTTAGTGGCGAGTACCGTCGTACAAATGGACACCACTGACGCACGCATCCATTTGGTGGTGATCTACGGAGGCCAATCCGCCGAACACGATGTCAGCTGTGTCACTGCATCTCATGTTCTGCGCGCCGCAGATCCCAACAAATATCGCACGACGCCCGTTGCAATTTCTCGTACGGGCGAGTGGCTGCGTCCAGCCTTGGCTGAACTTCCCAATGGTGGGGTGGATCCGCACCAACTGCCTGAGCGACTTGACGCCACTGGCACCAGTTCTCCCCACGCATTACTTCCCACAGACAGCACAGCATCAGTCACAGTTGTGATTCCACTAGTGCACGGCCCCCTAGGTGAAGACGGCACATTGCAGGGTCTTCTCGAGATCGCAGGAGTCGCATATGTAGGAAGTGGCGTGCTGGCAAGTGCGCTTGCGATGGACAAAGTGATGGCAAAGACTGTCTTTGCTCACGCAGGCATACCTCAGGTGAAGTACGCAAGCCTTCGCGATGATCAAATCACCCCCAACTCCCTCGACACCGTTGCACAAGAATTGGGGTATCCCATCTTTGTGAAGCCAGCAAACATGGGGTCATCGGTTGGGGTGAGTAAAGCGCGAAACGCAGAAGAACTTCAACGCGCCGCTGCACACGCTGCAACGTATGACCAATGGGTGATCTTTGAAGAGGCAGTTACTGCACGCGAACTCGAAGTAGCAGTACTCGGCAATCGTCAACCACGTGCATCGGTTGTTGGCGAGATTGTTCCAGGAAACGATTTTTACGACTACGAAGACAAGTACGTCACCGACTCTGCCACCCTGATGATTCCTGCAGACTTGTCCCCAGCACACACCGACGAAGTTCGTGCGCTTGCGTTGCGTGCGTACGAAACGCTCCGATGCGAAGGAATGGCTCGCGTCGACTTTTTTTACGAAGAAAATGGTCGCGGTTTCTTGTGCAACGAGATCAATACCATCCCCGGATTCACTCCCATCTCCATGTACCCAAAAATGTGGGAAGCGTCAGACGTGAGTTATCCGCAACTCATTGATGAACTTGTTGAGCATGCGATTGAACGGCACAGTCGCCGAAAAACAAATACGACGCGTTAACGACTACTCAGTTTCCCGCAGCAGGAATATTGATTTTCTGACCGGGCAGCAGTGTCACATTGCTATCGGCCCAGTTGTTGGCCGACAACAGTGCGCCCAATGACACACAGAACTTTTCTCGGATGGAATAAAACGAATCACCCTTTTGGATGACATATGTTCCAGCTGGTCGCGTGCCACACCCAGCAGAAGCCGGACCTGCAGGCGCGGTTGGAGTTTGTGCAGTTCCACCCGGGACTGTGGTGTTTGCTCCTGGTGTCACCACGGCTTGCGGTGGAATTTTTATTTGCGTTCCGGGATAAGGAAATTGTTGTGGCGTGACCCATGCGTTGTATGCCAGCAACGTAGTCACTGAAATGTTGAACTTGTTGGCCACAGCAATGGGTGAGTCACCCGCAAGAACGGTGTACAAAATTTCCTCGCCAACGGCTCCGGTAGGAAGCGTTGTTGTTGTTCCGGGCGCAGTACTTGCAACCGGCGGAATTGTGGCGAAATTTGTTGGGGTTACGTTCACCACCGTGGTGGCAACTCCCAATGTGTCTCCCCCACACGATGCTCCAAAAACAGACGCACCAAGAATGCATGCAGCGACGGCCACGGAACGACCAATGTGGATGCGGGGGGATGCTGTCAACACAATGAAAGAGAGTAGATGATGCCACCGAGCGAACGGTGGCGCTCTGGCTCTTAGACCAGTGGACGGGCCGTCGGTGGAATGGGCGCTGGCAGCGAGGTTTCTCCCATGAGGAATTCGTCAACCCCAGCGGCACAAGCACGACCTTCGGCAATTGCCCACACAATCAAACTCTGGCCACGACCCATGTCACCGGCCACGAAGACACCAGGAACATTTGACTGGTACTGAGCATTGCGTGCCACATTGCCCCGCTCGTCGTAGGCCACACCCAACTGATCAAGCCATGAACCTTTTTCAGGACCAACAAATCCCATAGCAAGGAAGACCAAGTCGGCAGGAATCTCTTGATCGGTGCCTTCCTTCTTCACGAAGGAACCGTTCACAAACTCCACTTCATGGATCAGCAAAGCACGAACATTTCCATTGCCGTCGTCCACAAAACGTTCAGTGTTGACGCTGTAGATGCGCTCGCCACCTTCTTCGTGCGCAGATGACACTTTGTACACCATCGCGTATTGCGGCCAAGGATTACCAGTGGTGCGTGAGTCTGCAGGGCGAGGCATGATCTCTAACTGAAGTACCTGCTTTGCACCTTGGCGCAGCGCTGTTCCCAAACAGTCAGCACCCGTGTCACCACCACCAATAATGACAACGTTCTTGTCTTTGGCATCGATTGCAAACGTAGAGAAGTCTCCTTCTTGCACCTTGTTTGCAATGGGGAGATATTCCATCGCTTGATGAATTCCGTTTAACTCGCGTCCCGGAACCGGCAAGTCACGCCATGCCGTAGCACCACACGCCAACACAATGGCGTCGTGCGATGCACGCAACACATCAATATCAACCGCACCACCCACGTCAGCACTGGTTCGGAACTCAGTTCCTTCTTGCTTCATCTGCTCAAGGCGACGGTCAAGAAATCGCTTTTCCATTTTGAATTCAGGAATTCCATAACGGAGCAACCCACCAATGCGATCGGCACGCTCTAGCACCACCACATCATGTCCGGCACGAGTCAATTGCTGGGCCGCAGCAAGACCAGCAGGTCCACTACCAATCACAGCAACACGCTTTCCGGTCTTCGTTGTGGACACTTGTGGAAGCACCCAACCTTCGTCCCATGCACGATCAATGATCTCTACTTCCACCTGCTTGATGGACACCGGATCTTGGTTGATCCCCAGAACACATGCCGATTCGCACGGAGCTGGGCATAGGCGACCCGTGAATTCGGGGAAGTTATTGGTTGCATGCAGGCGTTCAATGGCCTCTTGCCAACGGCCGCGATACACCAAATCATTCCAATCAGGGATGAGGTTGCCAAGTGGACATCCGTTATTGCAGAACGGAATACCGCAATCCATGCAACGACCCGCCTGTTGATTCAACGCATTCGCGTCAAAAGGTTCGTAGACCTCTTTCCAATCCTTGAGTCGAATCTGAACGGGACGCCGAGTTGGACCAGAACGACCCCACTGAAGAAAACCAGTTGTCTCACCCACGGGAAGCCTCCATCACCTTGTTTGCAGTTTCTGCTTCGTTCAAACCTGCTGCCTTCGCAGCCGCCATCACGTCAAGCACTTTCTTGTAGTCACGTGGCATCACTTTGCGGAAGCGCGCGACTTCCACTGTCCATGCGCCAAGGATGCGCTCAGCGACTTCTGATCCGGTGAAGTGCTGGTGCCGCGCGATTGTTTCACGCAACCACTCTTCATCGTCACCGGAGACATGCTCTAGATCAACCATTTCGTAGTTCACCAGAGATGCAAAGACACTGTCGGGGTCGTACACATACGCGATACCACCTGACATACCTGCTGCAAAGTTGCGTCCCGTTGCACCAAGAATCACTGCGCGGCCACCGGTCATATATTCACAACCGTGGTCACCTACTCCCTCAACAACAGCTGTTGCACCAGAGTTACGCACACAGAACCGTTCACCAACAACGCCACGAATGAAAATCTCTCCACCTGTTGCGCCGTATCCGATGACGTTTCCAGCAATGACATTTTCTTCTGCCGCAAATGGAGCATCTCGATGTGGATGGACAATGATGCGGCCACCTGACAAACCTTTACCCACGAAGTCGTTTCCGTCGCCTTCCAAACGCAACTGAATGCCCGCGGGAACGAATGCACCGAAGCTTTGCCCTGCTGATCCTGTGAGATGAATATCGATAGTTCCGTCGGGAAGCCCTGCACCACCCCATGCCTTAGTGACCTCATATCCGAGCAATGTGCCCACCGTTCGGTTCACATTCTTGACAGGGAGTTCAATCTTCACGGCACGACCATCGGCGATGGCGGTTTGTGACAATTGAATCAACTGATTGTCAAGTGCTTCATCTAGACCGTGGTCTTGACCAACCGAACTGAAGGGAGTTTGGTTGTACGGATTCTGTGGCACTTCAAGAATTGGCGAAATATCAAGACCTTTTGCCTTCCAATGGTCAACCGCTTTGCGAGAGTCAATCATCTCGACATGACCAATTGCTTCCTGCAGTGAGCGGAAACCAAGAGCAGCGAGATATTCGCGCACTTCTTCTGCGATGTATTCAAAGAAGTTGACAACAAACTCTGGCTTACCAGAGAAACGCTCGCGCAATACGGGGTTCTGCGTAGCAACACCTACTGGACATGTATCAAGATGACATACGCGCATCATGATGCATCCACTCACCACCAATGGTGCCGTAGCAAAACCAAACTCTTCTGCACCAAGCAGTGCAGCAATAATCACGTCACGCCCGGTTTTCATTTGGCCATCGGCCTGCACAACTATGCGATCACGAAGACCATTCAGCATCAGCGTCTGCTGTGCTTCTGCCAAGCCCAATTCCCATGGGGCGCCAGCGTGCTTCAACGACGTCAACGGCGATGCACCAGTGCCACCGTCGTGGCCAGAGATCAGCACAACGTCAGCCTTGGCCTTTGAAACGCCCGCAGCAACGGTGCCAACGCCAACTTCAGCAACCAACTTCACATGAACACGCGCTTCTGGGTTTGCGTTCTTCAAGTCGTGAATCAATTGCTTGAGATCTTCAATTGAATAAATGTCGTGGTGCGGAGGTGGACTAATCAGTCCTACACCTGGCGTGGAGTGACGAGTCTTTGCGACCCACGGATACACCTTGTGACCAGGCAACTGCCCTCCCTCACCAGGCTTTGCACCTTGTGCCATCTTGATCTGAATGTCGTCGGCATTCACCAAGTACTCGCTAGTCACACCAAAACGACCAGAAGCTACTTGCTTAATAGCGGAGCGCTTCGAGTCACCGTTCGGCAT
>CAZCZM010000004.1:17762-76527 GCA_964503445.1 uncultured Bifidobacterium sp.
TCGCGTCGCCACTGGTATTCGCCACCCAATTCCAAGCGGCGATGTGCCCGCAATTCAGGTCGCTGTGGATGCGCAGTTGCATGACGTTGTGCAACCTCTGCAGCAATTTCGTCAAGTCCAATTCCACCCAAGCGCGACACCGTGCCAGTGAAGAACTCGTCAACCAACTCAGTGGACAAGCCAATTGCTTCGAAAATCTGAGCGCCGGTGTAGGACGCTACGGTCGACACGCCCATCTTTGACATCACCTTCAACACGCCCTTACCGGACGCCTTGATGTAATTCTTCACGGCTTTATGTGGATCCATGCCACCAAGGCCATACATGCCCGTGTTGTTATCGGCAGAGATCATGTCTTCGATTGTTTCGAAGGCGAGGTACGGGTTAATTGCTCCAGCGCCAAAACCAATGAGCAATGCCATGTGATGCACTTCGCGCGCATCTCCACACTCAACAACAAGGCCAACCTGGGTACGACGCTTTTCACGAATGAGGTGATGATGGACTGCACTTGTCAACAGCAACGAAGGAATCGGTGCGTCAACTTCATTTGAATTGCGATCTGACAACACGATGATGCGTGCCCCATTGTCGATTGCACTACTGACTTCTGCACGAATCTTGTCCAGTGCTGTACGTAACCCAGCACCGCCGTCGGCTACGCGATACAAACCACTCACCACTACAGCCGCAAGGTGCGGATGAGTTCCATCGTCATTGATATGAATGATCTTTGCGAGGTCGTCGTTATCAATAACGGGAAACGGAAGCACCAATTGGCGACAACTATCAGGACCTGGTTGCAGCAAGTTCGCCTCAGGACCCACACTGGTTCCCACAGCCGTGACAACTTCTTCACGAATGGCGTCGAGCGGCGGGTTTGTTACTTGGGCAAAAAGCTGTTGGAAGTAATCAAACAACAAACGTGAACGCGTGGACAAAACCGCAATGGGCGTGTCCGTACCCATTGAACCAATGGGTTCTGCGCCACTCTTCGCTGTCGGAGCCAGAATGACCTTCAGTTCTTCTTCGGTGTAGCCGAACATTTGTTGGCGCCGAGCAACACTGTCTCGACTATGCACAACGTGTTCACGCGCGGGCAAATCGTCAAGATGCGTCAGACCTTGCTCCAGCCATTCCTCGTACGGATGTTCACTCGCCAATTGCAACTTGATTTCATCGTCGTCAATCAATCGACCTTGTGCAGTGTCAATAAGGAACATACGTCCCGGCTGCAAACGTCCTTTTCGAATGACGCGCGACTGGTCAATATCGAGAACGCCAGCTTCACTCGCAAGAACAACGAGGTCGTCGCTTGTCACCCAGTAACGCCCTGGACGAAGTCCATTTCGGTCAAGCACTGCACCAATGAGAGTTCCGTCAGTGAACGCAACGTCTGCTGGTCCATCCCATGGCTCCATGAGCGACGAGTGGAACTTGTAGAACGCACGCTTGCGTGGATCCATTCGTTCATTGTTTTCCCACGCCTCGGGAATCATCATGAGAAGCGCATGTGGTAGCGAACGGCCGGCCAAGTGCAATAACTCGAGCACTTCATCAAAACTGGCGGAGTCGCTCATACTTGGCGTGCAAATAGGGAATGCACGATCAAGACCAGGAATGAGATTCGTCGCCAACAGTGCTTCACGTGTGCGCATCCAATTGCGGTTGCCTTGCACAGTGTTGATTTCTCCGTTGTGAGCGATGTAGCGATACGGATGCGCAAGCGGCCACGATGGGAATGTGTTCGTTGAGAATCGGCTGTGCACAAGAGCAAGGGCTGACTCCATCCGCTCGTCAGACAAGTCAGGGAAGAATTGTTGCAACTCTGGAGTTGTCAACATTCCCTTGTAGACCAATGTGCGAGACGACAATGATGAGAAATACGTCCGCATTGTTCCCTCTAGCTCATGTTCAATGCGCTTGCGAACAATGAAGAGCTTGCGGTCAAGTTCAATTCCCGCGGCGCCTGCTGGATCATCACAGAAGAACTGTCGGAACGTTGGCATGACTGCACGCGCTGATGCACCCAAACAATCGGGGTTCACCGGAACATCTCGCCAGCCAAGCGGACGAAGTCCTTCCTCACTAGTGATCCTTTCCACCACTGCTGCCGCCTGATCCGCATCAGATGCCGCTTGTGGCAAGAAGGCAATTCCTGTTGCATAGGCTCCGGCAGCAGGCAATTCGATACCTGCAACTGCGCGAACGAATGCATCGGGAACCTGAATCAGAATGCCTGCACCATCGCCCGTGTCTGGTTCTGCACCTGTTGCGCCGCGGTGTTCCATGTTGGTCAACGCAGTGAGACCAAGGGTCACGATGTCACGACTACGAACTCCCTTGATGTTTGCCACAAACGACACGCCACATGCGTCATGTTCAAAACGAGGGTCGTACAGACCGTGGGCCTTGGGGAGATCGGGGTTCATGTTGCGTCAAGTCCTTCTGCGGAGGTGTGCGGACACACCGGAGAATCGGGTTTTCGGTTCTCCCGGGACGACGCTGGCCCGAGCAAGTAGTAAGGCTACCTAGCCCCTACCCCTGTCACAAAGCCATTTACAGGACTTAGGCGGGATCAATGTAGTTCGGGGCCCGCTTCTCGAAGTCACTCATCACAGCTTCACGCTGATTGTGGCCACCGATCAGGCTTCCGATGATTCGACGTTCAGCAGCAAATTGAGCTGCTGCGAAATCGAGCGTCAGACGATTCAACAATTCCTTCGCACCACGAACGGCGTCGGGACTGCGCTTCACAATTTCTGCCGCGTACGCAAATGCGTCCTCACGAGGGTTGTCAGACAATCGAGTAACAATGCCAATTTGATGTGCTTCGCGACCATCAAAAATGCGGGCCGACATCACGATGTCTTTCATGATGTCTGGACGAACCAAGCCTTGCATCAACACCGTGCCGGCCATGTCTGGCACAAGACCCCAATATGTTTCACGCACACTGAACTTGGTGTCGGGATGAGCAATGCGAATGTCGGCGCCCAGCGCAATTTGGCAGCCGCCACCCAACGCGTGACCGTGCACTGCTGCGATAACGGGGACTGGCACTTCCTGCCACACCCATGCAGATTGTTGACCGAGGTGCGTGATGCGGCCGTCTTGCATGTCGCTTGCTGCAGGAGCATTGCTTTGTTGACGTTCTCCAGAAGCCATACCCCCCATTGATGCCAGGTCAAGACCCGCACAGAATGATGCTCCTTCTCCAGACACAACTACGGCGCGAATCTTCTTGTTGGTCTTTAGGGATTCACCCGCATCAACGATGGCTTGAAACTGTTCGCCATCGAGTGCATTGCGCTTGTCGGGGCGGTTGAAACGAACATCGGCGATGCCGTCTGAAATAGAGATAGTGACTCTGTCGCTCATTGCTTCATACTGCCACGACTGCAACTCACTGTTTGCACCCGATGCGTGGCAGACTGCCCCGTATGCATTTGAACCTTTCAGCCGATGAAGTCCTCAAGACAACCCGTTCCGTCCGCAAGCGTCTCGACTTTGACCGCCCTGTTGAGCGCGAAATCGTTGAAGAATGTTTAGAGATCGCACTACAAGCCCCGACGGGCTCGAATAGCCAAGGATGGCACTGGATCATCATTGAAGATGCAGCGAAAAAGAAAGCTCTTGCCGACATCTATCGAAAGAACTGGGATCTCTACGCCAACATGCCTGGCCGCGAATACAAAGAGGGCGATACCCGCGGCGAGCGAATGGGACTTGTTCGAGACTCAGCTGGCTACCTCGCGGAAAATTTCGAAAAAGCACCTCTTCTCATGATTCCGTGTATTGAAGGACGTCTCGACAACTTGCCCGTCTTTGCAACGGCAGGTGCGTGGGGATCACTGCTTCCCGCTGTGTGGAGTTTCATGTTGGCCTTGCGCGAGCGCGCGATGGGTTCTGCATGGACCACCATTCACTTAATGAATGACGGCGAAAAACAAGCAGCCGACCTTCTTGGCATTCCGTACGACAAAGTGTCGCAGGGTGGCTTGTTCCCCATTGCCTACACCATCGGCACCGATTTCAAGCCCGCAAAGCGTGAACCACTCAGCAAGGTTCTTCACTGGGACAAGTGGTAACCAGATGAGCGACATCGTTACGTACGAACGCATTGGTGGCGTTGCTGTCATCACCATGGATGACGGCAAAGCGAATGCTGTCTCTCCAACACTGCAAGCAGGAGTTCATCAAGCGCTCGACAAAGCCGAGGCAGATGGTGTTCCCGTAGTGCTCACAGGACGGCCAGGCATTTTGTCAGCCGGGTTTGACCTCAAGGTTCTCGGTGCAAGTGGACAACCCGCAGTTGACATGCTGAACGGTGGACTGCACCTCGCGATTCGCCTTCTCTCGTTCCCCACGCCCGTCGTCATTGCAAGTCCCGGTCATGCGATGGCAATGGGATTTTTTATTTTGATGTGCGGCGACTATCGAATTGGCGTACACGGCAACTTCAAATATGCAGCCAACGAAGTGGCCATTGGTATGAACATGCCCTTCTCCACTCTTGAAATCATGCGACATCGACTGAGTCCTGCAGCGTTGACTCGTGCTGTTGCGCTAGCAGAAACTTTCACTCCAGACAATGCGGTTGTCACTGGCGTATTGGACGCCGTTGTTGAAGAGTCTGAACTTCTCCCAACAGCAATCTCGTTAGCAGAGTCATACACCGCTCTTAATATGGCCGCTCATGCCGAGAGCAAAAAGAGACTGCGTGAAGAATTCTTGGAGAACGTGAAAGCCGGACTCGTCAAAGACGATGAGATCTGGAAATACATTTTCCTGAAGTAGTCGCGGTCAGAGCGTTAATCCACAAGGCGCAAGCCACTGGGCGCGATTGATTGCTCGACAAAGGGCAAGTCAACAACAAATTCTGTGCGATGCGCCGGAAACACATGACGCGAGAACAACACAGTTTTTCCATCAGTCGTTGTAGTGGTTCGCAAACATCGCAACACAGGAGAACCCACAGGAATGTTTAGCAGCTGTGCTTCATCTGCCGTGGCTGCATCTGCACCGATTGTTTGTGTTGCTCCCGCCAACGGGACATCTAACAGTTCATAGAACGGGGAACGTTCAACATCTGCGCGTGACAAATTCTGACCAAGATCTGCAGGACACCACACGGTGACAATGGCAAAGGGTTCACCATCGGCCATGTTGACACGTCGAACACGAAGCACCTGCTGAGTCCCCAGTGCGGCCGAGACAACTTTCGGTGCCTTTTCAAATGCAAACTCAAGCACCCGACGCTCAGGAGTTGCGCCCGAGTCGCGCATTTGTTCTTCGATAGTGGACAACCGCGCAAGAGGTTGACGAACAGTCTCCCCCGCGACGAACCACCCAAAGCCCTGACGCGAATCAATCAGTGCCTCGTCTCTCAAGATGTCGAGCGCCTTTCGAATGGTGACTCGACTGACATTGAACTGGTGAGACAACTCTGACTCGCTGGGCAGTATTCGCCCAGATGCATATGTCCCCGACATGATGCGCCCACGAATTTCGTCGGCAATCTGGTGATAGCGAATGGTGCGCACTTGTATTAGAGTTGTATACACAGAGACAAAAAGCAAGTCCATTGCTTCCCACAGGAAAGGTGCCCCATGGCTGTCACCGCTGGAACCCCCATCGCACTCGTCGAAGGCGTGTACTCACGACTTGTTGCCAATGCTGAACTTGGCCGCAAGCGTCTGGGCCGCCCACTCACCCTCGCGGAAAAGATTCTCATTAACCATCTGGTTGACCCCGCAACACAAGAAATGGAACGCGGTCGCAGCTATGCAGACTTCACTCCAGATCGCGTTGCCATGCAAGATGCCACAGCACAGATGGCCTTGCTGCAGTTCATGACCGCAGGTCTTCCCACCACTGCGGTGCCATCAACGGTTCACTGTGACCACCTCATCCTTGCCAAGGTCGGCGCAAAACTCGACCTCCGCGACGCAAACGATGTCAACCGAGAGGTGTACGACTTCTTGCGCTCTGTCAGCGCCAAATACGGCATCGGTTTCTGGGGCCCCGGTAGCGGAATCATTCACCAAGTTGTTCTAGAGAACTACGCCTTCCCTGGCGGAATGATGATTGGAACAGACAGCCATACACCAAACGCTGGTGGTTTGGGAATGGTTGCAATTGGCGTGGGTGGAGCCGATGCAGTTGACGTGATGACCGGGTTCCCCTTCAACGTTCGTTGGCCAAAAGTGATCGGAATCAAACTCACTGGTCAACTGAGCGGATGGAGTAGCCCGAAAGACGTCATTCTGGAAGTTGCACGCCAACTCACCGTAGAAGGCGGCACAGGTGCAATCGCCGAGTACTTCGGACCAGGTGCAGACACCATCTCTGCAACCGGCAAGGCAACAATCTGCAACATGGGTGCAGAGATTGGCGCTACATGCTCCGTATTTGGTTACGACGCGAACATGGCCACCTACTTGCGTGCAACAGGACGTGCCGACATCGCAACAGCAGCAGACGCAGTCGCTGCAGAACTACGACCCGATGACGGTGCGCAGTATGACCAAATCATCGAAATTGATTTGTCCGCATTGACTCCACTCATCAACGGTCCACACTCACCTGACCGCGCACACAAGATTGGTGCAAATGGTGTCGGCAAAGAAGCACGTGCAAACGATTGGCCCATCAATGTGTCGGCAGCGCTCATTGGTTCATGCACCAACTCGTCGTATGAAGACATCACACGAGCAGCATCAATTGCTCGCCAGGCCGCCGCGAAGGGTTTGAAGGCAAAGACCGAACTTCTCATCTCTCCAGGAAGTGAACAAATTCGCGCAACAATTGAGCGTGACGGCCTTCTTGCTGATCTCGAGGCAATCGGTGCAACCGTTCTCGCTAATGCGTGCGGACCATGCATTGGTCAATGGGAGCGTGCAGCCGATAAGACCGCTCAACCCAACAGCATCGTGAACTCGTTCAACCGTAACTTCCCCAAGCGAGCCGATGGTTCTGCAAACACGTTGTCATTTGTGACAAGCCCGGACACCGTCATGGCAATTGCGTTGTCTGGCCGTCTCGACTTTGACCCACGCGTCGACACCATCACTGCAGACGACGGAACCGAAGTGATGCTCGATGCCCCTGTGGGCGAGATTATTCCTGCTCGCGGGTACGACCCTGGCGTTGACACGTTCACTCCACCACCAGCAGATGGCAGTGGTGTTGTGGTTGAAGTCAGCCCCACAAGCGAACGTCTGCAGTTGTTGCAGCCATTCCCTGCATGGGATGGCAAGGACTACATGGAGCTCCCCGTTCTCATGAAGGCGCAGGGTAAGTGCACCACAGACCACATTTCCGCAGCTGGTAAGTGGCTCACGTACCGCGGGCACCTTGAAAATATTTCGGGCAACCTTTTCATCGGAGCCGTGAATGCATTCAATGGCGCAGTTGGCGAAGGCCTCGACATCACCGACGGTGCACGACGTAGCTATCCAGATATTGCAAAGCGATACAGCGAAGCGGGAATTCGTTGGTGCGCAATCGGCGACCAGAACTATGGCGAAGGATCATCGCGCGAACACGCAGCAATGGAACCACGGTTCCGCGGCGGTGTGGTTATCTTCGCTCGATCATTCGCACGTATTCACGAAACCAACTTGAAGAAGCAGGGACTTGTTCCTCTTACGTTCTCTGATCCAGCAACGTATGACCTCATCGGCGAGACTGACACCATCAGTGTTCTGAATTTGCCACCAGTGCCAGATCAGCCAATGAAATGTCGTATCAACAAAGCAGATGGATCAACAGTTGACTTCGAGGCAAAGCACACCTTTAGCCCCGAACAGGTTGAGTGGTTCAAGGCCGGAAGCGCATTGAACATTGTTCGTCAAAAAGTGGCGAACGCAAAGTAGCCGTTAATCGGTACCTGGGCGTCGTTCATCTTCGGCGCTCGGGTCACCTGCATAATTTGACGGATAACTACGTCGCAACTCTTCCTCAGTAGGTTCGCGGTATTCGCGAGCTTCCGGTGGAAGCAGTGCAGTGATGGCATCCATGATCATCTGCGTGTCTGCATCAGGGTCTACCCCACTGACATACACGGGGGCACCCACAGTGATGATCACTTCAGGTGGTGATGTGATGTTGGTGATGTTGGGCAACTTTGCGTTTCGTGGCCACACTTTTTCTGTTCCCCAAATTCCGATAGGAACCACAGGAACACCAGTGTCGGCGGCCAAGCGTGCGGCGCCCCATCTTCCTTTCAGAACCGGATCAAAAAACGCACGGCCGCGAGGAATTGTTCCCTGAGGCATGATGGCAACCAACTCGCCAGCCTGTAGCGATTCACTTGCTGCGCGCAACGGTTCATCACTGCCCGTACCACGCTCGACTCGAATACCGCCTAACGCTGTTGCCAATGGCCCAATCACCGGCGCATCGAAGACTTCCTTCTTTCCCAGAAAACGAACCGCGCGACCAGTCTTTGCAACAGCAAGCGAAACCGCTGCGATATCGAAATAGCTTCGGTGATTACCGCAGACAATCGCCGCAGAATCTCGTGGAATGTTTTCCGTTCCCGTTATTCGAAAACGCGCATACGGAAAAACCTCAGGTCGCGCAAATTTCATTAATGCTTGTTGCGCTTCCAAGCCGACCACTGGAATTTTTGCCACCCCAGAGGGAACATCAAGATGCATCACGGGCCATCTGCGAGCCGCCGCCATTAATCGCAATCTCCAGTCGGGATTCACACAGTACGGATGACCAACAAGTGTGAGCAACGGTTCATCAAACACACTGTCGCTATATGCATACGATCCATCAATGTCAACACCGTGTTCTTCGCTCCACGCCACAACAGCGTCGCGTTTGCCACGTGACCACACATACGAGCCGTCAAGTTCTCCCGTGTACTTACCCTCAGCGTCTACCGCATACCGAGTAGCAATGACAGCATCAAATCCCATGAGTCGTGCAAATGGCGCGATGAGATCATGAGGTGTTGTTGTTGCCAACACAACACGTCGACCTTGTGCACGATGTTCATCAAGAACTTTGTGCGCATATGGCTGCACCATGTTCACTAATTCTGGCGCCGCATGTTCTGCCGCGGCTACAACACGTGATTGTTCATGGCCACGCATGGCAACAACTGCTTGTCGCCCGAGAACCATGGACGGCAAATTTTCGCCGAATGTTTCAAAGACTCGATACAACACAGACTCACCAGGTATCGAACGCGACACCACACCTGTTTCGCGTAACACACGACTAACGACATGTGCAGATGCCCCCGACAGCAATGTTCTGTCGAGATCGAAAAAAGCGGCGTGGTTCACGGGCGAACACTACGCCGAACTACAGCTCAACAAAAGAGGTAAGGCAATAAAGCGATGCGTACAAGACCCCAAAAATGGGAGAAACCCCGCAGGGGGTGCGGGGCTTCTCTACCTAAACCCGATGGTGGGGGGACCATCTTTTGGGTTCTGACGGCCGGCTGATGGGGGGCATCGCCGGCGCGATATGTATGGATTTATTATGCACCCCTGAGCACCTAACACTCAAGCCGAACGGCAAGATAGTTGCTATCGTTTTTTGTGATAGTTATCACACTACCTGCGAGGCCTGATGGACATCAAACAACTACAGGCCCTTGTGGCCATCGCTGATCGCGGCACGTTCTCGGCTGCGGCAAAAGCCCTCGACACGGTGCAGTCCAATGTGTCTGCACACCTCTCGCGGCTGGAAAAGGAACTGGGCGCAACACTGGTCGACCGATCGAATAGCCGTTTAACGCTTGAAGGAGAAATGGTCCTCACGCGAGCTCGGCGCATCATCCATGAATTAGAAGACATTGACGCGGACATCCATTCCCTTGGCGAGACCGCACAAGGCGACTGCCGCATCGGAACACTTGGCACCACAGCTCGTTGGCTGATGCCGCCACTACTGAACTCGCTGTTGCGCCATCATCCAGGAGTTCGCACCGCAATCATTGAAGGTGGAACAAGCGCCTTGCTACTACGTCTCACTAGTGGCGAGATTGATGCGGCCATTGTCCACTTCCCCATCATGGATCCATCGCTCGATGTCACCGAACTCTTTGTGGAAGAACTGTTGCTCCTGGCACCGGCACAACATGCACTTGCAGATCGTGAATCAATTTCGCTTGAAGAACTATCGGAACATCCGCTTCTGCTCCCACCATTGGGTACTGCGCAACGTCGAATTGTTGACCGCGCTTCAGCTAATCGTGGAGTGGCATTGCGTCCACAGGCCGAGATTGACGGCGTACGTCTGATGGCATCGTTGGTTTTCGAAGGCTTTGGTCCGGCCATTGTTCCTGCAAGTGCAGCACCCGGTTGGTTGAAAGGAAACTTTGTGCGCATCAGCGTGCCCGACCTTCCGCGGCGTGTTGTTGGATGGGCACAACGTGAACGGCCTCGCCCCAACAGAGCCACACTTGCAGTTCGTGATCGCGCTATAGAGGTTGTCTCTCGTCATGCTCCTCGTCAACCTGGAATCTCACTTGATATTGCGCCACATCATGCAAAAGGACTGCGTCATCACCCCTCGGTCTAATGTATTGAGGTGACCAGTGCATCAGATTCCACTCGACAAGTTGTCGTGGAACTACAGCACAGCGTTCCTGGCGCAGCAACAGCCGCAGTAGTACAACTGTCAACCGAGCGCCACGTTGTGTGGCTAGAAGTTGACGGCCAACATCACAAAGGTGCACTGTCAGCCGCAGCGTCTCATGTCATTGCGACCGCTGCCACTACCGCAGCAACTAAGGGATTGCCACTGGTGTTGCAGATCGAATCATCTGGTGCAGACATCTTGGAGGGAATTCCCGCACTACACGGCTGGGGCACCGCAGCTAAGGCTCTTGCCGAATGCTCAGGACGTATCCCGACCATCAGCATCGTGACGGGACCCGCTGTCTCGGGCCCTGCACTACTCATTGGGTTGTCGGACTTTGTTGTAATGACAGAAGAGTCGTATGCATTTGTGAGCGGACCGACCATGGTTGCCGAATTCACCGGCATTTCCATCAGCACAGATGAACTCGGCGGCGCAACAACACATGCACGCAACAGCGGAGCAGCCACGGTCGTTGTTCCCGACCTCGCCAGCGCAACTCAATGGGTTGAAGATCTTCTTGAATATCTTCCCAACAACGTCAATGAACTTCCCCCCTTTCTCGAAAGCGACGACGATGATGACCGCCTCACACCTGAAGCTGGTGCACTCATCCCTGAATCATCAACGGGAAGCTATGACGTTCGAAAAGTCATCGAATCCATAGTTGACGAAGGCGCGTACCTTGAAGTGCGTGCGCGATGGGCCGGCAATGTCATCACTGCGTTTGCGCACATGGCTGGATACCCCATTGGAATTGTTGCCAACCAACCCATCAACTTGGCGGGCACACTTGACATTCCTGCATCACAGAAAGCCGCACGATTTGTTGCGTTCTGTGATGCCTTCAACATTCCGGTGCTCACATTGGTTGATACGCCCGGTTTCTATCCCGGAAAAGATCTTGAGTGGCGCGGCATGATCCGCCATGGCGCACAACTTGTCTTTGCGTACGCACGCGCAACGGTTCCTCGTATCTGCGTGATTCTTCGAAAGTCATATGGTGGCGCCTACATCGTGATGGACTCGAAAGAAATGGGCAACGACATTTGTCTCGCCTGGCCATGGGCCGAACTAGCCGTGATGGGCGCCGGACAAGCTGCTGCCATCTTGCAGCGTCGAGCCTCCGATGAGGAGAGAGCAGCCTTTGAAGCCGACTACACGGAGAGGCTGTTGAACCCCTACATTGCGGCCGAGCGCGGATACGTCGATGCCGTCATCGACCCTGCCACCACTCGCCAAGAGATTTGTGCAGCCCTGCACATGTTGAGAGACAAGCGCGAAAAGCTGGTCTCTCGCAAGCACGACAACACTCCCCTGTAGCCAGGTTCACACGGCGGGAAAGTGGGAGCAGCTTGGGCCTCTCGTCTAACCTAAACAGCGGGGGAAAACAGCCCTCGCGACGTATCCCGTCAGCAGTCAAGGAGATCCCACATGGCTGACACCATCACCATCATCGACGACCGAACTGGAAAGAAGGTCACGGTGCCCATCAACGGTGGAACGTTCTCGTCCGCCGCATTACGAGAGCTTGATCCCAGCCTCTTCATGTACGACCCTGCGTACCTGTCCACTGCGGCATGTGCATCCGCAATCACGTATCTAGATGGCGACAATGGCATTCTGCGGTACCGCGGATACCCCATTGAACAGCTCGCAGAACATTCATCGTTCCTTGAAGTTGCCTACCTGCTGCTCAACGGTGAGCTTCCCAACCCCGAACAGCTGAAGAGCTGGCAGCACGATGTCACTCACCACACCATGATCCACGAGAACATGCGTAAGCGATTCGTTGATGGATTCCATTACGACGCACATCCCATGGGCATGTTCATCTCTGCAACGGCAGCGCTGGGAACGTTCTATGAAGACGCAAAAGACATCTTCAACAAGGACTCATTCGACAAGCAGGTCATGCGATTGGTGGCAAAGGTTCCCACCATTGCGGCAATGTGTTACCGCTTCTCCCAGGGTCTCCCCTTCGTGTCACCCAATAACTCTCTGTCATATGGTGAGAACTTCTTGAACATGATGTTCAGCATGGGTGATGGCTACAAAGTGGACCCAGTTCTTGCTCGCGCCATGGACATCTTGTTCATCCTTCACGCCGACCACGAACAGAACTGCGGAACCACAGCAATGCGAGTGGTCAGTTCAGCAAATTCGGATCCATACACAGCCACAGCAGCGGCAGCATCAGCGCTGTACGGCCCACTTCATGGTGGCGCCAACGAAGCTGTTGTCCGCATGCTTGCCGAGATTGGCGACGTCAAGAATGTTCCTGCATTCATCGAAAGCGTCAAGAACGGAGACGGACGCCTGATGGGCTTCGGACACCGCGTGTACAAGAACTTTGACCCTCGTGCCACGCTCATCAAAAAGACTGCGTATGACGTTTTTGCAGTCACTGGAATGAATCCACTTCTTGATGTCGCGCTCGAACTTGAAAAAGTCGCATTGAGCGATGAGTACTTCATCAAGCGCAAGTTGTACCCCAACGTCGACTTCTACTCTGGCCTCATCTACCAGGCTCTCGGATTCCCCGTCGACATGTTCACCGTTCTGTTCGCAATTCCACGCACGGTTGGCTGGCTTGCACACATGCAAGAACTTTTGGCCGACAAAGAACAGAAGATCAGCCGTCCACGTCAGTGGTACATCGGTGCGGACGAGCGCAATTACGTGCCTATGGAGAAGCGCTCGTAACTAATTCGCGACGCGAACAACAATTTTGCCGACATTGCCGTTGGACGCCATGTATTCATGGGCCTTCGCGATGTCGGCGAAGTCGTATATGGAGTCAATCACTGGCTTCATTGCATTAGCCGTGAATAACGGCAGCACCTCAGCAATGAAACGTTGGGTTATTGCAATCTTTTCCTCAAGTGGCCGGGGTCGCAATACGGTTCCCGTAATTGACGCGCGCTTCGCAAGTAATGCTCCCACGTTGAATGGAACTGGTTTACCCGCCATCACGCCCACCTGAATGATTCGACCTTTGATTGCAAGCGACGCCACATTTCGTTCGACATAATCGCCTCCGATGACATCGAGAACAGTGTCAACGCCGCGGCCATCGGTTGCGTTGGCAACTTCCTGAACAAAGTCTTGTGTGGTGTAGTCAACAACAACGTCTGCACCCAACTCACGGCACGACGCAACTTTCCCCGATGAGCATGTGACAATCACACGAGCGCCGATTGCTTTGCATATTTGTATGGCCGCAGTACCAACACCCGACGCGCCAGCGTGTACCAAGGCCCATCGACCAGACGTGAGACCACCTTGAACAACAAGTGCATCCCATGCTGTGAGAAACGCTTCAGGAATTGCCGCCGCATCAACGAGGTCAATTCCATTCGGAACTGCGATGGCTTGGCGCTCGTGAAGAACAAGTTGTTCTGCATATGCCCCACCACTCACAATTCCCATGACCGCATCGCCCACCGTCCACGACGAAACGCGAGAGCCCACCGCGACAACAGTTCCCGAGAATTCGAGTCCGGGAATTTCATGATCTGTTGGAAAGGGGTCTGGATAGAAGCCCATGCGCTGCAAGAGGTCTGCGCGATTCATTGCAGTGGCAGCAACAGAAACGAGGATGTCCTGATCGCCAACGCGCGGCGTAGGAACATCCTCGAACTGAAGAACTTCTGGTCCGCCGTGTTGACGCAGTACGACGGCTTTCATGGCGCTTTATGCCATCTTTTGCTGAAGACGACGATCAAGTGCCGCGAGGTAATCCTCGGTGGTCAACCATGGCTGATCTTTGGAGATCAAGATGGCGAGGTCTTTGGTCATCTCGCCACCCTCAACACTTTCAACACACACTCGCTCGAGGTTTTCCGCAAAACCGATGAGTGCGGGATTGTTGTCAAGCTTGCCGCGATGCTTCAGACCACCTGTCCATGCGTACACAGACGCAATGGGATTGGTGGATGTCTTGTTGCCCTTTTGATGTTCGCGATAGTGACGAGTCACCGTTCCGTGAGCAGCTTCTGCTTCAACCGTGCGGCCGTCTGGCGTCATGAGCACTGATGTCATGAGACCAAGCGATCCGTAACCCTGCGCAACAGTGTCGGACTGAACGTCGCCGTCGTAGTTCTTGCACGCCCACACATAGCCACCTTCCCATTTCATGGCACATGCAACCATGTCGTCAATGAGTCGGTGTTCGTAGGTGAGTCCTGCCTTGTCGAATTCGGCCTTGAATTCGTTATTGAAGACTTCTTCGAAGAGATCTTTGAATTGACCGTCGTATGCCTTCAAGATGGTGTTCTTGGTGCTCATGTAGACGGGATAGTTACGAGCAAGTCCGTAACGGAACGATGCACGTGCAAAGTCACGAATGCTGTCGTTGAAGTTGTACATACCCATGGTGACGCCACCATCTTTTCCGAACTTTGCAACTTCCATCTCGACTGGAGCGCTGCCATCTGCGGGCGTGTAGGTCATTGTGACTGTTCCGGCGCCGGGAACTTTGAAGTCGGTTGCCTTGTATTGGTCACCATGTGCGTGACGACCAATGACAATTGGCTTGGTCCAACCGGGAACCAACTTCGGAATGTTGCTACAGATAATGGGCTCGCGGAAAACAACTCCACCCAGAATGTTGCGGATTGTGCCGTTGGGCGACTTCCACATTTTCTTCAAACCGAATTCTTCAACACGCGCCTCATCAGGCGTGATGGTTGCGCACTTCACACCAACGCCGTGCTTCAAAATTGCATGGGCAGAATCAATGGTGACTTGGTCATCAGTGGCATCGCGATTTTCCATGCCAAGGTCGTAGTACTCGAGGTTGACATCGAGATACGGAAGGATGAGGCGGTCTTTGATGAACTGCCAGATGATGCGTGTCATTTCATCGCCATCGAGCTCGACGACGGGGTTTTCGACCTTGATCTTCGCCATGGAAACCACTTTCCTCTCTTGGCCCGAGAAGCCGGACCGATGTCACTTGTATTTGACTTGTACACAATAGCGCACCCCGCCCCTACGCCCCCTACCATCACTATTGCTATGGACTTTGCATGGACTCCCGAACAAATTGAACTTCGTCGCGAGGCTGCCGAAGTAGCTGCCGATGCAGTGCGTCGCTATGGCCGACACAACGTCACATGGATGAACGGATACTCCAAAGAGTTCTCACAAGAACTTGCCAAGCGCGGCTGGATTGGCATGGTGTGGCCAAAGGAATTTGGCGGCGGAGGACGACCCCCTATCGACCGCCTCATCGTGGGTGAAGAAATGATCAAGGCCGGTGCACCAATTGCAGCCAGCTGGTTTGGCGATCGCCAAATGGGACCAGCACTTATTCAATACGGCACCAAGGAACAACAAGAGAAGTTTCTTCCTGGAATTCTTGCGGGTGAAACAACCTGGTGCATCGGCATGAGCGAACCCAACTCAGGCAGTGACCTCGCATCTCTCAAGACATCCGCTGTTCTTGACGGCGACGAATGGGTGTTAAACGGCCAAAAGATTTGGACCAGCTTTGGTGCAGACGCCGATTATTGCTACCTCATTTGTCGCACAAACAATGAAGGTCCGCCACACGCAGGAATTAGCGAAATCATTGTTCCGATGAACACCCCCGGAATTGAAGTTCGCCAAATTACCGACATGACAACAAACCGCCATTTCTGCGAGGTGTTCTTTACGGATGCGCGCGTACCCAAGGAAAACCTTGTTGGTCAACCTGGTGGAGCGTTTGGCCAAACCATGCGACAGTTAGAACACGAACGAGGAGGCATTGACCGCCTTGTCAGCAATTACGCGCAGTTCCAATACGCAGTGTCCAAGGCAGATACCTCAAACGTTCATGTACGTCAAGAAATTGCGTCATTGGAAATGGGCTACCGTATTGGTCGAATCTTGGTGATTCGCGAAGTGTTACGACAGGCGCCAGCGGGATTCTCTGCAGCAACAAAGTGTTTCTGCACAGAACACCAACAGAAAGTGGACAACTTCGTTTACCGCATCCTTGGTGCAGAAGCCATGCTGTGGGACGATTGGACACAAGGTCTTGCGTATGGACCTGGCTACACCATCATGGGTGGCACATCAAACGTCATGCGCAATATTCTTGGTGAACGCGTCCTTGGCCTTGCCAAGGGATAGTTCGCAACAACACAACGGGGGCACACACCATGGCAGATCTCATCGGCCTCAGTAATCGCATTGTCGACTCAGGCATTGCCAATGAAGCAGTCAATCGCTCCACCGGCGAACTGTCTGAAATTGCTGATGGTCTCGCAATGGTTGAATCATTTAGTCATGTGGTCACCTGGGACTCAGGCGATGGACTTGTCTGTTTCGACACAAGCCACAAGAACACTGGCCAACAAGTGGTGGACTCCATTCGTGGATGGCGAACTGACCCGTTTGCAGCCCTCGTGTACACACACGGCCACTCTGACCACGTGGGCGGAAGTGTCGACTTCGCAGCAGACGCAGCATCACGCGGACACAACGCACCCCACGTCATCGCCCACAAGAACGTGCAACGCCGTTTTGATCGTTATCGATACACCGATGCATGGAACCGCCTCATTAACGCCCGCCAGTTCGGCGGCGTTCGTGGCGATGTCACCGCGGTGATGAACGACCTTCGTCCCGCAGATGGTGGACGGCGACTCGACACATTCATTCCTCCCAACACTTTGGAAGCCACTCACATTGTCGACAATTTCTCTTCAATGACATTCGGTGACACTGTGGTGGAGTTTCATCATGGGCGTGGCGAAACTGACGACCACCTGTGGTCGTGGTTTCCCGACAAAAAATGGGTGGCAACCGGAGACTTTGTCATTTGGAATTTTCCCAACGCAGGCAACCCGCAAAAAGTGCAACGCTGGCCAATCGAATGGGCGCAAGCGCTGCGTGCAATTGCAGCAAAACAGCCCGAACTTCTCCTGCCCGCACACGGTCTCCCTATTGCCGGCAAAGAGCGCATTGCGCGGGTTCTTGACGAAATTGCGTCAGCACTTGAGTATCTGGTGAAGACCACCGTCGACATGATGAACGCTGGCGAAAGCCTGAACACCATCATTCACACGGTCACGCTTCCCGCCGAGACTCTTGGTAAGCCATACCTTCGTCCGCTCTATGACGAACCAGAGTTTGTTGTTCGCAATATCTGGCGATTGTTTGGCGGATGGTGGGATGGCGCACCGTCGCGATTGAAGCCATCACCCGACGAAGTCCTGAGTGTGGAACTTGCGCAATTGGCAGGCGGTGCCGACGTGCTGATGGCACGTGCGCGCGACTTGGCAGCATCAGGCGATCTGCGTCTAGCGTGCCATCTGGCAGATTTTGCAGGCTGGGCGGCTCCAGACGATCCCGATATTCACCGAGGACGTTCAGAAATTTACGAGACGCGCCGCAAGAATGAGTCATCTCTGATGGCAAAAGGAATTTTCAAAGGCGCATCGCGCGAATCCGAAGCGGTCATCAAAGCCGCACTCGGCGAGTAATACAGCCTTTATTCGTTACCTACGACAACGTAATCAACACAAGCGCAGCAGCTGCACACACCAAGCCCACTGCTTGAGGGCGGTGAATTCGTTCTTTGTCTAGCTTTGTTGCCAACATCAATGTGCTGGCGGGATAGAACGAGTTGATTGTTGCAACAATGCTCATTAATCCTTCACGCACTGCCAATAGGTACAACGCGTTTGCCGTGCTATCTAAAATTCCCGATGCGGCAACTACCTTCAAATTTGCGCGCGCCTCAGAAACACGGCGCTTCAGCAACATCATGACCACGAACATGTACGGCACTGATGTCACACGCATGGCAACAACTGGCCACAATCCACTGTCATCACTGGTGTAACGAAGAATGACGAACAACGAGCCGAACACAGCACCAGCCCCAAAGGCCATACCGACAACTTTTAATGGTGCTCGCCTGTGGTCAGGACCCAACACGTCGCTCACAAGCGCAATGGCAATTAACGCCAATGGAATTCCCAATAACGCAAGTGCACCTGGACGCTCACCTGATAACAATCCAACAACAACAGGGACCGCCGTGGCTGTTACTGCCGAGATGGGAGCAACAACTGTCATGTGGCCACTTCCCATGGCGCGATAGAAGGCCAACAAACCAGTGGAACCCGCTATGCCCCCAAGTCCGGCCCAGAACCAATCCGACGCTGGGGGTATTGGCACGCCGGAGAGCAACACCAACGTCAGCAAGACGACAAATCCAAATGATTGCCCGACAAAAGTGACCGTAATGGCCGAAACACTTCGTGAAGCACGGCCACCGCAATAGTCAGCGAATCCGTACACGGTTGCCGCACAGAGAGCGAGAACGATATCCATGACGAGACAAGGCCTTTACAACGAACGTAGGAAGTGAACCAGCACGCACCGTGCATTCACGTGGTGGGCACGACGGGACTCGAACCCGGGACCTCTACCATGTCAAGGTAGCGCTCTAACCAACTGAGCTACGCGCCCATTTCTGGACGTCGTTTATCTTATCGGGGCTTCAGTCGGAGACTCACGTCGTTGGCAAGAAGGCGACCATTTCGCGTGAGAACAATGCGTTCTCCATCTACTTCGACCAATCCATCAAGTTCAGCGGGGTCCAATACCCCGATGGGAACACCACGTGAGGTACGAAGTGACAATTCCAGTGCTTCTCGTGCACGAGTTGAATCATCTAGTACTTCGTCTGCCGCTTCAACAGATTCTTGGCGAGCCACTGCAGCGATATATCTCTCTGGAGTTCGCAGGTTCCACCACCGTCGCCCATTGTGATGCGAATGCGCAGCACATCCGAAGCCTTGATAGTTGCCCTGCGTCCAATACACCATGTTGTGACGACACTCGTGACCTGGCAATGCCCAATTAGAAATTTCGTAATTCACGAAACCATGCGCTGTTAATAGTTCATCGGCAGCAATGTATTTATCCGCTTGATCATCGTCATCTGGATAACGCGCTGGGTCGTCCGCCAACGGTGTCCCTGCCTCCACTGTTAATCCATATGCAGAAATGTGCGTGGGAGACAAAGCAAGCGCTCGTTGCACTGTGGATACCCATTGATCCACAGTTTCTCCGGCGGCACCATAAATGAGATCAAGATTGATTGACGAAATCCCCGCTTCGCGCATGTACTGCACCGCGCGTTCGACGTTGTCGGGATAATGCGTTCGACCCAGAGTTTCCAACACCGAATCAACCATCGATTGCACACCGATGCTTACACGATTTACTCCTGCAGCGGCATACACCCGTGCAAGGTGGGCAGTGACATCATCGGGATTGCACTCCACCGTTATCTCTGGCGAAGCTGTCACCGGTAGTGCCTGCAGAATACGTGCCACATCTTCTGGAGGAATTCGAGTTGGTGTACCCCCACCAAAAAAGACAGTGTCAGCGGTGGGCATACCATCGGCCACGTGTTGGCGAATATCTGCAACTACTGCATCGACGTAAGTGCCGATGATGTCGTCTTTGTCAGTCCATGTGGCAAAGGCGCAATAATCACAACGGTGCCGACAAAACGGAATATGTACATAGATTCCGAATTCAGACATGAATGCAGTATGCCGACTTATTGAGCAGCTGGCGGTACGAACAACAATCCCAGTTCACCCAACTTGTCCCCCACACCATCAACGGGGACATCAAGCATGACTGCAATTGCCCGTGTGTCATGTGCTCGCACGGTAATTACTTTGCCGTTGAAGTCTTGTCTCTGCACCTGAATCATGCGGAGGAAGCGTTCCAACATCTCAAACTGTTGACCCGCCATCGTGGACAACTTGGCGACGTCAATGCGAAGTTTTTTGGGTGCACCGTCGACAACGCTGCCAGCATCGTCCATGCGTTGCGAATCTCGTGGCAACAGCTGATCGATGCTGACCCCATAAAAACGTGCCAACCGCTCGAGACGCGGAACAGAAATAGCGCGCTCACCACGCTCGTATGCACCTAAAACCGAAGCCTTAAATTCGCTGTCGCTTTGTGCTTCCACATCAGAAAGCGACCACTGCTTCTGTTGGCGAATACGTCGCAGTCGTTCGCCAACAAGTCGAGTGAAGGGAGAATCGTGAAGAAGTTCGTCGTCAGAATACGTAGGCATGTCACCACACAGTGTGGTGCATTTAGCCACGCCAGTGTGCGACCATGAGACCAGCCCCAACGACAGCAGCTGTGTCTGCACGCAGTACATGTGGCCCAAGGTCAATAGTTGCAGGGCTTTGCGCCACTTCGTCAGGGGAAAAGCCACCCTCTGGGCCGATGACCAGTGTTGTCACCGAACCCCACTCTGCGTGACCACCGGGCTCAGCCAAGGCCACCGAATCACCCATGACATCTGACAGGTGAAGTGGTCCCGCGATTTCGGGCAGAAACACACGGCGACATTGCATGGCCGCTGCGCGCACGATGCGTTGGTAACGGTCCATGACATGGGAGACCTTGTTGGCCGGCCACCGAACAGCACTTCTTTCAAGTGGAGCAAGAATCACAATTTGGTCGATGCCAATCTCGACCAACTTTTCAACGACGCTGTCGGTCTTGTCGCCTTTTACAGGCGTCACTGCAACAGTAAGCAACGGGTGCGATTTCATCTCGCGTTGAACATCACCCACACTGCGCAACTCGCCATGCGACCATTCACATAGACGCCAGCCACCACAACCATCTGAGACTGACACCGATTCTCCGTCGCGCACGCGCAACACCTTTGCGATGTGATGATGGTCGTCAGTGCTCAGACGCGGATGAAGCAGATCGTCAACAAATGCGTGTGCAGATGCATGACGTAGTTCCGAGATCACGAAAAAGCCGACTTGATGCGAGAGAACAAACCTTTGTCTGCTGACGCAACGTCGTCTCCAGAGATTTCAGCGAAACGACGGAGAAGTTCTTCTTGCTCATCGGTGAGTGAGGTGGGAATCTGCACCGATACGCGAACTCGTAAGTGTCCGCGACCCCGACCATTTAAGTGCGGCACTCCCCGACCACGCGCCACAAACTCACGACCATGTTGCGTTCCAGGAGGAACCACAAGGTCCAACTCTCCGTCAAGCGCATCGAGAACAGTATGAACACCTAAGGCCGCTTGAGAAATGGACAACGGAAGATGAAACACAAGGTCATCTTCAACTCGCTCAAAATCTGGATGCTGGGCAACAGCAACATGCACATACAAATCGCCCGCCTCACCGCCGCGTGGCCCTGCCGCACCACGACCCGCCAATCGAAGTGTTTGTCCGGAACGAATTCCCGCAGGTACATCGACCGTGTAGGACTCACGTGCCGATGTACGACCCTCACCCGAACACGCGGAGCACGGCGTCACAACTACTTGCCCCATGCCGCCACAGCGTCCACATGGACCAGTGGTCACCATTTGACCAAGCATGCTTTGTCGCACGCGTCGCACTTGACCCACTCCGCCACAATCGCCACATTGAACTGGTTCAGTTCCGGCACCAGCCCCTGAGCCGCCACAATCACCGCATTGAATGGCCGTATTCACATCAACCGTTACTTGTTGACCAAACAACACGCCATTCAAATCGATGCGAGCAGTGACTTCTAGGTCTTGACCACGCGGTGGACCTGCCTGTTGACGTCCACCACCAAAACCACCGCCGCCAAAGAACGCTTCGAAAATGTCGCCTAATCCACCTGCACCGAATGGATCTCCGCCACCGCCGCCACCAGACAATCCGCTCTCGCCGAATCGGTCGTAACGCGCTCGCAAGTCGGGATCGGACAACACTTCGTACGCACGACTGACTTCTTTGAACTGTTCTTCCGCTGCTGGATTATCGGGATTCGCATCAGGATGAAGCTCACGCGCCTTTTTGCGATACGCCTTCTTCAATTCATCTGCACTGGCATTGGATGACACACCCAACAGTGCGTAGAAGTCACTCATGACGCGCCCTCTGCAATGCGTCGACCAAGCTGTTCACTGACAACTTCCACAGTATTCAGTGCTTGCGGGTAATTCATTCGCGTGGGACCCAATACGCCGACAGATCCGATGGTCTCGCCGTCAGCAACAACTGGCGCAACAATGACCGAACATGCCGACAATTGCTCGATGCCATGCTCTGCACCAATAGCCACCGACAAACCGCGGTCGAGCAAATCTTGCAACAACGACACCACCACAAATTGCTGCTCGATGGTGGCAAGTACGTCGCGCACGACATCTACAGCATCAAATGCGTGCGCAAGTGACGCTGCACCCCCAACAAAGACGGGCTTGTCTTTGCGGTGACGCGACAAGGCATTCAGCGTGGCGTAACAGACTGCGTCCACATGCGCGTCGTTTGCAGACGGAATGGAATCGATGTCGCCAAGTGAGTGGTTCACCAAGAATTGCGCAAGATGAGAGACCGCATCTGAAATGTGCTGATCATTGATGTCATCGGATAGCGGAATTGTTTCGTTCTCGACACCATGGTTCGACAACACCACCACAACAGTTGCTGAGCGTGCAGTGACTCGACTGATATGCACCGCACGGACGGTGGTTGTTTCAACATCGGGCCCCACCACCACTGCAGTGTGGTGAGTGATGTTTGCCAACAAAGTGGTGGTATGGCGCAACAAGTCTTCAAGACGTCCGTGCGCTGCTTGGAAAAAATCGCCCACCTGTGTGGCATAGGCATCGGCCACCAATGACTCGGGCGTGATGGAATCAACAAAATGGCGATACCCCTTGTCGGTGGGTATACGTCCCGCCGATGTATGGGGCTGGGCCAAGTAACCCTCTTGTTCAAGGGCAGCCATTTCATTGCGAACCGTGGCCGACGACACCGTGACCGAGGGAAGGTTGGCAATGTGTGTGGAACCAACAGGCTGACCAGACGCCACATACTCCTGCACCACAGCGCGAAGGATTGCTGTCTTGCGTTCGTCCAACATGATTCTGAGATTTTACTTTCCGCTGACAGCTTTGTAACGGGACAGCGCCTCTTCTCGTTCCACTGCGTGGTCGACCATGGGCGCTGGATACCCATCGGGTGCAAGAAGGCCCAATTCCCACGGAGCATGAATGTGTTTATTGTCGAGATGGGCAATTTCTGGAATCCACTCCCGCAGGTACGCACCAGTGGGGTCAAATTTTTCGCTTTGCCCCATGGGATTGAACACACGGAAATACGGAGCGGCATCAGTTCCGGTGCCGGCGGTCCACTGCCAACCGTGATTATTCGACGCGATGTCGCCATCGATGAGATGTTTCATGAAGAATCGCGCGCCCCATTGCCACGGAAGATGCAAATCCTTCACCAAGAAACTGGCAACAATCATGCGTACGCGATTGTGCATCCACCCCGTGGCAAGCATTTGTCGGATACCCGCGTCAACAATGGGGAAACCAGTGTGGCCAGCACAGAACTGTGCAAACTGCTTTTCGGCTTGTGGCCCTGAGTTCGTGGGTAGGGCGTTCATTTTTGTTTGCAAGTTTTCCCACATGGTGTGTGGCAGATGAAAGAGCACATCGGCATAAAACTCTCGCCACGCCAATTCACTACGGAAGTGTTCTCCACCAGACGTTGCTGGAAGTACTCGCAACAATTGACGTGGATGAATTACACCGAATCGCAACGCTGCGGACAAACGAGACGTTCCATCTACACCGGGATTGTTTCGCTCGTCTTTGTAGGACGTCAGTGCGCGAGTTGACCATTCGTGCCAACGCTCCCATGTTGCATCTTCTCCAACTGGAAAGAGAGACGACGTGAATGCACCTTTGTCTGGAATCTGCTGCGAGTACTGCAAAGCATCTGACCAAGCGACAGACGACGTGTCTTGTTCTTGCACCCGAACATGGCCCATCCATCGCTTGTAAAACGGCGTAAACACTTTCAAGGGTGTTCCATCATCTTTGAGGACGACTCCAGGGTTCACCGCGTACGGAGAATCGCCCTCTACCCATTCGATGTTGCGGGACTGCAATTGTCGCTGAACCTGTTGGTCGCGTCTTAGTCCATAAGGGGCGAAATCTGATGCAACATGAACACTGTGTGCGCCTACTTGCTCTGCGAGTTGTGGAATCTCGTGGGCTGGGTCTCCGTAGCGAACCACCAGTGCTCCATCAAGCAATTGGTTGAGCGATTTGAGAGTTGCATACATGTACTGGCGTCGCGCATCTCCCGACACTGCAAAGACTGGATCAACAACAAAAACGGGAACCACTTTTCCCCGCATAGCTGCTGACGCAAGGGCTCCGTTGTCGGCTCGACGCATGTCGCGACGAATCCACCAGATTGATGTACTCATTGTGCTTTCCTCAATAGCGGCAAGACCGCCAGACTGATTATTCCGCCATATGCCAACGACCACTGAATACTGATGTGGTCACCAATCCAACCAGTGATAGGGCCACCAATGGGTGTTGACCCCAAGAAGGCAACGGATTGCAGGGCCAACATGCGGCTGCGCATATCAGGTGAAATATTGTGCTGACTAATTCCCGTCATTGATGCGACAAGTCCAGTACCACCAAAGCCCAGAGGCAAAGACACCAAACACGCGATCAAGAAGTTGGGTGCAAATCCCAGCGCGATGCATGACACGCCATTGATAGCAACCAGTAATCCGTACCAACGCACACCAATGACGCGGAATCGCGCGGTGCTAAGCGCTCCCCCAATACTGCCAATACTGACAATGGTCAACAAGATGGGATACCCATTGGATTGATTCCACTGCACGTCGGTAAGTTTCGGAAGTACCACGCTGTAGTTGAAAGCAAACGTACTGACCACTGCAAAAACAATGAAGGTGTAACGCAGTCGAGGCACGCTCCACATGAAAGCAATCGCTTCTCGAACAGGTTTGCCAGTACGTGGTGCTGGCGGAGAAGGAATCATTTCAGATCGACGCAAGGCCAACAGCGACCACAACACCGCAACGTACGACAACGCATTCATGGCGAAGAGCCATGCAGTTCCCAGTGGTCCAATCAGAACCGCTGCCAATGCAGGACCAAAAATGCGTGAACCGGTCATGACCGTTGTATTCAACGACATTGCGTTGGAAATCTCTGATGGCTCTACCAATTCGGTAACTAGGCCACGGCGCGAGGGATTATCGATTGCGTTCGCTATTCCTAGAACCAACGACAATGCGTACACCACTGGTAGCGAGACAACGTTCGCAAAGTCGGCAGCAGCCAGCAGTACTGCTTGCAACAAAAGTGCAGACTGAGTCCAAATAGTGACAGTCCTGCGGTCGTGACGATCAGCAAAGCCACCAGCCCATGCGCCCAACAACAACATGGGCAAAAACTGAAACAACACATTGAGGCCAGCATCAGTTGCTCGCTCATTAATGCGATAGATCAGGATTGAAGTAGCAGTGAACTGCAGCCACGTTCCGATGTTTGAAAGCAATAGCCCGACGAAGTACACACGCACATTGCGATGTTGCAGCGAACGAAATGGGCTCGCCTTCGCAGTGGTGTCACCGACGGTCATTAATCGTCCAGTTTCAAGGCACTAATGAAAACATCACCGGGAACTTCGACGCGCCCGATCGCTTTCATCTTCTTCTTGCCCTCTTTCTGCTTTTCCAACAGCTTGCGCTTACGCGTAATGTCGCCGCCGTAACACTTGGCCAACACGTCTTTGCGCTTGGCTTTCACGGTCTCTCGCGCGATAACTTTCCCACCGATTGCTGCCTGAATAGGCACATCAAACATCTGACGTGGAATCAACTCGCGCAACTTTTCGCACATTCGTCGTCCGTAATCGAACGCTTTGTCGCGGTGAACAATGGTGCTGAACGCATCCGCGGCTTGGCCATTTAACAAGATGTCGACCAACACCAGATTGCTGGGGCGATATCCCTCAAGTTCATAATCGAGGCTTGCGTACCCCTGTGTTCGGCTCTTCATTTGGTCAAAGAAGTCGACCACTACTTCTGCGAGCGGAATGAGGTAGTGCAACTCAACACGTTCGGGCGACAAGTATTCAAGCTTGACCATTTCTCCACGACGCGTTTGACACAGGTCCATGAGCGTTCCGGTGTAGTCCTTCGGTGTGATGATGCCGACCTTGAAAAACGGCTCTTCGATGTAATTGATGGCTTGCGTGGGCGGAAGATCAGCTGGATTTTCCACGATGACCACTTCACCATCGGTCTTGGTGACGCGGTAGGCCACCGACGGTGCAGTTGCAATGAGAGCCAAATTGAATTCACGCTCAAGTCGTTCTTTCACAATTTCCATGTGAAGCAACCCAAGAAAGCCACAACGGAAACCAAATCCCAACGCACCAGACGATTCTGGTTCGTACGTGATTGATGCGTCGTTGAGTTTTAGTTTCTCCAAACTTTCGCGCAGGTTTTCGAAGTCGTCACCGTCGATGGGATACAAGCCACAGAACACCATTGCTTTGGGGTCGCGATAGCCAGGTAGTGGTTCTGATGCACCAGCGGTCACAGTGGTGACTGTTTCACCACTACGCGCTTCAGCAACATCTTTGATTCCAGCAATGAGATACCCCACCTCGCCAGGACCCAGTTCCGACAACGGCGTTGTATTGGGACGGCGAGCGCCAATTTCGATTGCTTCGTGGGTGGCACGTGCTTGCATGAATTGCAGCTTGCTTCCCGTGGTCATGCGACCATGCATGACGCGCACACTGGAGACCACACCGCGATACTGGTCGAACTGCGAATCGAAGATGAGCGCTTGCAGTGGCGCGTTGGGGTCTCCGACAGGCGCAGGGATTCTTTCAATCACCGCATCAAGAAGTTCGGGAACCCCTTCGCCCGTTTTGGCAGAGATACGCAGAATGTCTTCGGCAGGAATGCCAAGAATGTTCTCAATTTCTTGCGCGTACCGATCGGGGTCTGCTGCAGGAAGATCGATCTTGTTCAGCACTGCCACAATTTCAAGATCGTTCTCGAGTGCCAGATAACAGTTGGCCAATGTCTGCGCTTCGATGCCTTGTGCCGCATCGACCACCAACACCACGCCTTCACACGCCGCAAGCGAACGGCTCACTTCATAACCAAAGTCCACGTGACCAGGCGTGTCGATGAGGTGAAAGGTGTGGCCTTTCCAACTGACTCGCACGTTCTGAGCCTTGATGGTGATGCCCCGCTCGCGCTCGAGATCCATGGAGTCGAGGTACTGCGCCTTCATCTCGCGGGCTTCGACCGCACCGGTCATCTCGAGGATGCGGTCAGAGAGCGTCGACTTGCCATGGTCAATGTGGGCAATGATCGAAAAATTGCGGATTTTGGAGATGTCCATGGGCAATGAGGAGCCTACCTGTGGCGGTTGGGGACGGGGGTGAACGCCGATAGCCTTGAAACTCGTGGCAAACATCAAGAGCCAAAAGAAGCGCATTCTTACAAACGCAAAAGCAGCCGACCGCAACAAGGCAGTCAAGAGCGAGTTGAAGACTCGCGTCCGCACTGCTGTATCAGCAGCTGGCACCCCAGAGGCCGACGCAAGCGTTCGTGCCGCAGTGAAGCGCATCGACATGGCCGCATCAAAGGGCATCATTCACAAGAATGCTGCTGCCCGCCGCAAGAGCCGCCTCATGAAGCGCCTCAACGCCGCACAGTAACTACCTCGTCTTCTCTGTAGCGAGCACTTTTATTTTTTCAGCGTCGTGCTGCGCGCTGTCGTTGTGGGGCTCCCGCACCACCAAGTCGCGCCAAGCGCGCAACCAGAACTTCCATCACCAATTCTGGTTCCCAATCTTTTCCACCACGCATGTCGACATCTGCCTCTGCAAGTAACGCAATGGCGCGAGAGATTCCTCCGCTTCCCAATCGCTGATATTGCTCGAGGACTTTTCGTGCGGTGAATTCTTTGCCACCCAAGATTGCCACTGCATCGGCGGCGGTGCGAACACCTCTGCCGTCGATCTTCATCATTTGGGCATACCGATTGGCAAGTAATCCCAAAATCTGAAACGGGTGTGAATCATGAAGCATGCGATGCAACATGACCAGAGCGGTGTTGACATCACCCTTGTCGATGGCATCGGTGAGGTCCCACGGAGCAATACTTCCGGCCTCACCCAGAAACACCTCAATATCAGAACGCGACAACTTGGCATTTTCGCCATACGTAGAGGTCAGAGTGGCAAGAAGACCTGCAACACGCGCTTGGTCGCCGCCGAACCATTGCGCAATGAGCCGAGCAGCATCTGGCGAATAGGTAAACCCTGCTTCTACAAGCTTTGATTCCACCCACTTAATGCGTTCACCAGCGTTGCTGATGGCGACCGCTCCGATTGTTTCAACACCACGGCGCTTCAATGCATCGTTGATGGATTTCAACACTCGCCCAGTGGTGGTGATGACTAGATCGACCTCGTCGATTGAAGCATCGAGCGCTGCAACAAATGAATCGACATACTCGGCTTTGAGATCGTGAAGATGGCGTACAAGCACGACTTTGCGATCAATGAAGAGTGACATGGTGGTGAGCGCATCAGCAACGGGGCCAAAGGTGAATGATGATTCGGAACAATCGAAATCGTCGAGCATCATTGACTTGTCGTTGTCTCCGACAAGACGATCAATCAGTGACGTCATTTCCAGACTGATGAGAGATTCATCGCCAGAAATAAGGAACGTTGCCACACCTCTACGATGCCACACGGGCGGGTCATACGTGCCTTTTGCGTCTCCATGCCACCACTCCCCACACCACCACACACCCCCACGCTGTTGTGTTCCAGATTCCGTGCAATGACACCCGAGAACCCCACAATGCGACCGAGTCAACCCACAGAACCGGTAACGACATCAGAAACGACACGGGCTCGGACACAACGGGAAGTGCGGCCCCCACAAGCGAGAGCGGCAGTCCGATGGTCATCACCATTCCTGCGACGGGAAGTGCCAAGGGATTTGCGACGAGCGATACCACTGGGACTGAGCCAAAGACGACCATGGCAATCGGAAGCGTTCCGATTTGCGCCGCAACAGTGCTTGCAAGAACACCACGTCCGCCCCACATGCGCCCGAGTGGAGCCGACAACCACGCCAGACCTGCGGTGGCACCGACTGACAAACCGAAACTCACACTCCACGCCAACATGGGATCGATCACAAGCAGGGCAATCACACACCACGACAACACGTTTCGCGCGTTCTGTGGCCGTCGCCGAAGCCCATTCGTTGCGACCATGGCAGCCATGAAGCCTGCACGCACCACAGATGGCTCTGCACGCGTCAACACCACAAACCACACGATGATCACCATGGTGATACCCCACCGAAACAGTGCGCTCTTTCGGCGCATGAGTGGTGAGGCAAGCGCCAACAAATATGCAACGTTCTGACCAGATGCAGCACACAGATGCGACAACCCACTTTCACGAAATCGCACCACCATGTCATGGGGCTGTAATCGGTCATCACCAACAACAAGTCCCGTGAAAAGTGATTGTCGCGTGGGCGACATGTCGTGGACGCCTTTCAACATTGATGCTCGAACTCGATTTGCAGACCGAAAGAGAACATTCCCTTCCGAGAACTCTTCGGACACGGTGAGAAGTGACACTTTCCCCACGATGTGTCGTATTCGTTCTGATCGTGCGAATGCTCCAGACAACGGTTGACACATTCCTGATATCACCACCACGTCCCCCGCAGATCGGCTACTGAGGAACCGCCCTGGAGAACCAAAAGCAGAACCAGCAAGACGCTGACCCTTGTGGCGAAGAACGACACGAACCCCTGCGCCAGCGGGAGTGGGATCTGTGATGAGTTGTGCAGTGCCCTGACATGGCGTGATTGATGCAAGTACTGGCACATTCCACGCCGCTGCCCCACTCGCTAGACCAACGCTGACACACACTGCAAACAGCACAACACCACGACGCACGAAGATGAACACGACAACAGCGAGACAGAGAAGCGGAAGTCGCCATGTTGCAAGGTGTGTCTTGCCCTCACCCAGAAAGGTCGCTGCCCACACCGTGGCGGCCATGAATGTGGCTGAGCGAGTAGAGATGCGATGCCTCCTAGTGTGCGACCCCGCAACGTACGATTGTTTCGTGCCCTCTCGCCCATCAACGTCCGCCGCCACACGAGCACCGATACCTGGCGGAATTGCATCGACACGTCGTTCGCTGCGACGCCTTGGCGGCATCATGGGCATTGCTGTGTCTGTTGCGCTTTGGCTAGCAGGGTCAGTGATCTCGTGGCTGCTCGGCGGCGTCATGGGTGGCGTTATTTCGTTTGTGTCGCTTGTTGTGGCATTCCCGGCGATGCCGTTATTCGGAATTCCTGCCGCTGGTGGCTCCACTCGATACACCGCAGCACTTGTAGTAAGCGCAGTTGTGTGGTGGGTGCTTGGACAAGTTGCTGCTGCACGCGCCACACGAAAACCAGTTGCTGGCACACGAGAGTGGTCATTTGCATTTGTGCAACTTGCAGGTGGCGTATGGGTGGGCGCATGCGGTGGACTGGCATTAGGCGCCGTGTTACTGGGAGCGTTCTAAGACACAGATACGTCTGCACGCATTGCGTCTAGTTTTGACGGACCAATTCCCGGAACATTGAGAAGGTCTTCCACACGTGTGAATGGCCCCTTTGATGTGCGATACGAAATGATCGCTTTCGCAGTTGCTGGACCAACCCCGGGCAACGACTCCAAGAGAGTGGCATTTGCCGTATTGATGTTCACCACGCGAGAGGATGTGGTGCCCGATGGAGATGGCGCTGTACTGCTTGATGGTCGAGGTTGATGGCGCGGAGCAACGGTGACGCGCGGAGAGCGCGAAGCGCGCGACGGAATAAACACTTGCTCGGCGTCATTGATTGTCTGTGCAAGATTGACCTGATTCAAATCTGCAGATGACAACGAACCGCCCGCTGCCCGCACCGCATCGACAAGTCGGGCTGTAGGCGGCAAGGCGTAAACACCGGGGCGCTTCACAGCGCCTGCCACATGCACAAACAACTGACGAGGTGTCGATGTGACGGTGGTAGAAACCTGTACGCGTGGAACAACCGATTCAACGGGCACGGGAGACGGCGATAACACGAACCACGCAATGAATGCCGTAGCGCACACACCTGCCGCAATCCCTACGAGACGTCGCACTCCAACAAAGCGAACCCAATAACCCAAAAAATGAATGAGTCGTTCGCGTGTGATTGAGTCCATGCCCAAATGTGCACAGGCAGCAGACGTGAGAGGAAAAGGTGTTAGAACAACCGAGCGGTGAGAAGCTTGCGGTACTTCGCAGTACGAGGATCTTCTGGACCCATTGATTCCAAGATGTCAAGAAATTCTTGGCGAGCACTTTCGTCAGCTTTCACTCGATCAAGAAGTGACGTGAGTTCGTCGTCGAAGTTATCGACGGGATTTTGCGACAACCGTGCTTGAGCCGCAATGCGACGAACGCGATCGGTCTCAGGCAAACGAGTCAACAATGTAAGCGCCTCGTCGGCATTGCCGATTCGCACCAGATACTCAGCAAGTGAACACACTGCGTCTTCGTTTCCGGGCGCCAAGGCAACAGCATCTCGCAACGACTCTTCGGTGCCCTGCTGCAACAAATCCCGTACTCGCAACTGAGTTGGGTCGGGCAATAAGGAAGCCACCAGTTGTTCAATGACATGCTCGGGTTGACCACCCATGAAGCCATCTACTGGTTGACCTTCCTTGTAGATGATGACAGTGGGAATGCTTTTAATACCGAATGCCTGCATGAGCCCCGGGTTGCTGTCGGCATTCACTTTGGCCAAAACAACCTGACCTTGAGTGGCATCGGTGGCTTTTTCCAAGATGGGCGTGAGTGTCTTACATGGACCACACCACTCAGCCCAGAAATCCACAATGACGGGAGTGGTACGAGACCGCTCGATGACTTCGGCCTGGAAAGTTGCATCGGTGACGTCAAGGGCCATAGGGGCACGATACAGGTAGTTTTTGTGTCGTGACTCTTCCCAATGGCATCAGTGAAAATGTTGAAGCGTGGCTCGTTGCCAACATTCCCGGGGCAACCGCACCATTCACCTACACACAGATTGCGGGCGGACATTCCAATCTCACGTTCAAAGTAGATGATGCTGCAGGACACTCATACGTTTTGCGCCGTCCACCACTTGGACATCGACTAGCAAGTGCCCACGACATGAGTCGTGAACATCGCATCATTCACGGACTTGCCAACACGCAAGTGCCAGTGGCACCAGCTCTCGGGCTATGCACTGACGAATCTGTGAATGACCTCCCCTTTTACGTGATGTCATTCGTGGACGGACATGTCATCAGAGAAAAGTCAGTCGCAGAACGAGTGTTGGGTCCAAGCGGATGTCGTCGCGCAAGCGAATCAATTGTTGACACAATGGCAGCCATACACAATGTTGATCTTGTTGCCGCCGGACTTAATGATCTCGGAAAACACGACGGATACATCGCGCGCCAATTGAAACGCTGGCATGGCAATATCGTTGAACAGCGCACACGTGATCTTCCACTAGTTGACTCGGTGTACAACGAATTATTGAAGCGCATTCCCGAGCAAGGTGCAGCAACATTGGTGCACGGCGACTACCGACTCGACAACTGCATGGTGGACGCACAAGGAAATGTGATTGCCGTTCTTGACTGGGAAATCTGCACACTTGGTGACCCCATGGCAGACCTTGGCTTATTGATGGTGTACTGGACCGGACCAACCGATGAGGCGAGTGCCTGGGCCAACCCCGTCAATACGGCTGACGGATTTATGAACCGTCATGAACTTGCAGAACGGTACGGACGCGTGTCAGGTCGCGATATCTCGCAACTGGACTTCTACGTTGCATTTGCCTACTGGAAATTGGCATGCATCATCGAGGGTGTCTATGCGCGCTACTTGGGTGGTGCACTTGGACAAAAAGACCCTGCGGAACTTGAGCCATTCAAATTGCAAGTAGATGGAGCATCACAACGGGCAGCCACCATTCTTGAGTCGTTGTCATGAGCCGCAATAACGGCCTTCCCTTTCACGTTGATGGCCAGTTGCCTGAATTACGTGAACCAATTTTGATCGTGCAGTTCAGCGGATGGATTGACGCAAGTGGAGCCGCGGCTGTGGCCATGGAACATCTTCAGACAGAGTCAGCAGCAGTGCGGTTTCTTTCATTCGATGCAGACACGTTTATTGATTATCGTGCGCGCCGACCAGTCATGGAATTACGCGACGGCGTGAACACAAAGATTGAATGGTCTCTTCCAGAGATGTGGCATGGGACCGACAAGAACGGACGCGACGTCGTTCTCCTGAACGGACCCGAGCCAGACACTGCGTGGAATTTCTTCGCATCAACCGTTGGAGAATTGGTGCATCAATTGGGTATTACCAAGATGGTCGGACTTGGTGCATATCCCTTTGGAGCGCCGCACACCCGACCCGTTGGAATCACCGCAACATCTGCCGACCCCGCTGTCATCGACCGTCTCGACCTCACTCGCAGCACCCTCGATGCACCCGCGGGCGTGCAATCACTTCTGGAACACACCATGAAGGCTCGCAACATTGAAGCGGTCAGTTTGTGGGCTCAAGTCCCCCATTATGTGGCGTCCATGGCATACCCGTTGGCCAGCCATGCACTGATTCAAGCGTTGTGTGCCGACACTGGGCTTGCCTTTGACGCATCTTCCCTTCGCCGCGATTCTGCAGTACAACGCGAACGACTTGATCAATTGGTGGCAAATAACCCCGAGCACGCAAGCATGCTGGCCCAACTAGAGACCGCATACGACGAGCTTCATGGTGCTCCAATTGACGACACGGACGACACCATCCCTACAGTGGACGAATTAGCTGCAGAAGTGGAACAATTTCTGCGCGACCAACAACCCGGAGGGTGACATGAAGGTAGATGGCGGACTCGGATCAGACCTCACGAAAGTTCCACAGGCTGCGAAAGAACTCGAGCAGGCTGGCTACTCAGGTGCGTGGACAGCAGAAACTGCACACGATCCATTCTTTCCATTACTTCTTGGAGCCGAACACACCAGCACGTTGGAATTAGGAACATCGATTGCAGTTGCATTTGCTCGCAACCCGATGACACTTGCCAACATCGGATGGGATCTTCAGGCATATTCGCAAGGTCGATTCATGTTGGGTCTGGGAAGCCAAATCAAACCACACATCACAAAGCGTTTCTCAATGGAGTGGAGCCATCCTGCAGCACGTATGCGCGAAATGATTTTGGCGATGCGCGCAATTTGGGATTGCTGGCAGAACGGTACGCAGTTGAATTTCCGCGGGGACTTCTACACCCACACCTTGATGACCCCGTTCTTCACCCCAGACGCAAAGGAAATCTCACCATTTGGTCCACCAAAGATTTACCTAGCAGGTGTTGGCGAAAAGATGACCGAAGTTGCCGGCGAAGTATGTGATGGTTTCTTGTGCCACGGCTTCACCACAGAGAAGTACTTGCGCGAAGTCACCATTCCTGCGCTCGCTCGAGGCCGTGAAAAAGCCGGCAAGACCATGGATGGATTCGAAATTGTCGGACCGTCTTTTGTTGTCACCGGCTCAAACGAAGAACAGATGCAGGCAGCTGCTGCTGGCACACGCCAACAAATTGCTTTTTATGGTTCAACACCCGCCTATCGCGGCGTGCTGGAAGCACATGGATGGGGCGGCCTACAAGACGAACTGAACACGTTGTCAAAAAGCGGCAAGTGGAAAGAAATGGGCGATCTCATCACTGATGAAATTTTGAACACATTTGCGGTTGTCGGTGAACCATCGCAGGTGGCACCTGAATTGAGCCGCCGTTACAGCGATGTGATCAGCCGCATTAGTTTCTACGCGCCCTACAAGGCAGACCCAGACACCTGGATGCCAGTGATTGATGCGCTGAAGAGTGCCTAACAGTTAGTTGAAACTTGGGCGGGCGCGCAGCGATCGCTTTAGTTCTGCAACACCACTCGTTGTCGCCAAGGTTTCTACTGCATCCCACAACTTCAGTGCTTCTTCGCCACGAGGAATACTGGACACAACGGGACCAAAAAACGATGCCTCTGACGCTTTCCCCGGGTGGAATGTGAGAATTGGTGTTCCCACATCTTTCCCAGTGCGCTCAAGTGCAAGTTCTGTCTCGGTGCGAATAAGTGCATCGAACGATTCGTCATGAGCGGACTGCGCCCACTCTGCAGGAAGACCAGCGGTATTCAACAGCCCTGCAATATGTGACACTGCGTCAGACACCATTAATGAGCGTTCTTCGCGATTATGCAAACTTGTTCCCAACGCCGTGTACACAGTGGCCACCGCATCGTTTCCTCGTTCCGCACGAGCCCTAGCCGCAACACGTAGCCCCTGAGTGCCCGCAGCATGAACTTCCTTGTAGCCCTCGGGCATCTTCGAATAGTCCATTTTCTCTTCGTTTAGAAAACGAAGAGAAATGAATCTCCACTGCACGTCGTATGAGCGAAGCTGCTGCACCTCGGTCACCCAACGCGATGTGATCCATGCCCATGGGCACACTGGATCAAAGAAAAACTCGAGGTCAGCCATGCTTAGACGCGAGCAATTTCTCGCTCTTCGTATGTTTCAATGAGGTCGCCAGGCTTCAAGTCTTGGAAGTCGGACAAACCGATACCGCATTCGAAACCTTCACGCACTTCACGAACGTCGTCTTTGAAGCGACGCAACGACTGGATGGAGCCCTTCCAAATAATTGTTCCGTCCCGCAAGAAGCGCACTTTTGTTCCACGCGTAATGACGCCTGTGCGTACGAAACAACCCGCGATTGCACCAATCTTTGGTACACGGAAGATTTCGCGCACTTCTGCTTCACCGGTGACCACTTCTTCAAACTCTGGAGCCAACAGACCGAGCATTGCTCGCTCCATGTCTTCCAACAGTTTGTAGATGATTTCGTAGGTACGAATCTCTACCTTTTCTGCTTCAGCAAGATCTCGAGACTTACGATCTGGTCGAACGTTAAAGCCAATGAGAGTTGCGTTTGTTGCCGCAGCAAGAGTGATGTCGTTCTCGGTGATGCCGCCAACACCGCGATGAACAAATGCAACCTTGACTTCGTCGCGCTCTAACTTGCGCAAGCTTTCGGTGACTGCTTCCAATGAGCCCTGTACGTCAGCCTTAATGACCAAGTTCAATGTGGCAACTTCGCCCGCCTGAATCTGGCTAAAGATGTCTTCCAACTTGACGCCACTTTGTACGCGAGCATCTCCACGTTGATTCAACACACGACGTGTCTGACCGCGTGAATCGGCTACCAATCGCGCAGTCTTTTCGTCGGGAGCAGCACGGAATTCGTCACCCGCCTGAGGAACGCTGGACAAACCAAGCACCTGCACAGGAGTTGATGGTCCGGCTTCTTTCACTTGCTCGCCGCGCTCGTTAATGAGTGCGCGAACTTTGCCCCATGCATCGCCGGCAACAATGGGATCGCCCACTTTCAGAGTTCCCTTGTCGACCAACACAGTTGCGACAGGTCCGCGACCCACATCGAGGTTGGCTTCCAAAACAACACCTTTTGCGCGCCCTTGCGGGTTAGCGGTGAGTTCTTCCATTTCGGCAACCACATTCAATTGCTCGAGCAGGTCGTCGATACCCAAGTTCTGTTGAGCTGACAATTCCACCACGATGGTGTCGCCGCCCCATGCTTCGGGAACAAGTTCATGCTCGGCCAACTGTGTGAGAACACGTTGCGGGTCGGCATTTTCCTTGTCGATTTTGTTGACAGCCACCACGATGGGCACATCTGCAGCTTTTGCATGGTTCAGTGCCTCGATGGTTTGAGGCATCACACCGTCGTCGGCAGCCACGACAAGAACAACAATGTCGGTCACTTGTGCACCACGCATACGCATTTTTGAGAATGCAGCGTGACCAGGAGTGTCGATAAACGTAATCTTCTTGCCGTCTTTGAGCACTTGATATGCACCAATGTGCTGGGTGATTCCTCCGGCTTCGCCCGCAACAACATTTGCTGAACGAATGCGGTCGAGCAACGTGGTCTTACCGTGGTCGACGTGACCCATCACCGTGATGACTGGTGGTCGATCCTCTTGCAATGATTCATCGTCATCGTCCGAGTCATCGAACAACGCCTGTAGTTCTGTTTCTTGTTGCTGGCCTGGATCAACCAACAGAATTTCCGCACCTACTTCAAGGGCGAATAACTCCATTTGGTCGTCACTAAGACTCATTGTTGCGGTGATCATTTCACCGTGTTCCAACATGTAGCGAACAACGTCTGCTGCGGTGCGGTTTAGTTTTGGAGCGAACTCTTGAGCCGACCAACCACGTTCAATGATGATTGTTCCTTCAGGAACTGGCGCATTGCTGTTTGAGTATTGCGTGAACGTTGGCTGCAATTCATCAAACTCGCGCCGGCGACGTGCACGCGACTTCTTGCGAGGTGCACGACGTTGACCGTTACGTGGACCACCAGGGCCACCGCCAGGACGTGGGCCGCCACCAGGCGCACCAGCACCTACACCTGGCGCACCACCAGGACGAGGACCAAAACCAGGACGAGGGCCACCAGCACCACCGGGTCGAGGACCACCAGGTCCACCTGGACGAGGGCCACCAGGACGAGCGCCACCAGGCCCAGGTCGCGTGCCAGGGCCGGGACGGGTGCCAGGACCAGGACGTGATCCAGGACCGGGACGGAAACCAGATCCACCGGGGGGACGTGACCCTGGAGCAATGCGCTGACCAGGTGGTGGCGGGATGGGACGACCAGACGGAGACATGGGCCCGGGCGGTGGCGGAATGGGACGTGCTCCCGGAGGACGAGCACCGGGGGGCATGCCTGGTGGCATTCCAGCAGGGCGACCTTGCGGTGGTGCTGGACGTGGCGTCGGCTGCTGGTTAATGGGAGGACGAGGTGTTCCCGTTGTGGGACTTGGTCGACCACTGGAAATCACACGACCTTCGCCACTAGCAGCTGGACGCTCGGGCTGGACAGGAGCCTCGGGCGCAACTGGCTCAGTCACCACATCGATGTCGCGGGTTGGCTCGACAGGTGCAGGTATTTCAACAACTGGCGCTGGTTCTTGTACCGGAGTATCAACAACAGGCGTCTCGACTACTGGTGCATCAGCAACAGGGGCTGCAGCCTTCTTTGCCGCCGCCTTCTTTGCCGGAGCTTTCTTCGCGGGTGCTTCGTCTGTTCCGTCATCGGCTTTTTTGGCGGCAGCTTTTTTCGCTGGCGCCTTCTTCGCAGCCGCTTTCTTGGCTGGTTTTTCCTCTTCGGGTTGAGCGTCTCGCTTGAGACCTTCTCGTTCTGCTTTACGACGCACACGATCGGCCTGAGCATCTTCCATGGTGGATGAGATGGCCTTGACCGGCACACCCATGGACACAGCGAGGTCGAGGGCCTCTTTGTTAGTGAGGCCCAACTCTTTAGCGAGTTCGGTGACGCGAATCTTCTTGACTGCCAAGGGTTAGGCCTCCGTTGTATCGGAATTGTCGGATGGAGCGTCTGCCCACTCTTGCTCGGTGACTACGGAACCATCTGCTGCATGAAACTGCATCTCGCCGGTTTCGTCATTGGTACGCCATTCACCTTCGGCATATTCGCTACCGCGAGGCGCACGAGGTTCGAAAATTCCCTGTGCTTCGTTTGCGGCTTGCGTCTCTGACTTGATGTCGATACGTACGCCTGTGAGGCGTGCTGCGAGTCGTGCGTTCTGGCCTTCCTTACCAATGGCAAGTGACAGCTGGAAATCGGGAACGATGACATCGGCCTGTGTTCCGTCTTCGCTGAGACGAACTTCAGTGACTTTTGCAGGAGACAATGCTTTCGACACAAAGTCGTGCATGTCTTCTGAGTAGGACACGATGTCGATTTTTTCGCCACGCAATTCGTTGACCACCATACGAACGCGACCACCACGAGCACCAACACATGCACCAACAGGATCAACATTGGGATCGTTAGAGAACACAGCAATCTTGGTGCGGTGGCCTGGTTCGCGAGCACATGACTTAATTTCCACCACGCCATCTGCAATTTCAGGAACTTCAAGTTCAAACAAACGCTTAATGAGACCAGGGTGCGTGCGGCTCACAACAATTTGTGGACCTTTTGCGGTCTTGCGTACTTCCACGATGTATGCCTTCACGCGATCACCAGAGACTGGGCGCTCGTAAGGAACTTGTTCTGCCTGCGGAAGAAGTGCTTCCACTTTGCCCAAGTCAAGCAGTGCATAACGACCATCGGACTGCTGAATGATGCCAGTAACAAGGTCACCTTCACGGTTTGCATACTCTTCAAACTTGCGGTCGCGCTCAACTTCACGGATGCGCTGGCTCATCACTTGCTTGAACGTTGCGGCAGCAATACGACCAAGCTCGTTCTTGCTTGGCGTGTCGTCGCGCTCGTTCACCCAGTTGCCATCATCGTCAACGTCGTACGCGGTGAACTTCATGTCGAGGTTTTCGGGGTTTACTTCGACAATGACTTCGTCGGCTGCACCGGGGCGCTTCTTGTATGCGGTTGCAAGAGCTTCGACCAACACCTGCAACAGTGAATCGACACTGATGCCATGGTGATCTGCAAGCATGCGTACTGCTTCGGACATATCGAGGTTGCTCATTGTGCGTTGGCCTCCTGTTGATGCGTGGATGTGTTCTTGTCTGATGCACGCTTCTTGCGCGCTTCAGCCGAATTTGGTTTGGGCTGCGATTCCCAAACAAAAACTGTTTTGGCTTTATCGACCATTGACAATGGAATGGTGACGGTGTCGCCTGAATCGGAGAGTCGCACCGTTGCGTCGCTATCTGTGGCTGCCACCAACAGACCAGCAAAACGACGGCGACCCTCAAGTTCGGAGGTCAGACGAATGGTGACCTCTTTGCCAACTTCACGGGCAAAGTGATGTGGTGTACGAAGCGTGCGTTCGAGACCTGGGCTTGACACCTCAAGTGTGAAACGGCCAGGCACCGCATTCTCGTTGTGGTCAAGTTCGCGTCCCAACAAACGAGTGACGAGAGAGATTTGGTCAATGTCGACTCCGGCTGGTCCACCAGCGGGGGTATCGATGGTCACCCGAAGAGTGCCACCTGCAAATTCCAGGTCGTAGAGCTCGAGGGACAAGTCGGCAAGAATGGGAGACACCATGGCGGTGACCGTGTCCACGACGCTATTGGACGCGCTACTGGGCATATGGCTCACCTCCCGCCAAAACTGGCTCTAACAGAACAAAAGGCACGGGGGTCACCCGTGCCTCCGGTTCACCGAACTTCAAAGGACGGTGTCAATGATAGCCGTTCAAACTAAGGTTTCGCTCCGATGCTTCGTCTCTCCACTCTCTTCGTTCGCACTCTTCGAGATGACCCATCCGATGCCGAAGTGCCCTCCCACAGGCTTCTGGTTCGAGCGGGATACATCCGTCGCGCCGCCCCTGGCGGGTATACGTGGCTCCCGCTTGGCTGGCGAGTGTTGCGCAAGGTGGAAAACATTGTGCGCGAAGAGATGGATGCCATCGGCGCCCAAGAGGTTCATTTTCCCGCGCTGCTCCCCCGCGATGTGTACGACGCAACTGGCCGCTGGACCGAATACGGCGACAACTTATTCCGCCTCGTCGATCGCAAGGGCGCCGATTACCTCTTAGGCCCCACCCACGAGGAAATGTTTACTCTGCTCGTCAAAGACTTGTACTCCAGTTACAAAGACCTTCCAGTGTCGTTGTACCAGATTCAGACGAAGTACCGCGACGAAGCGCGCCCACGTGCAGGACTATTGCGCGGACGCGAATTCCTGATGAAGGACAGTTACTCGTTCGACATTGACGACGATGGCCTCACCAATAGCTACAACGCACATCGCGACGCATACGAGCACATCTTTCAACGACTAGGGCTTCCCTATGTCATCGTGAAGGCGATGAGCGGCGCCATGGGCGGGTCCATGAGTGAAGAGTTCCTCGCACCAATTTCCGTGGGCGAAGACACGTTTGTGCGTTGTACCGCGTGTGACTACGCGGCAAATACAGAAGCCGTGACCACCGGATCGCTTGCAGCCGTTACAACCGAGCACCCAGCCACTTCTGAATTACACACACCCCAATGTTCCACCATCGCATCATTAGTCGAGTACCTCAATACCAATGCCGCACGTTCTGACCGCGCGTGGACTGCATCCGACACACTGAAAAATGTGGTGCTCACACTTCGTCATCCCGATGGAACAACAGAACCACTTGTTGTTGGTGTACCTGGCGATCGCGACGTTGATATCAAGCGCATTGAGGCACAAGTATCTCCCGCTGAAGTTGAACCAATGGATGAAGCGTCATTCGCACAACATCCATCGTTGGTGCGCGGCTACATCGGGCCACAAGTGTTGGGCATCAACAGTGCGTCAGGAATTCGCTACATGCTCGACCCATCGGTTGTTCCCGGAAGCGCGTGGGTGACGGGTGCAAACATCGCCGACACCCATGTTCTGCATCTGGTTCACGGTCGCGATTTCACTGCAGACGGCACGCTTGAAGCCGTTGAGGTTGCTGCAGGTGACCCATGCCCCATGTGCGGTGGTGCATTAGAGATAGCGCGCGGAATTGAAATTGGCCATGTGTTCCAACTGGGACGCAAGTACGCCGACAAACTCGGGCTTACAGTTCTTGACCACAACGGAAAACAAGTTGTTGTCACCATGGGTTCGTATGGAATTGGCGTCTCACGTGCCGTTGCGTCAATTGCTGAAGCATTCCACGACGAACTTGGATTGAAGTGGCCTCGCGCAATCGCTCCTGCCGATGTGCACATTGTTGTTACAGGCAAGAACGGAGACGACATCACCATTGCTGGCGAACAGCTGGCACGCGATCTTGAATCGCAGGGGTTAGAGGTCATCATCGATGACCGCAATGGTGTTTCACCAGGTGTGAAATTCAAGGATGCCGAACTGATGGGTATTCCTACGATTGTTGTGGTGGGCAAGTCCCTTGCAGATGGGAACGTTGAAATTCGCGACCGTCACGCCGGCACAAACGAAGCAGTCCCTGTTGCTAGCGCAGTGCAGCGGGTTATTGCATTGGTGCGGAGCTAAGCCATGTCTCCTCGACGCATTCTGGGTGTCGAGAAGCATTACGACTGGGGTGACGAAGTCACTATTCGTCACTCACTAGGACTTCCCTCAACACCAGGAACACCAGTCGCAGAACTGTGGTGTGGAACTCATCCCCAAGGCCCATCACACGTTGATTCGGTTCGTGGCCCCCTCTTACGCGATGTCACCGGCGATATGTCAATGATGGTGAAATTGCTGTCATGCAACGCCCCGCTGTCTCTACAAACACATCCCACGCAACAACAAGCCAAAGACGGATTCGCACGCGAGGAGGCACTTGGCATTCCACGTGATGCGTCACACCGGATGTACCGCGATGCTTCCGACAAACCCGAAATGTTGGTCGCGTTGTCTCCATTTGAAGCACTCTGCGGTTTCACATCAGTTGATCAGGCTGTTGAAATGCTTGACGAACTTCATTGGAACACTGAAGCCGATTTCTTAAAGAACAATGACATTGCCTCGTATCTGGCATGGGCATTTACTCAAGACGAATCACCGTCTCTCAATCATGCGCCAGAGTGGCTACGGAAAATTTCGCAACATCATCCACACGATCGTGCGTTGCGAGTGGCGCCACTCATGAATCATGTCGTACTACAACCTGGACAAGCTCTGTCACTGCCAGCAGGAAATCTGCACGCCTATCTCAATGGCTTTGGATTAGAGGTGATGTCATCATCAGACAACGTCATTCGTGCCGGATTCACTACAAAGCACATTGACGTGAGTGAACTTCTTCGCGTTGTCGACACCACACCACTGGCCACACCCACTGCGCAACGCGACCCACACAAAGACGGCTTTTACTTCGCATCTCCATCACCATCATTTTCGGTGGGGCGATTCACTGACACCTCCGCAGATGCAGATTGCCATCGCATCGTGTACGGAATTAATCGCTCAGATGTCCACGCAGAAACCGAGTTTCCTTTCCGCGATATGTACATCCTTCCCGCGGGTTTCACTGATCCTGTGAATTTTGAAGATGCATGGGTGTGCGTACAGCACTAGTCGGAAACAGTTTTTCTAATCTCCACAATTTTCGACTCGGCGTTGTTTGCGTCGTCGCCTTTCTCGTCAAGGAGTTGCGAACGGTCGCGTGCGGCCTCACGTTCCGCCAACTTGGTGTCGGCTCTAGCGATTGCAGCATCGGTGCCGTGTTCGTTAATGAACTCGGCCCATTCCACAAGCGCATCAACCATTTCGCGCTCTGGCACGACTGCAACATTGCGGCCCTTCACAAATAAGTGACCTCTCTTATTGCCAGCCGCGATTCCAAGGTCGGCTTCGCGTGCTTCACCAGGACCATTGACAACACAACCCATCACTGCAATTTGCAAGGGAAGTTTTTTGTCCTCAAATGCCTTCATGGCTCTATTGGCAACGTCGATGACGTCGATTTCGGCACGACCACAACTTGGACATGCGATGAGATCGACATTCTTTCGCTCACGTAATCCAAGTGCTTCGAGCAGTTGGCGACCAGCGCGCGCCTCTTCCACCGGGTCTGCAGTGAGGCTGTAGCGGATTGTGTCACCAATTCCCTCTAACAACAATGTGGCGATACCAGCAGTGGCTTTCACCAATCCTGCTGGCGGTGGCCCAGCTTCAGTGACTCCAAGATGCAGCGGATACTTCACTGTGTCGGCCAATAATCGATATGCATCAACCATGAGCGGGACATTGCTGGCTTTCACAGAAATCTTGATGAGATCAAAATCGACTTCGTGAAAGTAGTGAATTTCTTGCAAAGCAGACTCGACCATTGCTTCGGCTGTGAGCCCGCCATGTTTTTCATACAGCGATGGATCCAATGAACCACCATTCACACCAATACGAATCGGAAGATTTCGATCGCGTGCTTCTGAAGCAACAGCTTTGATGTGTTCGGGCTTGCGAATATTGCCCGGGTTCAAACGCAACCCATGCACACCGGCTTCCATTGCCGCCAATGCCATCTTGTATTGATGATGAATGTCGGCGATGATGGGAATTGGCGAGCGCGGAACAATTTGAGCCAATCCTTCTGCAGCTTCTTGCTCGTTACATGTACAGCGAACAATGTCGCAACCAGCAGCAGCCAATGCATAAATCTGTTGCAACGTGCCTTCAACATCGGCGGTCTTCGTTGTGGTCATGGATTGCACCGTGATGGGGGCACTTCCACCCACCAGCACCTTGCCGACCGAAATCTGTTGTGTGTCGCGTCGCGTATACATCACGTCTTAGTGTGTCAGTTTTTTCGGTGGATTACCCGAGTGGTTGTGTGATGTCCAACCACAGTCCTGTCACAAGCAATAATCCCAAGAGGCCCATGACTGCTGTGGCAACGGGAACCATCTTGTTGATATCTGCGTGATACGGCTTGTTTGGGCGAGACCTCAACCGCTCGTACGTGGCAATTGCCGCATGCCCGCCGTCGAAAGGCAGCAACGGGAACATGTTGAAGATGCCCACAAACACATTGACACTGGCCAACAACAACAGAATTCCCTTTAGCCCGTCAGACTCGCCGATTGAGCCGCCCACTTGGCTGACACCCACAACGGTGACCGGGCGAGTCTCCAGCGATGCATCGTCTCCCGTGAGGTGACGAATGGAATTCATGGGATTCAACGCTGTGACAACACCCTGTACAGAGTTCACGATGGTGTCACCGATGTCCGCGACAGCACGCCCCGCAGCAGACACCGGGTTTAGTTGCTTCCATCCCCAATCGTCGGCCCATACTCCGAGATATGCGCGATCATTCTGAGTGGGATGCTCACCCAAGGTGATTGATGCGGTTTGGGGAGATGCATCACCGCGTTGATAGGTGACCGTAATGGAATCACCTGGTTGATGCGCGGTAATGGCTGCCACCACGGAGTCGTATGTAGAAACCGAGCGACCATCAATTGCAATCAATGTGTCATCCAGTCGAAGTCCTGCCTGTGCTGCTGGACCAGCCTCCGTGTCGAGACCTCGAATAGCAGCGACTCCGGTTGACTGTTCGCGTCCAGCAGTGGAATAGACACCGACAAACAGCACAAATGCAATGATCATGTGCATCAACGAGCCAGCAGTAATGACCAGCAGTCGTCGCGGATATGACTTTGAGCGATAGGCGCGCGGCTCGTCTTCGGGCTCAACTTCGTCAATGTTGTTCATTCCAATAATGCGAACAAACGCACCGAGAGGCAGTGCTCGTACTCCATACTCGACTTCACCCGACGTACGACTCCATACGCGTGGCCCAAATCCCATGAAGAACTGGGTTGCCTTCATGCCAGTCCATCTAGCGGTTGAGAAATGTCCGACTTCATGCAAGAAGACCGACACCAACAAACCGACCACAAAGACAAACGTCCATATGTTTGAAACAGCCAGCCACGCAAGCAACGCAATCATGAGCACACCAGTGGCGGTACCTGAACGCGACGCTTGCGGATTCTCGGGGGAATCAACTGCCCCACCAGCCGCAATCTCTGATCGGAAACGTTGATAAAAGTTGGTCATTTTTGTAGCTCCTCGTGTGCAAGTCGACGCCCTTCGGCGTCAGCGGCAAGTACGTCTTCGATAGAGGAAGGAATGGTGGCCGAATGTCGGCTCAGTGACTTCTCGACATAGTCAGCAATACGAGACCAGGTGATATGGCCTGCCAAAAATGCTTCCACTACAACCTCGTTTGCAGCAGACAACACTGCGGGCGCAGTGCCACCAATGCGTCCCGCGTGATACGCGAGATTGAGACATGGAAAGGTGTCGCGATCTGGCGGTTCAAAGTCGAGCCGCGACAGCGAGGTCCAATCAATTCGGCCAAATGGCGTGGCGATACGCGCGGGATATCCCAACGCGTATCCGATAGGTAGTCGCATATCTGGCATTGATAACTGCGCAATGGTGGAGCCATCGGTGAACTCGACCATGGAATGAACCACAGACTGAGGATGCACCACCACGTCGATGTTGTCATACGGTGTGCCGTACAACTCGTGCGCTTCAATCACTTCAAGGCCCTTGTTCATGAGTGTGGATGAGTCGATTGTTATCTTTGGACCCATCTTCCACGTCGGATGACTTAATGCGTCTTGAACTGTGACATTTTGCAATGACTCGCGCGTGCGTCCGCGGAATGGTCCACCGCTTGCGGTGAGCACTAACCGCGACAATTCAACACCAGCATCAAACGATGAACGTAAGCACTGATGCAACGCACAATGCTCACTATCGACGGGGATGAGTTGTGCACCTGGCACTGAGCGCAGTGGTTGCACAACCGGTCCGGCAGCAATCAAACTTTCTTTGTTTGCAAGACCAAGTGTCTTGCCGCGCTTCAAAGTTTCAAGCGTGACCGACAAACCTGCAAACCCCATCACGCCGTTGATGACAACATCGGCAACGTCAACAATGTCTGCAAGCGAATCTGACACAACTACACCCGGCAAAGCGTCAGCTACTTTTGCTCGTGCCGCGGGGTCGGTCACCACAACAACGTCCGGCCGCAACAGACGGGCTTGTTGAATGACGGTGTCTACAGATGAGCCCACTGCCAACGCAGACACCACATAGTTGTGCGGTTCAGCGGCAATCACCTCGAGAGTTTGTACACCGATGGAGCCAGACGAACCGGCAACGGCTACTCGCTTCACAGTCACCTCAGTAGTTTGTCAGCGCAGTGCGTCAGAGCGGCGTCGCAACGCCTGTGACCTAGACCCAGGGCTGAAGCACCAACATGAGGTAGTAGGTGGCGGGTAAGACGAACAGGAAGCCATCGAACCGGTCAAGCACACCGCCGTGGCCCGCAACGATTGTTCCGAAATCCTTCACATCCAAGTTCCGCTTGAACATTGACTCCACCAAGTCGCCAAGTGGAGCCATGACCGCAACAACTAGGCCAAGAGCAATCCATTCGCCCATGGTGTCCCATGTTCCGTTCTGTGAACCGAACACAATCAGCGCAATAATGCTGGCGAGTGCGCCACCAATTGCACCTTCCACAGTTTTGTTGGGGCTTACCCAATCACGGAGCGGTGTGCGCCCAACAGATGCGCCGACGAATAATGCACCGACATCGTTGGCAATGACTGCCACAACAACCATGAACAACGTGTCAGTTCCAACATTCTCACCCACTCCATTGACCGAGTAACGCAACATGAGAGCGGCGAACGAACCCATGAGGCCAATCCAAATCATCGCCATTGACGTAATGGCAACATTTGGCATTGGTCCGCTTTGAATGCTTGATGCGCCAAGGAATCCGATGGACACTGCAAGGAATCCGAAGGCCAAAACCAATGGCAACGCCTCGTCACCAATCCAATAAGCAGCCAATGGTGCAGAAACACAAGTGATCAGACCAGCAAAGGTGGCGGGGCGGTATCCCTTCTCGGTGACCTTGCTAAAGAACTCCACTGCGGCAAGTCCGACCACTGCGAGCACAATCAACATGACTGCAGCAGGGCGCCACATAATGGCGCCTACAAAAACAGCCAGCAAGATAACTGCGGTTGTTACCGCGGTGGGCATGTCACGGCCCACTCCACCTGTTCGTGGCCCGCGCGGCCCGGCACGTCGAACTGGTTGTGGTCGCGTTCCGCGCGGCACTCCACCTGTGATGTCACGAGATGGGTCGATGTCGTAACCGCCAGACATGTCGCGCTGTGGTCGAGCACGATCACCTGTTGGGTCGGTGCCGATGGTGAGACGTTCGGGCCGTCGAGCTGGTTCGCTTGGTTCTTGAAAAGCGCCCCACACATCGTCTTCGTCAACGGCGGGAATTTCACCAGTGGCAGGCTCTGTCCAATGCGGCAGATTTCCGGTGTCACCCTCTCCGAAAGTGAGCGCCGGCTCAGATGTGGGATCGTCGGCGAATTGCACAGTTCCGAAGTCGGCACCAAAGTCGGTTCCGTACGAGTCGTCGTTTGTGTCGTCCTTGCGGCGCCAGATGTCGTCACTCATATTTCTCCCCTTTCGGGTATCCATTGGCAACAGTAGTTGCCAAAGTTGCTATACCTCGAGCAGCTCTTGTTCCTTGCGAACAAAGGCTTTGTCGATCTGTTCAATGTGGTCTTGAGTGAATTTGTCGAGATCTTTCTCGGCACGCTCAAGATCGTCTTTTGAAAACTCTGAGTTCTTCTCTGCAGTTTCTAGCTGCTTGCGTGTATCGCGACGAATGTTGCGAATGGCGACGCGACCGTCTTCGGCCATGTTCTTCACCACTTTCACATACTCTTTGCGACGCTCTTCAGTAAGAACAGGGAACGACAACCGAATCACCACGCCATCATTAGATGGCTGCAGACCGAGGTCGCTCTCGCGAATGGCCTTTTCAATGGCCGCCATTGCGCCGCGATCGTGGGGTTTCACCACCAAGGTACGTGCCTCGGGAACTTGAAAACCCGCAAGCTGCTGCAAGGGAACCGTGGACCCGTAGTACTCGACCAGCAGCTTTTCAACGAGAGCTGGATTTGCTCGGCCAGTACGAACGGTAGAGAACTGAGACTGTGCGTGCGCAACGGCACGCTCCATCTTGTCGACTGCCTCAAGAAGGGTGTCTTCAATCACCCGACCAGCGTACCTACTGGCTCACCCCTGAGAATGGACTTCACGTTGCCTTGCGCCAATAGATCGAACACCACGATGGGCAATTGCTTGTCCATACAGAAGGTGATGGCCGTGGCATCCATGACCTTTAGCCCTTTTGTAATGACATCCATATGGCTGATGCGGTCATATCGCGTGGCGGACTTATCGATTTTCGGATCGGCGGTGTACACGCCATCGACACCTGAGTGCGTGCCTTTCAAAATGGCCTGCGCCTCAATTTCGGCGGCGCGCAATGCTGCTGCGGTATCGGTGGTGAAGAAGGGGTTACCGGTACCACCAGCAAGAATGACCACTCGGCCTTTTTCCATATGACGTTCTGCGCGGCGACGAATATATGGTTCGGCAACTTTCGGCATTTCAATTGCAGACATCACACGGGATTGCTGCCCCACGCGTTCGAGAGCGTCTTGCAATGCGAGACCATTCATGACCGTGGCCAGCATTCCCATGAAGTCCGCCTGCGCCTGATCCATACCTTGGCCAGCACCCTGCAATCCGCGCCAGAAGTTTCCACCGCCTACAACGATGGCGATGTCGGTACCGAGTTCTTCCCGCGCCTCGCGAACTTCAGTGGCCACTTGCGTGAGCACATTGCTATCAAGACCAAACCCAGTTGGTTCTGCAAGTGCCTCACCAGAAAGCTTGAGGACTACGCGGGACCAACGGGGTCGGGTTGACATATCAGCCGATTTCCACCTGTGCGAAGCGAACAATCTTCGCGTCGCCAATGAGTTGCTTGATGGTGACTTTGTCGTCTTTTGCGTACGGCTGCTCGAGCAGACATACATCTTTGAAGAATCCACCAATTCGACCATCAACAATCTTGGCAATGGCCTGTTCAGGCTTGCCTTCATTGCGTGTGATGGTTTCAAGAGTTTCGCGCTCTTTCGCAACGACGTCTGCGGGCACTTCGTCTTGCGTGAGGTACTTCGGACGCGCAAACGCAATGTGAACTGCAATGTCGTGAGCAAGTTCAGCTGTTGCACCGCTCATCTCAACAATCACACCATTGACGCCACGACCACCTTGAATGTGTGCGTATGACTCGATGATGTTTCCCGCGGCTGCTTCGAAACGAATCGTCTCGCCAACTTCGATCTTTTCCTTCAAGAGAATCTTGAGGTCGTCAATCTGAGTTGAACGCTCTGCAACTCCTGCATCGCCATTTGCCAACACCGCTGCTGCCAATGCGTCAGCCTCGGCTTTGAAACTGTCGGATGATGCAACGAAGTCGGTCTCGCACTTCAACTTGACAATTGATGCACGCGCGCCTTCGATAAGAATGGACACCACACCTTGTGCGTTGTCACGATCATCACGCTTTGCACTTGCAGCCAAGCCTTTTTCGCGTAGCCACTGCTTTGCAGCCTCGATGTCGCCGCCACTCTCTTCAAGAGCTTTCTTGCAATCCATCATTCCTGCGCCAGTTGACTGGCGAAGGCTAGAGACGTCTTTTGCTGTGTATGACATGACTTACTCCGCTGCTGGTGCGTCGGTGGACTTCTGTGCTGCCAAACGTGCTTCGCGCTCGGCCTGAGCTGCTGCGGCTTGCGCACGAGCTGCTGCCTGCTGTTCAGCAAATGCTGCCTCTTCTTCAGGAGTACGCACTGCTGGTGCAGCGGTGGCTGCAGCGGCGGGTGTGCGCTTCTGATGAATGAATCGGCCCTCAATGACTGCTTCAGCAATCACGCGTGTCAACAAATCGTTTGCGCGAATTGCGTCGTCGTTTCCTGGAATTGGGTATTGCACCAAGTCTGGATCGACGTTGGAGTCAACAACTGCAATGACAGGAATCTTCAGCTTGTTGGCTTCAGTAACGGCAATGTGCTCTTTCATTGTGTCGAGAACAAAAATTGCGTCTGGACGACGAGAAAGATGTGCGATACCTGACAAGTTCTTCTGCAGCTTCTCGAGCTCACGGGTAAGAAGGAGAGCTTCCTTCTTTGGCATGGCGTCAAACTCGCCTGATGCCTTCATGCGCTCGTACTCCTGCATTTTGCCAACACGCTTCGAAATGGTTTCGAAGTTGGTGAGCATTCCACCCAACCAACGCTCGTTGACGTAGTACATGCCGCACTTTTCGGCGTAGTTACGAATGGGATCTTGTGCTTGCTTCTTGGTTCCAACGAACAGAACGGTGCCACCATTGGCAACCAGATCACGAACGAATGAGTAAGCAACTTCAACACGCTCGATTGTTTGGTCGAGGTTGATGATGTGAATTCCGTTGCGCTCACCGAAGATGAATTGCTTCATCTTGGGATTCCAACGACGGGTCTGGTGTCCGAAGTGAACGCCAGCTTCCAACATTTGTCGCATTGAGACGACAGCCATGATTTTCTCCTTCTGCGGTTGTCCACACACTGGACCGACGCCGAAGCGACCGCAGTTGGCCAATGTGCATGATGTATGTGCGGCTCCACCGGTGTGGAGAGCCTTGAAAACTCTATCGGGCAGGCCCGTTCCGCCCCACATTTGGGTCGCTCACACCCCCATTGCCCACTAACCGCGCGCGACCAAGACCCAGCGACCGCAACGGGTCACGATGCCCCGCGCCGTGGCGGACACTGAGATATGTGGTGGAATCCGCCCGCGCAAGCTCTGTCCCCTGGCGAACGTGCACCCCCGGCGTGATGCCTGATGACACAGAGGCCATGTGCCCCACGGTGACACGAACCTGTGGCGCGACCGCAACCACCACATACAACTGACCACCAACTGCGCCAGCAAAAGTGACCTCACCCGCCAAGGGCGAACGAATTGACGCTCCTGCCTGTGACGCGATGGTTACTCCGCGATGACCACTACACCTGTCGCAGGCAGGTGGGTCAAATGAACGAACCACTGCCCCGTCTACTGGCGCAATGGCCAACACCGCTATCGCCGCCATCTGAATGAAACTCATGCGACCGATGTGTGCAACTCACCGAAACAGTTGGCGGCATCAAGCCATTCCGGCCGCAGACAAACGTGACCGTAACTGCAAGACAGCCTTTGTGTGAATTTGCGAAATTCGACTCTCGGTCACACCGAGTGCTTCCCCAATTTCTGACAAGGTCAAGCCATCTTCGTAATACAAGATGAGAATCGCCTGCTCACGTTCGGGAAGTCGCGAAATTTCTGCACGCATTGCATCGCGAAGCTCACCCTCTTCCATTGCTCGTCCTGGCTGCAGATGCGCATCGTTATCAGCTGGAGCATTGTCCATTGCCACATGATCAAGTGGACCAACTGAACCCGCCGCAATGTCAGCAAGCCACTTCTCTAGTTCTTCAACCGAAATCTTTAGTTCGGCGGCAATCTCTTCATCGGTCGGCGTGCGACCTAACTCATGCTCCAAGGTTGCGATTGCATCTTGCACGGAACGCGACCGTGATCGAACCGAACGTGGTACCCAATCGAGGGCGCGCAAACCGTCCAAGATTGCCCCACGAATTCGTGGAATTGCATACGTCTCGAATGTATTTCCATTGTTCGGATCAAATCGATCAATTGCATTCATGAGTCCGAACACTCCGGCACTCACCAGATCCCCCGTGTCGACCGTGCGAGGGAGTCCAGCAGCAAGACGACCTGCGACGAACTTCACCAATGATGCGTAGTGCACCACAAGCCACTCGCGCGCTGTCACTTCTTGTGACGCATGGAAGGCCTCCCACGCAGTATCAATGGTGTAACGAATTGGACGTGCGTTCATGCGCGTGGATGAGTTTCTGTGTATGCAATTCGCAAACGCTCTTTGCTGACATGTGTGTATCGCTGAGTTGTTGCCGCGTCGCTGTGGCCCAGCAACTCCTGAATTGAACGAGTATCAGCCCCATTGTCCATGAGATGCGTTGCGAATGAATGTCGCAACGCGTGAGGATGTGTTCCACCCACAATCCCTACGCGAGCACACGCATCATCGAGTAGTCGAGCTACATCACGCCGTGCAATCTGTTTGCCACGAGCCCCCACAAACAGGGCCCCACCGGTGTGCTCATCAACAACTTCGTTCCGGTGCTGACGCCATGCATCTATGGCGCGTCGAGCCGGCTCACCAAGTGGAACGATTCGCTCTTTTGAACCTTTACCCATCACCCGCAACGATGCACCGTCAGACGACACACTGTTCAACTGCAACGTGCAGACTTCCGATACACGCAAGCCACTGCCATACAAGATCTCCAAGATTGCGCGATCACGACTGCGTTTCCATTCAGGTGCATCTGGGTCTTCGCTAGTCACTAATGCAGCAACCGTGGCTTCGTCGAGTGGACGCGGTAGGCGACCTTTGGTTTGAGGGGTATGCACTGCTTCTGTGGGGTCAGCAGACACAGTGCCTTTTCGTATGGCCCACAAGAAGTAACGACGCAGTGCTGCTATGCGTCGGGCAACAGTTCGCGACGTAGCACCACACTCGTGCAGATGCGCAAGATACTGACGAACATGAACCTTTGTCGCGTTTGCCGGCGTGATGGAGTCGTATTGATCACACAACCACTCGGCAAACAACTCCACATCACGGCGATATGCGGCGCGAGTGTTCGCCGATGACGCAGTGAGTGAATCTTCAAATGCCGACGGACTCCAAGTAGACAGTCGACTATTGCGAATATCGCACGACCCTTTGATAGTGACAGAGCCGGACGCTGAACACTGTGCACACATAGACGAATGCGATGTGCGAACACCTTTCGCAGGATTGCCAATTTGTGCGTGCCCACGGGCCGGCCGATGGTGACGAATAAACCAGACGAAATATGCCTGAAGTGCCGCGAGGCGCTGGTCAACGGTTTCTACCGTGTACCCACGATGTTCAAGGTCAGCGACATACTCGCCCACCATGTCAGGCGAAATGAGTGCCGGAGTGTTCGCACCGTGGGTTGCAAACAATCCGAGAGCCAATGTCAATGCGCCGCGTCGCGACTCACGAGCCATGTCTCCGCCAGCCAATGATTTGATGTAGCGGTCAAGGTCGAAAGCGGAGATGTCACCTCGTGGAGTGCGCACTGCGACGGTTCCGCCCATGTCTCTACGGTATCGCTCGCGGACTACCGCATGAGTGCCTCCCACCAACCATCTGCATGCCCGACCCAGCCCATTGATTCAAGCTGCCCCAAAACAACCGCGACATCAACAACACTTCGACCGCTAAGGCATGCAATTTCATCCACTGTTCGCGGCGTGTCACCCATCGTTTCCAAAATGGAGACTGCACGCACATCTGGACGAGGACGATTCTCGCGGCTGTACTCCGGCATGCAATTGTCGAGCCCAAGTTGAACAAGTACATCGTCAACACATGTGACAGGTGGACATCCGTCGCGGAGAAGCGCGTTTGTTCCCTCGCTCGGTGAGATATGAGGTGACCCAGGTACTGCCATGACGGTGATTCCCCGTTTTGCTGCTTCATCCACCGTGATCATTGACCCACCTGATGCTCGCGATTCAACCACCACCAGAACGTTGCACAACGACGCAAGAATTCGATTTCGCAACGGAAAACGAAAAGGCTCGGGTTGGACACCAGGTGGTGACTCACTCACGATGACCCCTCGGTCTGCGATGTGTTGCCACTCACGCCAATGTTCTTTGGGGTACACAACATTGGGACCACCCGCAACAACCGCAATAGGCGCAGCCCCGCTACTTGCGGCCAGTGCACCGCGATGACTGTTCACGTCTATTCCGCGAGCCAAGCCCGACACGACGGAGATTCCTGCTTCAGACAGTTGTCGACCCAATGTTCTCGCAAAGTGCTCGCCCGCCTGTGTCGCGTGACGTGTTCCCACAATTCCCACCCGTTTGTTGTCATCAACAACGCTGTTCCCCATCATGAACACAACGACGGGCGCGTGAGGATCCGCAAGCAGCGGCATCGGATATGCGGCATCTCCACGCACAGCAACCACTACGTTCTCGGACACACACGCATCGTGCATGCGAACCACTTCGCCCTGCGAAACGTTCCGCCACGCAGACAACACATTGTCTGGTATTCCAGAAACATGTTCACGTGATTGCGTCACACGATGCCACGCATCTTCCGGCGAGTATTGAGACAAAACGCGACGTAATCGAGAATGTGTTTGACGTGGCAAGCCCGACAATGCGGCTGCATACGCCCACGATGGAATCTGTTCATTCATTGCGAGTGAACTCCATTGTCCAATTTGGCCCGTAGCTGCAACGCAACGTCGACCCATGCACGCGTGATGACGCCGTGCTCACCATGCAAGTCAGACAAGGTTCGTGCAACACGACGAACACGGTGATATCCACGGCCTGTCAACGTTCCCTCGTCGAGGCGTTTTCGCAAAATAGCCATGGCATCTTCGTGAAGTGGCGCGACTTCGTCAAGCATGTCGCCCGAAATGCGTGAGTTCATACATCCTTGACGATCGCGAGCAATTGCATGCACCCGCTCAACCCGCTCGGCGACTGCCGCAGAACTCTCTGCCACTGAGCCCCCTGTTAACTCTGTTGTTGAAGGGCGCGATAGGTGAACACGAACATCAAATCGATCGAGAAGTGGTCCACTAAAGCGACGCAAATATCTCTGTCGCGCCACGGGTGCACACTCACAGTTTGCGCGCACAGCCACTCCGCACGGACATGGATTTGTGGCCGCCACCACCAGACAGTTGGCGGGCATTTCCACCGATGAGTGTGCCCGCGCAATGCGCACTGTTCGCTCTTCTAATGGCTGCCGAAGTGCGTCAAGAACACTGGGAGCAAACTCGCCCATTTCATCGAGAAACAACACACCGTGAGACGCAAGAGATATCTCTCCCGGGCGAATATGGTGCGACCCGCCACCCACCATGGCGGGCATTGAGATGCTGTGATGTGGTGCTCGATACGGCGGAGAGTTTCCCACTTGCGACTCAGTTGATAAGCCCGCAGCACTTCGAATCATTGCAACATGAAATGCCTCGTCCTGCGTCAGTCTGGGTAGTAGTCCGGGAAGCCGTTGCGCCAACATTGACTTTCCCGCACCTGGTGGACCAATCATCAACATGTGATGCAATCCTGCTGCCGACACTTCTAGCGCAAGACGCGCCAAGGGTTGACCGCGCACATCAGACAAATCGGGAAGCGAATCGTTGACCACCGTGGGAGCATTTCCCTGCACATCTGGCCACGGCGCTTCACCGCGTAGCGATAGAACCAATTCAGTCAGTGTTGACACCGGTCGCACACGCGCTGGGCGTGCGAGCAACGCTTCGTCGACAGCAAGCGAAGACACCACCACTTCGTGTGCGGCAACGGACGCAACAAGGGGTGCTACCCCCGCAGTGGCGCGCACAGAACCATCGAGACCAACTTCTCCGATGAATGCCATGTTCTGCACCGCTTCCGCAGGAACAATTTCGGTTGCAACAAGTAACCCGATAGCAATGGCGAGGTCGAGACCCGCACCACCGCGGCGTTCGCCTGTGCCAACAAGATTGATGGTGATGCGACGATTTGGCCAATCAAGTCCGCTGGACAACATTGCCGCACGCACGCGATCACGTGACTCGCGACATCCTTCATCGGGCAATCCCACCACAGTGAACGCGGGAATTCCTGGACCCACGTGAGATTCCACCATGATCTGACTGCCAGCAGTTCCGGTAAGAGTGGCCGACGTAATTGCTGCATACATGTGCAGTCTCCTGTGGGTGCGTGCGTGGAATACTTGACGGCAATGTGTGCACGACGATCCCTCACCGTGGCATTTCCGGTTGTGTGCGCCATTGTCCTTGCCGCATGCGGAGGGTCCGAGCGAACCGGTTCGTCATTTTGTGCTCAACTCGGAAAAGAGATTCCAGCAATCGCGCAGGAGCCAGTGACCAAAGACGACGTCACGGCAATGGTGGATCGCTATGAGCGTTTGCTGAGCAAAGCCCCGCTTTCCATCGAGCAAGACCTTTCAGTACTGACCGATGTCTTGCGCATGGCCGAGAAAGTCAACACGGCAAATCCAGATGCAGTGCAAGAGCTTGCCGATGCAACGTATGCAGCAAATCAATCTGCAATTGCGGTCCGCGATTGGGTGAAGAGCACCTGCGCAGTTGACATCAGCACCGGACTCACCATCACACCGCCCCGAACGCCCACAACAACGAGCGCTCCTACAACAACAGTTCCGCCGTTGGTAGCGCCCACCACAGTGGCGCCAGCCACACCGTAACGACTAGCGAATTTCGCCGCGTCGAACGATGACTTTGTCGACGAGGCCGTAGTCCTTTGCCTCTTCTGCGGTGAACCAACGGTCACGTTCGCTGTCGGCTTGAATGTCTTCCAATGCGCGACCAGAGTGATGCGCGATGAGTTCAGCCATACGACGCTTCGTGAAGCGAAGTTGTTCGGCCTGAATTGCGATGTCGGCAGCTTGTCCGCGCAAACCAGCAAGCGGCTGGTGCATCATGATGCGAGCATTTGGCAATGTGTAACGCTTGCCGGGCGCACCTGCAGTGAGCAGGAACTGACCCATGGACGCCGCGAGCCCCATGCACACAGTTGCCACGTCACAACTAACGAACTGCATGGTGTCGTAAATAGCCATACCTGCGGTGACTGAACCACCAGGGCTGTTGATGTACAGCCAGATATCTGCATTTGGATCTTCACCTTCGAGGTACAGCAATTGAGCGCACAAACTGTTGGCGATGTCGTCGTTGACGTCGGTTCCCAGCATGACAACGCGATTCTTCAACAGTCGGGTGAAGATGTCGGCGCGCGGGTCGCCCGCCGAATCGAGTGCAACGGGTGAAACAGGGAGGCCATGTGTGCTCATACCCTCCGAAGGCTACCTGCTGAGGCAGAATGTCTCAGCGCCTTCATCGGTTAAGTTCAGTCCCAGTGCTGAGGCTTGCCCATAGTGACGCCCACTTCATTCGTAACGCCATGCATGCGGTGAACCCATCGGGGCTTACGCGGTCTCGCGCTGTACTCCACTGAAAACCACAACAACTCGCTCGTCATCATCGATGTGTTCGCGCATTTCCAAGAGACCCGCTAATCCGGCACTTCCTGTGGGGCTGACATTCACAGTGGTGTACTGATGTGCGAGGCGCCATGCCGCCACGACCGAATCTTCCGATGCAACGACTGGGAAGCCTCCCGTCTCGAACATTCCTTCCACCACACCAATCCAGTCATATGTTTCGTCATCCAAGATGCCATCGGCAACGGAGTGTGGTTCGTCTTCCCACGGCCACATGCATGAACCCCATCGAGAACCAACATTGTGCACTCCGCCACTTGACAAAGCACGTTGCCATGCGCGCGCAAGAGGAGCGCACCCTTCGGTTTGAACTGCATGCAGTCGTGGATGCACCCCAATGTTTTTCATACTGGATGCAACAGACGACGCAAACGCACCACCACCTACTTGAATGAAGACGCGATCCATGGTGTTGTCCATCTGTTCCAAGATTTCCCAGCCAATAGTGCGTCCGCCGTCAAGACACCACACATTTTCTGGACCTTGCACGCTGAACGGAATTGCGCCGTGCTCTACGACTTCGCGAAAACGCAACACGCACGGATC
>CAZCZM010000004.1:76627-80716 GCA_964503445.1 uncultured Bifidobacterium sp.
TGCAACATGATGGTGACAAGATGGCGTGCCTTGTGTGATCCCGCCACATTGTGTGTTTCGTCTTTAATCCACACACCGCCATCTGTAGTGAAACCCAAAGCACTTGATAACGCATCTGCACGCTGCAGTGGTGTTCGAACAAAACCAGTTCCCGCAACGGAACTGATGGCACTGTCCAACGATGAGATGATTCGAATGCGGTCGTCAGGGGTTACACCAATGGCATCGCCAAAAGCGTCAACCGCCAGCCATCGGCGATACGCCAGAAATGGATTGGTGTGTGGGTCGGGACGAAACGGTTCAACAGCACTGCTAAAACGCAGCACATGATGTCGATCGTGTGTCGTTGCATTAGGACAACGCCATGACATTGCTGATGCGATGCCAACCGTGGCACCACACACAGAGCATTCAAGCCCTGTCACAATGCTGGCCATGTGTCGCTACTTTGCGACCTTGGCAACTCGTGCGTTGAATTCTGTGATCAGTTCATCCCACACGGGCGCGTATGCGCGAACCGAGCGCCAGAACGATTGCGAACGGCGAGCTTCAAACACCTCGAGCGGAGTTCCCTGCTGCTCAACCCATGTGTAGTAGCCCAAGTTGAAAATGCGATTGCGATCTTGTTCGGTGCAATCGATCATTGCGTCGGTGCTGACTGAACCGAGGTGCTCACTAAACACTTCCGCAGCATCAATTTCTGTGAAGTTGTTACCGAAGCGCGATGCCAATGTCTTTACGCGCTCACTTGGGTAGAGCTCACTTCCGTCGGTGGCAACGGTGACAATTGCATCATTAGCTCCGAATCCCAACAGCTTGGCTGTCTTAATTGCAGCAAGCACGTTGCAAATGGATGAGAAACCGAAATGTGTCAGCGCCTCGATGAGTTCTGGCGTCGCATGATGGCGGTCGGCCAAGTATTTCTGACCCGCTGTGGTGTTGAACAACACGTCAAGCTCATCAGTGGCTTTGTCGGACACACCCACCACGACATCTGTATTCATCACGTTGTGAATAAGCGGGATGTGCTTGTCGCCAATTCCTTGAATGTTGTGCTCACCGAAGCCGTTTTCCAGCATGGTGGGACATTCAAGAGCCTCGACGGCAACAATCTTGGTGCCATAGATGTCCTTCAAGCGATCACCGGCCGAGATAGTTCCCGCTGACCCTGTTGCAGAGGTAAACGCAGCCAGCTTCAAGTCGGAGTATCCGTTGGCCTTGACATGTTCAAACGCATGAGCCAAAGCACGTCCAGTTACTTCATAGTGACCCACTGGATTTCCGAATTCACAAAACTGATTCAGAATGAAGTTGCCAGGATCTTTTGCCATTTCATTACATGCGTCGTAAATCTCTTTGACGTTGCTTTCGGTTCCTGGCGTACGAACAATGTCCGCAGGATCTGCCACCCATTTGTCGAGCCAGTCAAAACGCTCTTGAGACATTCCTGCAGGAAGAACCGCTACGCCGCGCGAGCTCATGAGTCGACTGATAGCAATGCCACCACGCGCATAGTTTCCTGTTGATGGCCACACTGCGCGATGACGAGTGGGGTCAAATTGCCCTGTAATGACACGGGGCGCGAAACATGAATATGCGGCCAGCACTTTGTGAGCCGTGATCATCGGGAATCGATTTCCGAAGACCACAATGATGGGTGAATCAATTCCAGTGATGGTGGACGGAAGTACTACATGGTCTGGAACATCAACACGATCTCCCGCAAGGTTGTTGTACCAGTGGACACGGAACAAGTTGCGCGGATCGGCCGCATTCTTGTCGACACCCTGTGTCTTTTCGCGCGGAATACGATGCGGCTCAGCCAACTCTGCGAAGGTAGGAAGCACGATGTTCTGTTCGGCAAATCGCTGGACGCTGTTTGCGAGCGACGCTTCGTCGATGACGTGGTCTGCGAGGCCCAACTGCTCTTGCAGGGCCGAGGCGTCGAGAGTTGATTGAAGTGCAGTAGATGCGGTCACTCTCCTAGTTTGCCACTGAATACACCATCAGCCCGTTTACGGCGATACCCTCGCAGTGTCGCCGGTGTAGCCCAATTGGCAGAGGCAGCAGGTTTAGGTCCTGCGTGTTGGGGGTTCGAGTCCCTTCACCGGCACGGTGCATATTTATGATCTCCCCACGCCCGCAGTCGTCATCGACATTGCTGCCGTGCGAAAGAACATCGCCACTATGGCCGAAGTTCATCCAGGCCGTCGTCTTCGCCCGCACATCAAGGCACACAAGTGCACGGGTCTTGCAGCAGAACTAGAAGCTGCGGGACACATGTCGTTTACCTGCGCAACGCCACGTGAGATTGCCGGAATGGTGGCCGCGGGAGTCGGCAATGATTTTTTACTGGCCAATGAAGTTCTTGACCCACGCCGACTCACAGCATTGGCTGAACTTCAAGATGACGCGCTCATCACTGTTGCAATTGATTCTGAGGAAACCCTTCATGCGGCAGATGCCGCAGGAATTCGATCCGTTGTCATTGACGTGAATGTGGGACTTCCGCGTTGCGGTTGTTCACCCTCTGTTGCTGGTCGACTTGCCGATGCTGCACGCATTCGCGGGATGTCCGTGCGTGGAGTAATGGGATACGAGGGGCACCTGATGATGGTGACTGATCGTGCCAAGAAAAAAGAAAAAGTTCTTGAAGCTATGAACATTCTTGCCACCGCGCACGAAGATGTGGGCGGCGATCTTGTTTCCGCAGGCGGTACCGGTACATACGACATGTTTGTTGGCACCACGGTCAACGAAGTGCAAGCAGGCAGTTATGTGTTGATGGATACGCACTATGCACAATTAGGTATTCCGTTTGTGCAGGCCATGTGGGTCGTAGGAACCGTCATCTCAGCCAACAGTAAATGGGCGGTTGCAGATGTTGGCCTGAAATCACTTGGCATGGATCATGGCAATCCATCAATCGATGGTCATTCAATTCTGTTTTGTTCAGACGAGCACATCACGTTTACCGCCGAAGGCGACACGCCAGCACCGCGCGTGGGTGATCGCATCTTCGTCACGCCATCACACATTGACCCCACCATGGCACTCCATGAGATGGCGTACGTGGCAAATCAGTACGGAGAAATCTTGGCTGAATGGCCAATTGACTTACGCGGTTGGTGAACCAGTAATTCGCGCCAGCAGTTCTGGCAACTGACGCAACGCCCGACCGCGATGCGACACTGCATCTTTTTCCGCGGCAGTCATTTCTGCAAACGTCCGTCCATCGCAGTCATCGGGAATGAAAACACTGTCGTAGCCAAAACCATTGCTTCCGCGTTCAGAATCGGCAACTCTTCCAATGCATTCACCAGTAAGGAGATGCATCTCACCCGAAGGATGCACCACTGCCAACACCGTCTTGAATCGCGCGCCCCGATTGGCGACACCGCTCAACTGGTCCAACAACAACGCACGGTTATCGGCATCTTGTGCATCGTCGCCAGCAAAGCGAGCACTGTGCACACCAGGCGAACCATCAAGAGCGTCAACCATTAATCCGGTGTCGTCAGCCAGTGCCCATTCCCCCGACGCATTCGCAATCTCGACGGCCTTAATGATGGCGTTTCCTTCCAACGTGGGAGCAGTTTCTTCAACATCACCCGCATGTTCTGGGCGAGGAATCAATGTCACCCACGACGGCAACATGCGCGCAATTTCATCAACCTTCTTCGGGTTGGCTGTTGCGCACACAAGTTTCATGTGTGTCTATCGCTCCGGTGCACGAGGTGATGGAGGCTCTGCCAACAATCCAGACTGAAGATCAAAAATTTTGTTCAATCCAGAATCGGCCAGCATCAACAATTCGTCAAGCTCACCGCGAGTGAACGCCATTCCTTCGGCAGTTCCTTGCACTTCAACAAACCGCGACTCACCACCATGCGTTGGACGCAACATGACAACGTTCATGTCCACCTCTGCGGTGGAGTCCTCGATGTACGGAAGATCAAGCACAGGAACGCCGCCACACACTCCGACCGAAATTGCGGCACACAATGAGTGGAGTGGATGATGATCGATCAGGCCGTTCTGCATCAACCTCGTAAGTGCGTCATGCAGTGCGAGGTATCCACCACAAAT
>CAZCZM010000005.1:0-10939 GCA_964503445.1 uncultured Bifidobacterium sp.
AGTCGCCGTAGACCTCCCAATGGGGCGAGATGGCGCCGAGATACACAATGCGCGCATGAGCCTTTGGTGGTTCGTGTGTTTGAACGTCTGACATAGCAGCCTCCTAAGTCCCGAGACTTGCACACTACAAGTAACGGAAGTAAGTGTGTCAAAAGTCTATCGGGTGAAAAAGAAATCGCATTTTGCGTGATTTTCGCCCATTTTCATTGATGAATTCGCACGTGGTCTGTGGATAACCACGATTCTTCAGAAACGTTTACTTTTTCACTGCACATGTCGTGGCAATTCATGCTTGACTGAAGTTGCGGGAACTTCCCGCCATGACTCGGCGTCAAAAAGACACCGACCGAGAGTGAGACCAACCAGGGATCACAGCGAGGAGAGCCATGAGTTCACAACTACACATCACCGCGGTGCCAGCAAAACAGGTTCCGTTCGATGACTCACCAACGGCATGGATGTCAGAAGGCAACTGCCGCAACTACCCGCCTGCCACATTCTTTCCTTCGGACGGAGTGGGCGTTGATCGGGCCCGGGCAATCTGCAAGGGATGCCCCGTCACCGACAAGTGCCTGGAGTACGCACTTGACGAGCGCATTGAGCATGGCGTGTGGGGTGGCTGCTCGGAACGTGAGCGTCGTCGCATTTTGAAGCGTCGTCGAGACGCTTCAGCCAACAGATAAGAACGAGTTACTTCGACTCGGTGGAGTCGTTGTTCTTGCCTTCGTCCATTGCCTTCTTCAGCTCACGCTGAGCAGAGCCAAGGTTCTTCGCGATCTTGGGCAACTGCGAGCCGCCGAAGAGAACAACAATGACGATTGCGATCATGATGAGTTCTGGTGTGCCCATAGATGTGACCCTACCACCGAGGTAGCCGGACAGTCCCTTCAGTTGATAAGAACATCGTGTGCTGGAGTGCGTCATCAATATCAGCGAAGGAGCCAATGCCGACCTTCTTCGCGTTCTTGAAGAGTCTGTAGGCAATTCTCTCTTAGATATCCATACCGACGCTCACCACAATCGCAGTGTGTTTACCCTCGTGGGAGAAGAAGCCCCACGAATTCTGACTCGCACGGCTGTTGAGCTCTTAGATCTGGGGCGCCATGCTGGGGTGCATCCCCGGCTTGGAGTTGTTGATGTGGTTCCGTTTGTCCCTCTGTTTGATTCAACAATGAGCGATGCCCTTCGCGCTAGAGATGCATTTGCTCAATGGGCAGCCGATGAATTGAAAATTCCCTGTTTTCTGTATGGACCAGAACGCACTCTTCCGTCGGTGCGAAAAGAAGCGTGGAGCACTCTGGAACCACAGGTGGGCCCACACGCGCCACACGCCACCGCAGGTGCAATCTGTGTGGGGGCACGGGAGCCTTTGATTGCCTACAACGTGTGGCTACACGGCGTGTCGCTAGAAGAAACGAAGCGAATTGCCTCGGCAGTTCGCACCGAGCACATACGAACTCTTGGCCTTCAGGTGGGTGACAGTACGCAAGTCAGCGTGAATTTGGTGAGTCCGTCACATGCGAATCCAGTTCACGTTGTGGATGCCGTTGCGCACTACACACAGATACATCATTGCGAATTAGTGGGCTTATTGCCCGATGCTGTGTTGAGGGAGATTCCAAGAGGTCGGTGGGAGGAACTCGATCTCTCAGAGCAACAAACGATTGAGTGGCGGTTACAAACCCGCGGGCAGAATTAGCCGTTGACGATGCGGCGTGACTCTTGTGCACGCTGACGACGCAAACGACGACGCTCGCGCTCGGAGAGTCCGCCCCAGATGCCGAACTTTTCACCGTTCATCAGTGCGTATTCCAGGCATTCTCCACGAACGATGCAGCCCTTGCAGACTTCTTTTGCTTCACGAGTGCTGGCGCCACGCTCTGGGAAGAACAGGTCGGGATCGACTCCGAGGCAGTTGGCTTGGTCTTGCCAGCCACGTTCAAGATTGATTGTTTCGGTGATTTCTTGCATGCGTTCTGCCTCCCAGCAAAGGACCGAAGTGACTCCCCGGAGAGACATCATCTTGCGACCATGTAATTACAGCGTTGTTATTGTGACAAATCTGGTGGGAAATAGCAACTTGAGACGGGTGAGAACTAGCGAGAATGCGCCGTTCTACGCCGATTTTCGAGGAAATCAACCAAAACGTAGTCACCAAGAGTCTCTGGAGTGGTGAAAAACGCACGTCCTTTGTTGATCTGCGTCATTTGTTCGATGAGATGTTGCAGCGATCGACTGGCATCGAGCACAAAGAAATTGATGGTGATGTTGTCCTTTGTGCAGCGCTTTACTTCACGCATTGCGTAGTCAACCGACTCTTGAATGTATGGGTACGTGAAGATCGGATAGCCCTCCGGCGTGATGTGCGCAGTGGGCTCACCGTCGGTAATCATGATGATTTGCTTGGTGCCGGTTTGTCGCGACAACTGCTTACGCGCCATATCGAAGGCTTGGTGCATGTTGGTGCCCCACTCTTGGTCCCAACTGACTTCTGGCAGATCCTCGGGACGAATGGGATAGGCGACACTGCTAAATCCAATAATGGACAGAAAGTCACGCGGGAACTGCGATGAAATCAATGCATGCATTGCCATGGCAACTTTTTTTGCTGGCACGAAGCGGCCTGCTTGCACCATGGAATACGACAAGTCGAGAAGCAGCACTGTTGATGATCGCGATGTGTGTTCGGTGCGTTCAATTTCAAAATCGTCGGGCGTCAACTGAATAGGTGTGCCAGTTCCATTGCGCGACAACGCATTACGAATAGTGCGCTGCAAATCGAGTCGAAACGGATCACCAAATTCATACGGCTTTGAGTCATACGTGCGCTCATGACCCATCCCTTCGTCGTGCATTCTGTGCTGGCCAAACTTGTCTTTTGACAACTTGCCGAACAGTTCGCGAAGCGCACTATTGCCGATGGCGCGAAGACCCCGCGGTGTCAATTCAATACGGCCTTCTTTACGGTTGATGAGGCCTGCTTCTTCCAGCACCTTGGTCATTTCAGCCAGTCTTTGCAGGGATTGAGCGCTTTGCTCTCCCAGGATTTCACGCACCTTGTCAAGGTCAAATTCACCTAACTGAGACGGGCCAGCAGCCTGGCGCATCATGTTTTCCATGGCATCAAGATCGGCCATTTGCTGCATGGCTTGCATGGCTTGCTGCATGTCCATGGGCTGTTCGCCGCGGAAGTTGTAGCCCTGGCCATTACCTGGCTGTGGGAACATGTCTTGCAAGCGTTGGCCAAGTTGTTGCACCTGCCAATTGAGGTCCATGTCTTCCATGAGCTGCTCAGACAATTGTTGCAACTGCGACCGCTGTTCTGGTGTGAGCGAGTTCATGAAATCTTGCATGGCTTGCATGCGCTTGGCCATGTTCTCTAACAACTCATCGAGAGTCTGCGGATTCTCTGGAAAGAAATCACCAAACTCTTCCATGAACTTTTCAAACTCGGGGTCTTCACCACGCTCGCGCTTGTCGATCATGTCGTTCAGTGCAGCCATCATGTCTTTCATGCGCGCCATATCTTCGGGCTGCATGTTCTGCATTCCTTCTGACATCTGATCGACAACTTGTTGCATCATCTGTTGACGCAGTTTTTCAATCATCTCTTCAAAGCGTTGACGAGCTTCTTGCGATTCAAAGTCGTAGTTCTGCAACTCACGAACCATGCCTGCTAAGTCATCGGGCATCATGTCCAATCTGAAGTTGCGTTCCATTGCGGCATCACGTGCGGTTTGTGCTCGGCGCTCATCGCCCGATGCTTCAGCATCTCGAACCGCATTTTCGACAGCATGGCGTTCTTCGTCGATGATGTCCTTGAGGGCTTCGGCAATCTCTGAATAGACCCCGCCCAGATCGCCACTTTCTTCAATCTCTTTACGCCTCTGACGGATTTTCTCCATCATCTCGCGAAGACCCTCTATTCGGTTGCCGTCTTTGTCGGTCATTCCCTCACGCATCAGGCGACGTAACGCGGCATTGACATCGCCGTGATACATCAGATCATCAGTCATTTCCGCCATTAATTCGTCGGCATCCATACTGAAACCGGTCTGGGTGCCGTCCCAACGGGAATAAGTGAACCGCGCGGTCATAATGGCAACTTACTTGCTCTAAGGTGGAAGTCAGCATGCGAGTACCACGGACATTTGTATTCGTCGACATTTCGGGGTTCACCAACTTCACCACCGAAAATGGCGACGACGCCGCCGGCCGATTATTGGCCGCGTGGCGTGCCGTGACTCGCGATGTGGCATCTGAGACTGGTGTGCGTATTGCCAAGTGGTTGGGTGACGGCTGCATGATTGTTGCCGTTGACCAACGCGACGCAGTCACATTCGCACTTGAGCTACAGAAGAAGTCCGAAGTGCCGTGCGCTCCCCTTGCCATCCGAATTGGAATGGCATCTGGCTTGGCGCTGCTGTTCGAAGGTGACGACTACATCGGTAGCGCTGTCAACATGGCCGCACGTCTCTGTGACGCAGCACAGCCGTATGAAGTCATCATTCCGCTTGACCAAATTGAGAACTTGCCAGATGGTGTTGTGGCGGTACCGCACGAACCACTCACACTTCGCGGACTCAACGAAGCAATTCCTGTTGTCACATTGACCGGTGAAGCTGCAAACGCAGCGCGTAACGACACGGGCGAGTTGTGGACTCGCTCACCGTTCGTCATCTAGTTGTCGTCAACGCGTCATCACACTCCGCGTGAGCGATATGTGGCGCGAGCACCTGATGCATCTTTGTTGAGACGTCGAGTGAGGTGTAGACCTTCTAACAGGAACTCCACTGCACTAGCCACGACTGCAGGCGTTGCGTCACCGCCCGTCACCACGGTGATCGGGGTTTGCAAAGCGGGAATTTGAGCAACAAGTGCGATGAGGTCTGCACTTGGAATGTCTTCTCCCACATGCGCGATTGCACCTTCTTCAAACGACTTCACTACTTCAGCCATGGAAACACCAGCTGTCATTTCCTTGTATGTGGTGAGTACGGCTTGAGAGATGAGTTGTTGCAGAATCTGTGATTCGCGACCCTCTTCCAGCGATTCAATCTCCACTTTGCCCCCAGTGGATGCTGCAAGTGCATCAAGGTCGCTGACGCGAGGCGCAACGCTGCGCTCCCCTGCGCGCAATGCACGACGCACTGCGTTTGCACTAAGAATCTCGTAGTTGCTCACCGAGAGTCGCACAGACACACCACTGCGCTGGTTCACGTGACTGCTGACGCGGGCCTGCTGCGAGAACGTGGCGATGATGTGCTCCATGAACTCGGGCATGGTGACAGTGACATCACCGATTGATGCTGGGCGAGCTTCTTGGCGGATGATGGCGATTTCGGTGTCGACATCAAGCGGATAGTGCGTGCGAATCTGGCTACCGAAACGGTCTTTCAACGGTGTGATGATGCGACCACGGTTGGTGTAGTCCTCCGGGTTTGCGGATGCAACAAGCAGCACGTCGATGGGGAGACTGATCTTGTATCCACGAATCTGCACATCGCGCTCTTCCAACACATTCAACAAACCAACTTGAATGCGCTCACTGAGGTCTGGCAATTCGTTGATGGCAAAAATTCCACGGTTGGTGCGAGGAACAAGTCCGTAATGCAAGGTGAGTTCGTCACTGAGGTAACGACCTTCCGCCACTTTGATGGGGTCGACTTCACCGATGAGATCCGAAATGGATGTGTCTGGCGTGGCCAACTTCTCACCGAATCGATCACTGCGATGCACCCACGCAATTGGTGCGTTGTCGCCTTCTTCTGCAACAACGTTCTTCGCATAACGCGACACGGGATTGTATGGATCATCGTTGATTTCAGAGCCCGCGATGATGGGCATCCACTCGTCCAACAAATTGATGAGTGAACGAATCATTCGTGTCTTCGCTTGACCGCGCTCTCCCAAAAACACCACGTCGTGTCCGGCCAGAAGTGCGTTCTCCAACTGCGGCATGACCGTGTCTTCGTATCCCATGACACCTTCGAAGAGTGGCTTGCCCTCTGAGATATTGCGTACTGCATTACGGCGCAGTTCTTCTTTCACGGGGAGCGATTGCCATCCGGAGGCACGCAATGCACCGAGTGTGGTGGGAAGGGATGCTGGCACGTCAGGCGTAGTCATAGATGTGACAGTACCCCCGCACCGACCCTGTCTCACAGTGCAAGAGAAATGAAAAAGGGGTCACAGCGCACGCCGTGACCCCTTTTCGTGAACTCGCTAGCTGCGTGCAAGGTCCTTGCGGTTTGCAAACTTGGCCTTGCGGTAGTCCTTGTGCATCAGTGCAATGACATCGATACTGATTTCCTTCGGGCAGGCAGCCTCACACTCGCCGTGGTTGGTGCATGAGCCGAAATAGTCATCCATGGTCTCCACCATTGCTTCCACACGACTGAAGCGCTCTGCTTGGCCCTGTGGCAAACGGTTGAGGTGAGCAACCTTGGCTGCGGTGAACAAGTTGGCTGCACCATTAGGACATGCCGCCACACACGCACCACATCCGATGCATTCTGCAGAGTCCATTGCTGCGTCAGCGATGGGCTTTGGAATGGGGATGAGGTTTGCGTCTGGTGCACCACCTGTTTCAGCGGTGATGTATCCGCCAGCCTCGATGATGCGGTCGAATGCAGAACGATCGACCATGAGGTCCTTAATGAGCGGGAACGCAGATGCACGCCAGGGTTCGATGGTGATGGAGTCGCCATCTTTGAACTTGCGCATGTGCAACTGACATGTTGCGGTACCACGCTGAGGGCCATGAGCCTGACCGTCAATCATCAGCGAGCAGGTACCACAAATTCCTTCGCGACAGTCATGGTCAAAGACAATGGCTTCTTTGCCTTCGGTGACCAGACGGTCGTTCAAGATGTCCAACATCTCCAAAAACGACGCTTCGTCTGTGATTTCGGGAATGTTGTGGGTCTCGAAATAGCCCTGTGCTGCGGGGCCGTCTTGGCGCCACACCTTGAGAGTGATGTTCTTGATTGTGTGACTCACTTGTAGCTCCTTGTTGCAAGGTGAACTTCTTCGAATTCCAGTTTCTCAACGTTGAGCACTGGCTTCATAGGGTCGCCTCCCCACTGCCATGCAGAAACGTGGCAGTAGTTCTCGTCGTCACGAAGTGCTTCGCCTTCGTCGGTTTGGTACTCGGCACGGAAATGTCCGCCGCAGCTTTCCTTGCGGTCAAGTGCGTCTTGACACATGAGCATTCCCAACTGGAAGAAGTCGTCCACGCGACCAGCCTTTTCCAATGTTTGGTTCATGCTTTCGCCATTGCCGGTGACACGCAGGTCCTTCTTGAACTCTTCATAGAGGGCAGGAATCTCTGACAACGCCTTTTCCAAACCTTGTTCGGTGCGCTCCATACCGCAGTAATCCCAAATGATCTTTCCAAGCTCGCGGTGGAAGAAGTCTGGTGACTTTGTTCCGCCGATTGCGAGGTACCCGGCGAAGCGTTCCTTTGCAGCAACTTCTGCCGCCTTGAACTCCGGGTGATCAGTGCCGGGCACTGGCTTGTTGAGAAGTGGTGCCAAGTAGTTACCGATGGTGTACGGCAACACGAAGTAACCATCTGACAAACCTTGCATCAATGCAGATGCACCCAATCGGTTTGCACCGTGATCTGAGAAGTTTGCTTCACCAGCTGCGTACAAACCGGGAATGTTTGTCATCAACTCGTAGTCCACCCACAAGCCACCCATGGTGTAGTGCGATGCGGGGTAAATACGCATTGGCTGCTCGTATGGGTTTTCGCCAGCAATTCGCTCGTACATCTCGAAGAGGTTTCCGTAACGCTCTTCAACTACGTCGCGACCCAAACGCTTGATGGCGTCAGAGAAGTCGAGGTACACGCCGTTCTTTTTTGGCCCAACACCAAGACCCTTATCAACGGCACGCTTGGCAGCACGCGATGAAATGTCTCGTGGTGCCAAGTTTCCGAACGATGGATACAAACGCTCGAGGTAGTAGTCGCGCTCGTTCTCAGGAATTTCGTGAGCAGGACGTGTTTCGTCTGGGTTGATAGGTACCCACACGCGACCATCGTTACGCAACGATTCAGACATGAGTGTCAGCTTTGACTGGCTGTCATCGCTCTGCGGAATACAGGTGGGGTGAATTTGCGTGTAGCAGGGGTTTGCGAACAGTGCGCCCTTGCGGTGCGCGCGCCATGCAGCAGTGACGTTGCATGCCATCGCATTTGTTGACAAGAAGAATGCGTTTCCGTAACCACCTGTTGCCAACACCACTGCGTGCGCCGAATGTGATGTGAGCTCGCCGGTGACGAGGTCACGAACAACAATTCCTGCTGCACGACCATCAATAACAACAACATCAACAAGTTCTGAACGGTTGAACAAACGAATACCACCAAGACCCACTTGGCGTGAGAACTGCTGATATGCACCCAACAACAACTGCTGACCCGTTTGACCACGTGCGTAGAACGTACGGCTGACTTGTGCACCACCGAATGAACGGTTGTCCAACAAACCACCGTATTCACGTGCAAATGGCACACCTTGAGCGACCATTTGGTCGATGATGTCGACGCTGTTTTCCGCGAGGCGATGAACGTTGGCTTCGCGTGCGCGGAAGTCGCCGCCCTTCACGGTGTCGTAGAACAAACGGTGAATGCTGTCGCCGTCACCCTTGTAGTTCTTTGCGCCGTTGATGCCACCCTGCGCGGCAATGGAGTGCGCACGGCGTGCGGAGTCATGGAATGTGAACGCGTCAACTTGGTAACCAAGTTCTGCAAGTGTTGCTGCCGCTGACGCTCCAGCAAGACCGGTACCAACAACAATGACTTTGAACTTGCGCTTGTTGTTGGGGTTCACCAACTTCATGTCTGACTTGTAGTTGTTCCACTTATCGGCCATGGGGCCTGCGGGAATCTTGCTATCGAGTTGCACTGTGTTCTGTGCGAGGAGTTGATCTGTGAGGCTCATAAGTAGTTCTTTCTTCGATTAGTTGAGAACGCCAGCCATAACAGCGACGGGGAATGAAACATTTCCAATAACAATGACGGATGCAAAACCGGTTGCGAATGCGCGACGCCACTTGTTGAAGCGGGGATTATTCACTCCAAGCGACTGGAACAAACTCCACGCACCGTGGAACAAGTGGATACCCAACAACACGTTGGCTACCACGTAGAACAATGCGACTGGTGTGCGCTCGAAGCTTGCGATAACGCTTGCGTACACAGCCTTCACTTCTTCGGTCTCACCGGGATACAAGACTTTCTTGCCGACTTCATCGTTGACCACACCAAACGTGAGGTCTGCCAAGTGCCATGCAATGAAAGCCAACACAATGAGTCCGGTCCAGCGCATGGTGCGGCTGGCGAAGTTTGCGATTTGGTAGTCACGTGGGCTTTGGTACTTGGTGGGACGTGCCTTGCGATTCATGCGGGTCAATGACCATGCCGCATGAAGGTGCAACAACAACATGGAGAGAAGACCGCCGCGAAGAATCCACAACACCCAACCTTTTGGTGCAAGTGGATACAACAAGGTCTGCAAGAAGTGCGCGTAATGGTCGAGGTCTGCTGCACCGGCGTACATCTTCAGGTTGCCGATCATGTGGAACAAGACGAAACCCATCATGGCGATACCCGAGATAGCCATGGCGTACTTCTTGCCAACGGCCGTTGAGTACAACTCCAACAGGAAGGGGCGACGCTTGCGTGCCTTGGTGGCGGTACCCGTGACCGGGCCGCGCTGGCTGGTAACTATCTGTGCCATATATGGACTCCTCGTGGGGCTGACCCTCAGCCCGTGCAAACTCGGGTCAAACGGTACCCCTCTTTGACCCCCTGAGACCAACTTGTGAAACCCACCACTTGGTGGCGTTGTTCACTACTGTTGGGAGGTCCCTCACGCCTGTCCCAGGCAAGCGGGGCAGTTCACATTTGACCTATATGGAGAAGGGCGAACCTACGCCATGGAAATCATTCCTTATCTCGCCGGAGGGTCGGCAATTGCTGGCCTCCTACTGGCGTTCTACTTCTACGGATTGGTGAAGAAAGCGTCACCAGGAAATGACCGCATGGTCTTCCTGATGAACGAGATTCAAAAAGGTGCAAAAGCATTCCTCAAGAAGGAATACACCTGGGTCTCGATCTTCATCGTCGTACTTGCGATTGTCTTGGCAATCGTCATTGTTCCTTTGGCAGCAGTCACCTACGTGTTTGGTGCAGTGCTGTCAGCAGGTGCTGGCTACATCGGCATGACCGTTGCCACCATGGCAAACGCTCGTACAGCCGAAGCTGCCAAAGAAGGTCCCGCAAAGGCTCTCCCCGTGGCGTACCGCGGTGGAGCTGTGATGGGCTTCTCTGTGGCTGGCTTGTCACTGTTGGGCTTGGCCATCACCTACTTGGTGTTCGTCACATGGATGGAAGTGGACGACGCATTTGAAGTGTTGACCGCATTCGGTCTTGGTGCGTCCACCATTGCGTTGTTCTCACGTGTGGGTGGCGGCATTTACACCAAAGCTGCCGACGTCGGTGCAGACCTCGTGGGCAAGGTGGAAGCCGGAATTCCCGAAGACGACCCACGCAACCCCGCAACAATTGCCGACAACGTTGGTGACAACGTGGGCGACGTTGCCGGAATGGGTGCAGACCTCTTCGAGTCCTACAGCGGTTCAATCATTGCCCCAATTTCGTTGGTTGCTTTCGCATCCATCGTCGCTGGTGCAAGCACTGCAGGTGTCGACGCATCACAAGCAGGAGACGCAAGCGTCATCAACTTGTTGATGTACCCATTTGCAATTGCATTCGTGGGCATGGTGGCATCGATCATCGGTTCGTTCTTCGTGCGCGGTGGTTCCTCCACCGATTCACATGCGCTGAGCAAGGCGCTGCACATGGGCACCAACGTGGCCATGGGACTCACCGTTATTGCAACAGTCGTTCTGTCCTACTGGATGTTTG
>CAZCZM010000005.1:11039-54474 GCA_964503445.1 uncultured Bifidobacterium sp.
GCAATCTCCACCGAAGCATCGCTTCGCGAAATGTTGATTCCAGGCGGACTCGCAGTTGTGGTGCCACTCGTTGTTGGTTTCGTCAGCGTTGACGCACTTGGTGGCCTTCTTGCAGGATCACTCGTGACCGGCTTTGCGTTGGCCATCTTCATGGCGAACTCAGGCGGTGCATGGGACAACGCAAAGAAGTACATCGAATCTGGTCAGCATGGTGGCAAGGGTTCCGACCCACACAAGGCTGCAGTTGTTGGCGACACAGTGGGTGACCCATTCAAGGACACCTCTGGTCCAGCAATGAACATCCTCATCAAGGTCATGACCATCGTGGCATTGGTGTTCGCTTCAGCATTCGTCTGATTCATCGACTGCAAAAGGCCCCGGGCAGAAATGCTCGGGGCCTTTTCATTTCCCCACTCCGCATGCTGTCCGTCAGAACCCACACGGAACACGGCACACTTATTGCATGCGATATCTCAGCCTGGAATGGATTGAAGCAATGCAGGCACAAGTGGCCTCGTCAGAGTCACTGGCGACACTTGCTCAGACTCACTCCATCGGTGTCACACAAGTGGTCACAGATGGCCCTGAGGGCACGGTGATCTATCACTTGCAGGTGGGCGACGGTGTGGCCTCGTTTGGTCCTGGTCCGGCAAGCACTGAGCACGTCCGCATGGAGCAGTCGTGGAAGACAGCAGTTGCGGTGGCCACCGAGACAGTGCCAGCACAAGAGGTCTTTATCAAGGGCCATGTACGCCTCTCAGGCGACACACAGCGGCTGGTTGATTGTGCGCCAGTCTTTGGCGCATTGGACAGCGCATTCAGTGCCGTACGTCCACAGACCATCTACGAGTGAGTGTGATGTCACCGTGCCCACAGCACAGTGACACTCCACCTTGATTTAGATGAGGCCCAGCTTCTTCACTTCGTCGCGCTCTTCCACCAATTCGGCAACGGAGGCATCGATGCGCGCACGGCTGAAGTCGTCAATATCGAGACCCTGCACGATGCTGTAGTCGCCGTCCTTGCACACACATGGGAATGACGAGATGATTCCTTCGGGAACTCCGTAGCTGCCATCAGACGGGATTGCCATTGACACCCAATCGCCTTCTGGAGTGCCCATCGCCCACGAATGCATGTGGTCGATTGCGGCATTGGCTGCGGATGCTGCAGACGACAAACCACGAGCCTTGATGATTGCAGCGCCACGCTTGGCAACTGTTGGAATGAAGTCGTTTTCTAACCACGCTTGATCGTTGACCAACGCAGCCGCGTTCTGACCATTGACTTCGCAATGGAAAAGATCGGGATACTGCGTGCTGGAGTGGTTACCCCAAATTGTCATCTTCTTGATGGCGGTGACAGGTTGACCCACTTTGGTGGACAACTGAGTGAGTGCACGGTTGTGATCAAGACGTGTCATTGCGGTGAAGCGGCGTGGGTCGAGCCCCTGCGCGTTATTCATGGCAATGAGTGCATTTGTGTTTGCGGGGTTGCCCACAACCAGCACCTTGACGTCTTTCTTTGCGGCAGCCGCCAAGGCTTGACCCTGTGGCTTGAAAATTCCGCCATTTGCACTGAGAAGATCTCCGCGCTCCATGCCGTCTTTACGTGGCATTGCGCCGACGAGGAATGCAGCGTCGGCATCACCGAATGCGGTCTCGGCATTGTCGGTGCATACAACACCTGCGAGCAATGGGAATGCACAGTCGTCCAACTCCATACGAACACCTTCGAGTGCGCCAAGTGCAGGTGTGATTTCCAACAACTGCAAGATGACTGGAGTGTTGGGACCAAAAACGGCACCAGATGCAATACGGAACAGGAGGCTGTAGCCGATCTGGCCGGCTGCACCGGTGACGGCAATACGTACGGGAGTTGTCATAGCCCCAAGAGTAGGCGCGTGACGAGCCCACCTCCCAATGCAGGTGACCAAAAAACCCTGTGTTTAACGCCCTAAGCCCTTTTTCAGAATGAAGTTGACGTATTCAGGGACGCCCACTTTGTTCAGGTGAATACCGTCGGAAGCGAACCAGTCGTCACGGTCTTTGGAATACTCGAACCAGTCAAGAACGGTGACATTTGGGTATCGCAACGGAAGTGCGTTGATGATCTCGTTGTTGATTTTCTGATACTGGCGACTAGGGACTCTGACCGTCAACACAATGACGCGGTCTACATCTGACAATGGCCACAAGATACGGTCAAACGTTTCAGCTTTCGTTGTGCCGTTCGTGCCAAGGTGAATGACCACGTTCTCGCCAAGTTCATTCACCGAGCGGTAGTAGTTGAACACTTGCAACGCTTCCAACACCTGTCGATTCTTCTCGGCATCAACCGTGACACCACGCGCCGTCAATGTCTTGGCACTTCCCAACATGACTGAGTCACCCACTGCTAAAACATCAATCTTCTGAGCAGGCAGCGTTGTGGTTGGTACAGGTGATGTTGTCCCGGTGGGCAATGTTGTCTTTGGAATTGTGACCACGGAATCTTCGTTGTCCTCGAGACCAGTGGTGACTTCGTCTTCAATGACACGTGCACCGGCCATGCTGACAACTGCAAAGACTGGAATAACAGCAAGAGTTCCTACCGCGACTGGCCACGGACCACGCATCCCAATTCCGCTGGCGCGCCAATTACGCCATGCGGCAAGTGCGCGTCCGTCACGAACAGGCGTTTCAATGAACTGATAGGACGCTTCCGTGATCACCAAGGTGATTGCCATGAGCGCAATGAACTCTGAAATCTCTAGCGGGACTCCGGCGCTCTTTCGATAGGCCTGAAACACCACCCAGTGGTACAGATACAAACCGTACGAACGCTTTCCAATCCACACCAGTACTGGCGTTCCGATGACGTACTTGCCTAAACGTGATCGAGGATGTGTGACGGTTGCAATTGCCGCCACCGAAGCAATTCCCACTAGAACAAGACCACCGCGGTACAACAACTCGTAGCCAGTTGTTCCAACATTTGCCACCAATACAACTTCACGGAACTTCCAACACATGAATCCGAGTGCTACAAGACCAAGAACGCCCACAACATCAAGACCGTTCGCATTTGATCCCGCACGCCCACGGCGAATAGCCCACGGCCTCCAGAACGTTGCTAGAGCAGCACCCAATAAGAGCCCAGTCGCTCGCGTGAGAGTTCCCAAGTACAAGAAGTCGGTGCGCAACACAGTGCGTCCAAACAAGTCCATGTACTGCTCAGGAGTCTTTTCGAAAGTGTCGATAGGGCCAGGCTGAAAGAGCCAATTGGAGTACACCGCTACAGCAGTTGAAAGCCCAATGAAAAACAGGCCGATCAGGGGAAGAGTGCGACTTCCCAAACGGCGAAGCAACACGAACATGACAACTGGCCAGATGATGTAGAACTGCTCTTCCACTGCAAGCGACCACAGATGTCGCAACGGCGCAAACTCAGATGCGGTGGTGTACGACGACCCAGTCCACACTTGGAACCAGTTAGCGCCATACAACACGCCTGCAATCACATCGCCGCGCAACTTGCCGAGACGATCTGGATCAAACAGTGCGCAATATGTGATGGTTCCCAGCAACAACGTGAATAACGCTGGGAGAAGTCTCCGTGCGCGACGTATCCAGAAATCTTTCAGCGAAACAGTTCCCGAGCGTTCGCGTTCTGCAATCAACAACAATGTGATGAGATAGCCAGAGATAACAAAGAAAACTTCAACGCCAAGAAATCCACCACCCAGCCACTCACGATTTGCGTGATACACAATGACTGCAAGCACCGCCAATGCGCGCAAGCCATCAAGGCCTGGTACGTACGGAACAATGGGTCCACGACGGGTTCCCCATGCGGGAGTTCCTGACATGTCTGTTTGATAATTCGTCATAGAAGAGAAAAATGCCTATGCGACAGGAAGGCCTAATTGTGCGTAGATGTCACGCGTGGCGGTGGACTTATTCAGTGTGTAGAAATGCAGCCCGGGTGCACCAGCGTCAAGCAAACGAGCGCACAATTCAGTGGCGGTGTCGATGCCAATTTGCCGAACATCGTCAGGAGTTTTCCCAGCTTCAAGTTTTTCACGAAGCCACGTGGGAAACGCCGCCCCCGACAGTTGTGCCATGCGTTCTACTTGTGCGATGTTTGTGACAGGCATGATTCCGGGGACCACAGGTTTTGTCACGCCAAGATCAGCCAAGTCATTGACCAACGACAGATAATGGTCAATGTCGAAAAAGAATTGAGTGGTCGCGAAGTCGGTGACGCGAAGCTTTTCCGCTAGATGGCGACGATCGGTTGCCAAATCGGGTGAGCGAGGATGTCCTTCTGGATGAGCGGCTACACCAATTCCCATCGAACTGATGGACTTGATGTGTTCCACTAACTCGATGGCGTACGTGAAGTCGCTCGGTGCTGCGTCTGCCTCGTTTTTTGGTGGATCGCCGGCGAGTGCCAAGACATCGTCAATACCCGCTTCTACGTATGTGGAGATGATGTCAGTGATTTCCTGCTTTGTATGCCCCACACAGGTGAGATGTGGCATGGGAGGCACGTTGGTCTCTTTCTTCACCCAGAGAACCGTGTCTCGGGTGTGTTCTCGCGTGGACCCGCCCGCACCATAGGTGACTGACACAAACGATGGCGCCAACGGCTCTAATTCGGCGATAGTTCGCCCAAGAGACATAGACGCGGCAGCCGACTTCGGGGGTGAGAACTCAAACGAGAACGTCCGCCCGGTGGCAAGAAGGTCACTGATTCGCGCCATTTCGCAAGTCTACGACTTCACCTAGTGGCGGAAGTGGCGCGTACCGGTGAAGACCATGGCAATTCCGTGCGTATTCGCCGCAGAAATGGACTCAGCGTCTTTGATGCTTCCCCCGGGCTGAATGATGGCGGTGACGCCAGCGGCGGCCAAAACATCGACAGAGTCGCCGAATGGGAAGAATGCATCGCTTGCCGCCACTGAACCTTGGGCCTGCTCACCCGCGCGTGAAATGGCAAGTCGTGCGGCATCGACGCGATTGGGCTGACCGCCACCCACACCGACAACTACATCGGCGTTGGCCAACACAATTGCATTGCTCCATGTGGCTGCCACCGTCTGCCACGCCAACAAGAGGTTCTGCCACTCGTCATCTGTGGGCGCACGATCGGTCACCACAGTGAAGTCATCGAGTGGGTCGTCCACTTCGTCGACCGACTGCACAAGTACTCCCCCATCGATGGAGCGAATGTTGATAGCCATTGAGTGAAATGGCGCTACAGCTTCAATCAATCGAAGATTTTCTTTCGCACACAGAATTTCTAACGCCTCAGATGTGAACGACGGCGCAATCACCACTTCTGTGAACACTTGCGAGATCTCGGTAGCAGTTGCTTCATTCACCTCACCGTTCACGGCAACAATGCCGCCAAACGCACTGACGGGGTCCGCTGCATGAGCTTTGGTGTACGCATCAAAGATTGTGGAGGCCAATGCAACACCACACGGATTTGCATGCTTCACGATGACAGCCGCAGGGCGATCAAACGAACTCACCAGTTGCCATGCAGCCTCGGTATCCAACACATTGAGATACGACATCTCTTTGCCGTTCAACTGCACAGCTGAGTCCCACCAACTCTCCACGCCGGGAAGTCGGTAGCGCGCGCCTGTTTGATGTGGGTTTTCGCCATAGCGCAACACTTCTGCGCGCTCGGCTACCAATGTGAGGATGGGAGGAACGGTGGCGCTTGCTCGGTCGGGGCTCTCGTCGGCCAACCACGATGCAATTGCGGCGTCATAGGCACTAGTGATGCGAAATGCTTTTTGTGCCAACACACGACGCGCCGAAATGCCGAAGAAACCACCTTCAATCATCTCGAGAACATCTGCATAGTCGGCAGTGTCAACAACAACACCCACGTGAGCAAAGTTCTTTGCTGCTGCGCGAACCATTGCAGGCCCGCCAACATCAATTAACTCAACACCAGGCTGTGTACCGAACGGGTACAAGTTGACAACTACTAGGTCAATGTCATCAATGCCGTATTGCTGCATCTCGTCAAGATGTTGCGGCTTGTTTCGATCAGCAAGAATTCCGCCATGAATTTTCGGATGCAACGTAACAACACGATGATCCAAAATTGGCGGAACTCCAGTGATGTCGGCTACGTCGGTGACGGGAATACCTGCATCACGTAATGCTGATGCGGTGCCGCCGCTAGACAGCAACGACCATCCCAACGCATGAAGCGCTGACGCGAAGTCGACGATTCCTGTCTTGTCGTATACGGAGAGAAGTGCGCGTGGCACTCAGCGCAGCCCAGCGACGATTTCAGCCATGAGCTCGCCGGCTTCAGTGGGGTTGTTGCCCACCTTCACGCCTGCGTCACGCAAGGCCTCCATCTTTCCTTGGGCAGTTCCCTTGCCGCCAGAAACAATTGCGCCGGCATGGCCCATCTTCTTTCCGGCAGGCGCGGTGACGCCTGCGATGTATGCAGACATGGGCTTGGTGACGTTGGCCTTAATGAACTCTGCTGCTTCCTCTTCGGCAGATCCACCAATTTCACCAATCATGATGATGGCGTGTGTTTCAGGATCATTTTGGAATTCGCGCAAACAATCAATGAATGATGTTCCGGGAACAGGGTCTCCACCAATTCCCACACAGGTTGAAACACCAATGCCACGCTGCTTCAGTTCGTACAACGCTTGGTAGGTGAGCGTTCCGGAACGTGACACGATGCCCACGTTTGGACCACTTGCTGATGGAAGCTCTGCAATCTCACCAGCGGTGATTCCGATGTTGCACTTTCCTGGGCTGATGATGCCTGGGCAGTTAGGTCCCAACAAGCGAACATTCGGGAAGTCACGAACCAATATGTTGTAGGTGCGAGCTTCGTCTTGAGCAGGGATTCCTTCGGTGATGCACACAATGAATGTGATTCCTGCGGCAGCTGCTTCAAGAATGGCTGCAGACGCGGCCTTCGGTGGAACAGTGACAAACGAAGCAGTAGCTCCGGTGGCAGCAACGGCTTCAGCGACGCTGTTGTAGACAGGAATGCCTTCTACATCGGTGCCGCCTTTGCCTGGCGTAACACCAGCAACGACTTGTGTTCCGTACGCCTTGTTGCGCAAACCGTGATACTTGCCCTGGCCACCGGTGAGGCCCTGCACAATGACTTTGGTGTCTTGATTGACGAAGATTGCCATGTTGATGATCCTTACTTTGCGAGCGCCACTGCTGCTTGCGCAGCTTCGAGCATTGTTGGCTTGCTGATGAGTTGTGATTCAGGGATTCCTGCATTGGCAAGAATGGAGCGTCCTTCTTCAGCGTTTGTTCCGTCGAGACGAATAACGATGGGAGCGCGCAACGCGACACGACCAAGAGCTTCAACGATTCCCTTGGCAACTTCTTCACCACGGGTGATACCACCGAAAATGTTGATGAAGATGCTCTTCACGTTCTGGTCTGAGTTAATAACTTCCAATGCGCCCGCCATGAGGTCGGCGTTAGCTCCACCACCGATGTCAAGGAAGTTGGCAGCAGTGCCACCTACTTGGTTCACCACGTCGAGCGTGCTCATTGCAAGACCGGCGCCGTTAGCGATAATGCCGACTGTGCCGTCAAGGCCGATGTATTGCAGACCCTTTTCACGCGCCAGTTTTTCACGCGCGTCGAGCTCTTCAGTTGCCTTGAACTCGTCCCACTCGGGATGACGGAAATCGGCGTTGGCATCGAGGCTGACCTTTGCGTCCAGCGCATGCACTTCACCAGTGGGCTTCAAAATCAGCGGGTTGATTTCAGCGAGGTCACAGTCGCCTTCTGTGAAGCAGCGATACAGCTTCACCAAAATGTCAGCGACGCCTTGTTGAGCCTTAGCGGGAATGTTGGCATCGACCGCGGCTTTCATTGCAGCGGCAGCAGACAGACCGTCGACAGGATCGATGTGCAACATGAGGATTGCCGCAGGATTCTTGGCTGCAACTTCTTCAATTTCAACGCCACCTTCGCGGCTCAACATAAGCAGGTGCTTCTTTGCGCCACGATCGAGCGTGAATGATGCGTAGTACTCCTCGGCAATGTCGCTGGCGTTCTCCACCCATACGCGCTTCACAATGTGGCCCTTGATGTCCATGCCCAAAATGTTTCCGGCGTGTGTGCGAACTTCGTCAGCGTTGTTCGCCAACTTGATGCCGCCAGCCTTGCCACGACCGCCCACTTGCACTTGCGCCTTCACAACGACGGGATACCCCGCGTCGTCTGCAGCCTTCACTGCTTCGTCGACCGTGTGGGCCACGTCTCCCTTGGAGACAGGAATGTCGAAACGGGCAAAGTATTGCTTGCCCTGATACTCAAAGAGGTCCATCAGTTACTCCGTTGTCTTTCTATTCGCGATTGTCGAGCTCTTCTTCAAGCCACTGACAAATGGCTTTCAGAGATGAGCCGGGTCCAAAAATGTTTCCCACACCTTGTTCACGCAAAATGCGTGCATCTGCATCGGGTATGACGCCGCCACCAAACACCAGAACATCTGCCATGTCGCGAGAAGTCAGCTCTTCCATCACACGAGGAAACAATGTGTTGTGCGCACCAGACAAGAGTGACAGTCCAACGGCGTCGGCGTCTTCTTGCAGTGCGGTCTCGGCGATTTGCTCGGGGGTCTGGTGCAGGCCGGTGTAGATGACTTCGAAGCCATGGTCACGCAATGCACGCGTGATGGTCTTGGCTCCACGGTCATGACCATCTAGGCCTGGCTTGGCTACGACTACTCGATAGGGGCGCTTCACAGAAAAGAAACCCTACGCCGAACAGGTACTGCTCTACCAACCCGCCACAATGGGGGTCATGAAAACCCCCCGCCTGCGTTCCCCACTGGCACGAGCCGTTGTCCCTGTTTTTGGCGGAATCGTGTTCTTTGCGGTGTTTTTTGCGGGTTTGTGGCTGGTAGCCGAGACCATCACTGACCGCGCCGAACCCACCAGCAAGGTGGCCAACAAGGTGTTCGAAGTTGGCAAGGTCGAGTCCATGGCCAAGGCAATCGCTGAGGATGGGCCTCTTTTGTTCCCCGACCTTAAGAGCCCCGACGGTGTCCGATCCATCATTCTGGACCACACCGGATCTGATCCGGCCGTGGGCTGGCGGGTGTACTACGCCTACCCCGCCGATCGAGACTCATCGTGTTTGGTCACCCACGTACGTGGCACACGCACATTCACCGATTGTGCAGGACGCACGCTTGGTGTCTCTGATCTCACGCTTCCCAACGCAGTGCGACCCATCGTGGAAAATCGCAAAACTCTGTATGTGGACTTGCGCGGAATCACCACGCCAACAACAACATCGACTCCATAGAGGTCGTTGAATCCTGCGCAGATGAGCGCGATAGCACGGTGTAAATAGTTGCGTTAACTGGCGACTGAGTCAACAAGTCGAATGGCGAACTCTTCAGTGTGTTCGGCCAACTTTGCGCGATGTAATGCCAAGCCACCGACAACCTCGGCACCGCGCGACAACAAAGTGTTTGTCATGACATCTAAAGACTTGCCTGGATTCAACGCGAATGTGCAGAACGCCACTGCCTTCTTACCCGACATTGCGGGAAGTGCGCGCAAACGATCCACTGCCCATGGGGCCTGCCCCACCACAAACAATCCGTGCACCCAAGTACCAACAATGACGGTGTCTGCTTCTTGAATTGATGCATGGTCGGGAGTTTTGACCGCAGAGAAACCTGTAATGGTCCAGTTCTCTTGTTGTAGTTGCGCAGCGATCATCTCGCCCGCCTTCCACGTATTGCCTGTGAGACTTTCAATGAGGATGGCTGCCTTCATGACTTCCTTTTTACTACCTCTGCCCTAATGACGCGCAGTTCATGACAATTTCTTCAACGGTGCCCATGCCAATGCAAGGTGTTTGGTACCCCTGTCACGGAAACGAACCGTGACTTCGGCCTTGTCGCCAGTGCCCTTGATTTCAATGACAACTCCCTCGCCAAAGACGGCGTGTTCAACATCGTCTCCAGCTTTCAGCCCAGCAAGATGTTCTGTATTGCGGGGTTGTGCCGGTGCTTTGACGGCGCGTTCTTGACGGCGTGCACCAAATGTGCGTCCTTCTGGTTCATCGTCGTACCGACGCTTGTATGCAGGTATCTCGGCATCGCGCCAATCAGACGATGAACGTCCCCGCGTGTGATCGGCACCCGAATCAACATTTCCTTGACGGTCAAACAATTCGAGTGGAATTTCTGCAAGGAATCGCGAGGGTGGGTTGTACTGCGATTGACCAAACAACATGCGATGCCAAGCATGCGAAACAAACAAGCGTTGACGCGCGCGAGTAAGCCCCACATATGCGAGGCGACGTTCTTCTTCTAGTTCTGCTGGTTCGGTCAACGCACGACTGTGAGGAAAAATTCCTTCTTCGCAACCCACAAGAAACACGGCGGGATACTCGAGACCTTTTGCAGAGTGCAAAGTCATGAGAACAATGTGATTTTCGCCATCGAGATCATCTGTGTCTGCCACCAACGCAACTTGCTCGAGAAACTCATCAACTTGTGTGTATTCGGCAGCAGAGCCAATAAGTTCGGAAATGTTCTCTAAACGACCTGCCGCTTCTACGGAATCTTCATTTTCGAGGTCTGTGAGATAGCCACTGTTGTTCATGGCCACTTCTAACAATGCGGCGGGGCCATCTGCCAGTGACGCGTGCATTTCGTCAACAAGAGCAACAAATGCAGCAAGCCCCTTTGCTGCTGAACCACTGACACCGGCGTCACTGGCGCGGCGCATGGCATCGATGAACGGCAGGCCCTGGGCAGCTGCGAATGCATCAAGTTTGGCAATGCTGGTGTCGCCAATTCCTCTCTTCGGAACATTAAGAACACGCTTGATGCTGATTTCATCTGCGGGGTTTGCACCGGCCTTCAGATACGCAATTGCATCCTTGACTTCACGGCGGTCGTAAAACTTGGTGCCACCCACCACTTTGTACGGGATACCCGACCGCATGAATGCTTCTTCAATTGAGCGGCTCTGAGCATTGGTGCGGTACATGACCGCAATGTCACCCCATGAGCGACCTTCATTGTTGTGCAACTCTCGCGCAGTTGTTGATACCCACGATGCTTCGTCGTACTCATCTTCGGCGTAATAGCGGACAATGCGCTCACCGTCGCCAGCAGACGTCCATAAATCTTTGGGGCGACGACCTTCATTTTGCGAAATGACTGCGTTGGCGGCAGACAGGATTGTTTGCGTACTGCGATAGTTCTGTGACAGCACAACAACGGTTGCTTCGCCGAATGCCTTTTCAAATTCATCGATATTGCGCATGTCTGCGCCACGGAATTTGTAAATGCTCTGATCGCTGTCGCCAACGACGCATACGTTTTTGTGCACTTCACCCAACATCAACACAATGCGGTTTTGCGCTTGGTTGGTGTCTTGAAATTCGTCAATAAGAATGTGCTGGAAACGCTGCTGGTAGTAACGCAAGACGTCGGGAAACTGTTCAAACAATCGAACAACATTGACCAACAAGTCATCGAAGTCCATTGCGCCGGCCTTGACCAAACGCGCCTGGTACTCGCGATAAATCTCTGCGTGACGTCGCGCGGCAATGTGTTCGGCGGTGTCGAACGCTTTTCCTGGTGCGACAAGTTCGTTCTTCCACAAACTGATGCGCGACTGAGACGCTCCTGCTGGAAACTTCTTTGGGTCTAGCCCCATGTCACGAATGACGTAGCCCACCAGTCTCTTTGAATCTTGCGAATCATAAATGGTGAACTGCTTCGGATACTCGAGCGCTTCAGCGTGTTGTCGCAAAATTCGCACACATGCCTTGTGGAATGTGGTGACCCACATACCCCGTGCCACATCGCCCACCAAGTCAGCGACGCGGTGGCGCATTTCTTCGGCAGCTTTGTTGGTGAATGTGATGGCCAACACTGAACTGGGATGAGCACCCTGTTCCAAGAGCCACGCAATGCGCTGAGTGAGCACGCGCGTTTTTCCAGACCCTGCGCCAGCAACAACCAATAACGGACCACCTGGGTGATACACCGCATCTTGTTGTTCGGGATTTAGCGGGATGCTGACCCCGGACAATTCATTATGTGGCTGCGTCATGACCACGCCATTGTATGACGCGGTTGTGTCGCGAACCTGATGTGCGAAGAGTTATGCGCGGGCGTTGATGCGCAGTGGCAGTTTGCGAGGTCCGCGAACCTGGCCTGTGCTCCACACCATTTCTTCGGTGGTGTTCATTTCGAAGTCAGGGAAGCGTTCGAGGAAGACCTCGATAGCAACGTTCATTTCGAGACGAGCAAGGTTTGAACCGATGCAACGGTGAATTCCCAAACCGAACGCCGCGTGACGATTTTCCTGACGGTCGATGACCACTTCTGCAGGGTTCTCAAACTTTGCTTCGTCGCGGTTGGCTGCAGGGAAAGGCAGAAGAACCCAATCTTCTTCCTTCATCTGCACACCGTGGAATTCGTAGTCCTGCTTGACCAAGCGAGCCATGGTGACAGGCGCATACGCACGCAAGAACTCTTCGATTGCCATAGGAATCATGTCGGGGTTCTCAACGAGACGGCGACGATCCACTGCGTTGTTGGCGAGGTGCCAAATGGAGTTACCGATGCCGCTCCATGTGGTGTCGATACCAGCCACCATCAACAAAATGATGGTTCCGCGCACGTGCTCGGGAGAGAGCTTGTTGCCCATGATTTCTGCATCGAGCAAGTAGGAAATCAAGTCGTCACGAGGATTCTCGATGTGATCTTGCACTGCCTTGTCGAGATAATCGTTCAGAGCCAAGAACACTGGTTCGCGCTCTTCGCGTGATTCGCCAATGCCTTCCAAAATGACATGCACCCATGAACGGAATATGTCGCCATCTTCTTTCGGCAATCCAGCCATTGATGCAATCACCATGACCGGAATGTGCTGGGCATATTCATATGCCGCATCGATGAGTTCTTTGTCTCCCATTTTGTCGATGAGTTCGTGGCACATCTCGCGAATTTCATCGCGCAGTGGGTCGATCTTCTTTGGAGCAAATGCAGGAAGAAGCAAGCGACGTGCTTCCTGATGGAATGGAGGGTCAGATGTGATTGGGGGCGCGCCACCAATTGGAGCGGGCATTGCATCTTCAATTTCAGATGGCTTCAACTGACCAACGACAACACTGCGACTTGTGAAGTGATCGGTGTCGTATGCAATTTCGTGCACCATCTCGTGGGTGAGTGGCAACCACACTCCGCCATAACGCTCGGTGTGCGCAATAGGGCAACCTGACGACTTCAGTGTTTCCCAAATTTCGTGGATATTGGCGTTGTACTCGGGTGCGCCATGGTCAAAGTCAGTTGCCCAGTCTGAAACGGGGCCGTACACGGTGTCAGTCATTGGGGGTTCCTTGTTCAGTCTTCGATGGTGATTGCGAATTCAGGGCAGTTAGCAACGGCGAGACGTGCTTTGTCTTCAAGTGCTGCGGGTACAACACCGTCGTTCAATTCGAAAGCGTTACCGAGATCGTCGACATCGAACAATTCAGGGGCTAATGCATAGCAACGGTTATGACCTTGGCACTTGGATGAATCAACATGTACTCGCATAGCCATAGCGTAGGGCGGAACAAGGGAGGAACACACTATGGGAGCGACAGCATTTGTCGTCTTACTTCCCCCCTCCGAAGGCAAGGCCTCCGGAGGATCATCTTCTGAACGATGGACGCCCGAATCGGGTGTATTCGCTGACACCCTCGGGCCGTACCGACGCGATGTCGCCGATGAACTTCGCCGCGTCGGTGGAGGCGACCAAAAACTCCTCGGGGTGAAAGGAGCGATGCTTCAACACGCTCAAACTCACAATGCGCAATTAATAGGTGCACCCAGCATGCCTGCGTGGCAGCGATACACGGGGGTGGTGTGGGATCACCTCGATCTCGCGACTGTTCCGGCGGCCTCCCGCGCACAGGTCATCCGCCGTATTTTCATTCCATCGGGCCTGACGGGGATAGCGCGAGCAGACGACCCCCTCCCCGATTATCGATTGAAGATGGGAGCTCGACTCAGTCCATTTGGGCAACTTGCAACATGGTGGCGAGACGACCTCACCGATGCCTTTCGCCACGCTGTGAAGTCGGCTCTGGTCATCGACCTCCTCCCACAGGAACACAAGGCGTCGATGAACTGGGATGAACTAGCTCACGTCATGCGCGTTGATCTTGTATCGAAAAGAGGCGGGGTTGTTGGTGGTCACAATGCAAAAGCGGCAAAAGGACTGCTTGCTCGCCACCTGCTGTTGTCACGTGATTCAACACCACAGAAATCTGTGGCATCGTTCTCACATTCCGAATATTCAGCAAAGGTGCAGTCATGACGTCTCGTGAATTGTTTTCTCTTGAAGGTAAGACCGCGGTGATCACGGGCGGCAGTCGCGGTTTAGGGCGAGAAATGGCGCTCGCATTCGCAGAACATGGCGCGAACATTGTTGTGGCCAGCCGCAAGAAAGAAAACTGCGATGTTGTTGCCGAAGAAGTCCGAGCATTGGGTCGACGTGCATTGTCAGTGGCATACCACGCTGCATCATGGAATGACGCCGACCGCCTTGCACATGAATCCATCGAAGAGTTTGGTCGCATCGACATTTTGGTCAACAACGCAGGGATGTCGCCGTTGTATGCATCGCTTGTTGATGTCACCGAAGACCTGTACGACAAAGTCTTGGGAGTCAATCTCAAAGGTCCATTTCGATTGTCAGCGTTGTTAGGTGCACACATGGCAACAGCCGACTCACATGGCGTCATTCATGGTGGATCCATCATCAACGTCAGTTCCATCGCCAGTACTCGGCCATCGCCAAATGAGGTGATCTACGGAGCAGCAAAGGCGGCGGTCAACAATCTCACCATGGGACTTGCGCGGACATACGCCCCGCACGTACGAGTGAACTGCATCGTGCCCGGTCCGTTTTTGACGGACATTTCCAAGGCATGGGACATGGAACTATTTGAGACACGCGCGAAGAGTGCGTACATGTTGCAACGTGGCGGTCAGCCGCATGAGATTGTGGGTGCAGCGCTGTATCTCGCCAGCAACGCCAGCAGTTACACAACTGGCACGCTCTTGCCAGTTGATGGTGGACCGCGATAGTTAGGTCAGTTGTAGTTACTTCAGTTTCTGTACGAAGAAATTGATTACCTGCTGAACACTGGGTTCATGCCGCTGTTCCGTGAGCACGCTGTGGTCTTTGGGTGACTGCGAAGGAATCTCTACCGCAATAAACGCATCGCCAAGAAGTGTGCGCAATGAAGAAAACCTGTCGCCCACCAATTTGTCTTCGGTGAAACGCAGACCCAAAACTTCGCACCCTTGTGCAGCTCGTTCTGCAATGACAACTGCATCATCTGGAGACAAATTCAGATTTGCGCCACGTGATTTGCCAATTGCAAATGGAAGCGATGGTTGTGCCAACACGGGAGCAACCATGATGTTGTCGACCATCATTCCTAATGCGAATCCGCCAGAAAAACACATGCCCACTGCTCCAACGCCAGGGCCACCAATCTCCTCGTGCAGAACTTTGGCAAGGGCACGAAGCCAAGAAATGATGGGAGAGGTCTTATTCAACGCCATATTGGTGAACTCTTTCGAGATACACACCTTCAACATGGATGACGCAAGATATTTGCCTGACACCGCACGGCCAGGTGTTCCCACCAAGTCAGGCATCACAACAGTGAATCCCGCATTCACCACGTCATTAGCAAATCGTTCCACTGCGGGGGTAATGCCGGGAATCTCGTGCACCACAATCACAACAGGCCCTTCGCCCTTGCGATATGTATCGCGAGTGATGGTGGCAGCGGTGAATGAATCTTTTGCCCAACCGTGAAGTGTCATGTTGTGTGTCCTCGCAATGCTTTCAGTGCTGATTCAGCCAGATTGTCAACGCTCAGCTTCATGGGTTCCAGATCAATTTCTTGATCACCCATTGCGCCATGCAAATAGCGCGCATACACACCTTCGGCGATGACAGCTAAACGGAAACTGGCAAATGCCTTGTAGTACCCGATGTTTGACACATCGCGACCAGTGCGTTGCGCATACCGTTCAACAAGGTGATCGAAGGTGCAAAACCCCGGCAATCCAGACGGATCATTCGTGCGGGTTAATGGCATTCCGGGGTCTGTCCAATAAATACCCACATATCCCAAGTCTGCAAGTGGGTCACCCAACGTGCACAACTCCCAATCAAGGACAGCTGCAATTCGACCGGTGTTGACATTGGTGAGGCAATTGCCAAAGCGATAATCACCGTGAGCAATAGCAACACCATGTTGTTGGGGAATATGAGCAGCAAGTCGCTCTGCAACTTCTTCAATGGCCGGAAGTTCACGAGTCTTTGAGTTGGCCCATTGTGTTGACCAACGCTTCACTTGACGTTCTACGTATCCCTCACGTTTTGCAAGATCACCAAGGCCAACAGCATCAACATCAACCGCGTGAAGTTGAGCAAGCACGTCAATCAGATCTTCAGACGCAGGAGTACGGAGATTTTCAGGAAGTGCATGCCCTTTCTCAGGGCTGTCCAAAACAACGCCTTCAACAAAAGACATCACATAAAAAGGTGCATCATTCACTTCGGCGTCAGTGCACAGTCCCAACATGCGTGGCACGGGAACATCGGTCTGACCCACCGCAGACATAATGCGATGTTCACGTGCCATGTCGTGAGCAGTTGCCAAAACATGTCCCATCGGTGGACGCCGAAGAACCATCTGCATTCCCATGGAATCAGTGACGTGAAATGTGAGGTTGCTGCGTCCACCTGCAATGAGGCTGTACGTGTATGGCCCGCGCGCACCTTCAATGTGTTCGTTCAACCACGCTTCAACGCGCTGTTCGTTGATTCCCTGCATGGGGAATGACCGTAGTGGCTATTAGCGAGGACGAACGACGCCGACCACTTTCCACCAACGAATTGGCCCAATCTTCACCACATCACCAGTTTGAGGAGCGTGCACCATTGTTCCGTTCCCTAAATAGATACCCACATGGTGAATGGGTGAACCAGTGAAGATGAGGTCACCGGGTTGTGCAAGCTGTTTCGGGATCTTTGGAAGTGCGTTGTATTGACGGCGCGAGTTTCGCGGCAGTCCCACGCCTGCCTTGCCCCATGCATATGTGGTGAGTCCAGAGCAATCGAAAGCACGACCCGGAGAACTCATTCCGTAGCGGTACGGAACTCCTAACTGTGACAATGCCGCACGGACCGCAGTTTGTGCACGTGCAGAGACCGAGGGAATGTTTCCGTACTTTTTCTGCAACGACGAATACTTGCTCTTAAAACCAGCCGCTTCACGTTGGGAATCTTCCAACGCTTGACGCTCACGACGTGCGCGTTCTTCGCGCAACAGGTCTGCAAGATCGCCCTGAACCGATGCTTGCAATTGTTCGTAGCGAGCAGACAATTCTTCTGCATTGCTTTTGCGCTGCAACACAAATCCAGCAACGTTTTCTGCTTGCTTACGCTTCTTTTCCAGCACAGCCTTTTTCTTCATCAGTTCGGTGGCAGTTGCATCTAATGAATCTGTGGTGAGCGAACCTTGATTAGCTGCAATAGACAGCAATTGCGATCGCTGAAGTGCATCTTGTACTCCCCCCACGGACGCAAGCAGATTGGTCAACGTGGAGTTTCTGCCTCCGTGCATGAACTGGGTGACGGCCGACAAATACAACGTGCCTCTCATTTGTGACACCTGGGCCTCAGCGGCGGCAACATCTGCCTGCGCCTGCTCGATTTCCACCGCCAAATCTGCCTGCTCCACCAGCGACTCGGCGTAATCCTCTCCCAGTTCAAGCATCTGTTCAGACAACCGTTCAAGCTGGTCGGCAATGTTTTCGGCCTGACGGCGCTTCTCGTCGATGGAGTCGGCCGACGCCTGTGTGGGGAAGATGGCAAGCCCACCCACCAGGGCCACCATGATGAGGCTGGCGAGAACGGATCTGCGAGATCCCCGGTGTCGGCGGGTGGCGTTCATGACCCTTACACGGTAGTTGTCCAATCCCAAGACCGTTCGGCGGATAGGTGCAAACCCTTACTGGGTAAGGAAAGAAACCGCGAACCCTATTCCCATTCGATAGTGCCAGGAGGCTTTGAGGTGACGTCATAGACCACCCGGTTGATGCCTGGTACCTCATTGATGATGCGATTCGACATCTTCTCTAAGAGGTCATACGGCAAGCGCGCCCAGTCGGCCGTCATGGCATCGTCGCTTGTGACAGCACGAATGATGATGGGGTGTCCATAGGTACGTTCATCGCCCATCACACCCACACTGCGGATATCGGCCAGCACGGCAAACGACTGCCAAATCTCGCGCTCGAGTCCGGCCGCCTTAATTTCATGTCGAACAATTTCGTCGGCGTGCTGCAAGGTGGACACTTTGTCGGGTGTGACCTCACCGATGATCCGCACACCCAAACCCGGGCCCGGGAATGGTTGGCGCCACACAATGTCGTCGGCAAGACCAAGTTCAATACCCACTTTTCGCACTTCATCTTTGAACAACGCGCGTAACGGCTCACACAATTCAAGAACCATGTCTTCGGGCAGACCGCCCACATTGTGATGGCTCTTGATGACTGCAGCAGTCCCGTCCGTGCCGCCACTTTCAACAATGTCGGGATACAACGTTCCTTGTACCAAGAACTTTGCGTCGGTGATACCGCCGGTGTGTTCTTCAAAAATTCGAACGAATAGTTCACCAATTGCTTTGCGCTTCGCTTCAGGTTCAGTGATGCCCTGCAACTTTTCAAAAAAACGTTGACCCGCGTCAACATGAATGAGTTCAATTCCCATACTGCGACGGAATGTTTCCACCACTTGTTCGCTCTCGCCACGACGCATTAACCCCGTGTCGACGTACACGCATGTCAACTGCGATCCGATGGCGCGATGCACAAGTGCTGCTGCAACCGATGAATCAACTCCACCCGAAAGACCACATATGGCGCGTTCGTTACCAATCTGTTGCCGAATGGCAGCAACTTGATCGTCAACAATGTTGGCCATGGTCCAGTCTCGTGAACACCCTGCAACATCCACAAGGAAACGAACCAACACATCTTGACCGAAAGCTGAGTGCACAACTTCGGGGTGATACTGAACGCCGAAGATTTTGCGTTGAGTATTTTCAATGACTGCGTGAGGCGCATCTGGTGTTGTCGCAGTAGTCACAAATCCCTCAGGTGCATCACTCACGAAATCGAAATGGCTCATCCAGACATCGTGTTTTTCAGGTGCATTGCCCGCGAGAATGTCCGAAGCACCAGTCCGAGTCAGCGTGGCACGTCCGTATTCACCACGACCACCACGCGCAACGGTTCCGCCCAATTGTTGAGCGATCAGTTGGCATCCATAACAAATTCCCAGAACAGGAATGCCGAGGTCATAAATGGCAGGGTCAAGCGCTGGAGCACCCTCAACATGAACACTTTTTGGACCACCCGACAGAATGATGGCTTTGGGGGCCTTCTGCACCACTTCAGCAGCGGTGATGCGGTGCGGAACTATCTCTGAATAGACCTGGGCTTCGCGCACTCGCCGCGCAATGAGTTGTGCATATTGCGCTCCGAAATCCACAACCAAAACAACTTCGTGAATTCCTTGATTATGCGCTCCCATGATTTGTTTCACCCTAGTGGGCGTGTGACGATGGAGGTATGCCCCGAATCGCTGTTTCCACATGTGCCGTTCTTCTCACTATTGCACCATTCGGATTATCGGTGGCCAATGCAACCGATACGACTGTTCCGCAGTCCCCCGACAGCACGTATGTGTATGACCTAGAACGTGAGCCCGCCGACTGCATCGGGTTTCTTCCAAAGCCTGGATGTGGAAAGAAGCCTGAACAAGCAGGTGATCGCGGCGGACCTCTTCAGTATCTCACTATGGGAATCATGGTCGTCGGTGTGGGAATTGTAGGAACAGTTCTTGCACGTAACGTCATCAAGCGCGACCGTGCGATTGCCGAACGCATACAAGACACAGAGAAGTAACACTCACGCCCACTACCGTTGACACGTGGGCGTTCTGTACATCTTGATTAGCGGTGCGGCGTTCGGACTTCTCCCATGGTTTGCACGCATCGCCTATGACCATGGTGCAGAACCATTTGGCATGTTGGCTATTCGATTCTTATTCGCGTCTGCCGTCATGATCTCAGTGAAATTCATACGTTTTCGTGGAGAGCCACGCCCTCCACGAACTCTTGAGGCACAACTTTTTCTGTTAGGCGCAATCGGATATGCACCACAGGCAAGTTTCTTTTTCTTTGGAGTTGACCGCATCGACATCAGTCTCGCGACCGTGATTTTTTACTCATATCCGGTGTTTGTTGTCTTAGCGAGCTGGCTGGTGTTTAGGCATCGTCCATCAGTTCGCACCAGTGTGTGTCTCGCAGTCGCCGTTGCCGGCACAGCACTCACCGCAGGACAAGTTCAAGCAGGCTCTTGGACTGGTGTCGCACTCATGATTGGTGCGGCCACGTGGTATTCGGGATACATCCTTGTCAGCAGCAAAATTGTGCAACATTCCGGTGCGTTTACATCTCTGATGTATGTGATGGTGGGAGCCGCATGTGCTCATGGACTTTTGTATGTGATCACGCGACCAGACATACCTACCGACAGCACAGGCTGGATTGCCATCGCAGCTGCATCAGTCATCTCAACCGTTCTTGCCATGGGATTCTTTTTTGCTGGCGTGTCACGTATTGGACCAGGTGATGCGGCCGTACTGAGCACAATTGAACCTGTGGTGTCCATCACCATTGGTGTCACCGTGCTGAATGAATCACTGACACCAGAACGCTTGATCGGCGCTCTCCTGGTCTTGGTCAGTGTTGCCGTGTTGGCTCAGTTATCACGAGCAGAGACGAAGTAACACTCCAAGGCAGACAACATGTCTGAATAAGCATTTTCTGTTCGTTCAGCACGCGACGTTTCCCACCACGAAATACGCATGGTTAACACCGTCAAGAATGCCAACACCGCAGCAGCAGTGAGTGCGATGTGACTCAGTGTCCAGATATCGGCGAAAGAATTGCCGGGGTTTGTCTGCCAGAACCACAAAAAGTTGGCACTGCTCTGCTGGTTCTGCAAATACAAGGCAAACGGACCCATCACCTGCGACAACGCGAGCCACGTCATCATGATGGGAAGGAACAGTGCGCCGGCACGAATCACAATGAGCAAACGCGGCGTTTCTGACCGATACGGCAAGATCTGCTCGACGTTAATACGTGACCATTCTTTCTTGTTGCGCATTTCTCTCAAATCGTCAACGAATGTTTGTGCAAACGGATTCAAGGTTTGTGCCTGTTTGGACACACGCAACCAACGGTCAACTGAGTTAATCGCTTCTTGATGAGAGTCAGGAAAAATTGACATACAGCTCCTATCGAGTGCAATCTTCTGTGAGTGTGGGGCCACTGAACAATAAATACGTCACCATTAAGAACGACCCTGCTCCACCAACTCTGGTTTCTTGGCCGTTCACGCGTACCGACCGAGCGCCGGCTGTTCGCATTTCAACTTGTTGCAGTAACGGTGTTGATGCTCGGAGTCGCGAAAGAATTGCCTTGGCTCGTCCATCACCATCACCTGGTGATTCGTTGCCACCAAATCCGCCCATCACAATGACAAGTCCTGGCTTTGATGAATCTGGACTCCAGCCACGTCGACCAATTTCCGCGCCGATTGCTTGTTCTATTTCTGCTCCGCCAGAGGCAACATTGGCGGGAACACGAACGGCAAATTCTGCACAACTCAACTGAAAGGTTTTTTCAGCAGGAGCTTGCGGTGCACCCGAGGCAGACACCGCGGTAATGACGGCCGATCCAAGACCCACAACTGTGAGTGCAAGAAAAAGGTCTGCATAGATCCACCCTGCACCGTCCTCCGCCGAATCGCGACGACGTGCAAATCCAAAACGCCTAGCCACGATGAAGAACTTCTGTGCGTAGAGGGATGTGAATCTTCACCGTGTTGACTCTACTCAGAAGTAGACTAACGGTCCTAGTTCTACTGCTCCAGGCTCTATGGCCAGACGCCAGATCGATTCTGTGTTTAATCATGAAGTGGCAAGAGGTGAAGAGGTGGTGTTGTCATCAGGTCGACGCCGACGGCGTAACGCAGTGAGAATCAACAGACCCGCAAGAATTGCGAGAGCGATTGGTAACGCGATGAGGGATTTACCGGTGGTGGACAATCCATCAGTTTCGTATCCAACAATGAGTCCAAGCCCAACAACCGCATCATCGCCACTTGCATTCTGGCCATCAAGAACAAACCGGTGACTTTCTTCTTCAATAGTTGCCGGTAAAACGACATCGTCGTTCACCCGACCTAACGCATCAGCCGACACAGTGGTGAGCAAACGAAGTGAGGAAAACATCCACACGTCAACATCTGAATCAGGAAGAAAACCGAATCCCTCTTCGGACACAATGATTAAGTCATCTTGCCGAGGGCCATTGATGGTGAGTGCCTCAGGCACACTCGGCAAATTTGAGGTGAGGGTGCTTGTTCCGAGCACCGAACCACTGAATTTGATGATGTCGGCGCCAGCGGTGGCGTTTGCTTGCGTGATGGCCCAACGATGGGATCCTGTTGAACCGTCATCATCTAAAGATGTCATTATGAATGTGGCTGTGCGCACGGAAGTCGCAGCGTTGATCTGGATGACTGCAGTAGCGAATGCAACTGCAAAGACCGTTGAAAGAACACCAGAAAGGCGACGGCGAATGACTTCATGCAGGAGATATTAGTAGTCTGTGACTGTTAAGAGCAGACTTAGACTGTTGAGGAGTTCCACCAACAGTCAATAGATAGTCCTAAGGTTTAGGAATGGAGAACAGCGTGGCCATAAAAGATTCAACCAATAGTCCTAAGCCGAAACGCCGCTCCCCTATCTCTCGAGCCGAAGGTGAACGTCGTCTCATCGGTGCCGCGACGGAACTCATCAAGACCCGCCCCTATTCAGAGGTGGGAGTTCGCGACATCGCAGAACTTGCTGATGTGAACCACGGATTTGTTCACAATTGGTTCGGGTCAAAGAACGGTTTGCTGCTCGCAGTCGTGCGCGAGCAATTCAAAGAACTTGCGGACCAAGTACGCCAAGCAGCACCTGGTCAACCTGCCCTCGGATTCAATGATCCCAAAGTTATGTTTGTTGTCCGACTTGTCTTGTGGCTTGACCTTGAGGGCGTTGATACCAGCAACCTTTTTGATGACATGCCCATCTTGGATGCGTTGACCACTCGCTTCATCGAGGTGGAAAAAATTGACCCAAGCATTGCTCGTGCGGCTGCAAGTCAAGCAATCTCTATTGGTCTGGGAGCGAGCACATTTGGCCCCATCCTGGGATTGAACGAAAAGAACGATGTCTTTGAAATCATGGCTCTGTGGCGACACGTGATCGGGTTGTTGAGCAAGTATCCCCCCGCATAGCCTGAAGGTGCTGGACATTTGTCCGGCGAAAACACCCCTTGCAGGGTTTGGGTGCAAGTCCCGACCGGCGGTGAGAGCCCGCGAACCACAACACTTCGGTGCTGTGGCCGACTCAGTGAAATTCTGAGGCCGACGGTAACAGTCCGGATGGGAGCAAGGACACAACATGACCGAACACGAGGCGCTCATGCGCCATGCCATGCATATGGCTGACACCGCGCGACTTCACGCGCGCCCCAACCCATGGGTGGGTGCTGTTTTGGTCTGTGCATCTGGAGAGGTGTTCGAAGGCGCAACGCAAGCACCCGGTGGTGCACACGCCGAGATTGTGGCAATTCACAATGCATCACAGGCGGGGGTCTCCACAGTTGGTGCCACTCTGTATTGCACTCTGGAACCTTGCAATCACACTGGGCGAACTGGTCCGTGCACCGAAGCAATCATTGCCGCTGGTATCACGACGGTTGTCGTTGGCATTGAAGACCCCGATACAAAAGTGAGCGGTGCCGGACTTTCCCGACTCTCTGACGCAGGAATAGATGTCACCGTTGGAGTTCTTGAACACGACATTCGCGAACAACTTGCCCCATACATTCACCATCGAAGCACCGGTCGTCCGTATGTGTTGTTAAAGATGGCGAGCACACTTGATGCTCGTACTTCTCGCACAGGGGATGAACGTTGGATTACAGGTGCAGCTGCACGAACACGAGTGCACCAATTGCGTGCACAGAGTGATGCGATTGTCGTTGGTGTAGGCACAGTTCTTGCTGATGATCCAGAACTCACTGTGCGCCATATCGATGGTCCGTCACCCAAGCGAGTTGTGCTGTCTCGGTCGACCCCAATTCCAGATACTGCACGAATTCATCCGTGCACAGTGTGGGCTCAGGACATCGAGAGTTTGCTCGATGAGTTAGGAGCCCACGAAGTGTTGCAGTTGATGGTCGAGGGTGGGCCCTCGGTTGCAACAGCCTTCCATCAACGTGGGCTTGTCAATGAATACGTCTTTCATGTTGCGCCAATTGCAAGCGGAGATAGTTCAGCTCCTGGAGTTTTTTCCGCTGATGCCGAATTTTCCTTTGAACGACTCGCATTTGTGTCTACCACCCAATACGACGACGACATCGAGATTGTCTACCGATCCGTTTCTACACACCATGAACTCCACAGAAAGAACCACTATGAGCAAGTCTGAACTAGACCCCATTGAAGACGTCATTGCAGCGATAGGCCGCGGAGAAATTGTTGTCATGGTTGATGACGAAGATCGCGAGAACGAAGGCGACTTCATCATGGCTGCAGAGTTTGCAACGCCAGAGAAGATGGCGTTCATTGTTCGTTATTCCACCGGAGTCATTTGTGCACCACTAACAGACGAGCGATGTGAAGAACTTCGCTTGCCTCTCATGGTTGAGCAAAACACCGAGAGCCAGCGCACTGCGTACACCATCACTATCGACGTGATTGAAGGAACAACCACCGGAATTAGCGCAGCAGACCGTGCGCTCACTGTCAACGCCATGGCCGACCCCAATGTGTCATTCAAAGCTTTTGCGCGACCGGGACACGTGTTTCCGTTGCGTGCTCGCCAAGGCGGAGTGTTGAAGCGTGCTGGTCATACCGAAGCAGCCGTTGACCTTGCGCGATTAGCCGGATGTCAGCCTGTTGGAGTTATCTGCGAGATTCAGCATGACAACGGCACCATGATGCGCCTACCCGACTTGAAGAAGTTCTGCAAAGAGCATGGTCTCTTGTTGTCGTCTATTGCACAACTTATTGAGTACCGTCGCCACCATGAACGCTTGGTAGAGCGCATGGGTGAAGCCACAGTTCCCACTGAATTTGGTGCGTTTAATTGCGTTGCATACCGAAGCACCATTGATGGTGTTGAGCACTTGGCGTTTGTAAAGGGAGACATCAACGCAGACACTCCTGTGTTGGTGCGTGTTCACAGCGAATGCCTAACGGGAGATGTGTTTGGTTCGCGCCGTTGCGATTGCGGTCCACAACTTGCATCTGCCATGAGCATGGTGGAAAAGGAAGGCTCCGGAGTCATCGTGTATCTGCGCGGACATGAAGGTCGCGGTATTGGGATTGGACACAAGATTCGCGCTTATTCTCTGCAGGATCAAGGTCTCGACACTGTTGATGCAAATGTTGAACTCGGTCTTCCCGTGGATAGCCGCGAATATGGCATCGGTGCTCAGATCCTCGCCGACCTCGGAGTGAGCAAGCTGCGCCTCATGACAAACAACCCCGCAAAATATGGTGGTCTTGGTGGATACGGGCTTTCTGTGGTGGAGCGAGTGCCCATCAATACCATTCCCACACCAGAGAACGAAGCGTATTTGCGCACCAAGCGCGAGCGCATGGGACACCTACTCGACATTCAAGATGGAGGAACACAATGACACGCGCAGGATCCAGCAGCGCACTGCCAGATTTAGATGGCACAGGACTTCGCATCGCCATCATCGGTGCACGGTTCAATGACCACATCGTCACCAATCTGCGTGACGGAGCACTTCGCGGTCTCGAGCGCCTCGGCGTTGCAGACTCCGATGTGATGGAAGCGTGGGTACCTGGCGCATTTGAGCTCCCCCTTGCTGCGAAGGCTCTGGCACAAACAGGAAAAGTGGATGCAATCATTTGCTTGGGAACAGTTATCAAGGGCGACACGCCGCATTTTGATTATGTGTGCAACGAAGCTGCTCGCGGAATTCAGGATGCACAAATGGCCACCGGTATCCCGGTGATGTTCGGTGTCCTTACCGTGAACACAGAGCAACAGGCCATTGACCGAAGCGGTCCAGGAATAGACAACAAGGGTGACGAGGCAGCAGTGGGGGCCGTTGAAATGGCTCTCTTGCTGAAGTGTCTACGCGGGTAAACCGCCAGTCGCTTCCCATGCGGCATTACATGCGCACACACCGCCATGCAAAGGAGACTTTCATGGCCTTGTTCGCCTCATGTGTTCTCGCTGCCTGTGTTGCAGCCACTCCTGCTCCCCCTGCTGCGCATGTTGTTGCGCGTCAATTGGTGTTCAACACACCCCTCGTTCAGTTTGTGAAAACTGCCGAATCACATGCACGCGACCAACGTCTGACATGGACCACTGACGGATGTTCAGTACCCGTTTTGGGAAGTACTGGTCGAACATTCGATTTTTCAGATGCATGTCGGCGTCACGACTTCGCGTACAGAAACCTCGGAAAACTTGACAAAGGAAAATGGTGGACTGCAAAAATGCGCGCGCGTGTTGACGCAGTTTTTAAAAAAGACATGTTGTCTGACTGCAAGAAGCGTTCACAGTCCGCACGCACCTCATGTTCTGCGTGGGCCGAAACCTACTATCGTGCTGTGCGTATTTACGCTGGCCCGTAAACATCAACACTTGGTCTTATACGAGGAGCACGTCCAGCAATTGTCGCAAGATACGGCCAGTTGCTCCCCAAATTGTCTCGTCTTCCAAGTAAAAGAAGTGAATGTTTAGTTCTCCACGTGGCGTGATCCACCATTCATTGTTGTACGACATTTCATGTGCGAGTTCATGAAGTGGCACCACCAAAATTCGCGACACTTCGCTGGGTTGTGCGACAAACTCGGGGGTTCCAGAGACAACCCCCACAACAGGAATAATCAAGCTGTTGCTCACAAATGTTGCATGTGGATCTAGCCGACCAATGATTCGAACGTCATGTGAAGCAAGATTGATTTCTTCACTCGCTTCACGAAGAGCTGCCTCAATAATGGATTCAGACTCTTCAACACGACCCCCGGGAAAAGACACCTCACCTCGATGATTTTTCAGATGATCAGCTCGACGAGTCAACACCACCGACACACCCTGCGGTGTGTGAAGTAACGGCACCAAAACTGCAGATTCGCGTGCGGTTGATAGCCATTCGTCATTAACGCCGGCACTACTGGGGTAATCGGCAGAAACGAATTGAGACAAGCGACGTTCGATATTCGCCAACGTCAATTGTGACGCAGAGTTCGTTTCACACCACGATGGTTGTTCACCGAAACGCCAATTGTCAGGACGGGGGATGACTTGTGTTCCCCCGCGACGACGATTCACGACGCGCTCGGAGTCCACCCAGTTGATTTCAGTTCATTCAGAACTTCGGCAAGACCAGCAGTTTTCAAGTTTGCAAGAACTCGGCCGGGTTGTTCCTCACCTTTTTCCCATGCTTCCCATGCAGCAAGCAATTTGGTGAGATCGGGGGCGGGACGTTCAAATGCCATGACCGAAGCGTACCGACACAAAGCCCTCTGCAACGGCGCTGATCACAAGTAATGCTTTCGTGCCAGCATCAACATCGAGAAATATCGCTAACACCAACGCACCGACAGAGAGAAAAATTCCCAGTGCACGATGGACACGTGGACTAGTCACGCGGAATGCAGAAAGTGGTGCTTTTACAATTGCTGCGTTTGCGATGACGGCTGCAGCAACAAGCGCGGGAATGAGTGGCTCTTGCGCCCGCGCAGCAGTCCATGCAATTGCAAACCCAATTGTGTATTCGATGAGTTGCACGACCCACAAATGACGTCGAGGTCGTGGGAGAACTTCGTCGACAGCTTCTTCGATTGCGTCGTGCATGTCGTCGCGAATCTCATCGTTGTTCATGCCCCCACCGTATGACACCAACAATGACCAGAAAAAGATTGATGGCCCAGCCCTTACGGGACTGGGCCATCAACGGGAGGCTCTAGATACAACCGCCCAGTTGCGGGGTTTATTCCAGGAATATTTCCCTTACATCATCCCCATGCCGCCGGGCATGCCGCCACCCATGGGTGCGGCATTCTTTTCAGGCTTGTCGGCCACCAAACACTCGGTGGTCAGCACCAGAGCGGCAATGGATGCGGCGTTCTGGAGGGCTGCACGAGTGACCTTTGCGGGGTCGATAATGCCTGCGGCGACAAGGTCGATGTACTCGCCAGTGGCAGCATTGAGGCCAGTTGAGCCCTTTTCTGACTCGACACGCTGCACAACGACCGAACCTTCAAGGCCAGCGTTGTCGGCGATGTGCTTGGCAGGGGCCACCAAGGCGTCATAGACCGTGCGTGCGCCAGTTGCCTCATCTCCGGTGAGGGACTCAACAACCTTCAACACAGCAGGACGGCTGCGCAAGAGGGCAGTTCCACCACCTGCGACGACACCTTCTTCAATCGCTGCGCGAGTTGCAGAGATGGCGTCTTCGATGCGGTGCTTCTTTTCCTTCAACTCGACTTCGGTCGCAGCTCCCACCTTGATGAGAGCTACACCACCGGCCAACTTCGCAAGACGCTCTTGGAGCTTCTCGCGATCCCAGTCGGAGTCGGTGTTGTCGATTTCAGTCTTGATTTGGCTAATGCGACCATTGACTTCGTTCTTGTCGCCAGCACCGTCAACGATGGTGGTGTTGTCTTTGGTGATGATGACACGCTTGGCACGACCCAAAAGATCGAGCGTGACATTCTCCAACTTCAAACCAACTTCTTCGCTGATGACTTGGCCACCGGTGAGAACTGCCATGTCTTGCAACATTGCCTTGCGGCGGTCACCAAATCCGGGAGCCTTTACTGCAGTGGAGTTGAAGGTTCCGCGAATCTTGTTGACAACCAACGTTGCCAATGCTTCACCCTCGACATCTTCAGCGATGATGAGCAATGGACGACCAGTCTTCATGACTGACTCCAACGCGGGGAGCAATGACTGCACCGAAGAAATCTTCGATGAGTAGAACAAGATGTATGGCTCATCGATGATTGCTTCTTGACGGTCTTGGTCGGTCACGAAGTATGGCGACAGATAACCCTTGTCGAATTGCATACCTTCGGTGAACTCAAGCTCGGTGCCGAACGTGTTGCTTTCTTCAACGGTGACGACACCGTCTTTACCGACTTTGTCGATTGCGTCTGCAATAACTTGTCCGATGCTTGCATCAGCAGCAGAAATGGTTGCGACGCTGGAGATGTCTCCCTTGTCATCCACTTCTTTTGCTTGGCTCTTGATGGACTCAACTGCGGCGGCGACAGCTTTTTCAATTCCGCGCTTCAAACCCATTGGGTTTGCACCAGCAGCCACGTTACGCATGCCTTGCTGAACAATTGCTTGTGCAAGAACGGTTGCTGTGGTGGTTCCGTCACCAGCGACATCGTTGGTCTTTGTGGCGACTTCCTTCACCAACTGTGCACCCATGTTTTCGAATGGATCGTCGATTTCGACTTCCTTCGCAATGGAGACACCGTCGTTGGTGATTGTGGGAGCACCAAACTTCTTATCGAGAACGACGTTGCGACCCTTTGGTCCGAGGGTGACCTTTACGGCATCAGCAAGTTTGTTGACACCAGCTTCAAGAGCACGACGTGCTTCGTCGTGAAACTTCAATTGCTTTGGCATTGTGATGACCTACTTTTCAACAACTGCGAGAACGTCGCGGCTGGTGAGAATGAGAAGATCTTCTCCACCGTGTGAGACTTCAGTGCCGCCGTACTTGCTGTAGAGAACAACGTCACCAACTTTGATGTCGAGTGGGAAGTGCTCGCCTTCGTCATCGCTCCAACGTCCGGGACCAACAGCAAGAACTGTTCCTTGTTGTGGCTTTTCCTTTGCAGTGTCAGGAATGACGAGACCAGAGGCAGTGGTCTGCTCGGCTTCGCTGGGCTTGACAACGATGCGGTCATCGAGTGGCTTCAGGTTCATGTTTCCTCCGAAATAATCAGCGTTTCGCAGATGAAATCCGAGTCGGTGTCCCGACCCGGGGGGTTTAGCACTCAGGGAGTGCGATTGCTAAGGATACGGACTTCCGACCCCCGTTAGCAACCGAGAAGGTCGAGTGCTAATCGAACTCTGGGTTCGGGGCGAGGGGGGCCATCCCCAGCAACGACGCCACATCACGTAGTGGCAGCCCAATGACATTGGTCAGCGACCCACGGACCCGCTCGACCAAGGTGCCCCCGAGCCCCTGAATGGCATATGCGCCGGCTTTCCCCTGCCACTCCCCTGTGCCGATGTACCACTCGAGCGTCTCATCAGTAACGGGATGGAAAGTGACGAGCGAGGTGACCACCAGCGACTTCTCACGGCGCGACCCCCAGCTTGCGGCAATGCCTGTGTGCACGCGGTGTGTGCGTCCGCTCAGTTGACGCAACATGTGGCGAGCGTCTGCCTCGTCATCAGGTTTCCCCAAGATGCGACCATCAAGATCAATGGTGGTGTCAGCACCCAACACCACGTCATCACACCACCGCTGTTGCGCAACACGTGTCTTCTCGCGCGCAAGACGTTCAACATATGCAATCGGGCTTTCAGCTGGCAACGGAGTTTCATCAATGTCCGCAGGCTCAACACGCGGGTTGATTCCGAGACGACCTAATAATTCAATCCGTCGTGGAGAACGTGACGCGAGAATGAGCGCCATTAATCAGCCGCCACTTGGTGCAGTGTCGTACGCGTCATCTGGAATTGTCATGTCGTCACGATTATCCAAATAGCCATCGGGCAACACAACTTTGATGGGACCATTTGTGTGGCCACGAGCAAGACGTTCACCGCCAGGAACAAGTTGCAGTGATCGATCAAGTCGCGCAGCAACTTCTTGCAATTGTTCAAAGGATGCAACGGTAGAAAATGCGCGGCGAACCTCTGACCCCACTGGGTATCCGGTGAGATACCAACCGCAATGCTTTCTGAAATTTCGAATTCCAAATTCGGGACCCATGATGTCCATCAACCCTTGAGCATGGCTAATCATCACATCAAGAACAAAACCCAAGGTAGGTGAATCCTGAATGTGTCGGCCGTTGAACGCATCGACGAGGTCGCGAAACAACCAGGGCTTTCCCAAGCACCCGCGGCCAACCACAACACCATCACATCCCGTTTCGTTCATCATGCGAATGGCGTCGGATGCTTCCCAAATGTCTCCGTTCCCCAACACGGGAATTGATGTCACCGCATTCTTAAGCTCTGCAATTCGTTCCCAATGTGCGTGCCCGCCATAATGTTGTTCTGCAGTGCGCGCATGTAACGCAATCATGGCGATGCCCTCGTCCTCGGCTGCTTTACCAGTATCGAGAAACGTTGTGATGTTGTCGTTGATGCCAATGCGAAACTTGCATGTGATGGGAACACCAAATGGTTCAGCTGCTTGCACTGCAGCGCGCATGATTGCACGCGTGAGATTGCGCTTCACCGGAACCGCTGCGCCGCCACCTTTTCGAGTGACCTTGTTGGCGGGACAACCAAAGTTCATGTCAATGTGATCTGCGATGTCTTGCTCACACAATGCGCGAACTGCACGTCCCACAAATTCTGGGTCACTTCCGTAAATCTGCAAACTACGGAAATCTTCATCTGGCCCGAATGCCACCATCTTTTTAGTTTTTTCATTGCCGTGCACTAACGCAGCGGCCATCACCATTTCACTGACATAGACGAGACCCGGGCCAAACGAACGGCACTGCGCACGAAAAGGAATATTGGTGACACCCGCCATTGGCGCCAACACCACGGGAATGGGAAATTCGCGTCCACGCAACACCAATGGCAGACGACTCATCGGGGTACGTCCGACAGTTTGAGGTTGGGATATGCACCGCATGACAAGTTCATAGGGCCGTCTGCCTTCAACCGATGCCATGCTGCAGCCGCAATCATGGCTGCATTGTCAGTACACATTGCTCGGCTTGGAAGCGCCACACGAAAACCTGCATCGTTTCCACGACGCGTCATCTCTGCGCGCAACGCTGAATTTGCGGATACTCCACCGCCAAGAACTATTCCCCGCGCGCCCACCTGCTGTGCTGCCTTAATTGTTTTGGCGCACAACACATCAACAACTGCATCTTGAAAAGATGCCGCAATATCAACATTGGCAACATCGGGATTTTTGCGCACATAGTTGATGACCGATGTCTTCAACCCACTAAACGAGACATCAAGTCCGTCGTGCATCATGGCGCGGGGAAATTCAACTACTGACGAATTCCCTTGCGAGGCCAACTGATCGATGACAGGACCGCCGGGATATCCCACGTTCAGATAACGGGCGACTTTGTCGTAGGCCTCACCTGCCGCGTCGTCAATGGTGCGACCAAGAATTGTGTAGTCACCATGTCCACGCATTTCAATGATCATGGTGTGGCCGCCAGAGACCAACAGCACAATCAGGGGAAACTCAAGTGTTGGGTCATCCAACAACCCGGCATATAAGTGAGCTTCCAGATGGTTCACACCAATGAATGGTCTCTCCCATACCAAGGCGAGCGCCTTTGCTGCAGAGACGCCAACGAGTAACGCACCAATAAGGCCCGGCCCTGCGGTTGCAGCAACTGCGTCAATTCGTTCGGGAAGAATTCCGGCCTCGTCAACTGCAGCATTGACCACTGGAATTAATGATTCAAGATGTGCGCGACTAGCAACCTCTGGTACCACGCCACCGAACCGCGCATGGATATCGATTTGGCTACTGACGATGGATGAAAGCACATCGTTGCCACCCATGACAACCGACGCTGCAGTTTCGTCACAACTTGTCTCAAGCGCAAGAACAACAGTTGATTCATTGACCATCATGCTGATCGCCTCGATTCAATGAGGCGAAGACGATCTCTGAAGTCATCCGTGTTGACACCGTGCGCCCACATGATGATGGCATCATCAGTGTTCTCGTAGTAGCGCTTCCGAACACCTGCTGGAACAAAACCAAATCGTCGATACAAGTTCTGTGCAGCCGTGTTTGTGTGCCGTACTTCAAGAGTCATGGCGTCACAATTCTTTTCATGAGCCAAAATAGAAAGATCCAGCATGATCTCGGTGGCAACACCACGTCCTTGCCACTGTGGATCAACAGCAATATTGGTGATATGGGCGTCATCGCCAGAAAACATCATTCCGCCATATCCCACAAGCACGTCATCTACATATGCAACCAAGTAGTAGCGCGATCCATTGCGCATTTCGTTTAACTCACTGACAAATGTGCGATGGGTCCACGGCCGCGGATAGACCTGCTCTTCAATCTGAAGAATGCGACGCAAATGACGTCGACGCATTACTTCCGTGGTCAACGTGTTGACAAGGCGCTCACGCATAAAACTCATTGTGAACCCTCGCGAGTCTTCCAATTGATTTCTGCATCGGGTGCGCGCAAATACATGGGTTCAACTGCGTGTGGCATCACAGTGGTGTCGTCGACCAGTGCCGCCATTGCGAGTGTGACAACAGCTGATGCACGAGGAGTGTCATGGTGCGACACGACCATTGCGCGTGGAACTGCTGAAAAAGTATCGACGTAACGCGTAATTCCTGATCCCACACACACCACGTCATCTGCGCGGTCTGCAATGTGAATTGCCACATCGTCGGGATGTGACACCGCGGGTTCAGTGAGCCGCTGGGGTGATTGTCCGGCACCGCGCATTCGATACATGCTCCAATACACCTCGCCTCGACGTGCATCGAGTGCCGCCAACACAGGAACCTCTGACCAATCAGCATTGAGGGCCAGCGCATCAAGACTGCACACTGGCGCAATACGAAGGTCAAGCGCCCATGCCATTGACTCGGCAGTGGCGATTCCCACTCGCATACCAGTGAATAGCCCAGGTCCGACATCTACCGCAATGGCTGACAGGTCTGACATTGATGCTTCAGCTTGCGACATAACGAACTGAATCATTGGCGTTAACGATTCAGCGTGTCGACGATCGCTAGAGAGTGACATTTCAGCGCGTATGCCGCGATGATCACCGAGAGCAACACCTACGTGCTCCACCGAGGTCTCGATTCCCAAAATCATGACGCTCTCCATGGACGAAGTGCGTCCTTTAAGCGTTCCCAGCGCGAGTCCCATGAATGTCCCTGCACACTGATGACAACATGTCGCATGTCATCGTTGGTGTCATCGTGAGACAGTTCAATGGTGAGTGCATCACCGAAGACTTCTGATGCAACATTTCCCCATTCAATGAGTGCAATTGCTCCGCCGTCCACTTGCTCACGTAATCCCAAGTCGACCACCTCACCAACGGTGTTCAATCGGTAGAGATCGGCATGCAACACAGGAATTTTTCCTGACTCATATGAATGCACCAATGTGAATGTGGGTGATGACACATGATCGTCGTCCGATACTCCCAACGAGCGTGTAAACCCAACAGTGAACGCGGTCTTTCCTGCGCCCATCTCGCCAGCGAGAATGATGATGTCGCGTGGACGACTCAAGCCAGCCACGGCTCCAGCGATGGCATGTGTATCGGACAGCGAACGCGAGATGCAGGAAATCATTGATATCTCCGGAACACGCGCGGACCGATTCCACAGACAATTTCGTAGCCAATGGTGCCGAGTACCTGTGCCCAATCATCGGCCGATACGCGAAGATCTCCCTGCTTACCGAGCAACACCACTTCGTCGCCAACCGTTACTGCGGAATCTTGTCCGCAATCAACCATCAGCTGATCCATGGTGATGGTTCCCGCAAGCGGACGCGGCACTCCATTGATGAGAACGGTGACATCAGTTTCACTGAGTAGCCGCGGGATGCCATCGGCATATCCCAACGGAACTGTTGCAATGAGCGAAGACTTTGACAACGTGCGGCGCAATCCATACGACACTGCTTCACCAGCATCTACCCAACGAACCGCAGTCACCCGTGCCTTGATGGACATTGCTGGGATGAGCCCAGCGCATAAATCGGCAACTCCCGGGCCAGGAAGTAATCCATACATTCCAATTCCCACACGTACCATCGAGAATCGACTCTCGGGCAACGCCAATGCTGCAGCAGTGTTTGCGGCGTGCACAAGGGACGGAGAAATGCCAGCAGCCTCTAATGAAGCCACACATTCGTTAAAGAGCGAGAGTTGACGCTCGTTCGCTGGATGTGATGGTTCGTCCGCAACCGCAAAATGTGTGTACACACCTTGAATGGACAACGAATCAAAAGAAGTCACGAACTTGGCTAGCTGTACTGCTTCTTGGGGAGCCACTCCCATGCGATGCATACCCGTATCAATCTTGATGTGAACATCAATCTTTTTGTCGGCGGCAGATGCAGCGGCAGCAAGCGTTGCCGCACCACGCGTTGTTGTGACAGTAGGTGTGAGACCGTATCCAACAATGAAGTCATTCATTTCAGGTGGCTGTTCACTCAACAACAAGATGGGGCATGTTGCACCAGCACGACGAAGTGCAACGCCTTCGTCAACGATGGCAACGCATAGTCCCTGTGCTCCCGCTTGAATTGCGGCTTGAGCAACAGGAACAGCACCGTGCCCGTACGCGTTGGCCTTTACAACTGCCCACACTGTGGCAGGCGCGACTCTCTCAGCAATGATTGCCACGTTGTGCTGAATGAGCCCCGTGTGCACTTCGGCCCAGCCCCAGCGTCCTGAAAAATCAACGGACATGAGAGGTGACCTCCGTGAGAACATCTGCAAGAGAGGCAACCACATCGCGAGCGATGGTTCCTTCAACAGAACACATTGAGCCAGCCATTCCGTGAATAAATGCTCCGGCTGCTGCTGCTTCGAGTGGTGCGAGACCGCGTGAAAGAAACGCAGCAATTATCCCTGACAAAACATCTCCACTTCCAGCCGTTGCGAGGCGTTCATCGCCCGACACAACAAGGTACGTGGCGCCGTGCTGATCACAGATGATGGTGGTGGGACCCTTACGCACAATGATGCATCCAATACGCGCAGCAAGCCGTTGAGTTGCACCGATGATGTCAGCGTCGTCAATGTCTCCACCTAAGGCCGCAAACTCTCCGTCATGGGGAGTCAAGATGGTGGGAGCGGTTCGCGATTCCAATGCGCTGTATCCACCCGCTGGGTCGAGTGACGCCAATAGTCCATCGCCATCGACCACCACAGGAAGATGTGCCGATGACAAGACCGCACGCACTTCCCCGCCGATGTCGTCTCCGCGACCAAGTCCGGGGCCAATCACCATCGCATCAAAACGTGCAATGTCGGAAGAAATAAATTCAGCCCACTGAGTTTCGGGCAAGACCTTTCCCACCACTTCTGTGGGCAGTGCGAGTGATTCCTCCCGTCGCCACGACAAATGAACAATGCCAGCACCCGCACGCATCGCTGCGGCGGAAACCAACGATGCTGCGCCACTCATGCCTGGGCTTCCTGCGATTACTCGGACTGAATGATTCCACTTGTGTGCAAAACGAGTACGTGGCGGAATCCACGCAGCGACATCTGTGGCATCAACAATAAAGGTAGTGATGTCGTCCACCGGATCGATTCCCACGTCGACCAAGTCAATGTCACCACACAATGCTGGAGCATCACCAAACAACATTCCTGTTTTCACACACGCAAAGGTGACCGTGCGATCAGCTGGTATGACTCCGCCCTGTACATGACCCGTGGATGCGTTCACTCCCGATGGAATATCAACGGCGAGAACAGGAACGTCCACAACAATTGGTGGATTCCATGTGCCACGAAAACCAATTCCGTAGGCGGCATCAATCACAAGATCAGCAGAAGCAGAATCAATAAACGTGGTGGACGACTGCTGCACTGGTACTTCCGTGACCTGAGCACCCCACGAGCGCAACCACTCTGCAGCGACCCGCCCATCGTTGCCGTTGTTCCCAGGGCCAGCAATCAACACAACACGGCGACCATAAGCACCGTTCATCATCTGTTTTGCGCAATGGGCAACTGCGTACCCAGCACGACGAATGAAGACCTGATCATCTCCAACACCAGCAAGTGCAGCCTGATCGGCATTGCGCATCTGCTGGGGCGTGAGAACAGGAATCACCCCTTCAGCGTATTGGCGTTCGTGCGGGCCTACTCGTTACAGCGCAGCAACGACGGCCATGGCGACCGTGTCGGTATGTGTAATGGAGACATGCCATCCGCCCACGCCGCTTTCACGAGCTAGGTCTTCGGCGCGACCCACCACTTTCAATACAGGGGCGCCTGAAGGATGTTTGTGCACTGACACATCGTGAAAGTCGAAAGCACCCAAACCCACACCCAGAGCTTTCATTGTTGCCTCACGCACCGCAAAGCGTGCAGCGAGCGAAGCGGCATCGTCAACTTGGTCAGCCAACGATGTCAATTCCTCCGCAGTAAACAATCGCGTACGCATGTTGGGACGGCGTTCCAACAATTTGCGAAACCGATCAATGTCGACTGCGTCAATGCCAATGCCCTTCATGGACAACTACTCGGTTCTCCACAAATTGGCACTTTCAGACACAGGAAGAATCAACAGGTCTGCCAATGACACTTCGCCCAGGCGATCATCTCGGAAAGATCCTTCAGTCTCTGTGACCCAGTCAACCAGTCGGTCATATCGACGGTCGTACCCTTGCAGAACTTGTCGTGCTACCGCGGGTGCAACACGATCCCTGAAAGACACATGCAACAAAGTGATACCAACAGTTTCAGATCCCTTCACTTCGGGAACAAAAATAACTGTTCGTCCATCTTTGCGGCCACGAGCAACTAGCAATTCTTGTTCAGCAGCAACTCGACGCTTAGTTCCCACTAATTGTGAGTTTCCATCAACACGCGAGGGCAACTGCAGTGCGATTCCGCCACGCTCAACAATTGCAACTGTTGCTGTACCAGATTGCGGATCACCCTCGATGGCGTAACGAGTGAATCCCAATACGGATTCAACACCTGCGTCCAGCGCAGCCAACACCTTCAGAATTTCGTATGACACATGATCACGCGCAGCACCAGCATCCAACACAGCGCGCACCAACATGCGGTCAAGCAAGCCTTCTTCGCTGCGCGAGATTCCAACAGTGACAGTTTTTGCTTGGTGCTTAATGGCGTCAATGGGACGAGTGAGTTCGTCAATCCCGCGTGTGAGTGCAGCCAGCAAATCGTCTAGCACTACTGCCGGTGATGAAACGCGACCTGTCTCGCGCTGGTATGCCTGCAACGGGTGAGGTCCGGTCACTATGCGCAACAACGACACAATGCGCACTGCAGTTGAGGCTTCCATGTTCCCGTCATACTGCCCAGTGTGTAGTGCTGCGAAGAAATGCTGCGCAACCTGTGCGATGTCTCGCTCTACTCGCTGCAGGGCAACGTCCCCTGTGCCACCACGCCCCACTACAACTTCCACCACTTCGCGCAATTGACGTAGTGGGCGTGCAAGTTCGTCAATGGCAAGTGCAGCTTCATAACCGAATAAGTGGCCAGCCATTGACGACAGCACAAATGCCAAAGCCGGATCTGATTCAGGCACCGCAATCACCGCTGCAGCCGAATCAAATCGTGTTTCGCCTTCGGTTGCGATAACGATGGGCAGGGCTTTGTGTGCCTTGAAGATGGCAACTTCCTTTGCAACGTCCGTTGCCGTTCCTTCGGCCAATCCGGCAGCGCACACCAAAATCATTGGTTCACATGACAAGTCAATGTGCTTCTTGTCTTCGGTGACGTCACACGAGATGGACTTGTAACACAGTTCGGACAACTTGATTCGTACTTCGTGTGCAGCAACAGTGTTAGGGCCGTTGCCCACCACTGCCCAGTAACGGCGGGCTGGTGCATATCGTTTGGCGATTGCACCAATCTCTGCTCGTTGCGCAATAACTGACTGCATAGCTTCAGGCATATTGAGAAGTGACGACAGAATGCGGTGCATCCGTTGTGCATCGACTGTGCCAGTTGCCAAGGCAATACCACACGACAAAATTGCTCCAGCCGCCACTTGCGCATAGAACGCTTTGGTACTTGCCACACTCATCTCGACATCACGGCCGTCTGATGTGTAATAGACGCCGTGTGCTTTGCTGGCCAATTCACTTCCACGCCTATTGACAATTGCCAACACTGCGGCACCGCGCGTAGCAACCAAGTCGACCGTGCGATTTGTATCGGTGGTGGTACCACTCTGGCTGACAGCAATCACCAACATGTCAGACATATCGGCTTCCATTGCGAAACCTGACAACTCAGTGGCGGTGAGGGCTTCCACATGGATGGACGATCCCAATAATGACGTGAGTACTGGAACAAGTGATGTTCCAGCAACTGCTGCAGTGCCTTGTCCGATAACACGAATACGCGTGATGGAACCATCGGCAAGACGTTGACGAATAGATTCTGGCAACGTCAAGTTGTCTAGATCTGGAACCAGAAGACCATTCACCATATCTGTCCGGCCACGCAATGTCTTGCGGAAACTACGAGGTGACTCGCCAATTTCTTTCAACAAGAAATGTGGTGAATCCCCCCGATCGATGTCGCGCGTTGTTACTTCTGCAACTGCGACATCGTTGTCGGTGAGCGCAATGGGTGTGCCGTCATATGCAAAGAGGCGCACGCCGTCAAGTGTTCCTGCGTGATCCCCCAACAACTGCACAACTTGACCGCGAGTCGATGGCTGATCGGGATGCAGTGGTGTCTCGCCATCGAGCCGTACGTAATGAAGAGTTTCTTCAACGGTCCCGTATGGCTCACTCGCCACAATGAAACGATCTTCTGCCAAGCCAACATAGAGACCTTGTCCACTTCCGTAGAGCGCAAGGTACATGTTGTGTGGTTCGTCAGCCGCGCAGTAACCAATCGCAACGGAACCTTCGAACTGGGTCACCGCATTTAAAAATGCATCCAGTGTTGATGTGCCACCTTGGCGTCCACGATCAACAAGTGCAGGAATGACTTTTGCATCAGTAGTGATGGGATCTGCAAAACGAAGATTGTGTCGCGCCTTTAAATCGGCATGATTATCGACATCGCCGTTCAAGACGGCAACAGAAACCGTGGAAGATGACGATGAAATCTCCTCGCCATTCACCGGATGCGCATTGGGTTCAGAAATGATTCCCACACTCGCCCATCGAGTGTGACCCAACACAGATGTGCGTGCACCATCAATAGCCAACACGCGACGCAATACGTCGTCATTAGCGAGAGATGCACGCATGTGTTTTGTGTTGTCGCCAAGTTCACCAATTTCAGCTGCTGCCTTGTAGACAAACACCACGGTATTGCCAACCACGCGCACGCTTTTGTCGGTAAACAACGGATCGGTCGCGCGATCACCAATGTCGCGAACGATGTCGTTGGGAAGAGAAGTGGGTACCCAGACCAACACACTGATGCCAGCAGAATCGCGACCACGTACTTCAAGGCGATCGATTGCAGACAGTGCTTGCTGCACACTGAGATATCCCGCCAATGAAGACACTGATGCGTTACGACCAGCCAGAGCGTGCACTTCGTCGGCAGTGCGGAGACGGTCTCGACGCAATGCCCACGATGCATCCTTCACTCGTGACAGCGCCGCAGCTTGCGCATCTAACGTGGCGGTGTCTGCGTGAAGCGCATCGATACGGCGCTCTTCTTCCTCAGCGCGAGCATCAATGACGTTCAGTCGAGACACAATGTCGGCTGCCAGCGACAAGTTGCCAGCCAAGGTCTGGATACCTGCATCACCGCGCAACAACTGGTCAGCAGCAATCAGTGCATCGGAAACTGCGTGTAGATCGGTGCCGCCGGCAATTGCGGCGTCAAGGAGACGAAGGATGTCGTCGGCCGAGGGGGCTACTCGGGTACTAGGCCGAGGGAGTATTCCGACAATTCCACACATAACGAAAGGTTAGGTCACCCGCGGGGACCCTTAGTGCCCACTCTCAATGACACCACCGCGTACTGCTACAAAAGCAGATGCCAGACGGTGTGCAACATCGGATGCTGTCTGGTCATCGGCTGCTTCCACCATCACACGTACCAATGGCTCGGTGCCAGATGCCCGAACAAGAATTCGACCAGAGTCGCCAAGGACTGACTGTTCATGCGAGATGAGATCTGCGATATCGGACACCGGATCAATGACCTTTTCGTCGGTGCGTATGTTGACCAACAATTGCGGAAACGATTGCATCACCGTTGCTGCTTCGTCCAGTGTCTGATTGTTACGTGCCAGTGACTCGCACAGAATAAGTGCTGCCAATAAACCATCGCCAGTTGTTGCGTGTGCACGATGCACCACATGCCCGCTCTGTTCGCCACCCAGAACAAAGTCGTACTCATCAAGTGCAACCAGCACATTGCGATCACCAACGGGCGTCACAACAACATCTACACCCAAGATGCTCATTGCACGGTGAAACCCAAGATTTGTCATCACCGTGACGGCGACACCCTTATTGCGAAGAAGTCCGCGACTCATGAAATCATTTGCGGCAATGGCCATGATGTAGTCGCCATCGACCACCATTCCTGAACCAGAGACGGCCATCAGTCGATCTCCATCGCCATCAAATGCGATTCCCAAATCGGCACGCTGGTCAATCACCGATGCAATGAGCCCATCGAGGTGTGTCGCACCGCAGTGATCATTGATGTTGCGACCATCTGGCGAACTGTGTATCTCGCGCACCACGGCTCCCGCGGCTCGAAACACTTGCGGAGCGATTGAAGACATCGCGCCATTCGCACAATCGAGAACAACCGACAATCCTGACAACGATGCGCCAACAACATTGATGCGATGCGCAATGTATTCATCAACAACGGCATGTGCATCGTGCTCAGTTCCCAACGCAACAGGCGCGGGTTCAGCAATTAACGCATGCCATACGCGTTCAATGTCGATTTGTTCGCTGTCGGCCAATTTGTTTCCGCCAGCAGCAAATACCTTGATGCCATTGTCAGTCCACGGATTATGCGATGCGGTGACTGCAATTCCCACCCAGTCGTATCGTTCTGAAGCGAAGGCAACAGCTGGCGTGGGAACAATGCCCAGCAATTGAACTGGCACGCCCTCGGCAGCACATCCATCAATGATTGCTTGCTGAAGCGCTTCCCCGCTTTCGCGAGTGTCGCGACCAATGACCACAGTGGTGGGCTGCAACACTCGCACCACAGCGCGCGCTAAGTCGCGGGCGAGAACAGTGGTGAGCTCATGCAGTGCCACCCCGCGAACGCCGTCGGTTCCGAAGTGCAACATAGTGATTCCCTACGTAGTCGCGCAGTGCGCGACACACACGCCAATCAGCGCTTGGTGAACTGTGGCGCCTTACGCGCCTTCTTGAGACCGTACTTCTTGCTCTCCTTGCGACGTGCGTCGCGTGTGAGCAAGCCAGCCTTCTTCAACGCAGGGCGTGATTCAGGATCGAGTTCGACCAACGAACGAGCAATTGCCATGCGCAATGCACCGGCTTGTCCGTTCACACCACCACCGAAAATGTTTGCTGCAATGTCGAACGATGTTTCACGATCGGTAATGCGCAACGCTTCGGTAACAACCATGCGTTGTGTTGCAGTGGGGAAATACACCTCGATGGGCTTGCCATTGACAGTGATGTTTCCTGAACCAGCGCGCAAGATTGCGCGTGCTACCGCTTCTTTGCGGCGGCCAGTGGTTTGTGTAAGAGGTGCGTTAGCCACGATGACTCCTAAATAGATCAGCGAGCCTTGGCGGCGCTGAGATCGAGAACGACTGGGGATTGTGCAGCATGTGGATGCTCTGCACCTGGGTACACCTTGAGCTTCTTGATCATCTGACGACCAAGTGGTCCCTTTGGCAACATGCCCGCAACTGAACGTGCAATGGCATCTGCAGGCTTACGGTTCAACAAGTTTTGGTATGACTCGCTCTTCAAACCACCGGGATAACCGGAGTAGGTGTACACCATGCTCTTGTCTGCTTTGCCAGATGTCATGACAATCTTTGATGCATTGATGATGATGACGTGATCGCCCATGTCCATGTGAGGAGCGAACACTGGCTTGTGCTTGCCGCGCAAGATGCGCGCAACTTCTGTGCAGAGACGACCAAGAACAAGACCCTCGGCATCGACGATGTGCCAAGTGCGCTGGATCTCGCTTGCTTTTGGTGAATAGGTACGCATGAGACTTCCTTAGTGGGGACCCAGATGGGCCGCCGGACCCGAAATTGGGGGCTTGGTAAGGATAGGGGCGATTTTGGCCTCACGGCAAC
>CAZCZM010000005.1:54574-72742 GCA_964503445.1 uncultured Bifidobacterium sp.
GGGTGGATTCGGGTGCCGTCGTACCCCACGTCCCACAACACCAAACCCTGTGGCGGGGCAACGGGGGAACCATGCTGGCGGTGGGCCGCCACCATGACGGCGCGCATATCGCTAGGTGGGCGCTTGCCGAGCCCCACGTCCACCAAAAACCCCACCAGGCTTCGCACCATCTGATGGCAAAACGCATTGGCTCGAATGTCAAACACCACCACGTTCTCCCCTTCTTCGCGCCACGACGCATTGAAGACATACCGATTCATGGATGCTTCGGGTTCACCATCGGGGGTGTCTGGCTTTCGACAAAATGCAGCAAAGTTGTTCTCGCCGATGATGGCATCGCACGCAAGATTCATGAGTGGAATGGAAAGTGGTTTCCAGACATGCCACGCACGGTCCAACATCAACGGATTGGGGTGCGGAGAATTCCACACGGTGTACCGATACGAACGCCATGTTGCACTTCGTCGAGCATCGAAATCATCATCGGCCCACTGCACATCAGACACTGCAACATGAGGTGCACACATGCTGTTCACACTTCTGATGAACGTTGAAAGGTTTGTGTCATGCGGAAGATCACACGACACCACTTGGCCTCGTGCATGCACCCCTGCATCGGTTCGCCCGGCAGTGCTTAAGACAATGGCGTGTTGTGTGATGGTGCTGATTGCAGTTGTTAGAACACCTTCAACTGTTTCAACGTCGTTATTAATTGCAAAACCGTGGAAGTGTGCGCCGTGATATGACACACGCAAACGGGCCCGCCGAGTGGCGGGCCCGTTCATTGCGTTGTCTTCCGGTTCCATGACCGGTGGAACTAGCGAACCAGTTCGATGCGCGCCATTGGCGCAGCGTCACCCTGGCGGGTTCCGAGTTTGAGGATGCGTGTGTAACCACCATTGCGAGCCATGTAGGCAGGCGCAATTTCATTCACAAGCTTGTTGGTCATTTCCTTGTCACCCAAGTAGCCCTGAATCTGACGGATGCGATGTACACGCATTGGTCCGTCTTCTTGTGCTTTCTTTGCTTTGGTGATGAGCTTCTCAGCGATAGGACGCAATGCCTTTGCCTTTGCTTCTGTGGTAACGATTCCTTCTGCAGCGAAAAGCGATGCAGCCATGTTTGCCATAAGCAAGCGCTGGTGCGATGCACTTCCGCCGAAGCGTGGGGCGCGACGTGGTGTTGCCATTGTGGTGCTCCTTGAGTCCGGTACTTACGCGCGCAGTGAAAGGCCACGCTCATCCAATTTCTGGATGATTTCGTCGAGGCTCTTCTGGCCGAAGTTGGTGATGTTCAAAAGATCGTCGGTGCTCTTCAAGAGAAGTTCACCAATGGTGTTGATTTGTCCGCGCTTGAGGCAGTTGCGTGGGCGCTCGCTGAGATCGAGGTCTTCGATAGGAAGATCGAGGTCGGGCACGCCAACATTTGCTCCCACTGGTTCGCTGAGTTCAAGTGCTTGTGGCTCTTCGGACAATGTTGCGATGAGATCCACAAGTGAACGCAATGTTGCAGCTGCTGATGCAAGTGCTTCGCGTGGAGCAATTGAACCGTCTGTCTCAATGTCGAGAATAAGGCGGTCGTAGTTGGTGCTCTGTGCAACGCGTGTTGGCTCGACATCGAACATCACGCGGCGAACTGGCGAGAAGATTGCGTCGATGGGAATAACTCCGATAACGCGGCTGTCTGCATCGCGGTCGGTGGACATGTAGCCACGACCACGCTCGATGGTGATGTCAAATCCCAACTGCGCACCGTTGTTCAACGTTGCGAGGTGCAGTGATGGATTCAAGATTTCAATGTCTGCAGTGGTCTGAATGTCTCCAGCCTTGAACTCTGCAGGACCCTTCACGTCGACACGCAAGACAACTGGTTCATCGCTGTGCGATACAACGACAACATCTTTCAAGTTCATGATGAGTTCGGTGATGTCTTCGGTCATGCCGTTGATAGTGGTGAACTCGTGCTCGACACCATCGAACTTCACGGTGGTGATAGCAGCACCGGGAATTGACGACAGCAGTGTGCGACGCAACGAGTTACCAATGGTGTGGCCAAAGCCTGGCTCGAGTGGACCAACGGCAAATCGCTGGCGTGTTGGATGGTCGTCGCCGATTGCTTCGACTGAAGGACGTTGGATGACAAGCATGGTGCTCTCCTGTATGACGGCTGAAAAAATTACTTCGAATAAAGCTCGACGATGAGCTGTTCGCGGACGGGTACGTCGATGTGCTCGCGCTGTGGAAGGTCGCGCACGGTGACTTGCTTGTCACCAGCTTCTAACCAACCAACGAGCGAACGGTCGATTGTGTCGATGTTGTGCTGAATCTGAATCATTTCTTTTGCCTTTGGTGACAATGAAATAACTTGTCCACGCTTGACGCGGTACGACGCAATGTCAACGCGCTTGCCATCGACCTGAATGAGACCGTGGTTCACAAACTGACGTGCTTGCGGACGGGTTGATGCCCAGCCTGCGCGGAACACGACATTGTCGAGGCGCTGTTCGAGAAGGCGCAACAGGTTTTCACCGGTGGGGCCTGCAAGACGGTTTGCCTCTTCGTATGTGCGACGGAACTGACGCTCGAGCACGCCGTAGATGTACTTAGCCTTCTGCTTTTCCTGCATTTGTGCGAGGTATTCAGAACCAGCGTTGCGGCGACGTGAACGGCCGTGTGCACCTGGTGGGAACGGACGACGATCAAGCGCCTTCGAACCCTTGGCGTTCTCAAAAATGTTTGTGTTAAGGCGACGCGAAATGCGCACCTTAGGACCGGTGTAGCGGGCCATGATTAGCTCCTCCGACGCTTTGGCTGACGGCAACCGTTGTGCGGTACCGGGGTGACGTCCTTGATTCCAGACACTTCAATGCCCACGTTCTGAATGGAACGCAATGCAGTGTCGCGGCCTGAACCTGGACCCTTCACATGAACTTCGGCGCGACGAAGACCGTGCTCCATTGCAGCCTTCGCTGCTTTTTCTGCTGCCATTTGTGCAGCAAACGGAGTGGACTTTCGTGAGCCCTTGAAACCAACACCACCAGAAGACGCCCATGAAATGACGTTGCCTTCCATGTCGGTGATGGAAACGATTGTGTTGTTGAACGAGCTCTTGATGTGCACCACACCAGAGGTGACGTTCTTGCGCTCGCGCTTGCGTGGACGGCGGCCGCCTGCTTGTGCCTTCGCCATGGAGTTACCTCACTGCCTTCTTCTTGTTTGCAACAGTCTTCTTTGGTCCCTTACGTGTGCGCGCGTTGGTGTGCGTGCGCTGTCCACGAACGGGAAGACCCTTGCGATGACGAACACCTTGGAGGCATCCGATTTCGATCTTTCGCTTGATGTCCTGCTGCACATCACGGCGCAGGTCACCTTCGACGGTGATGTTCTGATCAACCCATGCACGAATGCGATTCACTTCGTCTTCTGTGAGATCGCGAACGCGTGTGTTGGGATTGAGTCCGGTTGCTTCGCAAATCTTTTGCGAAGTTGGTCGACCAATACCAAAGATGTATGTCAACGAAATTTCCAAACGCTTTTCGCGTGGAATGTCGACGCCAGCAATACGTGCCATGTGTTTACGTGTCCTTCGTTGACTCTCTTAGCCCTGGCGCTGCTTGTGCCGGGGGTTTTCGCAGATCACCATCACACGCCCGTGACGACGGATGACCTTGCACTTTTCACAAATTTTCTTGACGCTCGGGCGTACTTTCATTGCGATCTCACTTGAAGCGGTATGTAATACGACCGCGTGTGAGGTCGTATGGGGTGAGCTCAACCTGGACTTTGTCGCCAGGAAGAATGCGGATGTAATGCATGCGCATTTTTCCAGAGATATGCGCGAGCACTTTGTGGCCGTTCTCTAACTCCACACGAAACATTGCGTTCGGTAGTGATTCAAGAATGGTGCCTTCAAGCACAATCGCATCTTCTTTTGGCTTAGCCAGGGTGGTCTCCTTGATTGATGGAACGGTTGCCCCATAGCAGAACTGCGACAGGGGCGAGTGGCAATGCTATCGGCGCATTTTCCTAGCGCCAATAGGGATCTAGCGCCTTTGTTCGACCGCCTTGGTGAGGCGGTCAAAGACGTCGTCGGGGCTGCCGACCCCGTCAACGGTGATCAGGCGGCCCGATGAGCCGTAGTAGTCGATGAGGGGCTGGGTCTGGGTCTCGTACAGGTCGAGGCGCTGGTTGATGGCCGCCGGGGTGTCGTCATCGCGCTGCACCACGTCTCCCCCGCAGTTATCGCAGGTCCAGGGACTGGGGTCGTTGCCCGAGGCCTGGTAGTTGGCGCCACAGTCTCGGCAGACCCGGCGAGCTGACAATCGGGACAGGACGAGGTCCCGAGGAACATCGAGGTCGATGGCCATCTCGAGTGGGCGCGACGATGTGATCTCGTCAAGTGCGATGGCTTGGGCCACGGTGCGAGGGAATCCGTCGAGGATGTAACCCCGGGTGCGTGCATCGTCGGCTTCAAGACGTTCGGCCACAATGCCCACCATGATGTCGTCGCCCACCAATTTGCCGGCATCAATAACGGCCTTGGCCATCTTGCCCAGTTCGGTGCCCTCACGCACAGCGGCGCGCAACATGTCGCCGGTGGAGATATGAGGAATGACGAGGTGGCGCGACAAACGCACGCACTGCGTTCCTTTGCCCGCTCCCTGGCGACCCAATAGCACTATCCGTGCACCCGGAATCATGTCTGTACCAACCTAAACCATCGCCCGCGTGAGGCAGATGGTCACTTCAAGAAACCCTCATAGTTGCGGAGCATCAATTGACTGTCGATCTGGCGCATGAACTCAAGCGCAACACCCACAGCAATGAGAACCGTGGTACCTGCAAATGGGAATGACTGAACATCGCCAACCCACAAAATGATGTACGGCAAGATGGCAATAAAGCCAACGAAAATCGCACCTGGCAAGGTGATGCGGTTGACCGCACGTGCCAAGTAACTCTCTGTTTGTTGACCCGGACGAATACCAGGGATGAATCCACCCTGCTTACGCAATTGATCCGCCTGACGAATGGGATCGAATGCAATGGAGTTGTAGAAGTACGCGAACGCAATGATGAGCAAGAAGAAGCCCACGATGTATACGAGGTTTTGGCTGTTCACCAAATAATCGTTCACAAATGATGCGATAGACCCACGCCAGCCTTCTGCGCTACCCAACATGTTTGAGAACAACACAGGCAACAACAACACAGATGACGCAAAAATGATGGGCACGATTCCGGCCTGGTTGACCTTCAGTGGGATGTATGTGCTTTGACCACCCATCATGCGACGACCAACAACGCGCTTAGCGAATTGCACCGGAATTCGGCGCTGTCCAAGTTCAACACGAACAACTGCAGCCAAGATTGCAAGCGATGCAATCACGAGAATGGTGAAAACCACAAACTTCTTGCTCTGCAAAATTGAGTAGTAGTTGTAGGGCAAACCGGCAACAACCGATGCAAAAATCAAGACGGACATTCCATTAGAAATGCCGCGTTGACTAATGAGTTCTCCCATCCACATCAACAATGCAGTACCGGCAACAAGTGACGGAATGACAAGCAATGCACGCGGCATGAACGGATCGAGCAGAACGACATCGGGAGCTTGTGCAGCTGCGCCAATAAATGCCGAACCATTTCCTTGACCGAAAATAAATGTGAGGCCAGAACCCTGCAACAACGCAATACCAACGGCAACGTAACGAGTCCACTGTGTAATTTTGCGTTGACCAACTGCACCCATTTCTTGCCATTCCTGCAACTTGGGAATAACAACGTTCAACACCTGCATGATGATGCTGGACGTGATGTACGGCATGATTCCCAACGCAAAGATGGAGAAGGATCCGAACGCACCACCAGAGAACAGGTTGAGGAAACCAAGAGCACCTTGTGAGTTGGCAGATTCACGCAGCTGCGCGACTGCGTTTGCATCTACACCAGGAACGCGAATTGACGAACCAAAGCGATAGACCAAGATCATCATCACTGTGAAGAAAAGCTTCTTGCGAAGATCTTCTACTCTGAAGATGTTCATCACATTTGAGAACACTTGGTACTCCTTGTAGACGTCAGGCGAAACCTGGTGCGGCGATTAGCGGTTGGTGAACTGGTTGCCGTTTGCAGCAGGACGAACCTTGAACGGCAACGGCAAGATGGTGACAGATCCACCTGCAGCCACGATGGCCTTTTCCGCCGACTTAGACACTGCATGTGCAGAGACCTTGACAGCGATGGAGATTTCTCCACGACCCAATACCTTGACGAAGGTTCCCTTGTGAGCAACACCCTTGTCGACCAAGATCTCGGGGGTGACTTCGCTTAGGCCAAGTTCATTCAATGAATCGAGGTTGACGGCGTAGTACTCAACGCGGAATGGGTTGTTGAATCCCTTCAACTTTGGAACGCGTTGCTTCAATGGCATCTGACCACCTTCGAAACCACGTGCCACCTTGCCGCGACCACGAGCGTGCTGACCCTTGGTACCACGGCCGGCGGTCTTACCGCCCTTACCGCCTGTACCACGACCAACGCGCTTCTGGCGCTTGACGCTTCCTGGTGCTGGTGCGAGTTCATCAACGCGCATGATCAGTTCTCCTGTACTTCCACGAGGTGCGGAACGCGTGCAAGCATTCCACGAATTTCTGGACGATCGGGGACAGTGTTGGTGTCACCAATCTTGCTGAGACCAAGAGCGCGAAGTGTTCCGCGGGTCTTTGGCTTTGCGCCAATCTTTGAGCGCTTGAGGGTAACGGTGATGGTCTTGTCAGCCATGGTTAGTGAGCCTCTCCGGCAGCTGTTGCCTTCTTGCGATCGGTGTATGCCTTCAGCATTCCCTTTGGCACGAATGAATCAGCAGGAATTCCGCGACGCTTTGCTACCTCGTCGGGGCGCTGCAATTGACGCAGACCTTCGATGGTTGCACGTGCAACGTTGATTGCATTTGCTGAGCCCAGTGACTTTGCAAGGACGTCATGGATTCCGGCTTCTTCCAAGATGATGCGCGCAGCACCGCCGGCGATAACTCCGGTACCAGGTGCAGCGGGCTTCAACAGAACTCGACCTGCGCCAGAGATTCCGAGGATGGGGTGCGTGATGGTGGAACCAGCAAGTGCAACGTCGAACATGTTTCGCTTTGCTTCTTCTGTTCCCTTTTGGATTGCCAAAGGAACTTCCTTTGCCTTTCCGTACCCAAGACCTACGCGGCCATTGCCGTCACCCACAACCACAAGTGCAGTGAATGAGAAGCGGCGTCCACCCTTCACAACCTTTGCAACGCGGTTGATGTGAATGACGCGCGACTCGCGCAATGCACCTGGTTCAGGTGTTGTGTTTGTAACTACGTTGCTCATCAGAACTCCAGTCCTGCTTCACGTGCGGCTTCTGCCGCAGCGGCAACACGACCGTGGTATGCGAATCCACCGCGGTCGAAAACCACTGCAGTGACACCCGCTGCCTTAGCGCGTTGTGCGATTAATTGTCCAACCTTTGTTGCTGCTGCAACTGTTGCGCCGCTATCGCTGCGCAACGATGTTTCCACTGACGATGCTGCGGCAACGGTGTGTCCGAGATCGTCGTTGATGAGCTGCATGTTGAAATGCTTGTTGGTGCGATGCACTGCGAGACGTGGACGCTCTGCAGTGCCATGAATCTTCTTACGCACACGACGGTGACGGCGAAGACGCGATTCGCGACGAACTTTTGCGATGTTTGCCATGATGAAACCTTTGCTACCGAATCACTTCTTGCCGGTCTTGCCGGCCTTACGAAGAACACGCTCACCGAGGTAACGCACGCCCTTGCCCTTGTATGGCTCTGGCTTACGAATGGAGCGAATGTTTGCCGCAACTTGACCGACCAACTCTTTGTCGATGCCCTTCACGATGACGCGAGTCTGTGCAGGGATTTCAAAAGTGATGCCATCTGGTGCGGGAACAACAACTGGGTGCGAGAAACCAAGTGCAAGACGCAAGTTTGCGCCTTGCGCTTCTGCACGGTAACCAACGCCAATGATTTCCAATTCCTTGGCAAATCCATCGGTGACACCAATGATCATGTTGTTCACGAGTGTGCGAGTAAGTCCGTGCAACGAACGGTTTTGACGTTCGTCGTTTGGACGCTCAACAAGAATGGTGTTCTCTTCCTTGCGAACAACGATGTCGCCAGGAATATCGCGGGACAATGTTCCCTTTGGTCCCTTCACAGAAACGTTGCGACCAGAAATGGTGACATCGACTCCTGCGGGAACTGTGATGGGGGCTTTTCCAATACGTGACATATCGATTCCTACTTTCGTCCCCGGGTCACCACACGAAGCACAGGACTTCGCCGCCCACTTTGCGCTTGCGCGCTTCGCGGTCGGTCATCAGACCTTGACTGGTGGACAGAACAGCAACGCCAAGACCGCCGAGAACTCGGGGCACTTCTTTGGAGTTGCGATACACGCGAAGACCTGGTGTTGAGACGCGAGTCAAACCACTGATGGTGCGGCTGCGTTCATTGGAGTACTTCAATGTGAGGGTGAGGACATTGCCTGGACCCTTCGTGGCGGGAGCCACGGAGAAATCGGCGATGTAGCCCTCTTTCTTCAAGATGTCAGCGAGAGCAACTTTTTGCTTCGATGAAGGCATGGCCACTGTCTCTTTGTACGCAGTGTTTGCGTTGCGGAGGCGTGTGAGCATGTCGGCGATGGGATCAGTCATCATGATGGGTACCTCACCAGCTCGCCTTTGTCACGCCAGGGATTTCTCCGGCGTGAGCCATTTCACGAAGACATACGCGGCACAAACCGAACTTGCGGTAGACCGAACGAGCGCGACCGCACTTACGGCAACGCGTGTATGCACGCACCTTGAACTTGGGCTTTGCATTCGCCTTATTGATGAGCGACTTCTTTGCCATTGTCCTTTACCTACTTCTTCTTGCCGCCGCGGACGGGACCACGGGACTTGGGCTTCTTACGTGCGGGGGCTCCACCCTCGTTGCCACGCTTGAAGGGGAAACCGAATGCGTCGAGAAGAGCCTTGCCCGCCTCGTCGTTGACCGCCGTTGTGACGATCGTGATGTCCATGCCTTGTGGGGCATCGATCTTGTCGTAATCAATTTCGGGGAACACTGTTTGCTCAGTGAGACCGAAGGTGTAGTTGCCGCGACCATCCCATGAATGTGCAGGGAGACCACGGAAGTCACGAATACGAGGAATTGCGATTGCCAACAAGCGGTCGAAGAACTCCCACATGCGATCGCCACGCAAGGTGACCTTGCAACCAATTGCCTGATTTTCGCGAAGCTTAAATCCGGCGATGGAGTCACGTGACTTGGTCACGATGGGCTTCTGACCAGCAATTGCGGTGAGATCTGCAACGGCACTATCCAACAGCGATGGCTGTTGTGTGGCCCTGCCAACACCCATGTTGATCACAATCTTTTCCAACTTAGGAACTTGCATCACGTTGCTCAGACCGAGTTGTGCAAGCAAAGCCTGCTTCACTTCGGCTTCGTAACGAGCCTTAAGACGAGGAGCGGTGTCGGTCGTCATCAGACTTCCTTTCCTGACTTCTTGGCGACGCGCACTTTGGTGCCGTCTTCCTTGACCTTGTACCCGATGCGTGTTGGCTTGCCATCGACCACGAGCATCACGTTTGATGCGTCGATGGGCATTGGCTGCTCAACGATTCCAGCGGTTTGATTTGTTTGAGTGGCCTTGCGATGGCGCTTTGCAATGTTTGCGCCTTCAACAATCACCTTGTTCTCCTTAGGAAGAGCCTTGATGATGGTGCCGCGCTTGCCTGCATCTTTGCCAGCAATGATTTGCACTTCGTCTTTTGCTTTGAACTTCATGGCTTACAACACCTCCGGTGCAAGCGAGACAATTCGCATGAACTTCTTGTCACGCAGTTCACGACCAACAGGTCCGAAAATACGGGTGCCACGTGGTGTGAGATCTTCTTTGATGAGTACTGCGGCGTTTTCGTCGAAGCGGATGTAGCTGCCGTCGGGACGACGCTTTTCCTTTTTGACACGCACGACTACACAGCGAACAACTTCACCCTTCTTCACGCCAGCGCCAGGAATGGCGTCTTTGACGGTTCCGATGAAGACGTCACCGATAGATGCGTAACGACGACGCGTACCACCGAGAACTTTGATAACGAGAACTTCTTTTGCGCCGCTGTTGTCGGCAACACGAAGTCGTGACTCTTGCTGGATCACTTTGCACGCTCCAGAATTTCAACGATGCGCCAGCGCTTCAGCTTTGACATCGGGCGGACTTCCATGACGCGAACGCGGTCGCCAACATTGACGTCGTTGGCCTCGTCGTGTGCATAGAGCTTCTTTGTACGAAGAACGAACTTGTCGTACTTCGCGTGACGAACGCGCTCGACAACTGCGATGACTGCAGTCTGGTTCATCTTGTTAGAGACAACGAGACCTTCGCGGATTTTGCGCGCGTTGCGTTCTGAGTTGGTTACTTCTGCCATGTGACTACTCACTTCCCGGCTGCTTCAGCCGCAGCGATTTCGCGCTGACGGATGAGTGTGTTGATACGGGCGATTTGGCGACGCACTTTACGCATCTCGTCATGCTTGTCGAGCTGGCCTGTTGCATTGCGGAATCGCAGGTTGAGAGACTCTTGCTTTGTTGCGCGAAGCTCTGCCACAAGTGCGGCGAGATCCATGTCGCGGAGTTCGGAAATTGAACGTGCCATTTTCAGTACCTCGATGACCTAGATCTGCTCGTCGCGGCTGATGACGCGAGCCTTGATGGGCAACTTCTGCACGGCGCGCTCGAGAGCGGCGCGTGCTGTTTCCTCTGACGGATATGACAACTCGAAGAGAATGCGACCTGGCTTCACCACAGCAACCCAAAACTCTGGGTTGCCTTTTCCTGAACCCATGCGTGTTTCTGCAGGCTTCTTGGTGACGGGCTTGTCGGGGAACACGTTGATCCACACTTTGCCGCCACGCTTGATGTGACGAGTCATGGCAATACGTGCTGCTTCAATTTGGCGCGCAGTAATCCAGCCTGGTTCCAACGCCTGAATGCCGTACTCGCCGAATGCGAGTGCGTTTCCACCCTTGGAGTTGCCGGTCATACGACCACGCTGCTGCTTACGGTGCTTGACCTTACGGGGCATCAACATGATTAGTCCTCGCCTCGGAGTTTGGGAGTTTCGTGCGAGTCATGAAGACGACGCTCGATGGCCTCTTCTTCTTCCAACAAACGCTCGAACTCAGGATCTGCTGGCTTCACAAGTGGAGCCATTTCATCTGCAGGTGATTCTGCTGCAACACGTGGACCAGCTGATGACACAACCTTGCGTGACGCAGGCTGTTCTGCGACTGCTTGTCCAGAGGTGTCGCCCACTGCCATAGCAGCTTCGCGAGAAATTTTGTCTTGTGTTGTGGTCTTGTACGGAACGATGTCGCCCTTGTACAACCACACCTTGACGCCAACGCGACCAGAGCTAGTGCGAGCTTCGCGGAAGCCGTAATCGATATCTGCGCGCAGTGTGTGCAATGGAACACGGCCTTCGCGGTACCACTCGGTGCGGCTCATTTCTGCGCCGCCCAAACGACCTGAACACTGAACACGAATGCCCAGCGCACCAAACTTTTGTGCGTTCTGAACAGCGCGCTTCATGGCACGGCGGAATGCGATGCGGTTGACCAACTGGTCGGCAACGCCTTGTGCGATGAGTGCAGCATCAAGTTCTGCTTGCTTGATTTCAACAATGTTCAACTGCAAACGGTTGTTGCCAGTGATGTGTGCAAGACCGGCACGAAGTTCGTCGGCCTTTGCACCTTTACGACCAATAACGATTCCGGGACGTGCAGTGTGCACGTCGATGCGGAGCTTGTCACGTGTGCGCTCTACTTCAACGCGGCTGACAGCCGCATCTTCGAGAGTGGTCATGAGGTACTCACGAATTTTCCAGTCTTCGGTGAGATAGTCCTTGTACTCACGCTCACTGAACCAACGGCTCTTCCAATCGGTGGTGACACCAAGGCGGAAGCCGTACGGATTGATCTTCTGGCCCATCAGTTGCCTGCTTCTTCGGTGGTTGTTGAATCTTCTGCGGGTGCTTCGACGACAGGAGCTTCGTCGACAGGTGCTTCGTCGACAGGTGCTTCTTGCGCTGGCGCAGCAGCCTTACGGCTTGCAGCAACACGAGCACGACGGCTGGTTGTTGGTGCACCCTTTGCCATGGTCTTTGCTTCACGCACTGCGAGCTGTTCGTCGCTCATGCGATCAACAATGACGGTGATGTGGCATGTGCGCTTGTTGATTTTTCCGGCACGTCCCTTTGCACGTGGGCGGAAACGCTTCAACGTTGGACCTTCGTCGGCAAAGCATGCCTTGACGAAAAGTTCGTCGGCGTCGAGTAAGTCATTGGTTGTTGCGTTGGCAACAGCCGATGCAAGAACCTTGCGAACAACACGAGCCATTTCACGATCGGTGAACTGCAAGATTTCGTCTGCGGTGCGCACGTCTTGATTACGAACGAGGTTCAACACCACGCGCGCCTTCGATGCAGATGAACGCACATACTTTGCGCTTGCCTTGCTGCCACTCTTTGTTCCGGCAACGCGGTTTGCTTCATTCAGCTTTGGACCGGTCATGACTACCTCTTCGAGTTCTTCTCTTGTCCGGCATGGAAGCGGAAGGTACGTGTGGGCGAGAATTCACCAAGCTTGTGACCCACCATTGATTCGGTGACGTACACAGGCACGTGCTTGCGACCATCGTGAACGGCAATGGTGTGACCCACCATGTCGGGAACGATGGTGGAACGACGTGACCAAGTCTTGATGACTTTGCGGTCGCCTGATTCGTTGGCGGCGTCGATCTTCTTGAGCAAGTGCTCGTCGACGAATGGACCCTTTTTGAGGCTGCGAGACATGTGTTACCTCCGTCCCTTTCCTGCGCGACGACGGCGAACAATAAGTTGCTGCGACGGCTTGTTTGTATTGCGGGTACGACCTTCGGGCTTGCCCCATGGAGACACTGGCGGACGACCACCAGAGGTCTTTCCTTCACCACCACCGAGTGGGTGGTCGACAGGGTTCATAGCAACACCGCGAGTTTGTGGGCGTACACCCTTCCAGCGGTTACGTCCGGCCTTACCGATCTTGATGAGTTCATGCTCGGAGTTGCCAACTTCACCAACGGTTGCGCGGCAATCGAGAAGAACGCGACGCATTTCAGTTGATGGCAAACGCAATGTTGCGAAGTCGCCATCTTTTGCGACGAGCTGCACTGCCATTCCTGCAGAGCGACCAATCTTTCCGCCCTGACCAGGACGTAATTCAACGTTGTGCACCACAGTACCGACAGGCATGTAACGCAATTGCATGGCGTTACCTGGCTTGATGTCTGCACCGTGTCCGCTTTCTACGCGCATGCCAACTTCAAGACCCTTCGGAGCAAGGATGTATGCCTTGGTTCCGTCGGTGTAGTGAAGAAGTGCAATGCGGCACGTACGGTTCGGGTCGTATTCAATTGATGCAACTTTTGCGGGAACACCGTCTTTGTTGCGCTTGAAGTCGATGATGCGGTACTGACGCTTGTGTGCTCCACCTTTGTGGCGAGCAGTCTTGCGTCCGTACGAGTTACGACCACCAGTGTTGGACTTCGATGCAAGAAGTGTTTTTTCTGGTGTGGTCTTTGTGATTTCTGCAAAGTCAGACACCGTCTGGAAACGACGGCCGGGGCTTGTTGGCTTGCGCTTACGAATTGCCATGATGATCTCAGCTTTCGAACAACGGGATCTTGCTTCCCGCTGCGAGGGTGACGATGGCCCGCTTGGTGTGCGGACGCTGACCGATTCGGTTGGAGTTGCGTGTGCGCTGGTACTTGCCCTTGCGGTTCAAGGTGTTGACCTTCAGCACTTTGACGCCCCAGATTGCCTCGATTGCATCGTGGATTTCTGGCTTAGTTGCATCGACATGAACTTGGAATGTGTACACGTCGGTTTCCATTAACGCGTAGCTCTTCTCAGAGACCACGGGCTGAATGATGATGTCGCGTGGGTCTTTCATTACTTCGCGTCCTTTGTTCCGGGAAGGCTGTCTTGCGAGAAGACAACCCAGTCGTTGCAGAGCACGTCGTACGCATTCAATTCACCAACGAACAAAACATGAACATTGGGAAGATTGCGGAAGCTCTTGATTGCGTTCTCTTCTTGCGGAGTAACAACAACAAGAACCTTGCCGGTTGCGCCGATTGCTTCGAGAGTCTTGATTGCAGCCTTGGTGCTTGGTGCATCGAGTCCCCATGAATCGAGAACTACAACGCGGCCTTCGTTGTTGCGATCTGACAATGCAGATGCAAGTGCGAGGCGAACCATCTTGCGAGGAGTGCGCTGAGAGTATGAACGTGGTTGTGGTCCGTGTGCAATTCCACCACCTGTGTAATGAGGTGCCTGCATGGAACCCTGACGAGCTCCACCAGTTCCCTTCTGACGGAATGGCTTCTTGCCAGTTCCGGAAACTTCTGCACGAGTCTTTGTTGCAGATGTACCTGCACGACGACTTGCGAGCTGTGCTTTGACAACTTGGTGCATGACAGGAACGTTTGGCTGAACTGCAAACAGATCGTCTGCTACTTCAACATTTCCTGCTGCCTTGCCAGATGCGTTCTTCAATGCGATAGATGCCATGAGAATCACTTCGCCTTTACTGCGTTACGCACGATGACAACGCCACCGTTTGGACCAGGAACAGAACCTTTGACAAGCAACAGACCACGCTCTGGGTCTGCCTGAACAATTTCAAGATTCAATGTGGTGACTTGTTCGTGTCCCATGTGACCAGCCATGCGAAGACCCTTGAACACGCGTCCGGGGAATGAACATGAACCGATAGAACCTGGTGCACGGTGATGCTTGTGGTTACCGTGGCTTGCGCCCTGGCCATTGAAGTTGTGACGCTTCATTCCACCTGCGAAACCTTTACCGCGGCTGACCGCGGTGACATCTACCTTCTCGCCTGCAGCAAGAATGTCTGCGCCAAGTTCTTGGCCAACTTCGAACCCATCGACTGAGTCGAGACGAAGTTCAACAAGTCGACGACCTGCCTCTACGTTCGCCTTTGCGAAGTGTCCTTGTTCTGGCTTGCTCAACTTGTTCGCAGCTTTTTGTCCGTATGTAACTTGCAGAGCGGTGTATCCGTCGCGGTCATTTGTTTTGACTTGAACGACGCGCACCGGCTCGACGCGCAGAACTGTGACGGGGATGACGCGTTGGTCATCTCCCCACACCTGTGTCATGCCGACTTTCTCGCCGACGATCGCTTTTTGTGCCATGGCGGCAACCCTTTTTCTCGTTGGTTATTCACGCAAATGCTCCGACAACATTTCTGTTGACGGAGCACCTGTCTGGGTTTTGCCGTGTGGTTCCACTTTGCATTTCTGCATTGCGGCCTTCACGGACGTCGATTGTGTTTTCGACGATCGATCTAGCTTTTCGAGCCGAAGCCCGAATCGCACGGAGTGGTAACGCTATCGGGGGAATGGAACCGCCACACCCCCAAAATCTGAGACACCACGCCCCTTCCGGACTCCGGAGAGATGTCGCCTTCTCAGTATTTGTGTGATTGTGAATCGTCACCGGCGCGTTGGTGAATATTTGTTACCCCGCGTTAGCTCTCAGACTGCCCGGAAGGACAGACCACTTCTCTGGGGCTGCATCCCCTCTACCATCGACACCATGACCCCTGTTTCCGAGCGCGACATTGCTACATATCAATCAGATGGCTGTGTGATTTTGCGCGGAGTTCTCTCGGCTGGCGACCTTGCCCAGATTGAAGCTGGTGTCCAGGCCAACCTGAACCAGCCCAGCCAGTGGTCGAACGACTACACCCCCGAGGGAAGCGGCGGGCGATTCTTTGATGATTACGTCAACTGGCAGCGAATTCCCGAGTTTGCTCAGACCGCTCTTCATGGGCCACTCCCCTCAATTGCGGGCGCTCTCATGGGCACACAGGCCCCCCGCTTTTTTCATGAGCATGTCCTGGTGAAAGAACCCGGCACTGCCACTCCTACGCCGTGGCACCACGATGATCCGTATTACGGCGTGGAAGGCATGAGCAATGTCAGCCTGTGGGTACCTCTTGACTCAGTACCAACACAGATTGCATTGCGTTGCATTCGCGGAAGTCATCTCATTCCACGACGCTTCATTCCCAATCGTTTTGTTGACGACTCGCCGTATGTTGCCGAAGCCCACGGGTTCGAGTTGTTTCCTTCTGTTGACGAATTGGAATCGCTTGGCGAGACAATGGTGTGCACTGCCGAACCTGGTGACGTTGTTGCATTTCATTTTCGAACGCTGCACTCGGCACCAGGTACACAAGAGCACCCACATCGTCGACGCATTGTCAGTTACAGATATGTAGGAGACGATGTTCGCTGGATAACACGACCATGGAAAACGTCACCACCGTTTGAAGCAGAAGGCCTTCACGATGGTGACGTTTTGGATGACGCTCGCTTTCCTCGAGTATCACTACCCGCGTAACGGTTACTCCTGTTCGCGCGCAACCAATGTTGCGTTCAACGTGACTTTCTTTTCATCGCGTTCAACAATGATGGTGATTGTCTCGCCTGGTGCGCTGTCGCGAATAATTGCGACCAATGCTTCGTCACCCATGATGGGTTGGTCGTTAATGGAAATCACAATGTCTCCAACACGAACGCCAGCTTTTGCTGCAGGTGAACCTGATGTCACTTCGCCAATAACAGCACCGGCACCACCGTCGTCTCTGTTACCCAAACTGATTCCGAGGAAACCTTGTTGACGAGATCCACCTTGTGCAATCTCTTTCAAAATGCGCGACACGCGTTGCACTTCTTCAACACCAATTGCAAAGCCAATGTTGTTTGCTGAACTGGACATTCCACCAGTCGCAACTGCGGTGTTAATGCCAACTACTTGACCATTCATGTTGATGAGTGGTCCGCCTGAATTACCGGACGAAATTGCTGCGTCGGTTTGAATCAGCGCATTCAAGAATGTGTCACCATCTAGCCGTAATGTGCGATTGAGCGCAGAGATGATTCCTGATGTCACGCTAGGACCACCGTCGAGGGCCAATGCATAACCCACGGCAACAACAGGATCACCAACGGCAATTGACTTCGGATCGGCAAATGTTGCGGCCACAAGACCAGTGGTGTTTCGCAGTTTGATTAATGCCATGTCATTGCTGGGATCAGTTGCCAGCACATCTGCGGTAATCGGACTTGTTTCGCCGTACAAACGAACACGTGCAGTCTTTGAACCTTCCACCACGTGGTTATTGGTCAAAATTTCCCCGTCGGAGGTGACGATGATTCCGGTACCAACTGCTTCACCAGATGAAGACACGCTGTCAATGGTGACCACGCTCGGTGCAATGACTTCGGCAGCCTTTGCAACATTCGAATTTCCGATGTCACCTGATTTCACCGGTGCTGCTGTCACTAAGGGAGATGTACTGGCGTTCTGGTCAGAGTCGGTGACGGCTGCACCCAAGAGACCGCCAATGACACCGGCGCCAAACGCCATGGACAAGATGACAATCAATGCCCCAATGCGGGGTCCAAGACCACGCTTTGCAGTGGGAACTTGAGGAGGAGTATTGACCCAATGTGAATCGCTCATGGGTGTAAGTATCTCGCCGTTTGAAGGTCAATTGTCAGCAGAATCGTCAAGAATTCTCTAAGAATTTGTGAGGACATAAAAAAGTGGGGCGGCCCGAAGACCGCCCCACTTTGTGAAATTTGTCAGATGACGTATTAGCCCTGAATCTTGATCTCGATGTCCACGCCAGCAGGAAGCTCGATGCGCTGCAGCGAATCGATGGTCTTGTTGTTGGGCTCGACAATGTCGATCAGGCGCTTGTGGATACGCATTTCGAAGTGCTCGCGTGAGTCCTTGTCAATGTGTGGTCCACGAATCACCGTGAAACGATGCTTGTCGGTGGGCAATGGAATTGGTCCACGGATCTTTGCATTGGTGCGAAGAACTGTTTCCACAATCATGCGCGTTGACTTGTCGATGATGTCGTGATCAAACGCCTTCAAGCGGATACGAATGCTGTTAGTAGCCATTGGTGCAGTCCGTTACTTGAGGATCTTTGTGACGCGACCAGCACCAACAGTGCGGCCACCCTCACGA
>CAZCZM010000006.1:0-58834 GCA_964503445.1 uncultured Bifidobacterium sp.
GGGGCTGTAGCTCAGTTGGCAGAGCGCTTGCATGGCATGCAAGAGGTCACGGGTTCAATTCCCGTCAGCTCCACCACTCGTGTCGCTGCCCAATTTTCGGCTGTGTACAGGGCTTCGGTGAATTCATCACCAATTCTGCGTGTCATCGGGCAACTACCATGACGTAATGCCGCTGGTGACCATCGTGATGCGTACGTACCAACGGCCTCTGCTGTTGTCTCGCGCTCTCGCCAGCGTTCAGAAGCAACAGTTCACAGACTGGGAATTGGTCATTGTCAACAATGGCGGCGACCCAGCCCCCGTAGACAATGCGGTTGAACTTTCTCAACGCAGTCACCCTTCGGCGAAGATACGTGTTCTTCACCTTGATGAGCGTGTGGGGATGGAAGAAGCATCGAATACCGCATTGCGTGCGACGCACAGTGCCTATTTCGCTATCCATGACGATGACGATTCATGGCACCCAGAGTTTCTACAGCGATCTGTGCAGGTATTGGCAGAACATCCATCTGCCAGTGCTGTGGTGACTGGAGTGGTTCGTGTGCATGAAACATTCCGAGACAATCGTGTGTGGCCAGTACGCAATGAGAAGTTTTATCTCACCCCCGAACGGTTGACTTTCGACGGGATGATTGGGAACAACACATTTCCTCCAATTGCTGCGCTGTTTCGTCGATCATTGCTAGACACGGTGGGGTATTTCGATGCCACGCTGCCAGTACTGGGGGATTGGGAATTCAATCTTCGCGCTCTTGAGGCAGGGCAATTCATTTTTGTTCCCGAGCGACTTGCGAACTACCACACACGAACACCTGAGAGTGATTCAGCAGCGGGAAACTCCATCATTGTTGGTCAGCAGCTTCACCAACAAACAAAGCAATTGTTGTTGCAGCGATGGGAATCCGACATTCGTGCTGGCGGAGTAAGCAAAGCAGAATTATCACGATTGGCATTTGCGAATAGTGAATTGCACGACGAAAAGCGTCGCGCAGAAGAAGAACTGCAACGTAGTGCACAACGAAGTGTCGGGCATCGAATTGGTCGAGTTGTGCGTGCTGCATCATCACCGCGACGTGCTGGCAGAGCAGTGGTGCGCCGTCTTCGGGCCAAGGTGTCGTCATGAATGGTCGCAATGAAGCCATTCAGGTGCTCGACCAGCATCCACATGCACGAGTGCTCACCATTGATTTCTTTGACACCATGGTGACGCGCGCTGTGGCGCAGCCCACGCACGTCTTTGCGGTGATGGAGCAACGATTAATTGACGAAGTGGGCCCCCAGTGGAGGGGTTTTGCACAGAAGCGTGTGCAAGTGGAACACGACATGCGTGTGAAAGTGGCTCAGTCTGGATCATTGCGTGATATCACGCATGCTGAGATCATTCGTGCAATTGCGGACGAGTTCAATCTCGCCGATGCTGATGCCGAGATCTTGCGCCGCATGGAGTGCAATTGCGAAATTGATGAAGCGCGAGAGGTCGAATTTGGTCGTCACGTTGTGGACGAGGCTCGCTCGCGGAACATGCGAGTGGTCATCGTCAGCGACAACTACATGTCATCGGCTCATATTGCGCGTATGGCGCGAGCCGCTGGGTACGAATGGGTGACCGCTGAGGACGTCATAGTTAGTTGTGAACACAGTGGTATGAAGCAAAACGGCGCGTTGTGGAAACACGTTCCGTCGCTGGTGGGTGTTTCTGCTCAACACATTGTGCATGTCGGAGACAGCAAAATTCCTGATGGTGATCAACCATCTCGGTATGGAATTCGTTGTCACGTTGATAGTCGGATGTCCAGGTGGCATCGACATCCTCTCAACACCTGCCCGGATGTCTTGCCTTTTTCACGTCTTGAAGCGTCACTGCGTGACGACGGAGTACAGACGAACGACGTGTGGTTCACTTTGGGGAGCACGCTGATGGCACTGATGGTCGCAGGCCAAGTCAAGGACGTGATCTCGCAGGTGGAGACACGTTCAATTGCCGGTATTCATTTCGCTGCTCGTGACGGTTGGATGGCGCATCACGTGTGGGATGCCATCCGAATGACAATGCCTAGCGATATTCCATCGTCGTCGTATGTGTCATTTTCTCGTTCAGTTATCGGGCGAGCAAATATCCGTGCCGTTACTCCCGAGGTTGCGATTCGTTTTATAGACGATCATGAAGTGCTGTCGGTGCGAAGGCTTAATGCTCGTTTCGGATGCCAAATGCAATCGCTGGTCGATATTGATAAAGAGATAGATGCCGAAACCGCTCGTGCAATCATCGTTGCGAATAGCGACAACATCGTTGCCGCCTCTAAAGCATTGCGAGCTCGTGTTGTGGGGCACTTGCGAGAAAAAGGTGTGCTGACTCCTGGTCACCACATTGTTGTTGACCTGGGTTGGCGGGGAACAACAATGGCCGATCTTGCCGACATTGTGTTCGAGGCAACAGACGGATTGGCCACAATAGAGGGTCGCTTCCTTGGTCTGTATTGGGATGCCACCATGAACCGGACTCGCGTGCCGCTCCACGGATACGCGATGGATGATCTAGGGCCACTCGACGACAACATTCGGCTCTTGGGTGCCTTGCGGCTGTTTGAACTTCTCATCACGGCACCTCATGGTTCGGTGATTGATTTCTTTGATGAGAATGACGGATATCAACCGATATTCGCTGATAGTGAATTTCAATCGTCGGCAGAGGCTGTACATGTGCCGGCGGCGATGAAGTATGCAATTGAGGTAGCCCAACGTATTTTGACGGGACAGCATTCATCGGGAGTGTCTTTTTCTGACATCACCCCACAATCGGTGTGGGCGGCAATGATGCAGGTAGGTCACACGCCACGATTAGAAGAACTTCACGAATTACGCACGCAGTCGCATGTTTCGTCTGTGGACCATGCAGATTCCGGAACGGAATTGCTTGCGCCTGCACCGAGGTGGTCATCAACGCTTCCGTTGCATCGCTTTAGTTCTGTGTATGACAACGCAATGAAGCGTCACTGGTTGCAGGGGAGTATTAGGTCGTGGCAAGAGAATTCTGCAACGAAAGATTTTGCTGATGCAGTTATTCGCTTGTGGCCTTTCATGGGGCCAGTGTGGTGCGACGCGGATTGACAACCAATAGCGTGTCGTTGTGATCATCGATATCCAGTTCAATCAAGGCTCTGCGCCGTGGACACACATGCGTGACGCCGTGTTGACTGCTGAAGATGTTGGATTCTCCACGGTGTGGAATCTTGACCATTTCTCGGGAGCAATGTTCAACAGCGATTCGATGATGGAATGCTTTACCAGTTTGACCGCCTGGGCCACGGTGACGTCGAGAATCAATGTGGGAACTTTGGTCACCAATGTGAATAACCGTCATCCGGGACTTCTGGCCAACATCGTTAGTTCCCTGCAAGATATTTCCGAGGGTCGACTTGTGCTGGGGATTGGTGCAGGTACATCGCCCACCAGTCCATACGGCGATGAACAGCGCGCATTGAACATGGAAGTTCTGCCAACAATGGCGCAACGTCATCAACGGTTATGCGACAACGTTGACATCATGAAATCCATTTGGGCCCACGACAGGCACGAATCATTTGCGGGCTTTCCGCGCCCACGTGTTGTTCCGCCCATCATCGTTGGTGTGAACAGTCTTCGGCTTGCACGCATTGCTGGGGAGCGTTTTGACGGAATGAACACCCGTTGGAATCATCCGCAACGCCGTGAACTTATCCATGAAGCGCAAGTAGCAGCCGACCGAAAGAATTCCCTAGACATTTCCGTGTGGTCGCCTTTTGTTCCTGAATATGCCGACCCCAATCACCCTCTTCATCAAGAGTTAGTGGCCGATGGAGTGACTCGCCTCATCATGTTTGATACCGGCGCACCCAACACCGCGGCTATTGAATTGACGCGACAGTACTTGCGCGCTTAAACAACGGTTCGCCGTTGGAGCGACGCCACACAATCGCTTTTGACACGATGAAAATCATCATGGGAATGGTGAAGTAGTTGATGACCGACATAATTACGTCGTTCAGCATCCATCCGTAGGCCATCCACGAAGACGCAGACACAATTGTCATCAGCCAGCTTGCAACAGATATTCCGTGCAGGTTTTCCGTTGTTATGACGTGCATTACTTGTGGAATCAAAGACGTGACGCTGAGGGTTGTGGCCATCCATCCCACTGTTGATGGTGATGCCGGAATGGTGATGAGCAACAAAACTCCGAGCACTGTGGCGAATTTGCCCAGAAGCGAGCGGGACATTCTTTGGTGTCGATACAACACACTGATGATGATGAGTTGAGCAATGATGAATGACCCGTTTGAAAACCAAATAGCGTGGCGGCTCATGGAGACGCCGTAGGTGAACCACATGGCCGATCCCAGCACGCCATGGGCCACACTGAAGGCAGATACTCCGTGCGATGTGTCGTGTCTGACCATTCGCCACACCTGTGGCCACACGAACACGAGACTGGTGAACGTGCACCACACGCCCATTGCGACATTCATTATTTGATGACCAAGTTGACTGTGCGTCCTGGAACAACAATGGTTTTGAAGGGTGTCTTCCCGTCAAGTGCGGCCACCACCGAGTCGACCGCCATTGCCGCGGCAAGATGTGCTGCATCGTCTGCGTCTGGTGCAATAGAGATACGTCCACGAACTTTGCCGTTGACTTGCACCGGAACTTCGATGAGATCTTCCACTAGAAGTTTTTCGTCTGCTGTGGGAAACGGAACATACGTCACCGTGTTGGTGTTGCCAAGGGCGCGCCACAGTTCTTCTGCAACGTGTGGACACAATGGTGACAGCATCTGAACCAATGGCTCCACTAGTGCACGTGGAGCTGGACCGTGTGTAGTGGTGTGTTGCGTGAGGGCGTTGTTGAATTCAATCAATTTTGCAATGACGGTGTTGAATCGCAATCCGGCCATGTCTGCATCTACGCCTGCAATGGTGCGATGTAAATGACGCAACAATTCGTCTGGTGGTGCAGAGTCGGTGACATTGGCTTCGCCCGTGTCTTCGTTTACAACGTTGCGCCATAAACGCTGCAAAAAGCGTTGCATGCCGACTACATCGCGAGTGTTCCATGGTCGACTGGCGTCAAGTGGTCCCATTGACATCTCGTATAAACGGAACGTGTCTGCCCCGAACTCTTCATACATTTCGTCGGGGGTGACAATGTTCTTCAGGCTTTTGCCCATCTTGCCGTATTCGCGCGATACCTGTTCACCGTTCCAGGTGTATGTGCCGTTGTCTTCTACAACTTCTGCTGCGGGAACTGTTTGGCCACGCGCATCTCGATACGCATATGCCTGGATGTATCCCTGGTTGAACAATCTGTGGAATGGTTCTTCGCTGCTGACGTGGCCCAGGTCGAACAGAACTTTGTGCCAAAAACGCGCATACAGCAAGTGCAGAACCGCATGCTCGACGCCGCCGACATACAAATCAACGCCGCCGGTATGTCCGGGTGCAGTTGGACCCATCCAATATTTTTCCACTGCAGGGTCTACGAACGTCTCTGCATTAGTGGGGTCGAGGTAGCGCATCTCATACCAACATGACCCCGCCCATTGCGGCATGACATTGACTTCACGTTTGTATTCGCGTGGTCCTTCGCCTAAATCGAGAGTCACTGTGGTCCATTCCTTCACGCGTGCCAATGGGGGAATGGGGTCGCTCTCTGCATCGTCTGGATCAAGAGCTGTTGGTTTGAAATCGGCAAGTTCGGGCAACAACACTGGAAGCGCAGATTCCGGTACGGCATGTGCATTGCCGTGTTCGTCATAGACGATGGGGAACGGTTCGCCCCAGTAGCGCTGACGTGAAAACAACCAATCACGTAAGCGGTATGTGGTGGTGGGAATTCCGTGCCCATTCTTTTGCAGCCATTCATTCATGCGTGCTTTCGCATCGGCAATAGATGTGAGGCCGTTAAGCGACACGGAATCATTCGCTGAGTCGATGTATTCACCGTCACCCACAAATGCTTCTGGCCATGTGGCGCAGTCGCTACTTGGCGCAATGTTGTGTTGCTCAAACCATGATGTTGGCGGCATTTGTGTGGCGACGATGGGCAAGTTGTATGTGCGAGCAAAGTCAAAGTCGCGTTGGTCACCGCTGGGCACCGCCATGATGGCGCCCGTTCCATATCCCATCAAGACGTAATCGGCAATGTAGATGGGGATATCTCCACTGGTGACGGGATTGACGGCGTATGACCCAGTGAACACGCCGGTTTTCTCTTTCGAATCGTCTTGGCGTTCATCGTCTGCTTTTGCCGCCGCAGCTGCGCGATATGCATCGACTGCGTTACGTGCATCGGATGTGGTGAGTTGTGGCACCAACGGATGTTCTGGTGACAACACCATGAACGTTGCGCCAAACAGCGTGTCGGGTCGAGTGGTGAACACTTCCAACGGGCCAGCAGGTGACGTAAACGTGACGCGCGCACCGTCGCTGCGTCCAATCCAATTTCGTTGCATCAACTTGATGGGTTCTGGCCAGTCAAGTCTGTCGAGGTCATCAATAAGGCGATCCGCGTACGCGGTGATACGCATCATCCATTGACGCATGTTGCGCTTGAAAACCGGGTAGTTGCCAATATCGCTGCGACCGTCGGCGGTGACTTCTTCGTTGGCCAAAATTGTTCCGAGGCCTGGGCACCAGTTCACTGGCGCATCGGTCAGATAGGCGAGTCGGTGTGAGTCGATGTAGTCGTGTTTCTCTTGTGCCGAATAGTCGCTCCAGGCTCGGCCATCAGGCAGAACGTGCGAACCACTTTCGCAGTCTGCAATGAGTTCATCAATCTTTCGCGCACGTTGAGTGCTGGTGTCGTACCACGCTCCATGAACCTGGAGGAAGATCCACTGCGTCCATTTATAGAACGCTTCGTCGGTGGTGCTAACACTGCGGCGCGGATCATGTCCAAGACCAAGACGGCGCAATTGGCGGCGCATGTTGGCGATGTTTGATTCAGTGTTGATGCGGGGATGAATTCCTGTGGTGATGGCGTGCTGTTCTGCGGGTAACCCGAAACTGTCGTATCCCAATGCGTGCAGAACGTTGTAGCCCTTCATTCTCTTGTAACGCGCATACACATCTGTGCCGATGTATCCAAGTGGGTGCCCCACATGGAGACCCGCCCCCGATGGATAGGGAAACATGTCGAGGATGAACGCTTTTGGTTTGTCGGCGAGGCGGTCAAGGTCTCGCAGTGGTCCGGCTGGGTTTGGTGCATGAAATGTGCCATCGCGATCCCACGAATCTTGCCAGCGAGCCTCGATATCGGCTGCGAGGGATGCCGAATAGCGGAATTGAGGGATTTTTGTTGTTCCTGCGGTGGGGGGCGTCGCCGATTCAGTCATGGTTGTGCCATCCTAGATGACGTGTCTAAGCAGCGCCCACGGTCGGGTCGTCGTCAACCCAAGGGTGGTTCCTCTCACGGATATCCCCGCACCGCGCGATTGTCGGAAGTACTGCGCGAAGTCATCGCAGACGAGCTCACCCGAATTGACGATGAACGCCTCGATCTTGTCACCATCACTGCAATTGATGTTGATCCTGAAATGAACCGCGCCATTGTCTTTTTCGACTCCATGTTCGGTGAAGAAGGTGACGAAGGTGTCATTGAAGCATTGAATGAACACCGCGCTCGAATGCAATCGTCCATCAACCGACAAATGCATGCGCGAAAGACTCCTATCTTGTCGTTCAAGCCCGATGAGGTCATTAGAAGCGCGGCGCGTATTGAAGAGCTCTTGCGAAAGAAGCCAGATACGTCACCGATTCAGCCCGACGACTCCGAATAGTTCATGGCACGACGCCGACCACCAACGGTGCATGGACTTGTGCTTCTTGACAAGCCCGCAGGAATGACCAGTCACGATGCGGTGTATGCCTTGCGTAAACATTTCGGCGAAAAGCGAATTGGTCATGCGGGAACCTTGGACCCTGACGCCACGGGTTTGCTTGTGGTGGGAGTGGGGAACGCCACGCGCCTCATTCGTTTCATGGGCGATATGGATAAAACATATTCATGTGAGATTGTGTTTGGAACTGAGACCAACACGCTTGATGACTCCGGCGACGTTGTTGCAACTCATGACATGGCGTTGCCGTCACTAACCGAAATTCAGTCCGTCATTGCCAATCGGTTTGTTGGAAACATCATGCAAGTTCCGCCCATGGTGTCGGCGTTGAAAGTAGATGGCGTGCGTCTGCATCAGCTTGCGCGTGACGGTGTGGAAGTTGAACGAGAGCCACGGCCTATCACTGTGTATTCATTTGATGTTGAAGAGACTTCTGACCCCATGGTGTTGCGAGCACATGTGCGCTGTGGTGGCGGCACGTACATTCGTTCTTTAGGCGCCGACTTAGGAACTGCGCTCGGTGGCGGTGCACATATTCGAACACTGCGACGACACAGTATTGGTCCATACAGTCTTGACGAGTCTTGCTCATTGCAAGAACCACAACTGTTGTCTGTGATTGAAGCTGTGCGCGCACTACCAAAGCATGTGTTAACTGACGCCGAGGTCGACGATGTGTTGTATGGCCGAGTACGTGATGCATGGGATGGCAATGGACCGTGGGCGGCAGTGAACGCGACTGGTGAGTTAGTTGCAGTCTTTGAACTGTGGAAAGACCGTGTGGCCAAGCCCACTGTGGTGTTTGGTGGCAGATAGCGTCTAGGGACGTGCGTGTCATCACTGACTTATCTGAATGTCCATGGCCTGACCAACGCGCTGTACTCACCATCGGCGCATACGACGGAGTTCACCTCGGGCATCGTGCAGTCATTCGTCAAGTGCGCGCTCGCGCAGAAGAACTTGACGCACTCAGTGTTGTGGTGACATTTGATCGCCATCCTGCAAGCGTGGTGCGACCAGAATCCGCTCCTCGATTACTCACCACAGTTGACCAAAAGATTGAACTGTTGGAAGGCACGGGTGTTGACGCGGTGGTTATTGTTCCATTTCACCCTGACCAAGCGCGCGAAACACCTGTCGATTTTGTCACCCGCGTTCTCGTCAACACATTGCGAGCCAAAGCCGTCATCGTCGGTTCCGACTTTCATTTCGGACACATGCGTCAAGGCAATGTCACCTTGTTACGGGAAATGGGCGAGCGTCACGACTTTTCATGTGAACCAGTTGTTCTCATTCCGCGTGCCGATGGAGTAAACGAGCCAGTCAGTTCAACTGCAATTCGCCGCGCTTTAGCTGGCGGAGAGATTGATAGTGCTACACGCATGTTGGGTAGGCCATATGAAGTGCGGGGAACTGTGATGCACGGCGATGAACGTGGTCGCACCATCGGATTTCCCACGGCCAATGTTCAGATACCTGCGGGAATGTGTATGCCGTCTGATGGTGTGTACGCCGGTGTGTATACGCGGCCAGATGGAACCGAATACACATGTGCTCTCAACCTTGGGCGACGCCCCACGTTCTACACGGATCAGGGGTATTCATTGCTCGAGGCATACCTGCTGGATTTCAGCGGTGATCTGTATGACGAAGCAGCGTCGGTGCGATTTGAAGCGTTCTTGCGCAGTGAAAAACAGTTTGGTGGCATTGACGAACTAAAGGAGCAGTTGGTCAAAGACATTGAACATGCGCGAGCCGCAGTGCTGGCTCGTCATGGTCGTTAACTGTTGTGTGATTCGTGCAGAATCTTGTACGCAGTATTGCGTTGAGCAAGAGTGCGTCGTAGTGGAGCCACTACTTCACTAAACCGACCTTCGGTCATTGCTTGACCGTGGTTTGCGCCAGCCGCACGAGAGATGTTTTCATCCATCAAGGTTCCGCCTAAATCGTTGCATCCAGCTTGCAATAGTTGGGCTGCGCCGTGTGTTCCAATTTTCACCCAGCTGGCTTGAACGTTGTCGATGAGGCCGTGATAGAAGATTCGGCCAATGGCGTGCATCAGAATTGTCTCGCGAAAAGTTGGTCCGCGTCGTGACTTCTTCTGCAAGTAAATAGGTGATGCCATGTGCACGAATGGCAATGGAATGAATTCGGTGAACCCGCCGGTTTCTTTCTGCAGTTCACGAGTGACCATCATGTGTTGCGCCCATGACTGTGGTCCTTCGATACTTCCGTACATGATGGTGATGTTCGAATGAAGTCCGACGGAGTGTGCTTGTCGGTGGCACTCCAACCATTCTTCGGTGTTTACTTTGTCTGAACACAAAATGGCGCGAACCTTGTCATCCAAGATTTCGGCAGCAGTGCCAGGCAATGATGCAAGGCCTGCATCTTTGAGCCGTTGCAAATAGTCGCGCAATGTTTCGCTATTGCGGTGAGCACCTTCTGTGACCTCTAAAGCGGTAAAGCCGTGAACGTGCATGTCGGGAACCGCAGCCTTCACGGCGCGAGTGACGTCGATGTAGTAGTCGCCATCGAAATCTGGATGAATGCCGCCTTGCAGAGTGACTTCGGTGGCGCCAAGTTCCCATGCTTCACGTGCTCGATCTGCAATGTCGTCCAGGGTTAACAGATATGGGGTTCCACGTAAGTTGAGTGATAGTGGACCCTTTGAGAATCCACAGAACTTGCACTTGTAGGTGCACACGTTTGTGTAGTTGATGTTGCGATTGTGTACCCATGTGACGGTGTTGCCCACGGCAGCAAACCGCAATTCATCGGCATAGTCCGCAATGTAGGGAACTTCGGGGCCACGCGCACGAAATAGGTCGACAACTTCTTGTTCGCCAAGTTCCTGTCCGCCGCGATGGCCTTCGATGATTTCTGCAACACGGCCTCGTGCCGATGGTCGTGGATGTGGAACAAGTGTGGTGGGCTTCACGTTGGAACCGGAGTACCACTGAGTTGATTTGTGTCCCACCAGCACCACTTCGGCGCCATCGTGTACAACATCGGCAGCAGTGACTTTCTCAGGCCACACTGCACCTGGGTCATCGCGTCCTAATCCCTCGGCATCACTGCGGTCAAGAATTGGAAAGTGAAGTGCAGTGTCTAGCCACGTGGCCGGTTGCGTTGCGTACTCGGGGTAAATAGTGAGGCGCGGAGCAAGAGCAAATCCGCGATCTTCGGTGACGTCGCGCAATCTGTCCAATGCGGGCCATGGTCGTTCGGGGTTCACATGGTCGGCGGTCACGGGTGAGACGCCACCCCAGTCGTCAATTCCTGCGTCTAACAGAACGCCAAAGTCATCTGACAAGTTTGGTGGAGCCTGCAAGTGAACATCGGGGGGAAGAATGAGTCGCGCCACAGCAATCGACCACAGATATTCGTCTTCGGGGCATGGTCTTGCTTTGTGCATTGCAGTGCCTGCTTTTGGCAGGAAGTTCTGCACGATCACTTCTTGCAGGTGTCCATACGTGAGATGTGCACCAGCAAGCAGGGATAACGCTTCAATGCGGTCTCGTCGATCTTCGCCAATTCCCACCAAGATGCCCGACGTGAACGGAATGCGCAGTTCACCTGCGGTGCACAACGTGTTGATGCGACGCTGTGGCTCTTTGTCTGGTGCGCCACGGTGGCACTCCAAATCATCGCGCAAAGTTTCAAGCATCATTCCTTGCGACGGAGACACGCGACGCAGCATTGCCAATTCATCTTCATACAAAGCACCGGCATTGGCGTGTGGAAGCAATCCGGTTTCTTTCAGAACCAGTTCTGCCATGTCATGCAAGTAATGAATGGTGGAGTCGTATCCGTTGTCGCGCAGCCATGAAGCGGCAACGTCATAGCGAAGCTCTGGACGCTCACCCAATGTGAACAAGGCCTCGTGGCATCCATTGCGCGCTCCCTGGCGTGCGATGGTCAAGATGTCGTCTGCCAAGAGATATGGCTTCTCTAGACGTGCAGGTGGTTGAGCAAAGGTGCAGTAGCCGCACTTATCGCGACACAACATGGTGAGCGGAATAAAGACCTTCGGTGAGTACGTGATACGGGTGCCATGCGCAGCATCTCGCACATTGCGCGCACGATGCATCAACACATCGAGCGGGGCGTGAATTAATTCGTCAAGGATTGACTGGTCATGTGGGGACGATGCCAAGAGGTCGTCGCGTGAGAACTGGCGCAACACGAAAACACCTTTCAGGTGAATGAAGTCCGATGGGTTTTGCCAGTGCTGGTCGAACGCTTGAGTGCGAGTTAGAAAGTGCCCCCACGCGGTCGTGATGACCGAGCACTTTCCAGCATAGACCTAGAGATCGTCGGTGTCAGTATTGGAAATGGCCTCAAACATGGCCGAGACATTGTGGCTACTCATGGGAACACGGTGGCCAGTGCGGCTAATGAAGCTGAGTTGCACGCCCGTTGCGGGGTCGAGGGCTGCAAACACCTGCTCGTGTCCCTCGTGGTCCACCACGATGTCGGTGAGTCGTGGGATTCCGGCGTGGTCAAGCGCGTCACGGGTGACTCCAGCATTGAAGACTTCAATGGCGATGTGTTGCACACCCGAGCCATGTTCGGATAGCCGTCGATGAACCGCAGGATTGTGGTTGGGACCAACAAGCACCACGGTGACTCCGCCGGCAACTGCGTTCACCACTGCAGGGTCGTCGGTGAGTGAGGTGCGAAAGCCCAGGTCGGAAAAGAAAGTGCGAGCAGCATCGATGTCGGCAACAGCAACCACAACATGGTCAATGCGAACAGCGACTGTGTCTAATTGGCTGCGTGTGTGTTCGCCTGCATCTTTCGTTGGTGTTGGTTCTGTGCGGCTTTCGGCAGCTTCAATGCGATGTGTTTCTGACAAGAGGGTTCGAAAAAGTTGTTCGGCAAAGTCGGCATCGACACCAGCGTCAATTGCCCACTGGCGTCGAGATAACAACACGTCCCGCACGCGATCGGGCTGAATGACGGCATCTCCTGAATGGCCCTTTGTTTCGGCAACTTCTCGAACAATGTTGATTCGCTGCGCAAGAATGCGAACAAGTTCTGCATCAAGCTGGTCGATTCGCGCGCGAAGTTCAGACAGATCGGCCATGGCTAGTCGCGAGTTCTCATCAGTTGTTCAACATGCTTGGCCAACACATCAATTTCAATATTGACAGCATCACCAATTGATCGATGGCCAAGAGTGGTGACCTCTGCAGTGTGTGGAATGACTGCAACTTCAAATGTGTCGTCGGTGAGATTGAAGACTGTGAGGCTGATGCCGTCCACTGTGCAGCTGCCTTTCTCGACCACGTATTTCATTAACTCCCGAGGAATTCGCACCACAAGGTTGGGGACGGGGGACACGATGGTTCCCACGGCATCCACGTGACCCAACACGATGTGGCCGCCGAATCGGCCATTGGCCTGCATGGGGCGTTCGAGATTGACAGGGTCACCGGGAGTCAGTGCGCCAAGGTTCGTGCGCGAATATGTCTCGTCGGACACATCGGCTACCCACCAGTTGGGCCCTTTCTCCACAACGGTGAGACAGCAGCCATTCACGGCAATAGAAGCGCCTATCCCCGAATCTTCTAAGACGGTGGTGGCGGAAATGGTCAGTTTGGCGCCGTCTCGGGCGGCCACTGTCCCTTTTTCTTCAACAATTCCGGTGAACACCCTCAGGAGACTAATGGTCAGATGGGGTTGTAGGCGTGGGGGAATGGCTCATAGCCTTGAAGGGTCCCCGTGGGCTCCGGCGCGCGGTCGATGTTTTTCCCAAAGGTTGGGACAAACGCCCTCTCTACATAGAAGGAAAGAGGCCCTCAATGTCGAAGAACGACACCATTGCAACGTACCGTCAGCACGGCACCGACACAGGTTCGCCCGATGTGCAAATTGCGCTCCTCACAGACCGCATCAATCACCTCACCGCACACCTGCAGACACACCCCAAAGATCACCACAGCCGTCGTGGCTTGTTGATGTTGGTGGGTCGTCGTCGTCGCATGCTCGACTACGTCCGCGATCGCGACATCACTCGCTACCGCGAACTCATTGCAAAACTCGGCCTTCGCCGTTAAATCACTTTTCCACCGACCTCAGATTTTGTTGTCGGTTGTCAGTCGAGAATTCCGCGCCCCGTTTCGAATCGGTGCGGTGTTGACGACTGGGAACCGGCCCATGTTGGTGGAGAAACACAACAACATAAAAGGGAGTTCCCATGGCTGACGCAATTCGCGTATCCGCACCCGTGTCGGGTTCAGACAAGACCATCACGTTCGAGACCGGAAAGCTTGCGACCCAATCGCAGGGTGCCGTTATCGCAACAATTGGTGGCACCACCGTCCTTGCAACTGCAAACGCCGCTCGTGGCGTGCGCGATGGCATTGACTTTTTCCCACTCACCGTCGACGTTGAAGAGCGTGCGTATGCGGCAGGGAAAATTCCAGGAGCATTCTTCCGCCGTGAAGGTCGTCCATCAGAACAGGCAATTCTCACCTGCCGTTTGATCGACCGTCCACTTCGTCCTGCATTCCCAGACGGCTACCGCAACGAGACACAAGTTGTCATCACCGTTGTTGGTGTCGATATGGAAAACCCACATGACGTCATCGCAATCAACGCATCATCTGCTGCATTGATGGTCAGCGGTATTCCATTCGAAGGCCCAATCGGTGCAGTTCGCATGGCGTTCTCGCAAGATGGTGAATGGGTTCCTCATCCAACATATGCAGAAGGAAACAACGGAACGTTTGAAATCGTTGTTGCTGGTCGCGAGCTTGACAACGGAGACGTCGCCATCATGATGGTGGAAGCAGGCGGAACCGAAAAAGCATTCGAGTTCTACGCAGATGGCGCACCAAAGGTGTCCGAGCAAGTCATTGCTGACGGTCTTGAAGCATCGAAGCAATGGATCAAAGAGTCCATTGGATTACAGCGTCAACTTGTTGCCAGCATCATCGCAACACGAGGACCGATTACTCCACTTGAGTACACACCAGTTCTCGACTACACCGACGAAATCTTCGCCGCAGTCGAAAAGGTTGCAACATCAAAGTTGGCAACAGCAATCACCATCGCATTGAAGGCAGATCGCAATGCCGCAACAGATGCAGCTGCTGCAGAAACTGTTGCTGAATTGTGTGGCGAAGGCTCAGCTTTCGCTGGTCAAGAAAAGGCCGTGAAAGAAGCTGTCCGTAGCCTCACCAAGAAGCTCGTTCGTAAACGCGTTGTTGAAGAGGGCATCCGTATCGACGGTCGTGGTCCGCGCGACTTGCGTCCATTGTCAAGTGAAGTGGGCATCTTGCCTGCAGCGCATGGCACCGGTTTGTTCCAGCGTGGAGAAACACAAGTTCTCAACGTGTGCACACTTGCCATGCCGCGCATGAACCAAATGTTGGACACACTGGGTCCAGACAACGAGAAGCGTTACATCCACCACTACAACATGGCTCCATGGGCAAATGGTGAAACAGGTCGCGTTGGTTCGCCGAAGCGTCGCGAAATCGGACACGGTGCACTCGCAGAGCGCGCACTTCTTCCAGTAATCCCAAGCCAGGACGAGTTTGCGTATGCAATTCGTTTGGTGTCTGAAGTGTTGTCATCAAATGGCTCCACCTCAATGGCATCCGTGTGTTCATCAAGCTTGTCGTTGATGGATGCTGGTGTGCCCATCAAGGCGCCCGTGTCTGGTATCGCCATGGGTCTCATCTATGCAGAGGGCAAGTACCTTGCTCTCACCGACATTCTCGGTGCAGAAGACGCATTCGGTGACATGGACTTCAAGGTTGCTGGTACAGCAGACGCCGTGACCGCATTGCAGTTGGATACAAAGATCGACGGTATTCCAGCCGACGTTCTTGCGTCCGCATTGCAGCAGGCACGCGACGCACGTATGGCAATCCTCGAGTCAATGAACTCGGCACTTGCTGCACCACGCGCGGAAGTTGGTGCAACCGCACCAAAGATTGTCTCGTTCAACATTCCAATGGACAAGATTGGCGAAGTCATCGGGCCAAAGGGCAAGGTCATCAACACCATTCAGCAAGAGACTGGTGCAGACATTGCAGTAGACGACGACGGCGCAGTCGGAATTGTCACCATTGGTTCACCAGACAGCTTCCGTGTGGAAGAAGCACGCGATCGCATTCTCGCAATCGTTGATCCTCCAACCGCAGAACTCAACGCCATCTACAACGGTCGCGTAGTGAGCACCACCAAGTTCGGTGCGTTCGTCAACATCCTTCCCGGACGGGACGGCCTCGTGCACATCTCGAAGTTGGGTAACGGCCAGCGCGTCAACAACGTTGAAGACGTGTTGAACCTTGGCGATGAAATCCGCGTGCGCGTCGACGACATTGACGACAAGGGCAAGGTCAGCCTTACCCCAGTTGACGAAGACGGCAACGACATCCCAGGTGGTGGCGGAGGCGGTGGCGGTGAGCGCCGCGAGCGTCGTGACCGTGATGACCGTGGTGGTCGTGACCGTGGAGACCGTGGTGGTCGAGGTGGACGCGATCGTGATGATCGTGGACCACGTGAACCGCGCGGAGACGCACCCAAAGAAGTGTCATTTGAAGACGAGTTTGAAAACGAACTTCGTTCCGAGCTTGGTGACCTTGGTCCCGATACTCGTAGCGACCGTAATCGTCGCCGTCGATAACACACCTCAGCGACTACGGTGACTCCCATGATTCGTGTGGGAGTTGTTGGAGCCGCTGGAAAAATGGGATCAACGGTCTGTGACGCTGTCGCAGCCGCCGATGGACTACAACTTGCTGCCGCTGTCGACGTTGTCGGCGGCGGCGGTGTTGTTCATGGGCTCACAATTGCATCAGATTTGAAGGCGTTGGCTGACGCCCAGTGTGATGTGGTGGTGGACTTCACCGTTGCTGAGGCCGCACGAAAGACGTTGCCATGGCTGGCGTTGCACGGAATGCATGCGGTGGTGGGAACCACTGGTTTTTCAGACGAGGACATTTCATCGTTCGAAAAGGCATTCACAGGGAGTAACTGTTTGATCGCGGCCAACTTCGCAATTGGCGCGGTGTTGATGATGAAATTCGCAGAGCAAGCAGCGCCATATTTTGAAACTGCCGAAATCATCGAGTTCCATCACAATGCGAAGCAAGATGCGCCCAGTGGTACCGCAATGGCAACCGCACAACGCATGGCGGCAGCAAGTAGTGAGTGGGCAGCAGACCCAACAAAGCATGAAGTGATTCCCGGAGCACGCGGCGGTGTTGGGCCAGGTGGCATTCATGTGCATGGCGTGCGCATGGTGGGAATGACTGCGTCACAAGAAGTCATTCTGGGAACGGCCGGTCAAACCTTGGTGATTCGCCACGACAGCAATGACCGTGTCAGTTTCATGCCCGGAGTTGTGTTGGCGTGTCAGCGCGTTGGCGGTCTGTCGAATCGTCTCACCATGGGAATCGATTCGTTGCTGTAAACAAAACAGGCCCGCCTCGGACGTACCGAGACGGGCCTGTTGTAAAAGCGAATTACTTCAACGCGTTAATTGCTGCGTCGTAGTTGGGCTCGTTTGCAATGTCTGACACCAGTTCGGTGTGAAGAACATTGCCTTTTTCGTCCGCAACAACAACTGCGCGTGCGAGAAGGCCGTTGAATGCGCCTTCATTTAAGAGAACACCAAATGCTCCGCCGAATCCACCGCGGAAGCCAGATGCGTTCTGAACGTTGCTGAGACCTTCAGAACCACAGAAGCGACCTTGTGCGAATGGCAAGTCGTTGGATACGCAGTACACAACGGTGTTGTCAAGCGACGATGCAATTTCATTAAATCGACGAACGCTCTGAGCACATGTTGGTGTGTCCACGCTGGGGAAAATGTTGAAAATCACACGCTTTCCTGCAACGTCAGCATTGCTGAAATCTTGCAGGTTTGCTGCGGTGAGTGTGAATGAGGGGAGCGATGCGCCTGGAGCAGGAAGATCGCCGACTGTGTTGACGGGGGTGCCGCCGAATGATGTCTGTGCCATGACCGAGAGCCTACGGCGACAATGGGCTCACGCTTCGGGTGCGCCAGGAGACTTTCGACGTGAGGTTTGGATGAAGGAGATGGCGAACAAGGCGCCAACGATCCACCATTGGTATTGGTCAATCCAGTCAATGAATGAGCGAATCTGGTCTTCAAACGCTTTTCCTCCGTACCACAGCACGATGAGGCGGAAAATGATGCCAGCCGTGATGGATGTGAAGAAGGTGCGTGGAGCCATCTTTAGGTGGCCCACCAGCAAACACACAATGTTGGAACCAGGCATAAAGAAAACCGCCACCCAGCCGGCGCGAACTGTGGCGGCTTCGGTCCATCGGTAGATGCGGGGCATTTCGCCCACTTGAGATTCGGCCCACCGAAGCGCTCGTTCACCAAAGAGTCGACCAACGTAATACAGCGCTGTCGCAGCGACGAGGAGACGAACAAAGCCAATTGCAAAGAATGGCAAAGCGTCAATGTACGGAACCGAACCAAACAAGTTTCGATTACGAGAGCTGAGCGCAAGGACGAGATTTGGGTGATCGTCCACCAGTGCGGGGCCAATATTTGTGCCAATTGTGCCGATGGCGAACAGAAATGATGTGAACACCACGAGCAACTTGCGCATTGCATGAACGGTATCGGGTTCAGCCTTTCCTGCCACGGCACGACCTTGCTACGGTTTCTGCATAGCGGTGAGTAATTGCCACACACAAGGGGGACCACATGAAGGGCTTAATGCAGCCAACTCAGTTGACTATCAACTATCTCTTTGATCGAGCCGAGAAGTATCACCCAGAGAAAAGCATCATTACGGCAACTGCCACTGGTGTTGAACGCACCACCTATGGCGTATGGGCAGACCGTACGCGTCGTCTGGCCACCGTGTTCGACCAATTAGGAATTTCCAAGCATGGCCGTGTTGCAACCTTCGCATGGAACACTCAACGACACCTCGAGTTGTATTTTGCTGCACCCTGCAGTGGTCGTGTTGCACACACACTGAACATCCGTTTGTTCCCTGAACAATTGACCTACATCGTGAATCACGCGGAAGACGAAGTGATTTTCATTGACACTTCTATCTATCCGCTTATTCAGCCCCTGCTCAGCACATTCACCACCGTGAAGCATCTGGTGTTCATGAATGATGGAAAGGGTGAAGTTCCCACATCGGTCCCTGGCTACACAGTGCACGAGTATGAGGCATTACTAGCGAATGCTGCGCCTGCGCAGTGGCCCACCGATATTGATGAAAATCAAGCAGCAAGTATGTGTTACACCTCGGGTACAACAGGCAACCCCAAGGGTGTGGTGTACAGCCACCGCAGCACCTACCTGCACACCATGGGAACAATGATTGCCGACTCAGTTGGTGTGTGTGAATCAGACATCATTTTGCCGGTGGTACCAATGTTTCATGCCAACACCTGGGGTCTTGCACATGCTGGTGTTGCAACAGGCGCAGACCTAGTGATGCCAGGGCCTGACCTGTCTGGTCCGGCAGTGGCAAAACTGATCGTGGACGAGAAAGTCACCGTTGCGGCTGGTGTTCCAACAATTTGGATGGCAGTGCTGCCCGAGTTGAAGGGCAAAGACACATCTGCTTTGCGATGCATCCCATGTGGAGGCTCAGCAGTTCCTAAAGCGCTCAGCGAGGCGTATCGCGCGCAAACTGGTCTTCCCATTTTGCAGGCATGGGGCATGACAGAAACAAGCCCAATTGCTGCGGTGTGCACATTGTCGAAAGCTGACCGCTTGCTGTCCGACGACGAACAAGCAGAACTGCGCACCACGGTGGGCCAGATTGCTTTTGGTGTCGAGATGCGCGTGGTGGAACCAGGTACCACGACTCCGTTGCCGTGGGACGGCGAATCAAGTGGCGAACTTCAGTGTGCTGGTCCTTGGATTGCGGCCAACTATTACAACGACCCACGTTCAGGCGAAAGTTTCACTGCCGATGGGTGGTTACGTACAGGCGACGTTGCTGTGGTTGATGAAAAGGGCCGCATTCGACTTGTTGACCGCACCAAAGACCTCATTAAGTCGGGTGGCGAATGGATTTCATCCGTCGACGTTGAAAATGAACTGATGTCTCATCCAAAAATTGCTGAGGCAGCAGTGATTGGTGTGCCGCATCCGAAGTGGAGCGAACGCCCACTTGCATGCGTTGTGGTGAAGCCAGGAGAAACTTTGACACGTGACGAAGTGATTGAGCATCTCATTCCTCGTCTTGCAAAGTGGCAGTTGCCCGACGATGTGGTGTTCATTCCAGAAGTGCCAAAGACATCAGTGGGTAAGTTCTCAAAGAAGACATTGCGCGAACAGTTCGCAGATTTTGTTCTTCCCGACGCTTAGTCGGTGGAGCTTTGGCGCTCTCGCCGAGCCTGAATGAACAGCGTCGCGAATGCTGCGGCGCAGAGTGCAAGAAGAACTAATGATTGCCTCGCCAGTGGCTGCACCACGTGGCGAGCAATGGTGGCGGCGACGTCGGCGTACCGATCCGATGCAAACGATTCGGCAATTGAACCTGCGATTCGTGTTGCGGCAAAGACGAGTAAGGCCGCTGCAGTAACTGAGCCAACAAGAGCGTGCGGTCGCCGTTGTCCTGTTTGCTGGCCAAAGTACGCCACAACCAGCAAGGCAATCGTGATGAACGGAAATACCCAGCGCAGTTTCTGCACAAGAGATGTGGCATCCCGGGCGGCCTGAAGTGATTCGCCGCTCAGCAGATCAAATTCCGTCGCAGGGGCGTTCTGTGGCAACAATCGACTTAGTTGAGGAAATTCGGCGCGTAGTTCATCGAGCACTGACTGCACAAGAGGCTGTAGGTCAATGCGTTGAGCCTGTAGTTGTGTGATGGGGATATCTGATGTGAGTTGTTCAATGAGTGGTTCATGCACTTTGCGTATCGCATCGGACCAGAATTCACCGAACGAATCAGACGCAACAATTTGAGTTGCCAATCTTTCTAACGGTGAATTCACAAATGCAGGCAACGGAATGTTCGATGTCAGCGAGTCCACAAGAGTTGCCGCAATTTCCTCTTGTACAACAGGCTCTGTAATGACGGTGTTTGCTGTGGTGACGAATGTGTCAGTGGAAAATATTTGTGAGTATCCCCACTGTGTAATCAGGCTGGCAAAGAGAAAGAATGCGGCGAGTCCTACACACACCCGTGACGCGACTTTTCGCCACATCGCTACAAGCGACCAGAAGCAATGATGCGTTGCAGGAACTGCTGTGCACGCTCTGATTGAGGGTTCACTAATACCTGAGATGGTGGGCCTTGTTCCACAATTCGGCCGCCATCAAGTACGCACACCACATCGCTGGAATCGCGCGCGAAACCCATTTCATGTGTTGCAAGAATGATGGTCATGCCCGACGCTTTCAATTCACGAACCACGTCGAGCACTTCGCCCACTAATTCTGGATCGAGTGAACTGGTGATCTCATCAAGCAAAAGAACTTCAGGCTCGACGGCAAGTGCGCGCACGATTGCAACTCGTTGTTGTTGTCCGCCTGATAACTGGTCTGGGTATGAGCGTGCTTTGTCGGCAAGTCCAAAACGTTCCAACAACTCCAACGCCTTCACACGAGCGTCTGCCTTAGATACCCCGCGTGTGCGGGTAGGGGACAAGATGATGTTGTCCATCACTGACATGTGTGGGAACAAGTTGAAGCTTTGAAACACCATGCCCACTCTTTGGCGAATGGGGTTTGCATCACGGCCGGGCAGTGAGATGTCGTCTCCATCCAACAGAATTTCGCCATCGTCAATAGGTTCAAGAAGGTTGAGGCAACGCAACAAGGTGCTTTTTCCTGATCCACTCGGACCAATGAGCGTGACAACGCTTCCTTCGGCAATATCTAATGACACTCCGTCTAAAACGGTGTGACTTCCATACGTCTTGACCAGATTGCGAATTGACAGTTTCATGAGCGCACCTTCGTTCCAGTGGTGCGGCGTCGTTCACGTTCAATCAGATAATCGGTAGCACGCGTAAGGGGAATTGTGATGGACAGGAAGATCACCGCGGCTGCAATGTACGGAGTGAAATTTGCGAACTTGGACTTGTCTACGCCGGCACGTCGCAGAATCTCGATTGGTCCAATCAGGCTGACAAGTGCCACATCTTTTTGCAGTGAGACCATGTCGTTCATGAGTGCTGGAATCACGCGACGAATGGCTTGAGGGATAACCACATGTCGCATGGTCTGCCAATGTGAGAGGCCTAACGAGCGTGCCGCTGCGCGTTGAGATTCGTGCACGCTCTCGATACCCGCACGAAATACCTCGGCGACATAGGCAGAGTAGGTGAGAACGAGTGCGACCGATCCCCAAATGAGGGGGTTATTCCATGGGCGCGCAATGCCCAATCCGGGAACGCCAAACCCAATGAGATAAATCCACAAAATAACGGGGACACCACGCATGATGTCGGTGAATGCAATGGTGAAGACGCGCACCGGAAACAGCGCAGGTGAGCGCGAGTTGCGAGCCATTGCAACAAGCAACGCCAGCAACAAAATGGCCGGTGCGCTCCATAAGAAAATCTTGACATCAAGAACAAATGCGTCGAGAAGTCGCGGAAAAGAATCTCGGAAGACTTCGCCGTTGAAAAACGAAGTTCGTACCCGTTCCCATCTCGGCATTTTGGGGATGAAAACAACGAGAGCGGCCACCACGGCCAGCGAACTGACCGTGGCGACCGCAATGCTGCGTCGTTTTTGAGTTCTTTCGTATGCGGCGCGACGAGTAGTGGTGGAAACCATGATGTCGTCGTCCGCTACAAAGATTTATTTGATGACGGGAATATTGGTGCTTGTTGACAACCACTGAGCGGTGATGGATGCAAGTGATCCATTTTCCTTCAATGTTGCCAATGCGAGGTTCACACACTCAGCGAGTGCATTGTCTTTGTCGAAGACCAAACCGAACTCGTCAGCGGCTACGCCTTCTTGCACGGGGAACTGACCAAGAACGCTTGAACCTTCAATTTCCACTGCCGACACGTACAACGCGGTGGGCAAGTCGAAGACGGCTGCATCGATTTGGTTCGCTTCAAGAGCTGCCTTTGCACCGGCATTGTCGTCGTACGCAAGTGGTTCTGAGTCTGGCTGAATCACGTTGGTGATGTAGTCAAGGCTGGTTGTTCCTGCTTGTGCACCCAACTTCAATTTCTTGAGGTCTGCGAGTGTGGTTGCACCCTTTGCGGCTGAGCTATCCAATCCGACAATCGCTTGGTTGGTGGTGAAGTAGCTGTCGCTGAAGGTCACAGTTTGCTTGCGCTCTTCAGTGATGGAGTATTGCTGCAAGTTGAAGTCGAAGTTCTTTGCACCTGGCTGAATTGCTTCGTCAAATGTTGTACGAATCCACTTCACTGCGCTGTCTTCGAAGCCAAGTTCAGCGGCCACTGCGTATGCAACAGCTGCCTCAAAGCCTTCCTTTGACTCTGGCTTGTCGTCGATAACCCATGGGTAGTACGCAGGGTCGCCAGTTCCGACAGTGAGTGTTCCTTCTGTCAATGTCTTGCCAGCTGCGCATTCGGCTGCGTTGGCAAATTCGGTATCGCCAGAGGCGGTGTCTGATGAGTCGCTTCCACCGCATGCCGCGAGAAGCAGCGATCCGGTGACAGCAAAGGTGAGCGCGAGTTTGCGCATGGGTTGGTCCTTTCAGAGGAAATAGGGCACTCGGATACTAATGGAGTCAATTCCTGACCACAAAAGTCAACTTTTTGATTTCTTGTCAAGGACAGGCGGCCATCTGGGCACATAGAGTGAAGGGCGTCACACCAAACGGGGGAATGTATGAGCCTGGACGAAAAGAGCAACTCTGAACTCATCGGTCGCGATGAGTTGAACGACATCGAGGCCATCTTGGCCATTACTAATACCGATGTCGACGAGGTGGAGCACATTGTCAAGAACAACGCCGACAGCATCTTCACTTGGGACTACACCTTGGCGCGACCTGCATTGCGCAAGTTGTACGAGAAGGCAAAGACGGGGCAGTGGAATGGCACGTCCGATCTTGATTGGAACACCGATGTTGATATCGAGAAGTCCATTTTTGAAGACAGCCAGATCTTGGGTACCGGGATGGAGCAAGCGCTCTACGCCGACACATCACTCGGTAAGTGGGGCGACAAAGAATGGCTGGAGTTCGGCATTGAAGGTCGCCGTTGGCAACTCAGTCAGTTCTTGCATGGCGAGCAAGGTGCACTCATTTGCACAGCCAAGATCACAGAAACAGTTCCTTGGTACGACGCCAAGCTGTACGCAAGCACCCAGGTTGTAGACGAAGCGCGACACGTCGAAGTGTTCGCTCGTTATCTCAACGAGAAGATGGGTGGCGGCTACCAGGTCAATACCCACCTACGTCTTTTGTTGGACGACATCATCAATGACAGCCGATGGGACATGACGTATCTGGGAATGCAGATCATGATTGAAGGCTTGGCGCTTGCCGCGTTTGGTTTCTTGCATGCAACCACAAACGAACCGCTGTTGAAGAAGTTGCTGCGTTATGTCATGAGTGATGAAGCACGTCACGTGGCATTCGGTGTGCTCAGTTTGCAAGAGGTGTACGCCGAAATGTCCGACAAAGAAATGAAGGACCGCCAAGAATTTGCATACGAAGCAAGTGTCCGCATGCGTGACCGCTTCCTGCAGCAAGAGGTGTGGGATCGTATGGGTGTCAACACCAAGGAGATTGCTCCCATGATGTTGCAGGACCCATCGCGTCAGCTTTTCCAACAGATGTTGTTCTCAAAGATTGTTCCCAACTGCAAAAAGTTGGGACTGCTCGACAGAAACGACAAGTGGCTACGCCATAAGTTCGAAGAAATGGGCGTCATCCAATTCGAGGACTGGCAAGACACCGGCGAAGAATTCACAGAATTCGAGTTGGGCAAAGAAATGCCAGCACTCGGCCAGAACTGATTGCCTACCGCTCTCGCACGGAGCCCGTCCCCCGATTGGGGGCGGGCTCTTTGGCTGTCATGGGTCATAATTGAGCCATGACCCTTTTCGGACAAGTGCTCACGGCAATGATTACGCCGTTTGACGCCAATGGTGCGTTGAACATCAATGAAGCGGTGCGCCTTGCCAAATGGCTGCAAGACAATGGCAACGACGGCCTTGTTGTGTCCGGAACCACTGGCGAGTCGTCCACGTTGACAGATCCCGAGAAGTTGGAATTGTGGGAAGCAATCATTGGTGCTGTCACCATTCCTGTTATCGCAGGTTCTGGCTCGAATGACACCGCGCACTCTGTGCATCTCACAAAAGAAGTGTCAAAGATGGGTGCAGCAGGAATTCTCGCTGTCGGCCCGTATTACAACCGCCCGCCACAATCAGGAATGGAAGCACACATCACGGCAATGGCAAACGCCACCACATTGCCAGTTGTTGTGTATGACATCCCCGTGCGCACGGGCCGCAAGATCAACACCGACACTCTCATTCGGTTGGCGAACAACGTTTCAAACATCAAGGCGCTAAAGGATGCTGCAGGCAACCCTGCTGAAACTGCAAATGTCATGGCGCATGTGCCAAATGATTTTGAATTGTTCTCAGGTGATGATGGCCTCACTCTTGCGTTCCTTGCGTACGGTGGAGTTGGCGTGATTGGTGTGGCGACACATTGGAGTGCGCCAGAACATCAAAAGATGATTACGGCGTTCAAAAATGGTGACATTCATACGGCACGCAGCATCAACAACATCTTGTTAGAGAGTTATGCATTTGAAACAGGTGACGCCAACCCCAATCCCATTCCGTCCAAAGTCATGATGAATACATTGGGTTTTTCGGTGGGGGAGTGTCGTTTGCCCATGGGTCCTCCACCCGCTGGACTAGATGCTCGCGCACGCGAGGTATACGCCAACTTAGAAAAGGCTCGCGCAACGTTGCGCTGAATTCTTCATGGCTGCTCCAATTCGTTTGTATTTCCTGGGTGGACTCGGGGAAATTGGCCGCAACTGCATGGTCTTAGAACAAGACCACAAGTTGTTGCTGATTGATTGCGGCTTAATGTTTCCCGATGCCGACATGCATGGCATCGATTTGGTTCTTCCCGACTTCACATTTCTGATTGAAAATAAAGATCGCATCGTGGGATGTGTGGCAACTCATGGTCATGAAGACCACGTTGGTGGATTGCAGTTCTTGTTGCGTGAACTGGAGTTTCCCATCTACGGGTCGGCCGTCACATTGGGGTTGGCGCGTAATCGCATTGAAGAAGCAGGATTGTTGTCAAAGACAAGCCTCAATGTGGTGAACGACGGCGAACGAATCACCATTGGGCCGTTTGACATTGAATTTCTCCCAGTCACGCACTCGGTGCCACATGCGCACGCCATCATCATTCACACACCGCAAGGAGTCATTGTTCACTCAGGCGATTTCAAACTAGATCTCACCCCAGTGGACAATCGCCGTACAGACTTGGCGCGTCTTGGCGAATTGGCATCAACGGTGGGTGTGCGGTTGCTCATGTGTGACAGCACCAATGCCGAAGAACACGGCCACGCGCCCAGTGAACGAAGTGTCGGTTCGGTGTTGCGCCAATTGTTTTGGGAGCATCGTGATCGCCGAATCATTACTGCGTCGTTCGCAAGTCATATTCACCGAGTGCAACAGGTGATTGAAGCGGCGCGCGATCATGGCCGCAAGGTGTGTTTGATGGGTCGCTCAATGCAGAACAACATCGCGCTTGCGATTGATCTGAAACTCATTGACGTTCCGGCAAGCACATTCATCGACGTTGAAAAGATCCACGACTATGCACCGCAAGATGTGTGCATCATCTCCACCGGTTCACAAGGCGAGCCAATGTCTGCATTGTCATTGTTGGCGCGCGGCGAAAGCAAGTGGTTCACAGTGGGCGAGGACGACACAATTATTTTGTCAAGCCATGCCATCCCCGGTAACGAGGGAAATGTAAATCGAGTGATCGATGGCCTCATGCGTGCAGGAGCAAAAGTGGTGCACAGTGGCATCGCTGATGTGCATGCAACTGGTCACGCACAGGCCGACGAACTAAAGACCTATCACTCCATCGTGAAGCCCGAATGGTTTGTTCCCGTCCATGGCGAATACCGACACATGCGTGCGCACGCAGAACTTGCAATTGTTATGGGTGCTGATCCCAACAAAGTGCTGCAAGTCAGCGATGGTGCCGTACTGGAATTGTCAGACAACGGTCTTGAAGTGGTCGACAGCGTTCCTGCCAATTACTTGTATGTCGACGGAATCGTGGGCGACGTTGGTCAAGGTGTGTTACGTGACCGACGTGTCTTGGCTGAAGAAGGTGTTGTAGTCATTGTTGCCACAGTTGATGTGCAAAGTCATCGTGTCATCACTGGTCCAGAAATCATCACGCGGGGTTGGGTGTATGCACCTGAGGCAGACGATTTGTTGGACGAGGCCGAGGCACACGTTGAGAAGGCTCTAGTGGCAGCCGTGAACGATGGTGTTGTCGATATCGATGCACTCGAGCGCGAAGTACGGCGAGCTGCCGGCAAGTTCGTGAACGAGCGAACCAAGCGCCGTCCCATGATTGTGCCGGTGGTGATGACCACTTAATTGGTCGGAAACCCAAGCCTGGCGGGGGTATCCCGAACCCGCTCCCACCCTAGGAGTACCGTTTGAGTCATGTCTGGCAAGGGTTCTCGTACGTCATCTGGCGGCTCACAGGGGTCAAAAGGGTCTCGTGGCGGGGTGAAGACTCCCCCCAAGGGAAATAAGCGCCCTGCAGCGAAGGCTGAGTCGGCTGGCGAGTCCGCACGCGAAGTGGTGCGCGGTCGCGAGGTGGAATTCTGGGGAATCGGACTCATCAGCACGGGCATAGTCCTTGTGTTGTCGATGTACCTGCATATGGCTGGTCCGTTGGGCAAGGGCATTGACACCATGTTCGGCTGGCTCTTAGGTCTTGGCCGTTTCGCGTTGCCCGTGGTGGTGGTCGGAATTGGTGTGGCCATGGTGCGACGCCGCAGTGTTGAACACCGAGTACGCCTCGCCATTGGTTGGAGCGTTGTTGTGCTTGCCATCTTGGGGCTTCTTCACATCATGAACGGCGCCAACAAGATCGTTGCCGATGTCGATGCAATGTCTCAGGCAGGTGGATGGTTTGGCGCAATCGTTGGTGAACCACTGCGATCCACGCTGAGCTGGGCTGGTGCTTTGGTTGTTCTGTTGGCAATTGGTTTGGCTGGTGCAATGTTGGTGACCGATACAACGGTTCCTGAATTAATTGCATTGGTTCGCCAATGGTCGCAACGTGCTGGTGGAAAAGCTGCATCTGCTGCTCGCACAGCAACCACTAACAGAGAACGTCCCAGCGCATATGACGATTTAGTAGAAGTTCCTGGCGAGGAAAATCGTCCACCATCGCGCACGCCAAAGCCATCTATCTACGACGCTGCCGACGACGAAGATCTTGCGCCTAACCCAAAGCAAAAATCTGTGCGCCGCCCCAAGGTCACGCCCGGTGATCCGAAAACACCAGAATTCGTGGGCAAACCAGGAATGAAATCTGGAGACGGGTCCAGTGATTCCTCTGAATCTGCAGTGTCGTCAACACCAGGGTCATGGACACTGCCACCCACCGATGTGTTGGGTCTCACGGAAACTTTCCAAGTTGACAAAGCGCGTGTTGCTGAACGTGGTCGATTGTTAGAAGAGTCGCTTGCGTCGCACGGTGTTGAAACACGTTTGGTTGGTATGACTGTTGGCCCCACCGTTACACGTTTTGAGCTAGAGCTGGGATCTGGAGTCAAGGTCGCAAAAGTAACAAGCCTCAACCGCGACATTGCATATTCAATGGCTGCGACCGACGTGCGTATCTTGGCGCCAATTCCTGGCAAATCAGCTGTGGGTGTTGAAGTTCCCAACGAAACACGTCAACTTGTATCGCTTGGTGACCTCATGGTCAGCGCGGAAGCACGCGCAGCAACACATCCACTCGATGTTGCTGTGGGTAAAGACATCGCGGGTCGTGCGGTGTTCGTCAACTTGGCCAGCACACCACACATGCTCATCGCGGGTGCAACCGGAGCTGGTAAGTCAAGCGGCATCAACTCCATCCTGACGTCGCTATTGATGCGCAGCACTCCAGATCAGGTGCGACTCATCCTTATTGACCCCAAGCAAGTGGAAATGGGTCAGTACGCGCGACTGCCGCACCTACTCACCGCACCAGTGACTAACCCGAAGAAAGCCGCTAACGCACTTGGTTGGGCCGTGAAAGAAATGGAACGTCGCTACGACTTATTGGTTGAAGTGGGCTTCCGTGACATTGGTGGTTACAACGCAGCATTCGACAAGGGTGAGATCAATGACCCGAATGCTGAAGAGGGCACTAAGAAATACGAACGGTTGCCATTCATCGTGGTTGTGGTTGACGAATTAAACGACCTCATGATGGTTGCGGCCCGTGATGTTGAAGAGTGCATCACACGCATTGCGCAGAAGGCGCGTGCAGTTGGTATTCACCTCATCGTGGCCACACAGCGCCCGTCGGTCAACGTCATCACCGGTGTCATTAAGGCCAACATTCCGGCTCGAATGGCATTTGCTGTTAGCAGCCTCACCGATAGTCGAGTCATCTTGGATCAGCCGGGCGCTGAAAAGTTGGTGGGTAAAGGTGACATGTTGTTGATGCCCGGTAACACAAACGTTCCGCAACGTATTCAGGGATCATGGGTGGACGAAGAAGAAGTGCGCAAAGTTGTTGCGCATTGGCGTCGTCAATCTCCAGAAGTTGTGTATGTGTCCGGAATTGAAGGCGAAGAGGGTGGTGGCTCATCTGCTGGCGGCAACGGCCCGTTGTTCGGTGGGTCGGGAAGCGAAGACGATCTCATTCGTCAGGCCATCGATGTTGTGGTGCGCTCGGGGCTCGGGTCCACCTCAATGTTGCAGCGCAAACTCAAGGTGGGCTTTGCTCGTGCTGGTCGAATCATGGATGAATTGGAAGAGCGTGGCATTGTGGGTCCTGCACAAGGATCAAAACCGCGCGAGGTTCTGATGACAGTTGAGGAACTCGACGCCCAAGGAGGCTGACATGACAACACCAGCATTCACACAGATCTGTGACGGATTGTTGTTTCCTGAAGGGCCTGTGGCAATGCCGGATGGGTCGGTCATTCTCACGGAAATGTTTGGGTCACGCTTGACGCGTGTTGAACCCGACGGAACAAAATCAACCGTTGCACACATTGAAGGTTTGCCAAATGGACTCGCGTTAGGTCCAGACGGTTTTCTGTACCTGTGTAACAACGGTGGAGCATTCACTCCGTTAGAGGCAGGGGGGCTTATCTATCCAGGTGAGTTTGATCCTCAGAAATACATCGGTGGCCGTATTCAGAAAGTGAACATCACAACTGGTGAAGTAACAGACCTCTACACCCATTGTGGAGACATTGCATTGCGTGCACCGAACGACTTGGTGTTCGATGCGCATGGTGGGTTTTGGTTCACCGATCATGGAATTCGTCATCATCGCATTGCCGATCGCACGGGTATTTATTACGCAAAAGCAGATGGCTCATTCATTGAAGAAGTGGTGTTCCCAGTGGACTCGCCGAACGGTATTGGGCTGTCACCATCCGGCGACCGTGTGTACTGGGCTGAAACCCATACGGGACGTGTGTACCAGCGTGATGTTGTTGCACCCGGCAAGGTGGGGCCAATTAGTGCAGAGTTACCCACCATGTTGTGTGGACTGCCGGGGTATCAACTCTTTGATTCACTAGCAGTTGATGGCGATGGCAACATTTGTGTTGCCACACTTGTCAATGGAGGTATCACCGTTATTGGTCCCGATGGAGCTGTTCGTGACTTCATCCCTGTTGACGATCGCATCACCACAAACATCTGTTTTGGTGGTGCTGACTATCAGACGGCGTTCATTACGGCATCCAGCACGGGGCGCTTGCTTGCCATGCAGTGGCCATACAAAGGTCTGAAACTGCACTGCCACTAGGCTCGTCCCTATGGGGCAACGCTTTTATATTGAGACTTTGGGGTGCCCCAAGAACCAGGTGGACTCCGAGAAGATTGTCGGAACCCTGTTGGCCGATGGTTTGTCGCAGACAGACGACCCATCAAAGGCCGACGTTGTGGTGGTGAACACATGCGCGTTCATTGAAGAGGCGCGCCAAGAAAGCATTGACACCATGCTGGCCCTTGATGACCAGCGCAAGAAGTCGTCACGTCTAGTTGTGACTGGATGTATGGCTGAACGGTACGGACAAGAACTCGCCGATGCGTTGCCAGAGGCCGACCAAGTTGCCGGATTTGGTGTGCCCATTCAGTTGGGACGCAAGCCGATTGCTGTCACCGGTGCAGTCCCATCGTTCGATCTGCTTAATCTTCCGCGACCAAAGTCGGCTGCACCGTGGGCCTACATCAAGATTGCAGAAGGATGCGACCGCAACTGTGGGTTCTGTGCCATTCCGTCGTTCCGCGGTCCGCAACGTAGTCGTGATGTGGCAGCAATTCTGGAAGAGGTCGACCAAGTAGATGTGCGCGAAGTGGTGTTGGTGGCACAAGACCTCGCCAGTTATGGGAAAGACCGCCCGGAAGAGTTGGGTGCAGGATCAATTGTGCAGCTTGTTCGCGATGTGTCTGCAAAGGCCGACTGGGTTCGTCTGTTGTATCTATACCCCAGTGATTTGTCGGACGAATTGATTCACGCCATTCTCGATACGGGTGTTCCGTACTTCGATTTGTCATTGCAGCACGTCAGCAAAGAGCATCTTCGTCGCATGCGTCGGTGGGGGGACAAAGATCGCTTCCTCGAGCGAATTCACAAGATTCGTTCACTGTCGCCAGACGCCACATTCCGTAGCAACTTCATTGTGGGGTATCCGGGCGAAACTGAAGAAGACCACGATCAATTGCTCGATTTTGTTCGCGAAGCGCAACTTGATTGGTGTGGCTTTTTCACGTTTAGTCCAGAAGAGGGAACACACGCATTGTCTCTTCCCAACCACGTTGATGCGTCTCTCATGAATGAACGCATTGCAGAGTTACGCGAACTGCAAGACGCCATTACCGCCGAACGTCGCGACGCACTGTTAGGGGAAACCATTACTGTGCTTGTCGACGAACCAGGCATCGCACGATCAACACGGGAAGCACCAGAAATTGACGGCGTTGTGCAGGTGCCCGATTCGCTTCACGTTGGCGAGTTCCACACTGTGGTGGTGGAACAAGTATTCGGCCCCGACCTCATCGCTGTGCCTGTGCAAGGAACGCATGGCAGTTGACGAATCTGCAATTGTGACCTGGGCCAACATGGTCACGGTTGGACGAGTGCTGGCCTCGCCATTTCTCTTCGCCATGATTCCCGACGATCGTGTGGGGTCGTGGGCCGCGCTTGCGGTGTGGATCATTCTGTGTAGTAGCGACGGATTCGATGGTTTCTTGGCGCGACGTCACGGCATCACACGCAGTGGTGCATTCCTCGACCCATTGTCCGACAAAATTTTGGTACTTGGTGCCATGTTCACTTTGGTGAACCGTGGTGTGTTTTGGTTATTGCCGGTTGTCATTATTGCGACCCGTGAAATCATTGTCAGCCTGTATCGCGTATTTGTCGGCTCAAAAGGTGTGTCAATGCCGGCAAGCAAGTTGGCCAAAGTGAAGACGTTTAGTCAACAGATGGCCGTTGGATTCGCATTGGCGCCCATCACCATTAACGATGCCACGTGGACGTTTGTGGTGTTTCTGTGGATTGCAGTAGCTCTCACGCTGCTTAGTGCTGCGCAATATGCGTGGCGCGCTGTGAAAGGGAAGTGATGTCACAGACCTACACAGTTGATGAAATTGCGTCCATTCAGCAACGCACGCTTCGTACATTAACTTTGGGTCAGATAGTGGGTTCGGCAGCTCTTGCTGCGTCGGTCACAGTCGGTGCATTTGTCATTCAAGAAATCTTGGGTGAAAAAACTCCGTGGGGTGGGTTGGCCACAGCAACCACCACTATTGGAACTGCCGTCATGTCGCAGGTGTTGTCTCGATACATGATGCGCAAAGGGCGTCGTCCTGGGTTACGCAATGGTTATGCGCTTGCAACGGTGGGTGCACTTCTTGCAGCCGCCGGGGCGGAGACACAGAACCTGTTTTTGTTCATTGGTGGCTTGTTCTTATTTGGTAATGGCCAAGCAGCCAATCTGCTGGCGCGCTACACCGCAACCGACCTAGCAGTTCCAGAAGAGCGCGGTCGGGCTATGTCGCGCATTGTTTTTGCTTCAACATTTGGCGCAGTGTTTGCGCCACTGCTTATTGGTCCTGCGCAGGCCGCTGGACAAAATTGGTTCGGATTAGACAAGTACACGGGGCCATGGTTGCTTTCGGCCACCGTCTTGTTTCTTGCATTCTGCAATATCACGCTGCAACTTCGACCCGATCCACTTGTTGTGTCAGGGGGACTACGCGAGACGTCAGATGCAAAACTGCCAAGCATTCGTGAGGCGCTCGCAGTGGTCACCAGTACATCTCGAGGACGTTTGGCATTGTCCAGCATGGTGATCTCGCAAGCTGCGATGGTTGCTGTCATGACAATGACTCCAGTGCATATGAAACTGCACGGTCACGAAAACATCAGCCAATTTGTTGTGTCGTTGCACATTGCAGGAATGTTTGCATTCAGTCCGTTTGTTGGAAAGTATTCAGACCGTAAAGGAACAAATGCGGCAGTCATCATGGGGGCGGTCACTCTGGTGGCATCTCTTGTGATGTCAGGTCTTAGTGGTGAATCGGCTCTCGTTTTGTTTCCTGCGTTATGGCTGTTAGGTATTGGGTGGAACTTCGGTCTCATCGGCGGATCTGCAATGTTGATTGAATCTGTTCCTGTTGAAAAGCGTGTCACGGTACAAGGATCGGCAGATCTCATGATGAGTTTCTGTGGCGGCATGGCTGGTTTGTCGTCGGGCTTCATTCGTCGTGCGGTGGGGTATCACGTTCTGTCCGCTGGCGCATTGGTGTTATGCGGTGCATTGCTTGCATATGCAGTGTTCGTGCAGTCAAGTGACAGGGCTCGTCCAGCGGTAGCAGCATGAAGTGCAACGTTGTAGCGGTGGGAACCGAGCTACTGCTTGGTCAGATTGTTGACACCAACTCGTCGTACATCGGTGAACAACTTGCAGCCGTTGGTATTGCTTCTCACCTTCAACTGAAAGTGGGAGACAACCTAGATCGGGTGGTGCAGGCTTTTCAGGTCGCACTTGCGGATGCCGATGCAATCATTGTGTGTGGCGGTCTTGGTCCCACGCATGACGACTTAACTCGTGAAGCAATTGCGCATGTCATGGGCGTAGAACTTCAACACAATGCGGCTGTTGCGGCAGTCATCGAAGACATGTTTGCCAAGCGCCAACGCAGAATGGCAGCAAACAATCTGCGGCAAGCATTGGTACCCATTGGGGCCCGGGTCATTGAACAGACTCGCGGGACGGCGCCTGGGCTTATTTGTCCAGTGGGAGACAAGGTCATCTACGCGGTTCCTGGCGTTCCTCATGAAATGCACGACATGTTGCAACGTGCGGTCTTGCCAGATTTGTTGGCTCGCAGTGGTGAACAATCGGTCATCGCAAGTCGAGTGTTGCGCACATGGGGCGAGTCTGAATCGGCACTCAACGAACGACTCGACACGGTCATTGAAGAGCTTGATGCTGTCGGCAACCCCACACTTGCATTTCTTGCGAGTGGATGGGAGGGCATCAAGGTTCGACTCACCGCAAAGGCTGCATCACGCAATGAAGCTGATGCTCTTTTGTCGGTGTGGGAGTCCAGAGTTCGTGCAGAAGTCAACGACATTGTGTTTGGCACGGATGGCGACACGATGGAATCGGTTGTCTTGCAGTTGCTCCGCGACCGTGGTGAAACATTGGCGGTTGCTGAATCGGTCACGGGGGGATTAATCGGTGGTCGCATCACAAACATTCCTGGTTCATCTGATGTGTTTCGCGGGGGTGTTATCAGTTACGCCAGCGATGTGAAGTTTGACGTCCTCGATGTGTCTGTTGGGCCAGTTGTCTCAGAATCTGCTGCGCGCGAAATGGCAGTGGGGGTTCGTCGCGTCATGAAGAGTGACGTCTCGTTGGCGGTCACCGGTGTGGCGGGTCCGGCTGAACAAGACGGTCAAGCCGTTGGCACATTGTGTATTGGTGTTGTTCTTTCAGACGGGTCCGTTCATTCCACCACCACGGTATTGCCAGGTGTTCGCGATCAAATGCGTCAGTTCAGCGTGATTACCGCTTTATCGTTCTTGCGAACATTGCTCCTTCAGAGTCCTCGGTAGAGTACTCACCATGCCTCCGTAGCTCAGTTGGATAGAGCATCGGACTTCTAATCCGCAGGTCGCAGGTTCGATTCCTGCCGGGGGCGCCACTGTGGTATCCGATGAGAGAATCGGATTGGTAGAGTTTTTTCATGAGTTCTGAGCGCTCGAAAGCAACTCGGGTGTTGGGCGTTTTGCTCGCAATTGCGATGGTTGTCGTCGCCGCGTTCGACGTGTCAACACGGGAAAAATCGGTGGCCGCAAGTTCGTTGGTGTCGTGCAAATTCAGCAAATTGCAGGTGTTCGATGTGCAGTGGAGCATCTCGGGTTCGAACTTAAACATCAGTGGTATCAATCGCCCTTTTCTGTCGTCCGGGCGAATGACGGATGCTCAACTTCTGTCGACGGATTATTTCCAATTTGTCAACAGCACAACTGTAAGTGGCGCGTTTGGCATGCAACATTTTTCATCTGACGGAACCCTCAAGACTTCAATGTACTCATCGGGTACTTTCAGGGCAGTCGGAGCTGACTTCATCTTCTTCTTGGGGAATGGAAGTTGGGGAACAGTCGTGACCACGACATCGGGTTATGCATACGGATCTTCGGCAACTCTTCCCATTACTACCCAAAACCCATCAAACGCTTCAATGGCCACATACGGTAATTGCAGTAGCTCTCCCGCAAGTTCAGTGGGCACTATTCCTGCAACAACTACGACTACAACAACGACAACTACTACAACGACAACGACAACAACAACGACGACAACGACGACTGTCGCGCCCACAACTACGGCAGCTACAACGTCTGTGGCGCCCACAACTACGGCGGCTACAACGACTACGACAACTGCGGCACCCACGACTACATCAACGACAGTTCCTGCCGCCTCATCCACAACTGTCGTTCCTGTTGATGCAGCTGCAACATCAACCACTGTTGCTGCGGGCACAGTACCTGTGAGGCCCGCGGCCTCTTCAACAACCGCTCCCGCCCCTGTCGCGGTAGGCGCGACAACAACTACGACAACTACGACAACTGTGGCACCCACAACCACAGTGAGTAATGCGCCAAGTAGTGCACCGATTAATCAAGATGCGGTTAGCTCCGTACCTAGTGATGAGGCTGTCGTATTGGTTGGCGGAAAAACTCAACGAGTTCGCGTTGTTCGCACCGCCCAAACGTTGCAAGCAAGTGCCGGATCAATTGTGATGGAGCTTGCCGCTAAGACTGCTGATGGTCAACCCATCAGACTCGATGCGGATGGCAACTTATTGGTGCAGCCCGGTGATGCGGTGGAGTTGTCATTGGCCGGATTATTAGCCGGTTCCGAGTCGGAGGTCTGGATGTATTCCACTCCGACAAAAATAGGGTCTGTCGTTGTCGGTTCAGACGGTAACGGTGCGTTCTCGTATGTCGTTCCTGACTCTCTCGAGAGTGGTTCGCACAGAGTTGTGATGTCGGGTCAGTCTGTATCGGGTGAGGTCGTCACAATTGGCTTGCCGTTGCGTGCTGTGGAGGGCGAAGAATCGACGGGCAGCGCACTTCGTACTAATCCTGTTATCTGGCTATCCCTTGGGCTGTTCGTAGTGATGGGACTCTTCTTGCCGAGCCAAATTCGTCGCCGTCGCCGTCAGTGACGTCGTCGCGCTGGCATTTTTTGAAACTGCCTCTTCGCTGAAGCGAGATGACTCCCAGAGTTTTGTGGTGGGCGCAACGGAATCGTGGGATTGAAGCCGTTTCACCGTAGAATTGCAGGGATGGATTTTAAGAAGGGTGACATTGTCATCTACCCCCAGCACGGAGCCTGCAAGGTCATCGATCCGAAGAAAAAGCAGGACCCCTTCGGTACGGGGAAGAAAGAGGAATACCTCATCCTGGAAACCATCATCAACGAGATGACGCTTCGTGTCCCTATTGCAAAGTTGGACGAAGTTGGTGTTCGCCCGCCCGTGTCTCCCGACGAATTGGAAGACCTTGTGGCCGTGTTGTCAAAGGCCGACCCTCGCGTTCCCTCTAATTGGTCGCGTCGCTTTAAGAACCACCAAGAGAAACTGAAGAGCGGTGACGTGTATCAGGTTGCCGAAGTGGTTCGAAACCTTGCGGCGCGTAACCGTGACGCATCGTTGTCTGCTGCTGAGCGCACCATGTATGAACGTGCGCGCACCAACCTCATTTCTGAAATTCAGCCAGCGCTCAAGGTCACCAAAGAAGAAGCAGAAGAGTTTCTCAATGCGGCTTTGGAAAAAGGTGTCTTGAAGCCAGCGAAGGTGGCAAAGAAGAAAGTGGAAGCCGAGAAGAAGGTTGTCGAAGACGACGACGCCGATCTCGACGACGACCTCTAGTCACATGGCGTCAGTGGGGTTTTGTGGCCTCGGTGTTATGGGTGCGCCAATGGCCGCGCACTTGGCCTCGGCAGGTCACTCGGTCTCTGTCTACAACCGCACTGCATCACGTGCGTTGGAATGGGTAGCTCAACACGGGCATCAAGCATTTCCATCGCCCGCCGAAGTTGCAGCAGCAAGTGATGTTGTGTTCCTGTGTGTGGGCAATGATGACGACGTGCGCAATGTCGTGTTGGGCGATAACGGAATACTCGACGGTGCTCACGATGGATTAGTAGTTGTTGACCACACCACTACCTCGGCCACCCTTGCCAGAGATATGTATGAAAGTTGTGCCGCACACGGAGTGATCTTTATTGATGCACCAGTCTCGGGTGGCCAAGCTGGTGCCGAGAACGGTTCGCTCACCGTCATGTGTGGATCTGTCGATGTTCAGCACTTCGAGCACGTGGCACCCATCATGAACGCATACGCGCGTGCAGTTACTCGCATGGGTGGAATTGGTGCTGGTCAACTCACAAAAATGGTGAATCAAATCTGTATTGCGGGTGTCTTACAAGGACTCTCTGAGGGATTGGCGTTTGCCGAGAATGCCGGTCTCGACCCACATCGCGTCCTTGATGTCATCTCGCAAGGTGCTGCTAGTAGTTGGCAAATGATGAATCGTGGCCACACCATGGTGGATGACGAATTCGATTTCGGATTTGCGGTCGAGTGGATGGTGAAAGACCTGAAGTACGCCATGGAGGAAGCGCGGCGGAATGGCTCTCGCACACCCGTGGCTGACACCGTTCTTGGGTTTTACGAAGAACTTGTTGACAACGGCGACGGACGAAAAGACACCAGCAGTCTTATTCGTCGACTTCGTTAAGCCGCAGCTGTTACTTCGGCAAAAACATCCAACACCTTTTGCACTTGTTCATCGGTGATAACAAGCGGTGGGCAGAAGGCGATGACATCGTTAATGGCTCTCGCAATAACGCCACGCGAGATCATTGTGTCGCGAATGGCCATGGCATCTTTGCCGACGGGAATATTGGCAGCCCAGATAGCACCAGCACCGCGATAGCCAGAAATGACCCCGTCGCTTGCGAGCGCATGCAGACCACTTTCAATGAGCGCTCCCACGTGTGTGGCCCGAGAAAGAAGCTGTTCGCGTTCAATGATGTCTAGGTTGGTGAGTGCAGCAGCGCACACGGTGGGGTGGCCTGAGTAGGTGTATCCCGTTCGTAAAAAGAACGATGGGTCGGCGCTCAGAGGCTCATGAACGCGTTCGCCCACCACAACACCGCCGAGCGGTTGGTACCCACTAGTGACACCCTTGGCGAATGTGATCATGTCGGGCACAACGTTGTAGTACTGCGCGCCAAACCAATGACCAAGTCGACCGAAGCCCGTGATGACTTCGTCAAAGATGAGGTATGCGCCATTGTCGTCACACAGACGTCGCAACTGGCCCAGATATTCCGTGGATGACGGCCACACTCCACCCGCGCCTTGCACTGGCTCGCTGATAATTGCTGCCAAACGACCTTTGTTCGATTCCACAGCGAGCGCCATGTCTTCAATGTTGTCGGCATCAACTTGAATGACATCTTCCAGCAGGGTGCCATATCCCACTTTGTTCAGTGGTAAACCTTGAGCACTGGTGCCGCCGTAATTGGTGCCGTGATATCCGCGGTTGCGCGTGATGATGACAGTTCGTTCAGGGTGACCAGCCTGAATTTGTGCAACGCGTGCCAATTTCATTGCCGTGTCAATTGACTCCGAACCGCTTCCGCAGAAGAACACTCGCGAGTTCTGCACAGGGGAGAGGGAAGAAATTCGTTCTGCCAATTTTTCAGCGATGGGGTTAGTGAACGGATCAAATGTGGAATAGGCCTCGAGTGTGCTGATTTGTGCAGCCACCGCGTCTGCCATCTCGCGGCGACCATGGCCAATCTGTGAATACCACAAGCTGCCGATTGCGTCGATGTATTCGTTGCCATTGGTGTCCCACAGCAACGCCATGTCGCCACGCACCATGGAGATGAATGATTCCGCAGATGGTTTTGCAAAGGGATGAAGGTAGCGACCTGGCATGCCTCAACTGTACGCCACCGCCTTCAGGGCTGTCAGTTAGATGCGTTCGATGATGGTGGCGGTTCCCATTCCGCCGCCGGTGCACATGGTGATCAGGCCTGTTGACTTGTCTTGGCGTTCAAGTTCATCAATGAGCGTGCCAATCAACATTGCGCCAGTGGCACCAATGGGATGGCCAAGAGCCATGGCGCCGCCGTTCACATTTACTTTCGCCGGATCAACCCCTGTGTCTTTGAAGAACTTCAACACCACGGAGGCAAATGCCTCGTTCACTTCCAAAAGGTCGATGTCATTAAATGTCATGCCAGCTTTTTGCAGAACACGTTGGGCTGCTGGTCCAGGCGCAGTCAACATGATGACGGGCTCGGTGCCTGCAACGGCCGTCATAATGATGCGCGCACGGGGTTTGAGGCCGTGTGCTTTTGCGTACTCAGGTGATGCCACAAGAACTGCGCCTGCACCATCAACAACACCAGATGAGTTTCCGCCGTGATGCACATGATTAATGGCGCTGACTTGTGGGTATGCCTTGAGTGCAGTCTCATCAATTGAAAGTCCATTCGGATCTTTCTTGTAAGCGCCCATCTGTTCAAAGCTGGGATTTAGTTTCGCAAGGTCGGCCATTGTGGTTCCCGCACGGGGGTGTTCGTCAACAGCAAGCGCAAGTGTTCCATCGTCGTGGAAGATGGGAATCAGTGAACGTTCAAATCGTCCTTCTGTGATTGCAATTGCTGCGCGTCGTTGGCTTTCTACTGCGAGTGCGTCGCAGTCCTCGCGTGTGAAGCCTTCAAGAGTGGCGATGAGGTCGGCAGAAATTCCTTGTGGCACCATGTCGAACTGCTCGCGAAGGTGCGCGTTATTGGCTGTGAAACCATCCACATGCATGGGTGAGGGGCGAGACATTGACTCAATGCCTCCTGCGACCACCACATCTTGCATGCCAGATAAAACACCCATGGCTGCAAAGTTCACTGCCTGTTGGCCAGAGCCACAGAAGCGATTCAAGGTAACGCCAGGTGCGTCCAACGACCAGCCAGCATCAAGTGCAGCCATGCGGGCGATGTCCATGGAGTGGTCTCCGCTTCCTGCGCCACAGCCCATCACGACATCGTCAACATCGCTGGTGTCTAGCCCAACGCGGTCGCGAAGGCCGTTCAACACTTGCGCCAGAATTCGTTGGGGATGCACGTTGTGAAGTGCACCAGTGTCCTTGCCTTTGCCGCGCGGTGAGCGAACTGCGTCAATAATCCAGGCTTCGCGTTCCATGAGTGTCCTCCATGTTGATGCCCGGTAGCCGAGCGTTGTTGCATGTTGACTAGACCTTATGGCACGGTAAGAGGGGCAATTTCATTGGGGGAGCCATGGCAGAATTTCAGACTCTTGATGTTTCGGTCAATGGAGCCATTGGGCACATTGTGTTGAACCGACCAGACCGCCTGAATGCCTTATCCCGCCAGACATTGCAGGACTTAGCATCGGCGGCCAGATGGTGTGATGAGCAACGTGATCTGAAAGTGGTCGTGGTCAGTGGGCGTGGCCGAGCGTTCTCGGCTGGGTTTGATTTGAACGATTTCTCGTCGCCTGACCCGAACTATTCCACTCGCGATGTTGCAGACATTGGTCGCTTGATGGCCGAAGCGGTCACCAATATGAATGCGCTCACCATTGCTGCCATTCACGGACATTGCGTGGGCGGTGGTGTGGTGCTGGCCGCCAGTTGTGACCTGCGAATTGCTGCAACCACCGCGCGTTTTTCAATTCCTGAAGTAGACCTTGGTATTCCGCTTGCGTGGGGTGGTATTCCACGCCTTGTGCGCGAGATTGGTCCGGCGGCCACTAAAGAGTTAGTACTCACTTGTAGACCCTTTGGTCCCGACGAAGCGAAATCGTTGGGCTTCTTGAACTCCATTGTTGATGAAAATCAGGTGATGGCAGCGGCATTGGAGTTAGCCGAATCTCTTGCAACAAAGCCCATGTATGCACTGCGCACCACCAAGCAACAAGTCAATGCGGTCACCGAAGAAATGGCAGGTACGGGCCGCAATGCTGCCGATGCCGATTCATTAGTCATTGCTGCACATGACCCAGAGAGCAAGGCTGCAAGCGCGCGTTATCTGGCGTCAAAGAACAAGAAGTAGGGAATCTGCAATGACAAAGGTTTTTGTGCACGGCAATCCGGAATCATCAGATATTTGGTCGCCACTTGTTGAACTATTACATGAGCGGCGAATCAATGATGTTGTTCTGCTATCGCCACCTGGATTCGGTTCCCCAGTTCCACCAGGTTTCACATGCACACGGCGTGAATATGTGGAGTGGTTGGCAAGTGAATTGAAGGCCATTGGTGGCGACATTGATCTTGTGGGGCACGACTGGGGTGCAGGGCACGTGTTTGGAGTGTTGGCTGAGTATCCAGGAATTGTTCGTACGTGGGCCACTGACTGCATGGGGCTACTGCATCGCGACTATGTGTGGCACGACGCTGCACAAGGATGGCAAACACCTGAGGTGGGTGAGCAAATGATGAAGGGCCTCGTGGACTTAGATGTTGATTCGTTTGTTGAAGTATTTGGTGCGCTTGGAATCAGTGAAGATGTTGCTCGGGCAATGAAGCCACATATCAACAACGCAATGGCTGACAGCGTGGTGCGTTTGTATCGCGATGCGGCACAGCCCGCCATGCGTCATCTTGGTGACCGGTTCGTTGCACAGCGACCAAAACGTGGATTGGTCGTCATCGCAGAGAACGATCACTACGCCGGTCCTCACGACACTCACGAGGAATTGGCATCTGCAGTTGGGGCAAAGGTTGCTCGACTAGAGGGTTGCGGACATTGGTGGATGATCGAGAAACCACAAGAAGCCGCACGCATGCTCGCTTCGCACTGGATTCGCTAACAGGTCTACTTGCCGTCAAATGCGTTGACAATGGGTTCAAGTTCACTAGGGGTTGCGCCGTGCATGATGACGCCATCGCACCCAAGCGCGAACTGATTCGTGATTGCAGCAACGCATTGTTCGGGTGACCCTTGTGCGGATGGAGCCAACCATTCCTCAGGGATTAATGGTGCAACTCGTTCAAGATCTTCTGTGGTCCCCTTTGCATCAAGTGCACCGGGGAACGTGCGAACAAACTCATCTTCACGAAAACGTTTCAATACTGCTGGATCCCACTTGTTGGTCTTCACCATGAGGTCGCCATACGCCTGAAGATATGTTGCTAATCGACCAACGGTCTTCTTGAGACGAAGGTCTGGCGCAATGTGGTCGCCAATTGTTGCGAAACATGACCACACCTTCACGTCATTTGGGTCACGTCCCGCGCGCTCGGCAGATTGCTTCACGATGCGAACCGCTCTGTGTGTGGTCTCATCTGTGAAGAACGTATGCAAAATGACATTGTCGTAGGTGCGTCCCGCCATTTCTAAAGTCTTGTCTCCGAACACGGTGATGCTGAGTGGAATGTTCAATCGAAACGCTGGGTCAAGCCGAAGCACGGGGTAGGTGCCAGTGAGGTCTGACCAGTTCATTACTGTTTCGCCATTCCATAGTCGTCGCATGAGTACTGCGAACTCTTCCAGCGAAGATGTGCTAGCCATGGGCATGCCATACGCCTTGAACATGGCTTCAATTCCGCGCCCTAATCCCAAACTAAAGCGACCTTCGGACAACAAGTGGAGCGTGCTCGCCCACGACGCGGTAACGAGTGGATGTCGTGTGGTGTGATTAGTGGCTGCAGTGATGATGTTTAGTGATTGAGTTGCTGCAACGGCCGCCCCGGTTAATGCTCCCGCTTCTTTAATGTTGAAGCGCTCAGAGATAAACGCAGTGCCCAGCCCCAGTCGCTCGGCGTGAGCAAGTTCGTCCAACATGTCGCGAGGTGACTGCGGTGCACCGGCCAGCGTGTAGAAACCCAGATTCGGATGCGCAGGTGTTCCTGTCATGATGTGACAGTACCTCGCATTGCTGCAACATGGCAGACTCAGGGGCAGAGCAGAAGCGGGGGAACAATGAACCGTATTGAGATTGAAAAGAAACTCAACGAGGACCGTGCATGGTTGTTAGAGACATATGCGCAACTGTCTGATGAGCAGTTGTTTGGGGACCTCACTCCTAGTGAGCATGATCCCAGCAATTACTGGTCGGCCCTTGATCATCTGGCTCACCTTGCATTGATTGAGCACAACTTTGCGTCCATGATTCGACGTCATTTCTCGGGGCATAAGAATCCTGTTGGATTAGCAACCGATGATTCGGGACAGCCGCGAACGCGCGAACAGATCATGGCATCTGTACATGCGATGACAGAAGAGTGGCAACAAAAACATCACGGCAAGACACTCAGCGAGGTTGTGGCATTAGGGTCACGTGCTCGCGCCGATTCCCTGCAGCTCCTCAGCGAGTTAACAGATGAACAACTTGAAGAAGTCTTGCCTGGCGCTCCGTGGGCAGATGGAACTGTTGGCGGGGTTATCGCTGCAAACGCAGACCATGGGCGCATGCACTGGAAATGGGCTAAAGATGCCGGCGTTCTGCACAAACATTAAGAAAGGGTCTGGCCGCAATGAGTGATTCGTCAACACCATTCAATGACACTGTGGGACTATTGGAAGGAATTGCTACCACTCGCGCAATTCGTCGCTATCTGCCAGAGCCAATTCCCGATGACGCATTGCGCGACATGTTGTTCGCCGCAACTCGTGCGCCAAGCGGATCGAATCGCCAGCCCTTCCGCTTTATGGTCTTCACCGATAGTGCTCGCTCACACGAAGTGAAGTCGCTCATTGCTCGTGGTGCACAAAAACTGTGGAGCAGCAAGAAATCAACTGATGGCTACGTTGACGCCACCAAGACCGATGATGCATCGCCAAAGGCTCGCATGGCTCGCACGATGCAGAACTATGTGGACACGTTCGCGGATGTGCCTGTTCTTGTGTTGGCGTGTCTTGAGAGGTATCGAGCACCTCACCCACTTGAAGGTGCATCTGTGTATCCCGCATGTCAAAACCTGTTGTTGGCGGCGCGCGCTAAGGGCTATGGAGGCGTTCTCACTGGATTTCATTCGTTCGTTGAGGACGAACTCCGCCAATTGCTCGAACTTCCCGACAACGCCTTTATTGCAGCCACCATCACCCTCGGTGTTCCTGCAGGTCGCCACGGACCTGTTCGTCGAGTGCCCATGAACCAACTGGTATATGGAGACACATGGGGTACGGGGGCTCCGTGGGCTCAGGACCCGCCTGGAACAGCGGTGATGGAGCGTCTCTTTCGAGCCGAAAGTTGAGTGGGGTAGTCGCAGGCGGGTTCACCTAGTGTCTATGACGGTATGTGACCACATCGGAGGATCTAATGGCACACGACATGACACTTCAGAATTTGTTTTCAGTGAAGGGCAAGGTTGCTCTTGTCACTGGAGGATCACGCGGCATCGGCGAAATGATTGCAGCTGGTCTTCTTGCGAATGGCGCAAAGGTATACATCTCGTCGCGCAAGGCGCAGCAGTGTGATGAGGCAGCAAAGCGTCTCATGGAGAACTACGGCGGCGAATGTATTTCCATCCCCGCAAACGTTGCTGACATGGATGGCATCGACGCACTTGTTGCAGAAATCTCAAAAAACGAAAAGCACGTTGACATCTTGGTGAACAACGCTGGTGTGTCATGGGGTGCTCCCATCGAAGAGTTCCCCGAAGTTGGTTGGGACAAAGTAATGGACACCAACGTGAAGGCCATCTTCTTCCTCACACAGAAGATGTTGCCGTTGATGACAGCACGTGCCACCACAGAAGATCCGTCACGCATTGTCAATATCGGCTCAATCGACGGCATTGGTACACCATCGTTTGAAACCTATTCATACGGCCCCTCGAAGGCTGCAGTGCACTCATTGACAAAAGTGTTGGCCGTGAAGCTGCGCTCACGCAACATCATCGTCAACGCAATTGCGCCAGGACCATTCCCCACATGGATGCTGTCCACCGGTGTTGGTACCGGCGGCGACGTGGAAGGAACAGACTGGAACGCGGTGGGGTCATTGAACCCCAGCAAGCGAGTCGGCTCGCCTGAAGACATCGCAGGTCTCACCATTTTCTTGTGCTCACGCGCAGGTGCATTCACCGTGGGTGAAGTGATCACCTGTGACGGTGGCTCACTACTCGGCCGCTAAGTCCACGGACTAACGGCAAGAGCCCTCAGCCGTGTGGCTGGGGGCTCTTTCTTGTTTCCATCTGCTGGAAATTGGAGCGGGTGACGGGAATCGAACCCGCATAGCCAGCTTGGAAGGCTGGAACTCTAGCCATTGAGCTACACCCGCGTATGGTGGCTGTGAAGTGTACCGAAGGGTCTCCCATGGCACACCCAGAAGGGGCTAGGGAATGCGCTTGCGGCGGGCACGCACCACAATGGCAACGAACCCCACAATGACGCCCACAATGACCACATACTGCAGGTAGTCGCCCCACGCGCCTGCCTTCTCCCACTGGTCGCCTAGGCCCCAGCCAATGGCCACCCAGATCAGGTTCCACACCAGGGATCCCGCCGCGGTGAGAAGGGTGAATTTGCCCAATGGCATCTTGTCGCCACCGGCGGGGATGGAGACCACGGATCGAACAACGGGGATGAGACGGCCGAATAACACCACCTTGGTCCCGTGGCGCTCGAACCAGGTGAAACCTTTGTGGACGTCTGATCGCTTGAGGCCGACGTATCGGCCGACCCCGGCAAGCATGCGTTCCATTCGTTCGTCATCAAGAATTCGTCCGACTGCGTACAAGAAGAATGCTCCAACAACAGAACCGATCGTGGCTGCAATCACACCAGACACGAAGTCAAAGCGTCCTTCGCTGACATTGAATCCAGTGAGCAACAAGATGAGCTCGGAGGGGATAGGGGGAAAGACGTTTTCGAGAGCAACAAGAACTGCAACCCCCACAAGTCCGATTGCATCAATTATTTCTGTTGCCCAATCAATCACAACGTCGATACTAGGTGTCGCCGATTGGTGTGTCGTTGACCGCTAATTCACACGTTCAAGAAACACAATGGGAATCTCGCGGTCTGTTCGCTGTTGATACCCGGCATAGCCCTTGTATGACGCAGTGATCTGGGGCCATAACGCTGCGCGTTCCTCAGATGTTCCAATACGGGCACGTCGCTCGTGCTTGGGCTGGCCTTGTGTCTCCACCCAGACGCGGGGATTATCACGCAGGTTCAAGAACCATGCAGGATGAAAATCGTCGCCACCTCGTGAAGCAACGATGACGTACGTGTCGCCATTGACCACGGGGCACGTCAACATACATTCACGCTCGCGGCCAGATTTGCGACCCGTGGTGTACAGCTTGATGGCAGGCATTCCCGCTGGATTCCAGCCCCATTTTCCACGCGACACAGCGAGGCCTGTCTTGTGAAGTGCATTCATGGTTTTCAGAACGAAGTTGCTCGGCATATGGCGACCATAGCGGCTGGGTGGGGAGTGTTTCGGTGTCCACCTGTGCGCTCTGAAAGGTGGGGGAGTACTGTGGTTTCCTCATGTTGAAGCGCTTGTTATCCACGGTTTTGGTGCGGTACAAGCGACTGATATGGCTTGTGGTGGGGTTTCAGTTCATTCAGGCGATTGCAGGTCTGTATCTGCCCACCTTGAACTCCGACATCATCAACAAGGGTGTCGTGGCAAATGATGTTGGCTACATCTGGCGCATGGGCGCAGTGATGCTTGTGATCACCATCGTGCAGGTGGCGTTCTCTATTGGGGCGGTACGAGTGGGCTCACGTGTGGCCATGGCATTTGGCCGGGATGTACGCGAGCAGTTGTTTCATCAAGTCAATACGTTCTCGGCACGCGAGATGGCACAGTTTGGTGCACCGTCGCTCATAACTCGCATCACCAATGACGTGCAGCAAGTGCAGATGTTGGTGCTCATGACATGCACTCTCATTTTGGGTGCGCCGTTCACCGCTATTGGTGGTGTGGCCATGGCAATGCATCAAGACCTCGGCATGTCCCGCATTCTCATGGTGTCCATTCCGGTTTTGGCGGTGCTTCTCGGCCTCATCATTTCCAGCATGGTCCCCACATATCGACGTATGCAGGAACGAATTGATCGCATCAACGAGATTATGCGGGAACAACTCACCGGAATTCGGGTAGTGCGCGCATTTGCTCGCGAACCCGAAGAGAAGGCGCGGTTTGCCGACGCGAATAGTGCTTTAACGGCCACTGCCTTGCGTGGCGGCCGATTGCAATCGCTGATGTTTCCCACTGCGAACATCATTGTGAACTTCTCCAGTGTTGCAGTGGTGTGGTTTGGTGCTAATCGAATCAGCGATGGTGTTATGCAGCCAGGTGCACTAATTGCATTCCTCACATATCTCACGCAAATTTTGATGTCGGTCATGATGACAACATGGATGGCGGCACTCATACCGCGGTCTGCTGTCAGCGCCGAACGTATTTCTGAAGTGTTGGCAACATCAACCACGGTGGTGGTGCCAAGCGCACCGGTGACTCCTCAGGGCGGTCGTGCACATGTCCAGTTCTCGCATGTCGGTTTTCGCTATCCAGGTGCCGAGTTGCCCGTGTTGACTGATGTTTCCGTGTCTGTTTCTGCCGGCGAGATGTTGGCTGTTGTCGGTAGCACCGGATCAGGTAAGACCACGTTCGTCAACTTGGTGGCGCGGTTGTTTGACGCCACCGAGGGTTCTGTCACGGTTGACGGCGTTGATGTTCGGCACTTGTCTCCCGAAGCGTTGTGGTCGCGAGTCGGCATGGTGCCGCAGAAGCCGTACTTGTTCTCTGGAACCGTGGCCAGCAATTTGCGATATGGCAAAGAAGATGCCACCGACGAAGAAATGTGGGAAGCATTACGCATTGCGCAAGCAGAGGAATTTGTTGCTGCGATGCCAGGAGGTTTGGATGCCCCAATCGCACAAGGTGGAAGCAACGTGTCGGGTGGGCAACGTCAGCGCTTGGCAATTGCGCGTGCGCTCATTCGGAAACCAGAGATTTATGTCTTTGACGACTCATTCTCGGCATTAGACCTTGTGACAGATTCGCGTCTTCGTGCAGCGCTCGAGCCGTATGTGCGAGATTCAGTGGTCATCGTGGTGGCACAACGCATCTCCACCATCCGCATGGCCACAAAGATTCTGGTTCTGGAAGATGGTGAATGCGTGGGCCTTGGTACTCACGACGAACTCTTGGCAACGTGTGCCACATATCAAGAGATTGTCGCGTCACAAGCAACGCTTGCCGACGATGAGGTAGAGGAAGAAACGGTATGAGCGAGAAAAAGCCTCAGCACATGCCAGGTTCTGAGCTGCGCAATAGTCGTATGCATGTTGTGGGGATGCCCGTTGAAAAATCGGAAGACTTCACGGGCACAACCAGGCGTCTGCTGGGGCTCATGGCCTCCGAGAAAGTGCTGGTCATCAGCGTTCTGCTCATGGCTGTCATCAGCGTTGCATTGGTGGTGTCGGGGCCACGCATTTTGGGTCACGCAACCGACATCTTGTTCGAAGGCGTGACAGGTCGGAACAACAATCAAGGGGTTGATTTCGCAGCATTGCACCGCACCTTATGGTGGGCCGCGGCTGTGTATGCCTTTTCGTTCGTTTTCTCGTACGGACAGACCTATCTTCTCGCTGGTGTAGTGCAGCGCACCATGTACGCACTTCGGGAGCGAATTGAGGCAAAAATCCATCGGCTTCCGTTGTCGTACATTGACAAGAACTCTCGGGGTGATTTGCTCAGTCGTGTCACTAATGACATTGACAACATTTCACAAAGTCTGCAACAGTCGCTCAGTCAGTTGCTGACATCGTTGTTGACCATTATCGGAGTGCTGGCAATGATGATCTCATTGTCTCCGTTGTTGGCTTTGGTGGCCATTATTACGGTGCCGTTATCGGTGTTGTCCATGAAGCAGATTGCAAATCGTTCCAAAAAGCGCTTTCTTGCACAGTGGACTCATACCGGAACGTTGAATGGCCTCATTGAGGAAACATTTACTGGGCACTCCATTGTGAAGACGTTTGGAAAACAGGCTGAGGTCGAGCAACGCTTCACCATCACCAACAACAAACTGTACGAAGCAGGGTTCAGCGCGCAATTCATGTCTGGATCAATCCAGCCAATCATGATGTTTGTGGGCAACCTCAACTATGTGGCCATTGCACTCATCGGGGGCTTGCGGGTGGCGTCTGGATCAATGGGGCTTGGCGACGTTCAGGCATTCATTCAGTACTCACGCCAGTTCACTCAACCGCTGACACAAACAGCATCAATGATGAATGTTCTCCAGTCTGGAGTCGCGTCTGCTGAGCGAGTGTTTGAAGTGTTGGATGCCGAAGAAGAGTCGGCAGAGCCGCCAACTGGTGCAATGTCAGAACTGCGTGGACGCATTGCATTTGAAAACGTGTATTTCTCGTATGACCCAGATCGTCCCTTGATTGAAGGGTTGTCGTTAGTGGCAGAACCTGGCTCCACCGTGGCAATCGTTGGTCCCACGGGGGCAGGTAAGACCACGTTGGTGAATCTGATCATGCGTTTCTATGACGTGCAGTCTGGGCAGATCACACTTGATGGCGTGAACATCTCAGACATTCCGCGCCAAGAATTGCGACGAAATGTGGGCATGGTGTTGCAAGACACCTGGCTGTTTGGCGGAACTATTCGCGAGAACATCGCATATGGAAATCCCGCGGCCACAGAAGAGCAGATTCGCGCTGCAGCGAAGGCTGCCTATGTTGACCGATTCGTGCATTCATTGCCACAGGGGTATGACACGGTGCTTGACAATGAAGGTGGCGCTGTGAGCGCTGGTGAAAAGCAGCTGCTCACTATCGCACGTGCGTTCTTGGCAGACCCCAGCATTCTCATTTTGGACGAGGCAACTAGTTCTGTTGATACCAGAACAGAAGTGCTCATTCAGAAGGCCATGGGAGCATTGCGGGCCCAGCGAACAAGTTTTGTGATTGCGCACCGCCTCTCCACCATTCGCGATGCTCACACAATTTTGGTGATGGATGCGGGTCGAATTGTGGAACAGGGTAGTCACGACGAATTGTTGATGACACGAGGCGCCTATTACCGCTTGTACAAGTCACAATTTGCCGGCGCGGCAGCCGAGTTGTCCTAGCCTTTCTGTATGGAACATTTCGACGTCGTTGTTGTTGGCGCGGGAATTTCTGGAATCGGTGCTGGATACTTCTTGCAGCGTGATTGCCCACATCGTTCGTTCGTCATTCTTGAAGGGCGTGACTCCATTGGGGGTACGTGGGATCTCTTTCGGTATCCAGGGGTTCGTTCCGATAGTGACATGCACACGCTTGGATACAGCTTCAAGCCGTGGACTGCAGAAAAGTCCATTGCGGATGGTCCTGCAATTCTTGACTACCTGAATGAAACGGTTCACCAATACAACCTTCGTTCGCATATGCGATTCAACACGACAGTCACGTCCGCTGAATGGTCAAGTGAGTCAGCAACGTGGACTGTGTCGTGTGTGAACGCGCGAACTCACGAGGTGCAGGTCTACACCTGTAACTACTTGTTTATGTGTTCCGGTTACTACTCATACAAGAAGGGATACACGCCCGACTTTGTGGGACGGGACAATTTCCGCGGTCAGATTGTTCATCCGCAAGAGTGGCCAGCAGACCTTGATTTTGCGAACAAAAACGTAGTCATCATTGGTTCTGGGGCAACCGCCATGACATTGGTGCCGGCATTGGCACGTACCGCGGCGCATGTGACCATGTTGCAGCGTTCGCCCACGTATGTGGTGGCACGTCCAGACCGTGATGTTTTTGCGAAGCGCGCGCAACGTGTGTTACCGGAACGGTGGGCGTATGCACTGGTGCGTTGGAAAAACACCACATTGCAACAGTGGGTGTATAAGCGAACACGAACAAAGCCCGAACAGGTGAAAAACGCTCTTTTGAAGGGTGTGCGTCAAGCATTGGGCGAGGACTTCGATGTAGACACACATTTCACGCCCGCATACAACCCGTGGGATCAGCGTTTGTGCCTTGTTCCTAATGGTGATTTGTTTGAGGCAATCAGGAACGGCTCTGCATCGGTTGTCACCGACCATATTCAGCGATTTGACGAAAACGGAATTGTGCTTCAGTCGGGCGACAGAGTGGACGCCGACATCATCGTGACCGCCACAGGGCTCAACCTTGTGTCGTTGGGGGAAGTCTCATTCACTGTTGATGGTCGGCCAGTGAATTTTGCAGATACCTGGTCATACAAAGGATGTGCATATTCGGGAGTGCCCAACCTTGCATCGAGCTTTGGCTACATCAACGCATCATGGACATTGAGGGCAGACCTGACATGCGAATACGTGTGCAGAATCCTTAATCACATGACAACTACAAACACGAATATCTGCGTGCCTACGTTGCGCGAGTCAGACCGGGTTATGAAAGAGCGTCCATGGATTGACGACTTCACCGCTGGGTACATGCAGCGAGTCATGCACTTATTTCCCCGTCAAGGTGATGTGGAGCCGTGGATCAACCCACAGAACTACAAGAGCGATAAGAAGATGTTTCGCGAGTCACCGGTTGATGACGGTGTGATGGTGTTCAGTGCTTCACCAGTGTCCACTAGGGGATGATGTATATCTCTGCGCGACGATTCTGATTTTGTTGTGCGTTTGACTTGGAATTTGTGACGGGCTTCGATGCTCCAAAACTCCAGATAGCAATTGTTTTTCTGACTCCGCGACCTCTCAAAAGTGATCGCACAGCGTTTGCTCGTTTCTGCGAAAGCACTACAAGGTTGGAATTTTCTCCGGCCATGTTTCCCGAATGGCCAGCCACCAACACGGAATTTGCCGCACGAGCAGAAGGAGCCAACGTGTTAATGACTTTCTTCGATGCTGGACGCACTAAGGCGGTTCCGCCAGAGAAATAGACCACGGTGGGTGGTGCCACTGCAACAACAACATCGCTGGTCACTGGCTCACCGGCAACAACACGAGTTGACTTCGTGGTCATCACCTGGCCGTTGCGACGGCGAAGAATTTGGAATGTGCATCGACCTGGTGCGATGAACACCAAGTTTGTTCCTGACCCCAAACAGACTTTGGGGGTTGTGGGATTGATGATGAATGTTTTTTCCTGAGCAGCAGTAATTAGGCGTAACGCAGAGAGGGGGTTGTACGACGTTGAGAGGTCTGTGGTGACAAACGCTGATGTGGTTCCTCCACTCGGCGCGCCTGACGTGGTCCCGCCTGATGTTCGCGATGAGTTTCCGCGATAGGCACTCCATGGTGTGGTGGTGGTTGGGGCAACGGTTGTGGTTGTGGTTGTTGTTGTAGTGGTAGTGCTGGCGTTCTTTGCTGTAGCCATTGCGGCGGCAGCACCAGGTGGCAAACTTCCAGGAACTCCGGTACCGGTCAGGTACACGCCGTAGAACTTGCCGGCGGCAACTTGTGCAGTTCCAAATGTCATGGGGATGAAAGCGAAGTTCTTGGCGCTGAAGGTCTTTCCATTCCACGAGGTTGCTGTTGGACACTTTGACAAATTGACCAGGTTCACTCCCAGTGGTGCACTTCCAGACAACGCTGTTCCGTCAGCGGTCAGTTCGTACAACAGTGCATACAGCTCATAGCGGGGAACTCCGCTTGGAGCAAGACATGTCATTGACATGCGGAATTGGGTGAGTGTTCCAGAAGTACCAGCGCGGAAGACTTGACCAAAGCTGCTGGCGTTGAAGCAGTCGAACAATGTGAGTGGGGCCTTCGGCAGATTGCCCGACTGGCTTGTGGGTGAACTGCAACCTGTGTTCCCTGCTGGCTTGCCATTCAGATACGAGGTGGGGTTGGCCCACTTGATCCAACGTGCTGAATGCGTCGCAGATTTTTGAAGCGCACCGTTGATGCGATAGTCGAACACGAAGTTGCATGTACGAGTGGTTGCTGTCAGTGGTCCACCTGAACAGTTGTTTGCGGTGGTGCCGTCGACTTCAAGGAATGATGCAGAGTGGCCAGCAGGAGCTTTGGATTCATCCCACGCGAAATCAAATCCGATGTTGACGCCACTGGGGCCTGCCTCAGATGCGGACGATGTGCTGATGTTGAGTGGAAGAAGCGAAAGGAGAAATCCGGCAACCAAGAACTTTGAGGCAGTGCGTCGTGAGAAGAGTTTCATGTGTATGTGGTCCTTGAATTCCTATGACACGGTAGGCGATGCAGTGGTGGGTGACATAGTCGTCACCACAACTCGCCTCTGATTGGTGGGTTTCCAGCCTGTATTGGTGCGTGCGGTCGTTCCGTGGAACGTAATCCACTGACGTACACCTTGGCGCGACAGGAACTTGGCGACAGCTTCTGCGCGTGCACGCGCCAACGGCTCAAGCATCCAGGCACTTCGACGTTCGCCTGCTTGGGCAAATCCTGTGACATACACAAGCCCACCACGCTTCTTTGCTGCTGTCGCTACTTTTTTCAGTGTCTGCTGCGTGGTGTACGTCAATTGCGCAGATCCCTTTGCAAACGTGATGGATCCGGGTACATCGTCGCCGACAAGATCAACTGTTCCTGCAACCGTGGTCCACTCGAACGTGTTGCCTTCTGAAATGTTCAGTCCAGCTGGACCACCTGGTGACAGACCAATGCTGTTGGCAAATTGAACTGCGACCTTAATTCTCGAGCTTGCATACGGGACTGACACAGTGGTTGTCGGGTTGGTGGGGTCAACAAGAACTTTGATTCGAGCCAGCAGTTTGTTGGTTCGTGTGGACACTGAAATCAGCGCGTAGGTGACGGGGATGTTGGCATCTGCCGCACGACGTACAGCGGTGACTTGAGTGCGGCGACTACCAACTCTCTGTGACGTCACTCGAGCAGGTGCAGGAGGAAGGCTAAGTGTTGTGGAAAGAGAGAGTGGCGTGGTGCTGCGGAATGAATCCCACTCGGTAGACGTAGGTCGAAGAGTTGACAAAGTGACGGCCGATGACGTTGCGCCTTGTCCCACGCTGTTGACAGCAGACACCGAGAACGAATACTGAGTGCTGGACTTCAAGTTATGGATGACGCATGACAGTCCAGAACTTGTGCATTGGAATTGTTGTGTTGGCTGTCCCACTTCAAATGCATCAACCACGTAAGAGGTGACCATTCGGCCTCCGTTGGATGCTGGTGCGCTCCATGCGATGGTGGCAGAGGTGGAGGTTGGTGTGAGGACTCCCAATGTGGGAGCGCCAGGAACATTGGACAACGTTGCTTGTGTTGTGGCGGCCATTGATTGCCCCACGTTGTTATGGGCTCGGACAGCGACAGACAATGCAGATCCTCGTTGCAGATTCGACACCGAGCATGATGTGGAGAGCGGAGAGGCCAGCGTGCATGTTCCGGCACTTGTTGTCACGCTGTAGTTCTGCAGTGTGCTACCACCGTCTTGCAATGGCGCACTCCATGAAATACGTGCAGAGGTTCCGGTGGGGGACTCCACCACCAAATTGCGTGGTACTGATGGAACACTGAGCGGAAGAATAAGTGCCGTTGCGGTGTTGTCAGATGCTTCTGCTGATGCTGTGCTGGTAATTGTCACAATCTTTGATTCATACAACTGCGATGGATCAAGTTGGGTGAACTGTGCTGAGCGTGTTGGTGTAGAGAGTGAACGAACCACTCTGTCTCCTGATTGCACTGTTACCGGAGCGCCAAATGTGCCGCCTCGCTGTTTGAGGTAGACCTGATAGTGAACAAAGGTTCCCGGACCGTAGGTGTTGGGGTCGTCCCATGACACCGTCATCGATGTGTTCTGACGCGTACCCACAATGTTTCGCGCGGCAGACAGTGTGGGAAGTGGAATCAGCACTTCGGCAGTGTCAGACGCAGGCCCAGTACCGCGAGCGTTAATGGCGGCCACAGAGACTGCATACGAAGCACCGTTGACCAATCCGATCAGCGTGCACGACAATGTTTGTGCAGAGCAGTCATTGCGTGTGACCGTCGGTGCGGAGTTTGATTCAGCCACAAGTTCGTATGCCAAAATCGGGCTTCCGCCGTTGCTGTGGGGTGCATTGAATGCCACGGTGACGGTTCCATCTCCCGAGCTCACCGAGGCAATAAATGGTGATGTGGGAAGCGATGCGGCAACTGTGATGGTGCGCGAAACCGAGCTTGCGAGAGCAAATCGTGAGTTTCCTGCTTGTGATGTCTCAATTGTGCATGTGCCAACAGCGAGAATCGACACAATTCCCGACGAGGTAATGGAGCACGCATTCCCTTGCGTGACTGCATATGACAAGGGGAGACCACTTGATGAATACGCCTCAAGGGTGAAATCTGGGGCGCCAAGTGAAACAAGTGCGGGTTGCGGGAAAGTAATGGCTTGACTGAGCTTGCCCACTTCAATGGTCTGGGTGATGTTTGCTGCTGTTTGCCAGCGTGAATCGCCAGCTTGCGAAGCGGTGATGATACAGAGGCCTGAGGCGACAAAGGTGATGGTGCCGCCAACCATGTTGCAGACAGATCCTGAACCAGTGGTGACTGTCAGCGCGGGAGTTAGTCCAGAGGTGGACATCGCAGTTGGGTCATATGTTGTGTTGACCACTGGCATCGATGGAACCAATGACGTAAAGGCCAACGTTTGGATGCCAGGAGTGATGTTGATTGATTGTGGAGTACTGGTTGCTGCCACGTAGTTCATGCTCTCTGCGCGAGTTGCGGTCACTGAACATGAACCTACGTTGTTCGGTGTGATAACGCCAGTGATCGAATTGACCGAGCACGCACCCGCAGTCACGGCGTATGACAGGTCGCCACTGCCAGATCCGCCGACTGCTACTAGTTGCAGTGTGTTTCCAAAACGCACGGTCGAAGCGTTGGTCAATGAAATGGAGCTTTGTGTCGCCTTGTTAATGGTGAGAGATTCGGTGATGGTGCCTTGGTAGTTCGCATCGACCACAGTTGCGGTCACGGCGTACGTTCCCGCGTTAGTGGGGGCCCATGCCGACTGATATGAGGTTCCATTTGTTCCGGTGTATGACAGTGAAATTGTTCGGCCAGAAAGTGAAGCGTTCACTGTTGGTGCCTTTGGCATTCCATTAAATGTGTGGCTCAACGAACCCGATGCCATCTGGAGAGTGACAACAGCTTTAGTGATGGTCCAGGGCGATGTTTGAGTGCCTTGATAGTTGATGTCGTTGACGGATGCGCTCACCGAATAGCTACCTGCATTTGTAGGTGCAGATGATGACGGACCGTACGTGGTTGCGTTGGTGCCGGAATACGTGGACAACAGGGAGAGTCCAACTGGTTGCGTTGCGGTCGCAATGGACAATGGGCTTCCTGTGTACGGAGTGGAGAGGGTAGGCCCAAACACAATGTTTGCGGTCGCTTTCGTGACGAAGCCCTGGAGAACTGGCTGGGTGAGGACATAGTTGGAAGCGTCATTGCCCGCAATTTGCAGTCCGGTCACGGTGACTAGCTGTGCACTTTGCGATGCGTTGGCGCTCGCAAAGTTTGCACTGTAGGACGCGTCGTTAAGGGTGACCGAGTCACCGTTTGCAACACCTGTGAATGCATACGCTGATGTGTTCAATGTTGCTGTTGTTGTTCCGTTGTACACGCGCGACGGAACGGTGATTCCGGTGACTGACAGAGTACGTATGGTCACATTCGCGGCAACATTGGTCGGTGCTTCCACCACATAGCGATGCGCGTGGGTTCCCGACAGTGAAAGTCCGCTGATGGTGATGGGTTTGGATGATCCGATGTTTTTCGAGGCAAAACTTGCTGCCACATTGGAGGAGTTGAGTGACACAACATCGCCAGAGACCACTCCGCTAAGAGTTGCAGATGCAAAGTTGACCAACGCGGTTGCATCAGTTGTTCCGTCATACGTTCTGTTGCTGGCAGCAGTTCCAAGAACAGTGAGAACCTTCGGGTCCACGACGAAACTGCGGGTGCTTGATGATCCTGCAGCGGTGGTGGCAGCCAACCAGTTTGAGTCTCCGGCTTGTGTTGCGGTGACGGTGCACGTACCAGTGGAGACAATGCGAATGGTGAGTGCAGACGGCACATCACAGACGCTCGATGGGCTCGCACTGATGGTGACCGCAAGGCCAGAGGTGGCACTGGTGACTGCAGAGAATGTGGAGTCGCCATAGGTCTTGGTGGCGATTGCATCAAAAGTGAGTGTTTGGGCTGCCTTATTAATGGTGATGACAACTGGAGCAGATGCGCGGCTGAGATAGTTAGCGCTGGTGGCCTTGGTGGCGGTGACGGTGCATGATCCAGCGCCATTAACAGTGAGTGTTGTTCCGGTGATGGTGCATGGGTCGCCGCCGGCAACCGTGTAGGAGACGGCACCATCCCCATTTCCGCCCGTCGATGACAAGGAGACCGTGGTTCTATTGGGTGCGGGCGCATACGTCACGGTGGTAGAAGCAGGAACTGCGGTCACTGTTTGCTGAGATGCTTTCGCGATAGCGAGGGCGCCCGACTGATAGGTAATTGCGTAGTTGGCTACTTGTCCAGTTGTCAGTGTGAGCGCTGACGGGGTGATCGAATAGGTTCCCGCATTCACTGGGGCAGTGGTGCTTGATGCGTACGAGGTTCCGCCCGTGCCTGCGTACGTAAATGTGACTGCGTTTGCAGAGTCGCCAGTGGCCAAACCAGTGATAGTGAAGGTGGTTTCCGGAGAAGCTCCGTAGACGATTGATTCGTTATCTGCAGTGACAGTGACGGGCTTTTGCAGAATAGTGATTGATACCGTCGATGTCTCCGTTGCGTAGTTGCCGCTGGTTGGCGTAAAAGTCACGGACAAGGTATGCGTTCCTGCGTTAAGTCGAGTTCCTGACACCGGCGCATAGACGAATGTTCCTGCAACACCCGCGCTTGCATTCAATTGCGTTGACGACAGCGATGTGCCGAATGTGATGTCTGATGGATTAGACCACGTGAGGGTGGACGTTGCCTGAGTGATGGTGGCGGTGGTGGTGGGTTGGGTGAGTGCGTAGTTGGCTGCGTCTGTGCCTGTGAGGGAAATACCAGAGATGGTGACCGACTTGTTCGCACCAACATTTGCATCTGCAAATACTGCAGAAAGTGATCCAAAGTTCGGGTTCACATTGTCGCCACCAATGATTCCGACAAGAGTTGCAGTGTTGGTGTTCACCAATGCTGTGGCAGATGTGGTGCCATTGAACGCACGCGATGTTGTGGTGATGCCCGTGACGGTCAGCGTTGCTGTGGTGATGTTTGCGGTGGTGGTGGGTTGTGTGAGTGTGTAGTT
>CAZCZM010000007.1:0-1419 GCA_964503445.1 uncultured Bifidobacterium sp.
ACCCCGCTGTGGGCTTTAGAAACGCATAAGACAAATGTTGCATTATTGCTACATAGCATTTATGCTACGTACCATGGGTCGTAAACCAAAAGACGAAACACCTGTTTTCAATCGACTTGAAGAAGTGCGCGAAGCTCGAGGGCTCAGCCGAACAGAGCTGGCCTACGGAGCAGATGTTCACTACCAAACAATTGGATACATCGAACGCGGTGAATACAGCCCGAGCCTGTCACTTGCACTTACGCTCGCCAAGATCCTGCGCACCGATGTACACGACATTTTTTCTCTGCAGCCCTTCACAAAGAGAAAGATCACCTCATCATGAGTTCGCTGCCCAGTTGGCAAGGCATCCTTGTCTCATTCTTCGTCATGTGTTCGATAAGGGCTGTGTGGATCTGGCGCAGGCACGACGACTACCGCTTCCTTCGCTTTATCGGTTGGCCAGGACCATACGGCACGTCAGGAACGAAACAGTACTTCTGGACATCCGGCACTTCAGGTGCAAGTCGCACCGAAGTGGAGCGCGCATTGTCACCGCAGTACGCAGAGAGGTACGGCTGGCTGATGACAGTCCGAGCCCGGCAATTGATCATCGGCATCAATATCCTCGCCTGGGCACTCATGATCTACGGCGGATTTGACCTGCCGGGCGGCTTGAGCCTCTCAAATAGTCACCTGTCTTGGTGGGGCTTCTTGCCGATGCTGACATGGTGGGCGGCTCGTGCTTCTGCTCGCGTGATTGCCGATGCACCTGATGAACTGCTCGACGAGCGATTGCTGTCGATGCGAAATGCCGCGTACCACGAGGCTTACCGCTTGCTGAGCGCCATTGTTTCGTCCATTGCGGTGGTGGCTATTGCACTTGACATCTCCATCACCGAATCGAATCGTGATTTCGGCGGAGCCGACTGGACCTCACTTACCGTCACACTTCCATTTGTCGCAATCTGGGCTCTGTCGTCACTGCCGAGTCTCGTACTCATCGCAAAACAATCTCTCGAGGAGAAATGACGTGAGCATCTTTGCTCTTCTCGCTGCAGTTGCCACTGCAGGAATGTGTTCGTACGGGCTCTTGTATCCCGATCAAGTGACGAGACAAGGCGCGTTCGGGCTTCGAATCGATACACCGATTGCAATGTCTGAGATGAGAGCAACATATGGCGCGATGGTTGCCATTGCAGTTGCAGTGATCGTCACACAGTCCGAGACCGTCGCGATGGTCCTTGGTATCGCATGGCTCGGGTCGTTCGCGGGACGCCTTCTATCAGTCCTAGTTGACAAGTCATGGAGCGCCCATGTCGCCGCGAGCGGAATCGCAGACCTCACGATGTTTCTTTTCTTAGTGCCTCTCGGCTGACTCAACTTTCCTCGGTTGATGGATCCTTTTAGTGAGTTGATTCACGCCGTGCGCTGTCCTGC
>CAZCZM010000007.1:1519-58401 GCA_964503445.1 uncultured Bifidobacterium sp.
TTCCTCGGTTGATGGATCCTTTTAGTGAGTTGATTCACGCCGTGCGCTGTCCTGCATCGTTAAGAATTTCAGCCAGGTCGCTCCTCACAGGCATCGGCCGAATTGCGGAGACTCGCGCGCGACCAGTATTTCCTACTGGATATTTCCCCAATGCCGAGGCAGGTCCACCAACAATCAAACGCAGCATTTGACCGCGCACCTCAACAACATCTCGCGCCTTCAGGCCAGCAACAAGCATTGATGCGTGTACCTGAATATGTACCCAAGCCCACGGTTGGCTCAAAACGTGTGCATCCTCCAACAGTTGCCAACAACGCATCCAATCGCCACTCTTTCGAGCTTCTTTTGCGGCTGCTCGACAATGAGAGATTATTCCCTTGATTTCCAAATTCGTCTTCGTCATGATGTCAATTCCTTTGCGAGAATGCGCCAGCGACGTTGTCGTATTCGATAGAAGAATTTTGCATACAACACAACGACAGGCGTGACGACACCCGCATCAATGTCAATCCGATCACGGTATGAGCACGTATCTGGACTCACATGCGTGACGATGATGTCGTGATCCCAACGCTTCAACAGTCCCCCACGTTCCCGGCTGCTCAAGGTCCGCGCTTGATCATCGATCTTTGCGATGTGCAAGTGGTGACGCGAAAACGGAATGAACCCAAACAGAAACACCCAACCAATCACCGTTTCACCTTCACGCCACTCATCACGACGTTGATTGATCACTGGCATTGCGAGGAGACCGCGCGTCACCTTTCTAAATGCACCGGGAGTTTTCACCGCATTCCATACCGCGTCGGCAGATGCCGAGAGTGAGCTTGAAACGTCAACAATTGCCATGCATCAAGAATGCGAGTTATCCTCACTTTTGTCCACTCGCATTTTCACGGATCGACAAATCCCGCTCATGACATACACGCCGCGCAAATCACCAAGCCAAGAGCGGTCACGACAAACGGTTGAACGACTCCTCGACGCAGCTACTCGCATTTTTCATGAACACGGCTACGCAGGCGCCACCACCAATGACATTGCCGATGAAGCTGGCCTTTCAATCGGATCGCTCTATCAATACTTCCCCAACAAAGACGCTCTTCTGGCCGCCCTCACCAAGCGCCACATCACAACGACAACCTCATCGTTGGCAGCCATGATTGGAAAGTTGCCCGAGGACTCTGGATTAGATGTCATTCTCCGAGCAGTTGTCAGATTTCTTGTAGAGCAACATGACCTTGATGACCTTCACCTTCTTGTGATGCACACCGCACCGCGCACTCACGAAATCAACGTCGAACTGGAGCAGTCAAAAACACAGTTGGTTGAGATCGCATCAGTCCTTCTTGCAAGAATGAACTTCGTTGAAGATCAACAAATGTTGACTGCCCGCATGGTTGTAGCGACGATTGATGCTGCAGTGCACGATGTCATCATCCGTCAACCTCGCGGCAAAAAACGTCAAGCGGCGATTGATCTGACTGTTTCCACTGCTCTCAGCATTGTCCAAACCGCTGCCAGGAAACAGGAACCAATCAGCCGCGTTTCAGGTCGGTGAGGACACCACCGGCGACACGCACGATGTCAGCAGGTGTTGCACCGAAGTTGTCGTTCCATGTTCTCGCTGCAGCCCACACTTCGTCGTACTGCAACAAGTCCGGATCAACAAACACACGCAACTGAGTGCTGTGACCAAAAAAGGCACGCCGCTTTTGGGTTTGGAAACCTGTTTGCTCGCAGTCGCACTGAAAACCTTCGCAACGAGTCATCACTAGGGTATGCGCATGGCAGACCCTCGGCAGAAGTTCATCAAGTGGCTAGAAGTAGTTCTGGTTCTCGTCCTTGGCTACGCACTGCTACTCGTCGTTGCTGGGGCAACCGCAGGCTCGCTTTTTTCGTGGTTTGGTTTCGGCCCAGATAAGTCAATCGATACCGACGCTGTTCGGGACTACCTGCTTCTCCCCTACATGGTTCTTGGTGCAGTCATGGCCGGTTGGGCATTTCTGATGATTCAGATTGTCCGCGGTCCTCTGAAGGAGGAGTCGACGTGGGCCTGGACATTCCTTGTGCGATCACTCTCACTTTGGTTTGTTCTCGACACCGGAATGTCGCTGATGCTCGGCTACCCGATGCATGCCGTCTTCAATCTCCCGTTCGCAGTTGCGCTGGGAATACCACTCGCTCAGCTCAAACCAAGCAAATAGTTCTCAAGCGCGCTTCAGGTCGGTGACAACACCACCGGCAACACGCACAATGTCCGCAGGTGCGGCACCGAAGTTGTCGTTCCACGTTCCCGCCGCAGCCCACACTTCGTCGTACTGCAACAAGTCCGGGTCCACGAACACACGCAGTTGTGTGCTGTGACCAAAGGGAGGCACGCCCCCGATTGGGAAACCAGTGGCCGCACGCACCGCGTCGGCATCTACGCGTGAACATTTGGAGCCACCAGCAGCCGCAGCCAACTTCTTTTCATCTAACTGATTAGACCCACTGACTAATGCCATCACAATTTCATCATCAACCCCAAACACCAATGACTTCACAATTTGTCCAACCGTGACTCCAATTGCGTTTGCTGCATCTTGTGCAGTTTTTGTCCCCTCAGGAAACCTTCGTACCTCAATTTCGAGACCAGCATCGCGAGCCGCTTGCACCACTCGAACAACATTGGGATGTGCGTTTTGATCAGACATTCGTTGCAACACTAGGCCTGACCACTAGAATTTCGTATAACGAAAGGGAGTATCCCACTTCCATCGTGTCGTCAACACGGCCTTTGGGTCCGGCACGAGGGGGCGAAAGCCCGGGAAAGACTTTCGGCAAGACACATACACCACTGCCGAAAGATCACTATGAAGTGCCCAAACTGCAATATCAACCTCGTCATGACAGACCGACAAGGAATCGAGATTGACTACTGCCCCGATTGTCGAGGTGTATGGCTTGACCGAGGCGAGCTTGACAAAATCATCGAAAGAACTACTCCCACCACGGCGCCTTCGGCAAAGCCCCAGAAGCGTGACGACGATTGGGACGATGATGATGATTACAAGTTTAAAAAGGCTCCATATCCCTACAAGAAGAAGAAAATGTCCAGCATGCTTGGCGACATTTTTGACTTCGGATAACCGTCACCACACAACCGATTTCGCTTTCGATCACCTGCCGTACACGCAATTCAGATAACTAGGAACTATGTACAAGAACACAGCAAAAACAGCAGTTTTACTCGCCGCACTTGGTGGCCTCATTGTGGGAATCGCCTCACTTCTTGGTGGAGGAAGTTCTAGCGCAGTGATGATTGGTCTCATCATGGCTCTCGTCATGGTGGGTGGCTCGTATTGGTTCAGCGACAAATTGGCTCTCAAGTCAGCAAGAGCTCAAGTGATTACCGAAGCCGACCATCCCGAGTTCTACAACATGGTTCGCAATCTTGCCCAACGGGCCAACATGCCCATGCCGCGTGTTGCCGTATCACCTAGTGATCAACCGAATGCATTTGCTACAGGTCGCGGACCAAATAACGCGGTTGTCTGCGCCACCACTGGACTTCTTCAGTCACTCACACCCGCTGAAGTAGAAGGCGTCATGGCGCACGAATTAATGCATGTTCGCAACCGGGACATTCTCATTGGTTCAGTTGCCGCAGCAGTAGCCACAGCCATTTCATCAATCGCACAAATGGCAATGTTTGCGACCATGTTCGCTGGCGGTGGCCGCGACGACGAAGATCGCCCTAATCCATTTGCCATCTTGTTGGTGTCAATGTTGGCACCACTTGCAGCAAGTTTGATTCAGATGGCAATCAGTCGTAGCCGCGAATTCGAAGCAGATCGTTCAGCTGCAGAACTTCTTGGAAATGGTGAACCACTAGCAAAAGCACTGGAAAAAATTGAAGTGCTCGCCGCGCGAATGCCAATGCAAGTATCTCCTGCACAAGCTCAGGCATACATCCACAATCCATTGGCAGAAATGCACCACAAGCGCGGCACCGGAGTGGACGTAGGTCGTTTGTTTTCCACCCATCCAGCAACAGAGGAGCGCATTCGTCGTCTTCGCGAAATGACTTTTTAGTCTTCCGCTTCTGCTGGTCCGCTAAACACAAACAATGCAGCACCGACAAGGGAAATGATTCCCGCTACCAAATACGGAACGTCGTAGTTACCCGCCGCATCACGAATTGATCCAATCAGGATGGGACCAATTGCCGTTCCCGACAGCGACACCAATCCAGATCGAGCTGAGATTCGTGCGTAATCCTTCACACCAAAACGCTGCGCAATCAACAGCGACTGCATCATCAACACATTCCCCACCATTGCGCCAAATAAACCAATTGAGACAAACAGAGCAATCGTGTTATGCATCTGGCCAATCAGAATGATGGCACTTCCCTGCACAACGGCGATAAACACCATGAATTTTGCAAGCGGAAACTTCGGAATGATGCGCCCGCCAACTAATCGAAACACCACACTTGCCCCTGACAACACCGATGTCGCAAGTGCTGCGGTTTCCTTTGTCGTGCGTTCCTCCACCAGCTTGACGATCTGTTGAATAGCACCCACTTGGCTACCCATCACCAGCACATAACCCAGTGTGACAATCCAGAAAAACCGAGTGCGCACAGCAACACTCATGGGTGTGCCAGGCATCTCCATCACATGGTTCTCTGGTTTCGGTTGACCATCGGGCATCCAATTCAACGGCCCAGGCTCTGCGCGAATCAACAGAAACGTGGGAATACTCATTCCCAGTAGCCACATCACAGCCAAAATTGGTGCTGCACCGTTGATGGTTCGCGAGTCAATCAGCGACTTAATCAATGGCGAAAGAACAATTCCGCCAACCGATAATCCTGAACTGGCTGCTGCGATTGCAGAGGCGCGCTTCGTGTGGAACCAACGCGTCACCACAGTGGTCGCAAGCGTTAATCCACTTGATGACCATGCAATCGCAAACACGCCGTACACAACGAACAGGTGCCATTTCTGCTCTACATAACCAAGCCCCAAAAGTGAGACCGAACCAAGAATTGCGCCGCCATACGCAATATGGCGCACGTCGTATTGCGCAATTAATCGAGCGACCACCACGTTCCACACGCCGCCCACCAAAAAGAAAAACGTGGTAGCTATCGACAGCGACGAGATGTTCCACTCAGGGTTCTCGTTACTGAAGGCATTCAGATACACCGACATTCCGTAGAAGCCCAGTGCTGATCCGAAGAACAACAGCACGAAGCAACCACCAACGACCCACCAGCCCGGGAATGAATCACGCGGAGCCAGATAGACACGTGTGGCGTCCTTTGCCAGTGTCTCCCCCATGAGGGTCACCCTAGACCACGTCGAACTCGTGGTCGTTAGTGAGGCGAGTTATACAAAAGCTGCGTAGCCGTCGCGTTCAAGTTCATCGGCAAGCTCTGGGCCAGCGGTCTTCACGATTCGACCAGCGGCCAGAATGTGAACGACATCTGGCTTCAACTCTTCCAGCAATCGCACATAGTGAGTGATCGCCAAAACACCGAGATTGTTTTCATGGGTAGCTGCTTCAACGCGACGCGCACAGTCACGTAACGCGTCGATGTCTAGCCCAGAGTCCAATTCGTCCAAGATGGCAATTTTGGGCTCTAACACTCCCAGTTGAAGTGTTTCGTTACGCTTCTTCTCGCCACCGGACAAGTCAACATTCAACGCGCGCGACACCAAATCTGCATCAAAGTTGATTCGAGCAGCTTCTGCTGAAATTCGACCAGACAAATCTGCAACCGAACGGCCTCGGGCAGACAATGCCTCTGCAAGTACTTCGTCAACATGAACACCTGGCACCTCTGTGGGATATTGCATTACCAAATGCAACCCTGCGGACGCGCGCTTCCATGTTGGCAATGACAACATGTCAATACCGTCAAGCGTTACTGAACCAGCTGTCACGGTGTATCCGGGCTTCCCCATGATGACTGCCGACAATGTTGACTTTCCTGCACCGTTCGGCCCCATGATTGCATGCACTTCACCGGAGTTCACTTCTAAGTCAATTCCACGAAGGATTTCCTTGCCAGCAACTTCTGCGCACAAACCTTCAATTTTCAATGTGCTCATGAGTTGTTCTCCTTTGCCGAGACAATGACTTCGCCGTTCACAACATTGGCATCAAAAACAGCCACTGGTTGTGTTGCGGGCAACGTGTCGGGCTCACCAGTTTCCAAACTGAATGCACTGCCGTGCTTGATGCACTCGATCTGCTTTGACTCGCACCACACCAATCCATCTGACAACGAGATATCGGCATGACTGCAACGATCAGCTATAGCGAAGACTTCGTTGTCAATTCTGACAACCGCAACCGCAGTGCCGTCAACCATGACGCGACGTGCAGTGCCGTGTTCTAGTTCATCGAACTTTCCAATATTTGTGCTCACGACAACTCTCCTTCGCGACGCAACTTCTCAGAAATCTGAGCTTCAAGATCAGATGTGTCAATACGACGTGGCAAACGCTCGAGAACATCTTTGAAAAAGCCAAATACCACGAGCCGTTCTGCAACTTCTGGTGGTACGCCACGGCTTTCCAGGTAGAAACGTTGATCCTCATCAATGGAACCAACTGTGCTGGCATGGCTGCACTTCACTTCGTTGGTTTCAATTTCCAGATTGGGAACACTCTCGGCCCAAGCGCCAGCACCCAAAGTGAGGTTGCGATTGGTCTGGAACGCTTCAGACTTCGATGCGTTCTTCTCAATGCGAATAAGTCCGGTATAAACACTGCGTGCCGAACCTCCGATTGCGCCTTTGAACAGAAGATCGCTGTACGTGCGTGGAGCTTCATGGCGCTGCAACGTTCGGAAGTCGTGCATTTGTGTTCCGCTTGCGAAATACAACGCCAACTGCTGTGCGTTGGCTCCCGATTCCACCAATCGTGCTTCGGCGCGCACACGTGCATAGTCGCCACCGAGAGCGATGGTATTGAGGCGAGTGTTTGAATCGCGATAGCCAGCTGTGTGCTGATGACCAATCATCCATGTACGCAAACCAAGTTGGTTAATGCCGACATAGTTGACAGTCGCTCCAGCAGCTGCCCGAATTTCCAACAACGGGCACACCAACGAGGTCACGGTGTCTTCAGAAACGAAACGCTCGACAACTGTGATTTCGCCTTCGCCCTCGGTGTCAATGACCAAACGTGGAAAAGCGATAACTCCATCGGACTCAAGATGATGTGTGATCTCAATGACACCGTCGTGGTACACACCCTTTGGTACAACCAGCGTTGTCTCCACACCTTGTGCAAGGTTCATCTCTGCAAAAACGTCAGACGGTGTCTTCATAGCAACACCAGCGCGAGACTGTGATACCAAGAATGAATCAGCACCGGTCACAACCGTGCGCACAGTTCCATTCGAGAACCGAGACAGATCTAATTCACCAATTCGGCTGTAACGCCAAATCTCTTCTTCTGTGCTCGGCAGAGCAAGGGTTGCATTCATTGAGGGGGTCTTTTCTGTATTACTTCTTCTTGCGCCACCAGCGACGCTTCTTGTTTCGTTCTGCGTTGACTTCTTCAATCACTTGCGCGCCGATTGAGTTGATGATGTCTTCAGCAGCATCCAACACTGCTGCTGCTGATCCATCGTCCAAACCAGGCACCTCAGGAGGCGTTGGTGGAACGATGGCAGTTCCGTGAACCCACGCAACATCGGCAAGTCTGCGCTCGTACTTCTCGCAGTTGTCGGGACAACGCCACGGTGCATCTGGTGCTAAATCGAGATTGCATTTGCGCACGGCATCGCCGTTGGCATACGTGCGACTCTCGAAATGCTTGCATTCATTCCGCATTGGCATGGCGTGAACCACGTCGACATCAGCCGACGGAGCCCTCCATCTGCAATTCGATGAGGCGACTCCATTCCACTGCGTATTCCATGGGAAGCGTGCGAGTAACTGGCTCGATGAAACCGTTGACCACCATGCTCATGGCTTGTTCTTGTGACAGTCCGCGACTCATCAAGTAGAACAACTGCTCGTCTGCAATTTTCGACACAGTCGCTTCGTGTCCGATTTCTGCATCCTTCTCGCCCACTTCCATGTACGGAAGAGTGCGGCTCTCACTATCGCCATCCAAGATCAACGCATCACACTGAACGTGACTCTTGCATCCGTAGGCACCTTCGTCAACACGAACAAGACCGCGATACGTGGTGATTCCACCGTCCTTGCTAATGGACTTCGACACAATCTTCGATGTTGTCTCTGGGGCAGCGTGAACCATCTTTGCGCCAGCGTCTTGATGCTGACCTGCACCTGCATACGCAACCGACAACACTTCACCGGTTGCTTTTGGCCCCACCAAGTAAACACTTGGGTACTTCATGGTCAGCTTTGAACCGATGTTTCCGTCAATCCATTCCATGTGGCCTTCTGCTTCAACACGCGCACGCTTCGTGACCAAGTTGTACACGTTGGGTGACCAGTTTTGAATGGTGGTGTAGGTGACATGCGCGCGTGGCTTCACCACAATCTCCACAACAGCGGAGTGCAAAGAGTCGCTGGTGTACACCGGCGCAGAACAACCTTCGATGTAGTGCACTTTTGAACCTTCATCGGCGATGATGAGTGTGCGCTCGAACTGTCCTGCATTTTCTGAGTTAATGCGGAAGTAGGCCTGCAATGGCATTTCACACTCCACACCTGGTGGAACGTAAATGAATGATCCACCCGACCACACCGCTGTATTCAAGGCAGAGAACTTGTTGTCTCCAGGAGGGATGACGGTTCCGAAATACTTCTTCACCAAATCGGGATATTCGCGCAACGCGGTGTCCATGTCGCAGAATAAAATTCCTTGTTCCTCTAAGTCTTCGCGGTTGCGGTGGAACACAACTTCTGATTCGTATTGCGCGGTCACGCCAGCCAAGTACTTGCGTTCTGCTTCTGGAATTCCCAACTTCTCGTACGTGGCCTTCATCTGCTCGGGAAGGTCGTCCCACTCGTCCACCTGATCGGTCGCAGGCTTGAGGTAGTAGAAGATGTCTTGGAAATCAATGTCGGGCATGTTGTCGGCAAACCATGGCGCCATGGGCTTGCGATCAAAAATTCCCAAACTGCGAAGGCGCAGTTGTGTCATCCAACGTGGCTCACCTTTCCACCATGAGATTTGTTCGACAACGCGCTGATTCAAACCTTTTTCAGGTTCGAAGGCGTATTCGACTTCGTCGCTCCAGCCCAGGCTGTATTTGGTGAGGTCAAGGTCAAATGTGGTCACGGGGGTGTCCTTTTTGTGTCGTACCGGCCCAGCCGAGGCTGGGGTATTTGCACTACGGCCATAGTAACAATTCCCCCGCCCAGAACCCACCTGCCTCCCCCAGATAAGCCATACAGGTAGCGTCATTCGTCTCATGGAACGTTTCGGTCTCGTCGGCCTGCCCAATGCAGGCAAATCATCTCTCTACAACGCACTCACAGGCGGCGGTGCTCTGGCCGCCCCCTATGCCTTCGCCACCAAAGACCCCAACATCGGCGTCGCCAAGGTTCCCGACCACCGCCTTTTGCAACTGTCGGCAATGTCGAAGACCAAGAACATCGTCCATGCCTCTGTTCAAGTTGTTGATATTGGCGGATTGGTCGAAGGCGCCAGCAAAGGTGAAGGTTTGGGCAACAAGTTCTTGGCCAACATTCGCGAAGTAGACGCCATTGTGTACGTACTTCGCGCATTTAAAGATGACGACGTACCCGGCCCAGATGATCCACTTGAACATCTGAGAGTTGTGGAACTTGAACTTGCTCTCGCAGATCTAGAGACTGTTGAAGCTCGGCTGAATCGCGTGAAGAAAACTGCGCGAGTCGACAAATCAAATCAAGAGGAAGCGGAAATACTGCAGCGCGCATATGACGCCCTGGCAGATGGTCTCCCCATTTACCGTTCAACACTTTCGAAAGACGATCGTGAAGCGTTGGCTCCGCATTTCTTGCTCACAAACCGCCGCGTCTTGGCAGTGGTCAACGTGGGAGAAAACGAACTAGACACAATTCCCGCAATGGAAGAGCGCGTCCGTAGCGAATTGTGCCCACCAGGATCAGTGCAAGAGAACGACATTGAGGTACTCGGCATGAGTGTGCAGATTGAAGCCGAAGCCGCTCAACTGCCCGATGAAGATCGCGCCGAAATGTTGGAGGCATTGGGCCTTGGAGAAGGTGCGCTCGCGAAAATGGTACGAAGCGCATACCACGTGCTCGGATTGCGTACATATTTCACCACTGGTGAAAAAGAAACTCGTGCATGGACATTCCACGCTGGCGATAAAGCACCTGTGTGTGCTGGAAAAATCCACTCCGACATTCAGCGTGGATTTATTCGAGCCGAAGTCATCCATTGGGACGAACTCATTGAACTCGGGTCTTGGAATGCCGCTAAAGATGCAGGCAAGATTCGCTCTGAAGGCAAGGAATACGAATTCGTCGACGGTGACGTCACTGAATTCCGATTTAACGTGTGATTATGACTACACCTTCACCACTCCACGGATCTCAATCCGTCTGGCTAGTGAGCGAAGGTCGCGTTCTTGCTTCTGCACGCCGAGTCACCTCACGAGCTGATCGCAGACGTGGATTGCTTGGCGTCAGGGAAGTTTCCGAGCCGTTGATTCTTGATCCATGCACCTGGGTGCACACAGTCGGCATGAAAACTGCAATTGATGTGGTGCATGTTTCCAACGACGGTGTCATTGTTGCAACGGCCCATATGCGTCCATGGCGTGTGGGTCCGTGGATTCGACACTCACAATTCGTCATTGAAGCGGCACCCGGATCTATTGATAGGTGGAATGTGAAGCTGGGCGACACAGTGGAGATTCGTGATGTCATCGAATGATGCAGTCACGTCAATTGTGCATGCTGGCCTTTGGCTAGTTGCCACCCCCATTGGCAACATGGACGACATCTCGCCGCGTTCTGTCTCAGTTCTCAAATCATCTGCAGTGATTTGTTGTGAAGACACTCGACACAGCGGAACTCTGTTGAAGCGCATTGGCGCATCACCTCAACGTCTCATCGTGACCAATGAGCACACCGAACATGACGCCATTGCAGAGGTGTTGTCGCTTCTCTCCAACAATTCCGTTGTGTCAGTTATTACCGATGCTGGTACTCCAGCAATTAGCGACCCAGGTCAACGCCTTGTTGCGGCCGCCATCGCCGCCGGATTTCCCGTCTTCGCAACGCCCGGCCCAGTTGCATTTGTTGTAGCCGCTGCCATTAGTGGCTTGCCCACCGAACGAATTGCGTTTGACGGATTCCTTCCCCGCTCAGGACCAGAGCGACGCGAACGGATCACCGAAGTGGCCCGTGAGCGACGCACAACAGTTTTGTATGAAGCGCCGCATCGTCTTGTGAAAACCTTGACTGACCTACGAGACGCATGTGGCAACGACCGTCAGGTAGTGCTCACGCGAGAACTCACCAAATTGCACGAAGACGTATGGCGTGGCACGCTCAGCGAAGCAGTGCTCCATGCCAACAACAACGAACCACGCGGTGAGTACGCCATTGTTTTGGCACCATTTTCCAGCGACACTGTTGAGGTGACTGACGCCGACATCGTTCATGAACTTGAATCACGTATCTCAATGGGTCTTTCGAAGCGTGATGCAGTTGACGAGGTCACCACGGCTCTTGGCGTTCCGCGCAAGCGCGTGTACGCATTGGCGGTGAATTCGTGAGCGAACAACGCACTGCTGCATTTTTTGATTTAGACCGAACCCTCATCGCAGGATCATCTGCATTTGTCTTCGCTCGCGCGGCTCGAGATGCCGGATTTATTCGTCTGTTTGACTTCATCCCAGACGTTGCTCGTGCGTTGAAGTTTCAATTCCTCGGGTCAAGCGACGAATCATCGGTCGGCGTGCGTGACCGCATTCTTGCTGGTGTGGGAGGAATGAAACAGTCCGACTTAGTGGGGCTGAACGACATCGTGCTGCCCGAATTACTTGGACTCATCAGACCTGAAGCGCGCGCACTACTAGAACAACATCACACCGCTGGCAGAGAAACGTGGATTGTTTCAGCATCACCCATTGAAATTGTTGAGCCACTTGCCATTGCACTTGGCATGACAGGTGGCATTGGCACACGGGGCGAAGTTGACAATGGCGTGTACACCGGACGGCTGGATGGCCCATTTTGTTACGGCGAAGGAAAAGCTGAAGCCATTTCGCAATTAGCAACCGAGCGAAACATTGATCTGGCAAATTCGTGGTCGTACTCAGACAGCATGAGCGATGTTCCGATGATGGAGCTTGTGGGTCATGCAGTTGCCGTTAACCCCGACTCAGAACTGTCACAACTGTCGCGGCAAAAAGGATGGCCCGTTGTTGTCTTCGCACAGCGCTCCAGAATGCTCATCCGTCGCTCCACCACCATTTCATTTGTGACAGTGTCACTCGTTGCAGCGTATGCGCTCGGCATTAAACGCGGGCGACGTAGTTAACTGATCGTTGAGTTACTGATGCGCCAAGGGCGCAAGAGCTAATTGACGACTCATCGCAACCAGACGACCAGACGAATCCCACAGTTCGCCATTTTCTTCGAAGTATCCACCTTGAATCACTGTGCTGTAGAAGCGACATGCGATTGGTCCGGGCGCGGGTACGGCTCGGACATGAACTGTGAGTTCAACAGTTGGTGCCCATCCAATTAATCCGTACTTGTTAAACAGCACCGGCGGTCCGGCATCTGCTGCCAATAACAACGCAAGTGTGTCAACAGCACGTCCATCCGCAAACGAAAAGTATGTACGTATCTCTGCGCGGTCGGCATGACTGTTTGCAATCCACGACATGTCGTCTGGATGGAAACGGCTATCCAATCGCGACCCCAAGCTGGGCGCCATATCTGGGTTCGGGGCGCGCTTCTCACATTGGTCAAATGGCGGCAGATCAGGTGGCGTGACGTCAATGTGTTGTAGACCATCGTCTGCATTGACATCTCCGAATGTTCCCACTACGCGAATGACCTCTTTGTCACCGCTTCGCAATGAGCCCATCATTGTTGTGAGACGGCGGCCCGCCTTCACCGTTTCAACATGAGTGGTTGCCGGACCTTCGATGCCAGGTGACAAATAATGAGCGGTCACAGACAACGGATGCGCACGTCCACACTCGGTGCGCATCGCATTGGCAGCAAGGGCCAGCAAATACCCACCATTTGCAATTCCTGGGCCGATGTTCCACCGCTCTTGAATGGGCGTGCTGTACGACCCGTCGCCTAACGACATTGCAGCGGTAGCGAGATCGAACTCAAAAGGCATTAGACGAGCGTACGAAAGTTGACGCGCCAAAAACGAACCGACTTCTCGCCTGTCTCGTGCCGTAGCCTGAATGAGTGGCCAAGTACTACCTCACGACACCTATCTATTACGTGAACGCACGGCCTCACTTGGGCCATGCCTACACCACCATTGTCGGTGATGCACTTGCGCGTTGGCACCGCCTTCTCGGTGACGATGTGTACTTCCTCACCGGAACAGACGAACATGGCCTCAAGATTCAACAAGCCGCAGAGGCAGCCGGCACCACCCCACAAGAATTCACTGATTCAATTGCTCCCCTTTTTCAGCAGGCATGGGAACGACTCAACATCTCGCACAATGACTTCATTCGCACCACCGAAGAACGTCACAAAGTGGGAGTCTCCAAACTTTTGCAAGCCTGCTACGACGCAGGCGATATTGAACTCGACACATACGAAGGTTTGTATTGCGTTGCGTGTGAGGCCTACTTCACCGAAGACGATCTCGACAATGGCAACTGCCCCATCCATAAGCGTGCCGTCGAGCACGTCAAAGAAGAGAATTATTTCTTCCGCTTGTCACGATTTGAGCAACGTCTTTTGGATTGGTATGCATCACATCCACATGCAGTAGTTCCCGAGCACCGCGTCAATGAAGTGTTGGGCTTCATCAAACAAGGTCTGCAAGATTTTTCCGTTAGCCGTAAGTCGCTGACATGGGGTATCCCCCTCCCCTTTGATTCGTCACATGTTGCCTACGTCTGGTTCGACGCCCTCGCTAACTACATCACCGCAATTGGTTATGGCACCGATGACGAAAAATTCTCCACCTGGTGGCCTGTCAATCATCACCTCATTGGAAAAGACATCATTCGATTCCACAACGTGTACTGGCCCGCAATGTTGATGTCGGCCGGAATCGAGCCGCCACGTGGCTGGGCAGTTGGTGGATGGCTTCTTGTTGGCGGCGAGAAAATGTCTAAGACATCAGGAAATGTTGTGAATCCACTCGACCTTGTTGACGAAATCGGTGTCGATGGCTTCCGTTACTACGTTCTGGCCGACACCTCATACGGCAATGACGGCGACTTCACATACGAAGGCCTCATCTCTCGCTACAACTCTGACCTTGCCAACAACTTGGGCAACCTTGCCGCTCGTGTTGCAACAGTTGTTGGGAAAAAATGCAATGGACTTGGCACAGCCCCATCACCCAACAGCCCGTTGGCTCCACTTGCGGCACAGGCAGTGTCCGAGACAATTGCGCATTGGGAAGTTGTGCAACCTTCGCGCGCACTCGAAGCCACATGGCAACTCATCCGCGCTACCAATGCCCATCTCGAGAACAATGAACCGTGGAAAGCAGAACCTGGTCAACACGTTGACGCAATCATGGGCGATGCACTTGAAGCGTTGCGCATAGTCACCCTGTTGGCGTTTCCTGCAATTCCCGATACGGCTCGCGAAATTTGGCGACGCATCGGAATGACAACCGACATTGAAGAATGTCGCATCCCTGCAGATGTTCAGTGGGGTCAATACGTACCCGGACAACCAGTGGAAAAAGGTGATCCACTGTTTCCTCGTCGAACTGCATCATGACCTACGCGCGCGGCTGGACCGATACTCACTGCCACATCCACGACGACAAGATGGCGTTTGCTTCGCACGAGTCATTACAACGTGCGCGTGAAGCAGGGGTTGAGAAATTTGTTGTCATCGGATGTGATGCGCCCACGTGCGAACAAGCATTAACCGTGGCGTCGCAGCACTCTGACGTATGGGCGACCATTGGGCTGCATCCACACGATGCAGTTAATGGCGTGGACAGCATTGTCCCGTACATCGCTTCGGACCGCGTTGTGGGTATCGGCGAGTGTGGCTTGGACTACTACTACGAACATTCTCCTCGTGATGTTCAAATGAAGGCATTCGCTGAACAGATTGCATTGGCGCACCAACACAACCTCACACTTGTCATCCACACCCGCGACGCCTGGGACGACACCTTTCAGGTCCTTGACGCCGAAGGAATCCCCGAGAACACAATCATTCACTGTTTCACTGGGGGACCACATGAAGCACGTGAATGTTTAGACCGTGGTGCCTATTTGTCGTTCAGCGGAATTGTCACTTTCAAGAATGCAACAGACCTACGCGAAGCAGCGCTTCTCTGCCCGTCAGATCGCATTTTGGTCGAGACCGATAGCCCGTTCCTCGCGCCAGTTCCGTTTCGTGGAAAACCAAACGAGCCAGCACACGTAGGCATCGTGGGCACTGCTATCGCTGATTTACGCGGAGTGGATGCTCAAGAATTTGCCAACACCACAACGGCGAACGCACAACGAGCGTTTCCACGCATACATTCGTAGGCACATGGATCTCTCGCGCATCGACAAGAACCGCATCACGGTTGCCCTCGTAGCAACTGTTGCAGTCCTCACTGTCGGATTTTTGGCATCTGGCCGCGCCGCAGACACAGAAAAAGTAGAGAACACCGTTCTCACCACCACAACTCTCGACATTGGTCTAGCTACCGACAGCACAGTGGATGCGCCCGCAAACCTTGATGGCCCTGTCAGTGTCGACCCCAATGGGCAAGGTCAAATCGCATACCCAGCAGACAATGATGGCCAAATGGCGCGTGGTACTGCGTCTTTCAAGCGGTTTCCCACATCGGCCAAGACCGGATGTGTTACCTCACTTGCGCCACTTGGTGCCACCATCACCGTTCGCAATTTGAATAATGGCCTCAAGACAACATGTCTCAACGTGAACATCATTTTGAATACATCTGGCGCATTCGACATCACACTTGATGCAAGCGTGTTTGAGTCAATTGCAGAACTTGTCGATTCACCACTTCCTGTTGAGTTGACCTGGTGACACTGTCTCGAAGTGATGCATCGCGCCAACTTGAAGGCGCAGGTTTACGTGCGAAACGCGCACTCGGTCAAAACTTTGTTGTCGACCCCAACACAGTTCGTCGTATTGCTCGCCTCGCCCGAGTTGACGACAACCAAAACGTTGTTGAAATTGGTGCGGGTCTCGGCTCGTTAACTCTCGCTCTTGCAGAAACCGATGCCCGCGTTGTTGCTGTAGAGGTGGATGATTCGCTTCTTCCATTGCTGAACGAAAATGTGGGGCACCTACCCAATGTGTCTGTGGTGCACGCCGACGCAATGAAAATTGACTGGTCAGACCTCTTGGCAGACAGCAATGACTGGGCTCTTGTTGCCAATCTTCCGTACAACGTTGCCACACCACTTGTTGCTGACATTCTCGATTTCGTTCCGCAAGTGACGCGCATGCTCGTGATGGTGCAGAAAGAAGTGGGTGAACGTTTCTGCGCGCAACCATCAACCGAAGCGTACGGAGCGTTGTCTGTCAAAGTTGCCTACCATGCACGCGCCCAAGTGGTTGGACTGGTCCCTGCATCTGTTTTTCTTCCACGACCAAATGTTGAATCGGCATTGGTCGAAATTGTGCGCCACGCATCACCTGTTGATACAACCATTGATCCACAGCTCTTGTTTTCATTGGTCAAGATGGGATTTGCAAAGCGACGAAAAATGTTGCGCGGCGCGCTTGCTGGTCGAGTCACCCCAGAACAATTAGAACGCGCGAGCATCGCTCCCACTTCACGAGCCGAAGAGCTCACAGTTCATGATTGGATTCGTCTGGCTCATGTTGTGAAGGACCACCAATGACAATCCTTCAGGCTCCTGCAAAGTTGACATTGACACTTGCCATCACAGATGTTCGTGACGATGGTTACCACCTCATCGACGCCGAAATGGTTGCGCTTCAACTTTCAGATGTCATCACCATTACCGACAGTGACACAACATCAATCACAGTGAGTGGCCCATATGCCCACGGTGTTCCAACAGACCACAGCAATCTGGTACATGCGGCATTGAATCTGGTGGGCCGTACTGCTCACATTCACATTGAGAAGAACATTCCACACGGCGGGGGTTTAGGTGGTGGCTCTACCGATGCAGCTGCCATTCTGCGATGGGCCAACTTCACCAATCACCACGATGCGGCTGGGTTGGGCGCAGACATTCCGTTCTCGATGGTGGGCGGCCGTGCTCAGGTCACGGGGATTGGCGACATCGTCACACCCCTTCCGTTCATCGAACGAGACATCACATTGTTTGTGCCGCCACTTCACGTGTCTACGCCTCGGGTGTATGCGCAGTGGGATGCCATGGGCGGTCCACGCGGAGACTTCGGTAACGACCTCGAACCTGCCGCGTGCGCTGCGTTCCCTGAACTGACCCAATGGCGCGACCGCATAGCCGAAGCATTTGGCGTTCGGCCACATCTGGCCGGCTCGGGCGCCACCTGGTTTGCACCTGGCCACCTTCAGGCAGATACCCCCGAGGGGCTTGTGGTGGTACACACGACAACGCGCCCCGATTCGGGACGCGTTGTTCGAGAACGGTGACTTGTTCGACTATTTGCGACGCTGGTGACGCGTACGACGGAGCATTTTCTTGTGCTTCTTCTTACGCATGCGCTTGCGACGCTTCTTGATTAGTGAACCCATAAGGGAATAGAACCTATCGGGACATTCGGGAAAACGGAAAATCCGATACCGTTAGGGACGCTTTCCGGGATCGTCCAATTGGCAGGACGTCTGGTTTTGGTCCAGAAAATAGGGGTTCGAGTCCTCTTCCCGGAACCATTCAGGTTCTGTTGCCATCGCTTTGGTGGCCGTGCGGACATGTCATGACCACGTTCTTTCATTCATGAATCGTTGTGCGACCGCACGAAAATGAGACCGTTCGTCGTCGCGTTCTACACTTGGCAGTCATGAGCATCCGTTCCATGGAGAAAGTCACTACCAAGCGCTTGTCGCTCTTCACCGGACGGACGCACCCAACGCTCGCCCAAGAAGTCGCTGGCCACCTCAACGTTGAGTTGGGTGATGCAAATTTGGTGCAGTTTGCAAACGGAGAAATTCGTCCCCGCTTTACCGACAGCATTCGCGGTGGAGATGTGTTCATCATGCAGTCTCACTTCGGAACAGATGCGGGTTCCATCAACGATTCCATCATGGAACAACTCATCATGATTGATGCTGCACAGCGCGCATCGGCAAAACGCATTACCGCAGTCTGCCCTTTTTACGGATATGCACGTCAAGATCGCAAAGCCGAAGGTCGCGAGCCCATCACTGCTCGCCTCATTGCAGACATGTTCAAAGCAGCAGGCGCTACACGAATGGTGTCTATCGATCTTCACAGCAGCCAGATTCAAGGATTCTTCTCCGGCCCTGTTGACCACCTCACCGCCATGCCCGTGCTCGAGCAATACGTACGTCAGCACGCCGAACAAGATTTAGTCATCGTGTCGCCAGATGCCGGCCGCGTAAAAGTTGCAGAACGTTTTGCTCAACATTTGTCTGACAAAAATGCAGACGTCGCATTCATTAACAAGCGTCGACCAAAGGGCACTCAAAACGTTGCAATCGCCAAAGAAGTCATCGGTGACATCGATGGTCGTTTGTGCATCCTCACCGACGACATGATTGACACCGGTGGCACCATCGTGTCGGCTGCCGAACTGCTTCTCGATCGCGGTGCCAAAGAAGTGTGGGCCATGGCAACTCACGGCGTCTTGTCTGACCCCGCTGTTGAGCGGTTGTCGAACTCGCCCATTTCGCGTGTTGTACTCACCAACACCTTGCCCATGTCCGCAGACCGTCAATTCGACAAGTGTGAGGTGCTTTCGGTGGCCAAGATCATCGCCGATGCCCTCGCTGCAGTCTTTGACGAAACCAGCGTCTCAGAGCTGTTCAACGGCGAAAACCAGTCCTAGACACCCCGCGTGACCCCCATTTGGCCACGGTTCACGCCGAATTGGCCGCCCGTGTGGCAGTCACCCACATAGGGCATAGACTCGCTAGCCGTGTCGAATACAGCAACTCTCACCGCCGAAACCGGTCGTCAACTAGGCAGCGCCGCATCACGTCGTCTCCGCGCCGCAGACCGCATCCCCGCAGTTCTCTATGGCCACGGAATGGATCCCATCTCCATCTCGGTTGCTCGTCGTGACTTGCGTATCGCATTGTCCGGTCCTGCTGGTCAAAACACCATCTTGTCTCTCAACGTCGGCGGTAACTCGTACAACGCAATCGTGAAAGAGATGCAGCGCCATCCTGTGCGCCGCACCGTTGCTCACGTTGACTTCGTGCAAATTGACTTGTCAGAAGAAATCACTGTCAACGTTCCTGTGCACCTCACCGGCACTGCCAAGCAAGTGTTGTCAGCTGGTGGACTTGTTGACCCTGCAGTCGACACCCTCGAAGTTCGCTCCACTCCTGCAAACGTTCCCAACGAAATTGCAATCGATGTCACCAACATGACACCTGACAGCGTTATTCGTTTGGGCGACATTGCAATGCCAAATGGCGTCACGGCGCTAGGCGACCCTGAAATGCCAGTCGTCACCGTTCTTATGTCACGCGCTGCAGCTGAAGCAGCAACTGCTCCCGCCGAAGGTGAAGCAGGCGCTGCATCCACCGAAGCAGCAAGCTAGTTACACGGCCTCTGGGTCGTGACACAGGTGAACCATGTTGGGTCGCTCCGCTCCGCGAACAGGCGATATGCAACGCACACTCGTTGTCGGACTTGGTAATCCCGGAAAGAAATACGCTCGCACCCGCCACAACGTGGGCACCGACGCCATCCTTGTGCTTGCCGAACGTCACCGCGCGTCACTAAAAGTTGGCCGCGACAAAGCACAAGTGTCAGAACTCCGCGTTCACGACGAGCCCATCGTTCTTGCAGTTCCCACCACGTACATGAATGAGTCTGGTGAGGCTGTTGGCCCACTGTCACGTCGATTCAAAATCGAGCCATCGCGCATCATTGTCATCCACGACGAACTTGATCTTGCCCCTGGCGTGGTCAAGATCAAAGTGGGCGGCGGCCTTGCTGGCCACAATGGCCTGAAGTCAATTTCTCAACACTTGCGCACCGATGACTACATTCGCGTGCGAATTGGAGTTGGTAAGCCAACATCTAAAGAACAGGGTGCCGACCATGTGTTGTCATCCATTCCTGCTGCTGAACGGAAGATTCTTGATGTCGCTGTTGAAGTAGCGGCTGATGCCGTTGAACGAATTCTTCAAGCTGGTGTTGCAACCGCAATGCAGGAATTCAACGCACGGTGAGCAGCAACCACACCCCACTTCCCTCTCTCGCAGATGTTGCGAAGACCGTTGCGCACGAGCCCGGTGTCGAGAACATTGCGGGACGAAAAAATGCGGTGCTTGCCGTGCCAGAGGTGGCGAGAAGTGCTGTGATTGCCGCACTCACTCACGCAAACCCACGACGCCCCGTAGTGGTCGCCACCCCCACCGGCACAATCGCAGAAGAGATTGCCGACGATCTTCGGTCGTACGTACACCACGATGATGTAGTTCTGTTTCCAGCGTGGGAGACATTGCCTTTCGAGCGCGTCAGTCCTGCCGTTCACACCATGGGTGAACGAATGCGAGTCCTGTGGCAACTTCGCCAACAGCAGAATCAGCCCGCAATCGTTGTGGCAAGTACACGTGCTCTGTTGCAGAAACTGGCGCCAGGAGCCAGCACTCTTGAACCCATTCGCATCTCGGTCGGCGACCAAATCAACATTGACGCACTCTGTGAACGCTTGGTTCATTTCGGATACCGCCGCGAACAAGTTGTAGAACATCGTGGCGAGTTCGCGCGGCGTGGCGCGATTGTTGACATCTTCCCAAGCACCGCGGACGAACCGCTCCGCATAGATCTGTGGGGTGACGATGTTGACCGACTAACAACATTCACCGTTGCCGATCAACGCAGTTCGCATGATCTTGCAACTGCATTGGTGTTTCCTGCACGCGAAGTTCTTTATGTTGACGGAGTTTCAGAACGAGCAGCGCAACTCATCGCTACCGAACCATGGGGCCGCGAACAGTGGGAACGGCTTTCCGAAAAGCAAATCTTCGACGGCATGGAGAGTTGGCTGCCGTGGCTCACCGACCATGACGAACTATTGACCGACCACATTGGCGACGATGCCCTCATCATCTTTGTAGAGCCTCGCCGCATGAGTGATCGGGCACATGATCTTTTGGCAGAAGAGGACGACCTCGCGCGAGCACTCGCCACATCGTGGGCGCGTGATGAAAATGTGTCGTTCCCTCGACTTCACGTTGCGACCGATCGCCTTCTTGCCACCGATCAACGCGCCGCCACTGTGTCATTGGTACCAGCTGCAGAAGTACTTGATGGCCCTTCAATTTCTGCGTCGGGGTGGGGAAACATTGTTCACGATGCTTCATCGGTGACTCGCCGAATGTCGGAAATGCTCGCTGAAAAGTGGAGTGTTGTTGTTGCTGCAAGCACTGAAGAGTCCGTCCCCCGCCTTGTTCAGTTACTCCGCGAACACGGGGTTGACTTCCAGGCAACGAATGACGCGCAACTCATTGCGTCACCAGGTGCATGGGTCACACATGCACCGCAATCGCGGGGCCTCTCTCTGCCTGCATCACGTGTTGCCATCATTACCGAGACTGAGATCAGTGGTCGTCGCCGTACACGTCGCGGTCGCACCACACGTGGTCGATCATCGGGAACTGTCTTTGAAGACTTACAACCTGGTGGCTACGTGGTTCACGCTCACCATGGCGTCGGCAAATACGAAGGAATGGTGAAGCGCAGTATCGGTGGTGTCGAACGCGACTACTTGCTCATCGCGTACAAAGGTGGCGACAAGTTGTATGTGCCCACCGAACAGATTGGAGTCATTCGCCAGTATGTTGGCGGCGAAGCGCCCGCACTTCACCGTATGGGTGGATCAGATTTCGCCCGCGCAAAGTCACGAGTGCGCTCAGCCGTTCGCGAAGTCGCCCAAGAACTGGTGGTTCTCTACCAAAAACGTGTCAATGCTCGCGGTCACGCATTCACTCCAGACACCCCATGGCAAAGCGAAATGGAATCTGCGTTCCCGTTTGTGGAAACACCCGATCAGCTAGAAGCAATTGCCAACATCAAAGCTGACATGGAACGCGAAGTTCCCATGGATCGCTTGCTGTGTGGCGATGTTGGTTTCGGAAAAACAGAAGTTGCAGTTCGAGCAGCCTTCAAAGCAATTCAAGACGGAATGCAGGTCGCAGTTTTGGTCCCCACCACCTTGTTGGCCACACAGCATGGCAATACGTTCTCCGAACGATTTGCTGGCTACCCCATCAAAGTTGAGGTTTTGTCGCGCTTCCTCACCACGGGTCAAGCCAAGAAAGTCATTGCCGGACTGAAGTCGGGTGACATTGACTGCGTGATTGGAACACATCGTCTTTTACAAGAAAGCGTTGAATTCAAAAACCTCGGACTTCTCATCGTTGACGAAGAACAACGATTTGGCGTGCAACACAAAGAGGCCATGAAGCGTCTCAAAACAAATGTCGATGTTCTCTCCATGTCTGCAACACCAATTCCACGAACCTTGGAAATGAGTTTGGTGGGCATTCGTGATTTGTCCTTGCTACAAACACCACCGGCCGATCGACAACCAATCCTCACGTATGTTGGCGAACAGAGCGAGCAGGTAGCCATCGAGGCCATCAGGCGAGAACTGCTTCGTGAAGGTCAGGTGTTCTGGGTGCACAACCGCGTCCAGTCCATTGAAGAACGCGCTGCCGAACTTCGCGAGTGGGTACCCGAAGCACGTATTGCCGTTGCCCACGGACAAATGGACGAAACACAACTTGAACAGGTGGTTCTTGATTTCTGGGAAGGTAACTACGACGTACTCGTCTGTACCACCATCATTGAGAGCGGCATTGACATGCCCACTGTGAACACGCTTGTTGTTGAACGCGCAGACCTCCTAGGTCTTGGACAGATGCATCAGTTACGTGGTCGAGTCGGTCGTAGCGGACAACGCGCATATGCATATCTGTTTCACCCTCGTGACAAGACATTGTCGGAGGAAGCGTACGAACGCCTACGAACCATTGGCGAAACAACAGATCTTGGAAGCGGATTCAAGATTGCAATGCGAGATCTTGAAATTCGTGGCGCAGGAAATCTGTTGGGCGAAGCACAGAGTGGACACATTGCAGCTGTCGGATATGACCTGTACTGCCAGATGGTCACCGAAGCAGTCGCCGAAATGAAAGGCGAACACACCGACGAAGAGACAGAAATCAAGATTGATCTCGCGGTGGATGCCCACTTGCCCAACGATTACGTTCCCTCTGAAGATTTGCGTCTTGAGGCATATCGCAAGTTGGCCACGGTGCGCACCACGGCCGAACTGAGTGACGTTGAAACTGAATGGCGTGACCGTTTCGGCCCACTCCCCGACCCTGCACGAGCACTTCTTTCGGTGGCCGCAGTTCGCGTGGAATGTATTCGCATCGGCATCACAGAAATTGTCATGAATGGAAACGAGGCCCGTATCTCACCCGTTCAACTACGTGCCAGCCAAACGAAAACCCTGAAACGCTTGTCTCCACGAGCCACGTTGAAAGAATCCACCGAAGTTCTCACAATCCCACTTGCTCGCGGAACACAGCCCGCCGAAGCCCTGCATTCCCTGCTGTGCGAGCTGTTTGAGCCCGACGACTACTAAGGTCTCCACGTGACCAAATCAAGACTTCTTCGCCGCGTACTCCCTTTCATTGCAGTGACCGCAGTAGGTCTGAGTGCATGCGGTGGGTCGTCTCCCCTTGCTTCCGCCAATGATGCGTTTCGTGTCAACGACACGCGATACTCACTCACATCGTTCGAAGCTCTCATTGAAGAGCTTGTGGCTAGCCAGCAACTCAGCGACTCAAACAGCGGTGAACCCACCAAGGAAGACATCATTGGAGTGATGCGCACCTTGATTCAGTTCGAGGCATACAAGCAATACCTTGCGGCTAATGACCTGTCCGAAACGGCAGCAGATCGCAAGAAAGTCGAAGACGCCGCCGCGGCTGATGAATCCTTCAGCAATTACTCACCCGAGTTGCAGAAACTTCTTATTGACTTGTCCGTTGCCAATGCAACCATGTCTGCGTTCAAGGCATTTTCGGCCGACCAACTAAAGAAGTTGTACAGCGATTCACCTGCGTCAACTGGTGCACTCTGCCTCAGCCACATTCTCGTCAAAACAGAAGACCAAGCGCTTGCAGTTCTGAAAGACATTGCGGGCGGAAAGTCATTCGAATCTGTAGCGAAGGCAAAATCCACTGACCCAGGATCTGCAGCAAATGGTGGAGCACTTGCCAACGAAGATGAACCATGTGCGCAGCTTGATTTCTTCCAAAGCCAATTCGATGGCGACTTCATGCGAGGCGCTGTAGAAGCAAAAGCTGGAGTGCCTACCGGCCCCATCAAAACGCAATTTGGGTTTCACATCATTTTGAATCGCCCGTATGACGACATCAAAGATTCTCTAAAGAAGGCCACGGCGGAACAGCCTGGAGCAACCAATCTGGCCGGATTCATGACTTCTGCTGACATCTCTATCAATTCAAAGTACGGCGTGTGGAATAACGCGCTTGCAAACGTGCAGTAATGCCCCGCATTTCGGTCGTTGGCCTAGGTCCAGGTAATCCTGCACTAGTAACGGCGGAGACTCGCGAACTGATTGAACGCATCACGGTGCGGTTCTTGCGCACGGTTCAACATCCTTCTGCACATCTTGTCCCAGATGCTCAGTCGTTTGACCATATCTACGACAACGCGCCATCGTTTGACGATGTGTATCGCACAATTTCAGAATTGCTCATTGAAGCTGCACGCACACACAATCACGTTCTGTATGCAGTGCCAGGATCACCGCTTGTTCTCGAACGAACAGTTGCGCTCTTACGCTCTAACACCGACATAGACGTCGATGTGTACCCCGCAATCAGTTTCTTGGATGATACGTGGCGCGCACTTGGTATTGACCCCGTCGAATCTGGTGTTCGCCTGATTGACGGACACACATTTGCCGAATCTGCTGCGGGATACACCGGTGCAATGTTGGTTGCACATACTCACGCCAATTGGGTGTTGTCAGACATCAAACTCTCCATTGACGACATCGATCCCGCTACCCCCATCGTGTTACTTCACCATGTTGGCCTCGATGACGAACGCATCATCTCTACAACGTGGGCAGAAATGGACCGCACCGTTGACGCCGACCACCTCACGTCTCTCTACATTCCGTCGTTAGCCACTCCAGTTGCCGCCGAAATGGTTCGTTTTCACCAACTTGCTCGCACGTTGCGAGATCAATGCCCATGGGACATGGAACAGACCCACACATCGCTCGTTCGTTATCTGCTGGAAGAGACATACGAAGTGGTGGACGCCATCAGCCAACTCAACCCAGACGACCCATCAACTGACGACAACTTCATTGAAGAACTTGGCGACTTGTTGTACCAAATTGAATTTCATGCGGCAATTGCGGAAGAGCAAGGCCGCTTCACCATGGCCGACATTGCACGTGTTGTACACGACAAATTGGTCGCACGTCATCCGCACGTCTTTGGTGATGTCAACATCTCCTCGTCTGAAGAAGTTGAACGCAATTGGGAAGCCATCAAGAAAGCAGAGAAGCCCGAACGCACTGGCATCTTTGATGGCGTGGTGCACGCGGCACCATCGTTGTCGTTTGCTGCAAAAGTGCAACAACGCGCTGCCCGTGTTGGTTTTGATTGGCCAGATGTTTCAGGGCCATTATCGAAACTTGACGAAGAATCGCACGAGGTTCGCTCTGCCATCACTGCCAAAGATCCTGAGGCAACCATGGCCGAAGTGGGCGACCTCTTGTTTGCAGTCGTGAATGTGGCCCGCCACCTTGATGTTGACCCAGAAAGTGCCCTGCGGTCAGCAGTTCATAAGTTCCGTCAGCGGGTCGAAGCAGTTGAAGCCCTTGCCGTTCAGCAGGGTCGAGAGATGAAAGACATGACCCTCCAGGAACTTGACACACTGTGGGAAGTGGTGAAGCAGCACCCAACTCACTAGCGTTCATGGAATGAGCGAAATTGTCGAGGTAGTTGGTCGCGAGGTTCTTGACTCGCGTGGAAATCCCACCGTGGAAGTTGAAGTCGTTCTCGACAGTGGTGCCACTGGTCGCGCCATCGTTCCATCGGGTGCATCCACCGGCGAACACGAAGCCGTTGAGTTGCGTGATGGCGGAAGTCGCTATCTGGGTAAGGGTGTGACCCGCGCAGTCACCAATGTGAACACAATCATCGCTCCGGGTGTCATTGGCATGGATGCAACCGATCAACGTGCACTTGACTCGGCCTTGCTTGACCTAGATGGCACCGAGAACAAGTCAAAGTTGGGCGCAAATGCAATGCTGGGCGCAAGTCTTGCTGTTGCTCATGCCGCAGCGGCCGAATTGGAATTGCCGCTGTACCGCGCGGTGGGTGGTCCACATGCACATGTTCTGCCCGTTCCAATGATGAACGTCATCAATGGTGGCGCCCACGCCGACAACAATGTCGATCTTCAAGAGTTCATGATCATGCCGGTGGGTGCTCCAAGTTTTCGTGAAGCGCTTCGCTGGGGCGTCGAGACCTATCACACGTTGAAGAAGGTTCTCCATGATCGCGGACTGTCAACCGCTGTCGGTGACGAGGGCGGGTTCGCACCCAACTTGTCCAGCAACGAAGACGCTGTTGCCGTCTTGGTGGAAGCAATTGAAAAAGCCGGATACGCACCCGGCACCGACATTGCAATTGCACTTGACCCCGCAATGAGTGAGTTGTACCGCGATGGTTCCTACCACTTGTCGGGCGAAGGAAAAGTCCTGACTGGTGCACAGATGGTGGAATGGTGGACATCACTTGTCGATCGCTACCCCATCGTCAGCATCGAAGACGGCATGGCCGAAGACGACTGGGATGGTTGGTCACAACTCACCAGTGCATTAGGTGGCCGTATTCAACTCGTGGGCGACGACTTGTTCGTCACCAACGCACGTCGCTTGCAAATGGGCATCGAACGCAAAGTTGGTAACAGCGTGCTGGTGAAGGTCAATCAGATTGGAACACTCAGCGAAACTCTCGACACCGTTGAATTGGCAACACGTCATTCGTACACAAGCGTTATGAGTCACCGCAGTGGCGAAACCGAAGACAGCACAATTGCCGACCTCGCAGTTGCCACCAACTGCGGCCAAATAAAGACTGGCGCACCTGCACGCAGCGACAGAGTGGCTAAGTACAACCAGCTTCTGCGCATCGAAGAGATGCTCGGTAACTCTGCTCGCTTCCGCGGACGCGGTGCACTAGCCCCATTGCGATAAACGAACATTCGTTCGTGTGCCACGATTCGTGGCGCGGTTCACGCCACAATAGAAGCGTGGTTCGTCGTTCAATATCGCCTGTGTCTCGCGTGAAGAAGCGCACACAAGACATCACGCGTTCAATTGCACGTCCCACCCCAGCGGACGCACACGTTGGGCGTAAACGATCCACCAAGGCTGTGGTGAAAGGTGGCGCCACCCTTGTTGCTCTTGCTGCGGCGGTATCGCTTTTCGTCATCCCCATCACCGATTTCCTCGATCAGCGCGAAGTGCTCGCGAAAAAAGAGGCCGAATTCAACTCGCTTGCCGACGCCAATGAGCAGTTGCAGAACGAAGTAAACGACCTCTCCACGCCAGAGGGAATTCGCAATGCGGCACGCGAGCAACTGGGTTACGTACTCCCCGGTGAACAACGATTGTCATTTGCTCGCACCCCAGAGCTACCTACAGATCTCCCCGCTCAGTGGCCATACACAATGGTCAGCCAGATTCTGAGTGTTCGTGCCCAAGTTTCTGGCAATTCAGACTCCGTCTGGCAGTCTCGCCTCCCCTAAAGACAACGTCCTCCATTCGGGACCTCTCCCCCTAGATGGGTAGTGTCTCTGTGAACAACGTCAAGCCAACGACCAGGGGGACATCATGGGCGGAAGCATTCTTGGCAATCGAGTTCTTCGCAAAGAAGACCCAAAGTTTCTCACCACAGGTGGTGTCTACGTTGACGACTTGCTGAACGAACCACTCCTTGCGGGCGCGGCACACATCACGTATGTCCGCAGCACTGTGGCACACGCAAACATTCTCTCCATCGACACCAGCGACGCAGCATCAATGCCCGGAGTGGTTGCGGTCTTCACCGGAGCAGACCTTGGCTTGCAACCAGTGCCATCTGCATACAACCCCATGGCAACTCGCACGCTCTTGGCAATGGACAAGGTGCGCTTTGTGGGCGAACCAGTTGCCGTCATTGTGAGCGAGACACGTGAACAAGGCGAAGACGCTGCAGAGATGGTCATTGTTGACTATGACTTCCTTGAACCACTCATCGATGTGGAACAAGCAATGACAAGTTCAACGCTTTTGTACGAGGCTTGTGGAAGCAACGTTGTGTTTGACACAACAGTCCTTGGAATTCCTGAAAACACGGGCGACGCATTCTTCTCCGACTGCGAAGTCGTGGTGAAAGAACGAATTGTCAATCAACGCGTAGCGCCATGCCCACTTGAAGTTCGCGGTGCCGCAGCTGCATGGGGTCCCGATGGTCGTCTCGTGCAGTGGCTCTCCACACAACATGCACAAGGTGCACATACACCCATTGCCACCACAAACGGAGTCGACCCATCACAAGTGCGTGTCATGACACCCGATGTGGGAGGTGGCTTCGGCGCAAAGATTGGCGCCTACCCCGAAGACTTACTGCTCGGAGTAATCGCGAAGCGTATTGGTCGCCCAGTCCGCTGGCGTGAAACTCGCAGTGAATCAATGGTTGCGCTGGGACATGGTCGCGCACAGGTGCAACACATCACCATTGGCGGCACCAAACAAGGCAAAGTCACTCATTACCAATTGCACGTCATTCAAGACTCTGGTGCGTGGGTGGATATGGGAGCCATCTTGGCTCCCTTCATGACCCGACCAATGTCATCGGGTGTCTACGACATTCCTCATATTGAATGTCGCACCACATCCGTTGTCACTAACACAACTCCCACTGTGGCGTATCGCGGAGCAGGTCGTCCGGAAGCAACTGCGGCAATTGAACGCGCAATGGATCTTTTCGCTGCAGAACTTGGCATGGATGCAGCAGAAGTTCGTCGCATCAATCTCATTCCAAAATTCTTGGAACCACACACCACAGTTGTTGGTCAGACCTATGACGTTGGCGACTATGAAGAGTCGCTCAATAAAGCACTTGCAGCAGCGGATTACTCCGGTTGGCGCGCCAAGCAAGCAGACCGTCGCGCATCTAATGACCCCAAGCAATTGGGTATCGGCGTCAGCGTCTACGTAGAAATCACCGGCGGAGTTGGAAGTGGCGAATCTGCAAAGGTGGAAGTTCTGGAAGATGGACGAGCCATCGTGTACACCGGCACTTCTCCCCACGGACAAGGCCACGACACCTCGTGGTCAATGCTCACCAGCGAACAAACAGGAATCCCCATCGACCGCATTGAACTGGTGTGGGGCGACACCGATCGGGTGCCAGTTGGTAGTGGAACAATGGGCTCACGTTCTCTGCAACAAGGCGGTAACGCCGTATATGCCGTGGCTGGTCAACTCGTTGACAAAGCAAAGTCTGTAGCAGCACGGTTGCTGGAAGCCAACGAAGCCGACATCGAGCTAGACAAAGATCGTGGCGTGTTCCACGTTGCGGGAACTCCCGCAGTGTCAAAGACATGGGCCGATCTTGCAGTTGCCGAAAAACAATCAGGCGGCCTTGTTCATTCCGATGTCATCGGCGTCAAAGGCGCCACGTTCCCATTCGGTGCACACGTGGCTGTGGTGGAAGTAGACACAGAAACTGGAAAAGTTCGTCATATTGCACACGTTGCATGTGACGATGCGGGCAAAGTGTTGAACCCCATGTTGTTAGAGGGGCAAATTCACGGTGGCGTTGCCCAAGGTGCAGCGCAAGCACTTCTTGAAGAAGTGTGTTACGACGCCGACGGAAACCCCATCACCTCCAACTTGGCCGACTACGCATTCATCTCCGCTGCAGAATTGCCCAGTGTGACCGTTGTACATATGGAAACTCCCACACCGTTGAATCTCATCGGTGCAAAAGGAATCGGTGAATCCGGAACCATTGGCGCAACACCAGCGCTGCAATCAGCAGTGATTGATGCAGTGTCACACTTGGGCGTTCGACACATCGACATGCCCACCACCGCAGAACGCGTGTGGTCCGCAATTCAAAAAGCTCGTTAAGAAGAATCGACAAGGAAAGAAAGACATGAAAGTTTCCATCACCGTCAACGGAAAAACATACGAGAATGACGTTGAACCACGCACGTTGCTCGTCCAGTACGTCCGCGAGACGCTAGGTCTCACTGGTACAAACATTGGTTGCGATACGTCAAGTTGCGGTGCATGTTCATTGCATGTCAACGGCGAATCTGTGAAGAGCTGCACCATGCTGGCTGTCCAAGCCGACGGCTGCGAAGTCACCACCATTGAAGGCCTTGCACAAAACGGCGAAATGCACCCCATGCAAAAGGCGTTCATGGAAAATCACGGACTTCAATGCGGCTACTGCACGCCCGGCATGGTCATGGCATCCATCAGCCTGTTGAAAGAAAACCCGCATCCAACGGAAGAAGAAGTACGTATCGGCCTTGAAGGCAACCTGTGCCGCTGCACCGGCTATCACAACATCGTCAAGTCGGTCTTGGCCGCCGCGGAAGCACAGTAGGAGCACAACATGATTCCCGCACCATTTGATTACAAGCGAGCATCGTCAGCAGCAGAAGCAATTTCACTTGTTGGCGAGTACGGCGATGAAGCAAAGTTTCTTGCAGGCGGCCACAGTTTGTTGCCACTGATGAAATTGCGTCTCGCTCAACCTGCAGTCTTGGTCGACATTGCCCGCATCACCGATCTGTCATACATTCGCGATGCCGGTGACCACATTGCAATCGGCGCTCTCACCCGACACATGGATGTAGAGAAGTCCCCCATTGTTTTGCAACATGCTCCCCTGCTTGCAAATGCAGCGAGCCATGTGGGTGACCCGCAAGTACGGCATCGCGGAACCATTGGCGGCTCCATCGCCCACTCCGACTCCGCATCAGATTTACCTGCAACAACACTTGCACTGGGTGCCACGTATGTGGCCCAAGGTCCCAACGGAACACGCGAAATTCCTGCGACAGAGTTCTACAAGGGGTTCCTCGAGTCAGCACTATCTCCCGACGAGATGCTCACAGAAATTCGTGTTCCAAAAATGAACGGCGCAACGTGGGGCTTTCAAAAGTTCAACCGACGCGCTCAAGACTGGGCAATTGTTGGCGTCGCAGCATGGAAGCGTGGCTCCGATTCCGGAGTTGCGCTTGTGAACATGGGGTCGGTTCCCATTTTGGCAACAAGCGTGTCACAAGCAATTGCGTCGGGAGCAAGCATCTCTGAAGCTGCAGAACTTGCCGCGGCCGAAGCAGAGCCACAGTCCGACCTGAACGCCAGTGCCGAATATCGCGTCCATCTTGCAAAAGTTCTGGTACGCCGCGCTCTCGAATCAACACAGTCATAACATTTCGCCCATGACTTGGGCACTTCCTTCACCCCATATCGGGCGTCGTGTTGGCGTGTCCCTGTATGTCGCCGTGTTCGTGTGGAGCATCTTCGCGTACGGCATTCCCGTTGACCGCATTGCCGTGTTGTTGTGGATGCTGGGTGGATTCATGGTGGCCTCAATTGGCCGTAGTCGTAGCGATGTCACACAAATGGTGCGCGACTGGTGTGTGTTGGTTGCCATCTACATGGCGTACGACTACAGCCGCGGCACCGCAGATCAGTGGGGTATCGGCGTTAACTACACACTGTTACGCGACATTGACAGGCTCATCTTCTTCGGTACAGACCCTGGCGTGTGGATGCAAAAGCATCTGTTGAAGTCAGATCCGCGATGGTATGACGTTGGTGGCGCAATCGTCTACATGATGCACTTTGTGCTTCCGGTTGTTCCACTTGCCTTATTGCGAGTTCGTCAACGTGATGCATGGCTTCAATACGTCCGCCGATTTTCAGCCACACTCATACTTGCCGTCAGCACATTCATTGTGTTTCCTGCCGCACCACCGTGGCTTGCAGCTCAACAAGGCCACTTCCCCCCAATTCAGCGAATTACTGGTCGAGGATGGTGGGAACTGAACCTCAAGACAGTCTCTCGCACTCTTGATCGTGGCGCCGCGGTGTTGAACACAGTGGCTGCCATGCCGTCGCTTCACGCGGGACTGTCGCTTTTGGTGGCGTTATGGTTCACACGCAATTCATCACGATGGATACGAAGCGCCGCACTTCTGTATCCCCTCACCATGAGCGCTGCGCTTGTCTATTTCGGGGAGCATTACGTCATTGACTGCATCGCGGGATTTGCGGTAGTTGTGATTGCGTGGAAGGCAGTGGCGATCTGGGAGGCACGGCGCGACACGTCATCACCACTTGATGCCATCAGTTCCTAGCCATCCCGCAGCGACCTCAGTACGACTCAACTCAAAAACTGAATTACTTTTCTTTCAGCGACATACGGGCCAAATACTTCGCGGCGAATGCGATTGTGTTCATCTGCCGTGTCGTATGCATGCCACGCTGCCTCATTTTCAAACACCGCGCTCACGGCAAAGTCCGCAGCCCCATCGGTGAGTTCTGCATTGGGTCCGCAGTGATACGACACCAGACCATCAAGTGTTTTTGCGTACGCCTGCAACTCTGCTTGTGCAATCAACGGATGACCAGACGGCACTTGGTCATTCCAACTAAAGAGAACGATGTGATGAAACATGATGAAAAATTACAGCAGTGCTCCGTACGAACCACCATCCACGTGCAATTGAACACCGGTCATGAATTTTGCGGATTCGCTACACATGAATGCAGCAATACGACCAAAATCCGCTGCGTCGCCAACGAAACCAGCAGGTATACCCGCAGCTGCACCCGCTACGTTGCCACCGTACAACTGCGTAATTCGGTCTGTGGCGTGGATGCCAGGCTGAATTGTGTTGACAGTTACTCCATCACCTGCAACTTCGCGTGCCAGTGTTTTCAAAAATCCGGTGACTCCTGCACGGGCCGTGTTCGACAAAATTAAGTTGGCAATCGGTTGTCGCACTGCAACAGATGTGATGGCAAGAATTCGCCCCCACTTCTGCTCACGCATTGCAGGAACAACTCCCTCGCACATCGCCACCACCGACAGCAGATTCTTTTGTAACGCATCGATGTATTGATCATGTGCGACATCGGCAAAACCTCCAGGAGGTGGTCCTCCACCGTTGGCCACCAAAATGTCAATGTGTCCCAAAACTTTTGATGCTTCTGTGACGAACTGAGAACCGCCTGTGTCGGTGGAAACATCACATACAAAACCCTGAGCTCCATGACCAATTTCGTTCAAGGCAGATTCAAGCCGTGCCTCGTCACGACCACACACCACCACGCGCACTCCCTCACGTGCCAATGCCTGCGCAGTCCGCAAGCCAAGTCCAGCTGTTCCTGCGGCTACAGCAGCCGTTCTTCCGGTCAATCCAAGGTCCATTTCGCCACCATAGCCCCGCTCCACATAGGGCAGTTCTGTTATCTCGCCCTACGCTCTAACCGTGGTGACAACCCCTTCTCATGCATCTGAAGTGTCGCGCGCATTAGCTGAGCACGGATACCTACCTGACGATGGTCTTGCGACCGCGGTGTTCTTGTCACTGTCTCTTGGCCGCCCACTGTTTCTTGAAGGTGAAGCCGGTGTCGGCAAGACCGAACTTGCAAAAACAATTGCTCGCTGGCACAACACAGAACTCATTCGTTTGCAGTGCTACGAAGGAATCGATGCCGCGCAAGCCGTGTACGACTGGGACTACTCACGACAACTGTTGCATCTTCGTGCTGCTGAAGCATCGGGAGAAGCGCAACGCACTGGCACCGAAGAATTAGAGAACCAGCTGTACAACGAGAAGTTTTTGTTGAAGCGTGCCGTGTTGCGCGCCATTAACCACAATCTGCCCACACCACCTGTGCTGTTGATTGATGAGATCGATCGCGCTGACGACGAATTTGAGGCATACCTGTTGGAAGTGCTGTCGGACTTTCAAGTCACAGTGCCAGAACTTGGCACCTTCACCACAGCAACTCCCCCAGTTGTCATTCTCACATCCAACAGAACACGCGACGTTCACGATGCCCTCAAGCGTCGGTGCTTGTATCACTGGGTAGAACATCCAACATTCGAACGTGAAGTCAGCATTGTGTCACTTCGTGTTCCTGCAGCAAGCAACGAGCTAGCACACCAAGTTGCCGCAGCCGTTGAAGCACTACGCGGACTCAATTTGTATAAACCACCAGGCGTTGCAGAAACAATTGACTGGGCAACAGCACTGGGTCGCCTTGGTGTCACCAACATCAACGAGACAGTTGTTGAACAAACCTTGGGAACCGTGTTGAAGTATCGCGAAGATCACAGCCGGGTTCGTGACCACGGAATCGCAGCAATTGTGCAACACGCGTTTGAGCGCGGACTACTGCACGGCTAACCATGACGTATTCAGTGGAGTCATCACCAGATGAAATGGCGGTGGCTTTCACTCGCATTCTTCGATCACTCGATATTCCAACACCGCTTGACTCAGTCCTCACATTCATGAATGCATTGTCAGTGGTAGGAATAACGGATCGCGATGCTGTCTACTGGGCAGGGCGCTCAACTCTCATCCGCCAACCCGAAGACATACCTGCATATAACTCGGCATTTCGCGTCTTTTGGGAACATCGAGAATCAGCTCACTCGCCCGACGAAGAAATGTCGCACATCACTGTTGCACTAGACACAGACGACGAAGGTAGTGCCGACGGCAATGCAGACTCATCCGACGAACCCACCATCACGGTTCGTTTCTCGGGCGTTGAAACTTTGCGCGACAAAGACTTTGCCGAATACACAGATGACGAAATGCAACTTGCGCAAAGGTTCATGCACGCCTTACGCGTTTCTGGTGCACCACGACCATCACTTCGTCACGTACCGTCAAAGGCGCGAGGCAATCGGCCCGACATGCGTCGAACAGTTCGTGCGTCATTGAGCGCTGGTGGCGAACCAATGCGACGTCACTGGACTCAAAAAGGAATCAAACCACGACGCATTGTGTTCCTTCTAGACGTCAGTGGATCAATGGAGCCGTACGCACGCGCGTTGGTCCGATTTGTTCATGCAGGTGTGGCCGGACGCCAAAGAGTTGAGGCGTTCACACTGGGTACGCGCCTCACTCGCATCACTCGTGAGTTGTCGTCCAAAGACCCCGACCGCGCACTTCGCGCCGCTGGCGAAAATGTTCGCGATTGGAGTGGTGGAACACGGCTTGGCGAAACACTCCGTCTTTTCAATGATCAGTGGGGTGTGCGCGGCATGGCACGTGGCGCCATCGTCGTCATTTTGTCCGACGGATGGGACCGCGGTGAACCAACCGTGCTCGCTGAGCAAATGGAACGACTATCGCGCATTGCATTTCGCCTTGTCTGGGTCAACCCCCTCAAGGTCACCCCTGGGTATGCGCCACTTGCACGTGGAATGGCGGCTGCATTGCCCTATGTTGATGATTTCGTCGAGGGACATTCTCTCGACGCCCTAGAACAACTCACGAAAGTCATTACACATGCGTGACTTATTGGATGACATCGATCGCTGGAAAGCAGCTGGGAAACGTATTGCCCTTGCACGCGTTGTCAACATCGAAGGCTCGGGCCCACGTGAAGCCGGCGCGGCAATGGCCGTCAACGAAGATGGCGAAGTCATCGGGTCGGTCAGTGGCGGCTGTGTTGAAGGCGCAGTTGTCTCGGAAGCCCTTGCCATCCTTGCGGGCGAACAGCCAAGTCGAGTAGTGACGTTCGGATATTCAGACGATGAAGCCTTTGCCGTGGGACTCACCTGCGGTGGAATCATTCACTTGTTCATTCAGCCGCTCGAGTGGTGACCATGAGCGCATACGACATCTTTTCGTCATTAGTTCGCGATAACTCACCTGTTGCTCTTGCCTCCGTCATCGAAGGGCCACACACTGGATCCATCGTGGTGGTCACGCCCGATGGAATTGTGGGCGGCACCCTTGGTCACCCCGACCTCGACCGTGTGGTGTCTCGCGATGCAATGGGAGAATTAGAAGCTGGCCGCACCAGCGTTCGCCACTACGGACCACAAGGGCAATCAACTCCCGAAGATCTTGTTGACACCGACACTGTTCGCATCTTCATTGAGAGCTTCTCGCCGCCACCACTCATGTGGATTTTCGGCGCAGTCGATTTCACCGCCGCTCTCGCACGCGTTGCAAAGGTGCTGGGCTACCACGTCACCGTCTGCGATGCGCGCGAAATATTTGCCACCAAACGTCGCTTCCCCATGGCCGATGAAGTCCGCGTGACGTGGCCAACGCCTATGTTCAACGAACGCGGAGAGCGTCTTGGCCCACGCGATGCGGTGTGCATTCTGACGCACGATCCCAAGTTTGATGTTCCCGCAATTCAAGGTGCATTGGCCAGCAAAGTGGGATACATCGGCGTGATGGGAAGTCGCAAAACTCATGCGAAACGACTTGAGCGTTTGGCCGAGGTGGGCATTACCGATGCTGCCGACCTTGCGCGACTTCATTCACCAATCGGACTCGACTTGGGCGGTCGCACACCAGAAGAAACTGCCATTTCCATTGTTGGTGAAATCATCGCATCACGCACAGGTCGAGAGGCACGTTCACTGGGCGCCACCAACGGCCCCATTCACTAAGCAACTACAGACGATACGTTGCAATATTGGTGGGACGCGTCCAGACCACTCTGTTGTACTGCGCTTCAGACATTGTCTTGAGACGAACGCTCTTGCCGTTGAACGGCGCATGAACCATTGCACGGCCAATACCCAAGTAAATGTGAACGTGAGTCCCTTCACCAACAATGTCACCAGCAACTGCATCTTCGCGATCAACGCGCATGCGCTTGTCTAGTTGTGACACTGCTTGCCGCGGCATGTCGGTTCCGGCTGCACGCCACGCATACCACAACAATCCCGAGCAATCCATTTGCACATAGGGATCTTCTTTACCTTCAACGTAACGAACACCAAGTTGTGTCAACGCGGTGAGCATTGCAATTTGATGCGAGCGTGATGAACGTGACCACGCCTTATGCAACATCTCTGCGTCGAGTGACATTTTGAGAGCGACACGATCAGACACAACTCGACGTAACGCGAGATAAGTGGGATCTTCAATGTTCTCGGTTCGCATGATGACGTGTAACGCAGACACGGCCTGAACAGAAATAGGGTTGCGCTGGCGAAATGCTCGCCCAGGCATCTCGAGTCGGTTCGGCTTCACATCGCCGCTGGCGCCCGTACTTGCTGTCGCCCCCGTGGGAAGAGCCGCCACCACCACAACAGAAGCCGCCGCAAGGGCGCGTCGAAGCGTGGCGAACGATTGCATTTCAGGCAGGCTATTACTTATGTCCTCCCCATGTGGTACAGAACTGGCCGTTTTGCTGGCCGCAGGAGCTGGACAACGCTTCTCAGGCCCCACCCACAAGCTTCTGGCGCCGTTTCGTGGCGCTCCCCTGGCCTCCCACGCCATCTCGGCGGTCCGTAGCGCCCATTTTGGCGAAACCGCAATTGTGGTGGGAGCAGTGGATCTGTCGGACCTCACCTCGGGCCTGACAGTCCTCACCAACCCCCACTGGCAGTCCGGTCAGCGGTCGTCGGTGGAAATGGCCATTCACTATGCCCACAGCCAGGGCTATCCCTCGGTCACCATCGGCCTTGCCGACCAGCCGTTCATCACTGCCGACGCATGGACTGCCGTGGGGACGACTGAGGGCCCCATCGTGGTGGCCACGTACAACGGTGTGCGTGGCAATCCCGTGAAGCTTGACGCCAGCGTGTGGGACCTCTTTCTGTCGCTTGCTGACGAACCAGATGCAGGCGCACGCTCGCTCATGCACCTACATCCAGAACTCGTTCGGGAAGTAGCCTGCAAGGGCGTTTCCGCAGATATCGATACCCCGGAGGATCTTGCGCAATGGACCTGAACCACGAATTCACTGTTCCCGTTCCTGTGGCAGATGCCTGGCGCATCCTCACCGACGTCGAGCGCATTGCGCCGTGCTTGCCTGGCGCAAAGTTGGAAGATTCACAAGGTGACACCTACAGCGGTTTTGTCAAAGTGAAAGTTGGCCCCATTCAGGCTCAGTTCAAGGGACAAGCAAGCTTTGTCGAGCGCGACGATGCCGCATACAAAGCAGTCTTGAAGGGCGAAGGTCGCGACACCACTGGTAAGGGAAATGCGTCAGCGCTCATTACCGCTCAACTCGTTGAAGAGTCACCCACATCTACCAAAGTCACCGTGTCCACTGACCTCAACATCACGGGCAAAGTTGCACAATTCGGTCGTGGCGCAATGGCCGACATTTCAAACAAACTTCTTGATCAGTTCGTAGAAAACTTGAACGGTCTCATCGCCTCAAGCTCTTCGACGAACTCATCGGACTCTGCACAGAACTCTGATTCCACACATGCAACGAGTGCAGCTCCCTCCACCACATCTTCGGACGATGTTGAAGCACTCGATTTGCTGTCGGTCAGCAGTGGCGCAATTTTGAAGCGCGCACTTCCTGTTGTGGTTGTCATCGCCGCAGTAGTCATCTGGCTCATCGCGAAGTAACCCATGCCGCTTGCGGGTCCGCCGCCGTCAGACACTGACCGAGACGAGGTCATCCGACTCATCGGACGTGTTCCGCAGGGCGAGTTTCGTGTCATCGTTCGCTCGTCAACGGGCGAACCAGTGGTTCTTCTGAATGCTCCCCTGCTGGACGACGGAACCCCCATGCCCACGTTGTATTGGTTGGTGGGTGCAAGCGAGGTGTACGCAGTGAGCCAACTAGAAGCTGACGGCGGGGTCAACGACGTTGAACAGTTACTCGGACTTGACGCAATCGCAGACATTCACAATGACTATGCATCTCGTCGTGACGCATACATTCCCGCATCACACACTGGCCATCGACCCACTGGTGGTGTGGGGGGAACTCGTACAGGAGTGAAGTGTCTGCATGCTCACTTTGCCAACTGGTTAGCGGGAAACAACGATGCAATCGGACAGTGGGTGGCAGACCAATTGGATGCCCGCGGAATCACGAGAGCAGAACGACTATGACAACAGTGGCCGTCATTGATGTGGGAACTAATTCCACAAACTTGTTGGTACAGGATTCGCATGGCAACGACCTTGCGCGTGTGGTCGCAACAACACGACTAGGAGAAGACCTTCATCAGAACGGCACCCTGTCTGCTTCCGCAATCGAACGCACCGTTACAACCATCGCGTCACACATTGCAGTTGCCCAGCAACATAACGCAGACCGCATCGTTATCACGGGGACTGCTGCATGTCGCCGAGCCACGAACACCGCAGATTTTCTCTCTGCGGTGTACAACGCCACGGGACTGACTGTTGAAGTTCTGTCCGAGAAAGATGAAGCGCAGTACGCATTCACTGGTGCACTCGCTGGTCTCCCCACTGTCACGGGACCTACTTTGGTGATTGATATTGGCGGCGGTAGCACCGAATACACAGTGGGTGTTCTTGATGCCGAGTTCTCCGCCAGTATTCCGTTCGGCGCGGTCACCGCAACTGCTTCTCATATCGGCACAGGACGACCACAGCCCGAAGATCTCACCAACCTCATCGGTGCTGTTGCAGACGAACTTGAAGAAATTGGTCGCACCATTCCCGCACTCGCTCATCCTGCTCGCGTTATTGGTGTTGCCGGGACAATCGTCACCATCGCTGCCGTCGAGATTGGCTTGCAGACGTTTGATGACGAAGCACTGCACGGATTCGAGCTCACACGCGACGCCGCCGAAGACGTGTTTCGCACACTTGCAACAGAAACACTGGAAGAGCGCATCACCAATCCTGGTCTTCCCGCCGATCGCGCAGACATCATTGTGGCGGGCTGCTGCATATTGGTCGCCACCATGCGTCGATTGCATCTTGATTCCATCATCGTCTCCACCCGTAGCCTGCTTGACGGAATCGCACAGCGTGAGAGACTGAGCGCATGACCGCAATGCATCCGGCACGCCCCACAAGCGTGGGTCTGCGTCTGTACGGACGTCGCGTGGTGTTGCGACCCATGGTGCCCCAAGATTTCACCGGATGGAGTGAAGTTCGTCGTCGTAATGGCGAATGGCTCACCGTGTGGGAACCGCAACGACTCGCCCATCACCCCGACCCAGAGACAAATCGTGATGTGTTCGCAGCGCGATGTGGAGCCCGCGATCGTGAACGTCTTGCCGGTTCGCAATTCGCATTTGGCATCTTTGTTGATGGCGCATTTGCCGGAGAGATAAATCTCAACAACGTGGTCCGCGGAGCATTTCAATCAGCCACCATCGGATATTGGATTGACCGTGCTCGAGCGGGCCGTTCGCTCATGTCTGAAGCTGTTGTTGTGTTGATGCAGTTTGCTTTCGAAGAACTTCGCCTTCACAGAATTGAAGTGTGCATTATTCCCCGCAACACCAACTCACGACGCGTCATGGAAAAACTCTCCATTCGCGAAGAAGGTCTTGCAGAACGATTCTTAGAAATCAACGGCGTGTGGGAAGACCATGTTCGCTACGGATTCACACTTGAAGAGTGGGAAGAGCGGCGAGATCAGTTATTGCGCGACTGGATTCTCTAATTGCGTTGACTAGTGGCGGCAATCACCACTACTGCTGGTCATCTACTTAACCCAGCGCGTTCCATGCCACAGCGCGTTGACGACGCACTGCTTTACGACGCTTCCAGTCCTTCGTCTTCCAATGCTTCATTGGCTGGCGGCGACTCTTCGCTTTCCCGCGCTCAGAATCGTGATGATGCACTGGCTTCCACGCAACACCTGGCTCCATAACATCAAGTGGTTCAAGTCCGTGTTGCACAGCTTCCACAACTTGATGCAATTCGCTATTCACTCGATGTCGCTCATTGTGGGCATGGGCCCGCAAATCGGCGCGCGGTGCAGGCGCGAGGTCCTGATTGCGATGTCGTTGACTCATCGCTGCCTCCTTCCGGAGCCCCGCTGGGCTCCAAATGGTTCCCTTTGAGGCACCGTACTCCTATGTATGAGAAATGTGAAGTCAATTCCTGCAGATTTTTATCCACAGATTTTTGTTCTAGGAGATTGTGAGATTTCGCACAACACCAGCAACGTGACCTTGGGTGCGAAGTGCAACCTGACATGTTCCTTTACGCAAGAACGTGATTCGTGAGCTGTCTGCAGAAACTCGACAGATACGAGAGCTCTTCGATGCCACAGACCACTGAAGAGTGAGATCGCCGCCGAAACGAACGACAGACGACGTTGCAACGGTTCGGCCCGCACGCAGTGTTGCAACGGCAGGTGCTGCATACCGAGAGGTAGAGCCACCTTCGCCCAGCGCATTGATTGCCTTCACAACCACTGAGTATTTGTGCCCAGCAACCAAGTTCTTGAACTGTGCCGACGTTGCATTGGGACCCACGTTCAGCCTCTTGGCGACCTTTCCATTCCGCACCAAAGCCACGCGATAGCCCGTGATGGGACTTCCTCCATCGCAGGGTCGTTCCCACGACACGCCAAGGGAGTTTTTGCCTGTTGATGCGACCACGTGAGACGGAACCCCTGGTACGCCGGGCGCCACAACAGATGTGTCAACAAAGAGCAACCGATTCGGTGTGCTGACATCAAGTGCTGTCACAACATTGGGAGTGGCGCGACCAATGACTGCATCAGAAACATGTGCAGGACATAACCCAGGTTGTTGTTGCAACAACAATGCAACAAAACCTGCCACCAACGGCGATGCCATAGATGTTCCTGCATCAAGTTGATATGCAGTGTTTCCCTCAATTGATGCTGATTCAATTCCGGTTGTTGAAGTTCCGCCAGGGGCTAACAGATCGACACACGGACCAAAACCTGAGTAACTGGTGAACGCATCATTAACTGCCACCGCTCCAACAGTGAGAGCATCGGGAACATGCGCTGGCGACAAATCACACGAATTGATTCGATACGTGGCATCACCATTTCCCGCCGAGATGGTGACAACAACACCTTCGGCGATGAGCGCCTTTACTTGTGCTTCTAAATCCAGAGCATCGTCGCCAAGGTCGACGCCCAAGCTGAGATTGACAATTGCAGGCGTTCCACCTACATGATGGCCGCGCACCCATTTCAGCGCGCGAACAACATCGTCAACGCTTCCCTCTCCGTTGCAATCAAGAATGCGAACGGAAATCACCAACGCATCACGCGCGACGCCAACGGTAGAACCGGCAGCCAGTGCCGACACATGAGTGCCGTGACCATTGCAGTCAGATGCCGATGGAATAAGTGGTACACGCTTATCCAAGGAGAGTGGGTCGATACCTGCGGTTGCGCGTCCACCAAATTGCTCGTGTGCAAAGTTGACGCCCGAGTCGACAACGTAAATGGTGACACCTTGACCTGTAAGTGACCCCATCGATGTGTTGCCGTCTAGTGGCAATGTGCGCTGGTTGATGCGATCAAGGTGCCATGGCTGACCAACCGGCGCCGCCTGGGTAGAAGTGGCCGCCAAAGAGAACATGGACGCACATGCGACCAATACACCCCATGTACGCAATTTCTTCACCCGTTGAATGGTATCGCCGGGGTGCTTCGCCGGCGAGAGAAGCGTGATGATGTTTCTACTTCTTTGAGATCTTCTTTTGCAATGCAGCAAGCCTCTCGGCAAACCATGGTTGTTTCGTGCTCCACAACTGCGGTTCTAATTCACGCTTTACGGCGTCAGGATGATTGTCCACCAATGGCATGTCTTGAATTGTTTTCTTCACACTTTCCAACAGCGGACGTGGCACTGCTGCAGCGCGTGCAGCCAACGCCTGCGCTTCAACCAACAATTGGTCATCATCAACGCACTTCCACACCAGACCAACACGTTCTGCTTCTTCACCGGAAAGAATTTCGCCGAACACAACTGTGGCAAATGTTGTCTGTGGCCCAACAATGCGACGAAGCATCCATGTGTGACCACCACCAGGGTGGATACCAATCTGCAAGAAGCGAGTATCAAACTTTGCTCGACGCGCAGCAATACGCACGTCACATCCGAGTGCCAAGTTCATTCCAGCGCCAACAGCTGCGCCGTTCACCGCGGCAATGGTGGGTAGTGGACTGCGCGCAATGCGCAGAAAGCCCTCATAAATAACGCCAAGACTCTCGCCTGTTGCCGTTGCAAGATTGCCCAAGTTTGCACCTGCGCAGAATGCGGGCGCCGCACCAGTGACAACAAGAGCGCCGATTGATGGGTCACCTTCGATGCGGTCCATGGCAGCTGTGATTTCATCGACCATGGGCTGGGTCAATGTGTTGCGCTCATCAGGATTATTCAACGTAAGCGTGGCAACACCATCAGTGACAGAAACAAGAACAAAACTCATGGCGTTAGTTTCGCACACCCGGTTCGGGAGCCCATTGCCCAATCGCCTACGGTGTGGCCATGTCTGATGTCATTTTGTATGAGGTGAGCGATCGAATCGCCACCATTACCTTTAATCGACCAGAGGCTCGCAACGCTCTCTCCAGCGAGGTATTGCGCCTTCTGCCACAACTAATGCAACGTGCAGACGCTGACCCCGATGTAGATGTCTTGATCCTGACCGGAACCGACCCCGCTTTCTGTGCTGGCTTAGACCTCAAAGAACTGGGCGACACCGCTGGAAATCTGGGCGGCACTGGAGCAGATGGTTCAGTCAACTCAACGGGCGTTCGTGGACCATTTCCCAAGATTTCAAAGCCGTTGATTGGCGCTATCAACGGTGTCGCTATCACAGGTGGTTTTGAGCTTGCGTTGAACTGCGACTTCCTCATTGCATCAGAGCATGCAAAGTTTGGCGACACACATTCGCGTGTGGGCATCATGCCTGGCTGGGGCCTCACCGTGTTGTTGCCTCAAGCAATCGGCGTGCGTCGCGCACGCGAGATGAGTTTCACCGGAAACTTCATGTTGGCCGATGAAGCACTCGCCTTCGGATTAGTGAACCACGTAGTGCCACACGCAGATCTCATTCCGTTCACCCGACAAATCGCATTGGACATCATTGGGAATGAACAAGATGGTGTTCGTGAAATTCGCTCCACGTATGCCCACCATGCACAAGAGATGGACAAGTGGGAGCATGAATCTGCGGTGGGAGCAGAATGGCGCAAGGCGCAGTTTGACCCGAAGAAAGTTGCGGAGCGTCGCGCCAAAATTATGGAACGCGGCCGCAAGCAATAATTACGAGCGCAACTCGCTAACCGCTGTGATGGTGATGCCACCGCGGGGGTGTTGTGTCAGGGTCACGCGAACTCGATGAGGTTGTGCCGTGGCCATCACTTCACCAGCAATCTCTGCGGCTAATGCTTCGGCAAACACTGCGCGATTACGAAAACTCCAGAAATACAATTTCAAACTTTTTGACTCAATACAGAACTTGTTTGGTTCGTATTCAATTTCAACGCTTGAGATATCTGGCTGATTCGTAACCGGGCAAATTGACTGCACTTCATCAGTGGAAAAGGTGACAGTTGAGACATTCTGTGGTGCGGGAAACACTTCAACGTGTTCAAGCGAATGCTGAACTGTTTTGCCAAGAACCGTTAATCCCGATGTGTCACTCATGTGATGGAAGCCTACAAATCAGCGAAGGTCGTCGGGCAGAAGCCCACGTAATGGCACCAAAGGCCGTGGCCCCACATGCGAGATGACTTCGGCAGCGGCAATTGCACCAATTTGGGCGCATCGGGTCAGGTCTTTTCCTTGCGTGAGTCCGCGCAGAAAACCAGCAGCAAACAAGTCACCTGCACCAGTGGTATCGACAACTTCGTCAACAGGCGCGGCGGGCACTGCATGAATATCGTCTCGGGTCACAATGACGGAACCCTTTTCACTTCGCGTCACAGCAGCAATGTGACAGTCACGGCGAAGAAGTTCAACAGCGTCATCAAAATCGGCAACTTCATAGAGCGACTTCAATTCATCTTCGTTGGCGAACAACACATCAATTTCATCGCGAACCAACGCTTGAAAATCGGACCGATGACGATCAACACAGAATGAGTCCGACAACGTCAGCGACACAACGCGACCGTGAGCATGTGCAATTGATGCGGCGCGACGAAACGCTGCTTTCGCATCGGGCTGGTCGAACAAATAGCCCTCCAAATACAGAACTGCTCCGGCACCAATGACTGACTCACTTAAATCGGCCTCGGATAACTGCGTGGAGATTCCAAGGAATGTGTTCATGGTGCGCTGAGCATCTGGTGTTACCGCGATGATGCATCGCCCAGTGGGAGCGTCACCTTGTGGGGTGCCGCTTCGAAAATCAACACCGACCTGTGTCATGTCTGCGGCGAACTCACGACCTAAATCATCGTCAGCCACTTTTCCAATAAACGCGACCTCACCGCCCAAGCTTGCAATTCCCGCCAAAGTATTGGCGCCAGACCCTCCGCTGGTGCGAGTAGATGTTCCGACTGCTGTAGTGAGTTCAAGTGCACGATCTGTTTCAATGAGCGCCATCGACCCTTTAATCATGTTCTGCGACGCCAAAAATTGGTCATCCACCAGTGCAATCATGTCGACCAACGCATTCCCCACACCAACAACGTCATAGAGAATTCCTTCCTTGTTGGTGAGGGCAGGGATATGGGCGGTGAATGGATGACTACGTGGCACGGTTCTCCACGGTAGTACGCACACCACCGGCGTTAGCCTCTCTTGCTGTGAGCCACATTGACAGCCCGTACCGCCTTCCCCGCACCATTGTTCCGTCCTCGTACCAGGTATCCCTTGCCCCCGATCTGCAGAATGCATCCTTCACCGGAACCGTGAGCATTACTGCCAATGCTGTTGATCATGCACAAGAAATTGTGTTGAACGCCATCGAGTTAGACATTCATTCAGTGGAGGTCAACGGACAACCCGCCACTTTTTCGCTACACAACGAATTGGAACGCCTGATTGTTCACACGCCAGTTCCTGCAGGTCCGCTCACCATCAATCTTTCGTTCACAGGGACCCTGAACGACAAACTGCGCGGGTTCTATCGCTCAACGTTTACAGATGGCAATGGCAACGTGCAGACCATCGCCACCACACAAATGCAATCCACCGATTGTCGACGAGCGTTCCCCTGCTTTGATGAGCCCGATTTCAAAGCCACCTTCTCCATCGACATCACCTGCGACGCCAATCTGACCGCAGTATCAAACGGCAAGGAAATACGTCGCGAAGAGCTGCCAAACAATCAGGTGCGCGTATGGTTCGCCGAAACAATGAAGATGTCCACATACCTCGTGGCATTTGTTGTGGGTCCGCTTGAAGCAACTGAACCCGTCATGGTGGGCTCAATTCCGCTGCGTGTGCTGCATGTTCCAGGCAAAGCGCATCTCACAGACTTCGCGCTTCGTGTTGGCGCATTTTGCATTGACTGGTTTCAGAACTATTACGGCATCCCCTACCCCAGCGATAAATGCGATCTTCTGGCGCTTCCCGACTTTGCCGCCGGCGCCATGGAAAACCTTGGTTGCATTACCTTCCGCGAAGTGTTGTTGTTGGTTGACCCCGAGACATCAACACAGGTGGAACAAGAACTTGTTGCCGCAGTTGTGGCGCACGAGCTTGCTCACATGTGGTTTGGCGACCTAGTCACCATGAAGTGGTGGAATGGCATTTGGCTGAATGAAGCATTCGCAACGTTCATGGAAGTGGCCGCCACCGATGCATTTGCTCCGCACTGGACCATGTGGACATCGTTTGGTCTTGACCGTACCGCAGCATTCGAAGTTGACTCGCTGCATTCCACCCGTACCGTTGAATTCCCTGTTAACTCACCAGCAGACGCCGATGGAATGTTCGATGTTCTCACGTATCAAAAGGGTGGAGCACTGCTGCGCATGTTGGAGCAGTACCTGGGGCCTGACCGTTTCCGTGCTGGCGTCAACCACTATCTCCGCACGCACTCGTACGGCAACACCGAAACAAGCGACTTGTGGGACGCGATTGAACACGTTGTCAGCACAGACGGCGGCGAGAACGTTCCCGTTCGCAAATTGATGGATTCATGGATATGGCAAGCCGGGTACCCGCTTGTCTCAGTTCGTATCCACAACAACGAACTCGTAGTGTCGCAACGCCAATTCACGTTCGACAATTCACCCAATGCCACAACGTGGGTTGTTCCTGTTCATGTGCGTATTGGAGACACCACCACAAAAGTCTTGCTTGACTCTCCTGAACTTCGACTTCCGCTTTCTGATGCGTCAGCAGTTGTTGTTGTCAATGCTGGCGGTCCTGGCTTTTATCGCGTGGAATACTCGGCCGAACTGATGCAGCGCATCACTGGCGACACCTTGGCAACACTCACCACCCTCGAGCGCTACAACTTGGTGGACGATGCCTGGAGTGCCGTTGTTGCAGGCGCCATGCCCGCATCACAGTTCATCTCATTCGCGAAGGAATTTGTGAACGAAACAGATCTTTCGGTGTGGCAGGCCCTCACCACCGCGCTACGTGGACTCGGCCGATTGATTCCCCGCGAAGACATGGCGCCATTCGCTGCTTTCGTGTCGTCACTTGTGCGTCCGGCATATGAACGTTTGGGGGAAACTCCCGCCCCCAACGAAGACGACCTTGTCTCCAAGTTGCGTGGCTTGTTGATGTCAGTCCTTGCCGTCCTTGCACACGATGACGCCATCATTGAACGATGCAGAGGGATATTGCTCGACAACACCGAATCTGACCCAGAGTTGGTGTCTGCGTCGGTGGCAGTTGTTGCCACCTTCGGTTCATCACAGGACTACGAGTGGTTCATCAATAAATTCAGAAATGCCGCCACTCCGCAAGAGAAAGTTCGCATGCTGTATGCATTGGCCGAGTTTGATGATGCAGAACTCATGAAGCGCACCTGCGACCTTGCCGTGTCAACAGATGTCAAAAGCCAAGACGCGCCGTTCTTGCTGGCGCGCTGCATTGCCAACAAACATCACGGGCACATTGCATGGGCAGCAGTGCAACAGCACTGGGACTATGCCAACGCCACATTCCCCGGCAACACCATCGTTCGTATGGTTAGCACTATCACCACGCTCAACACTCCAGAGTTGCAAGCTCAGGTATCGGCGTTCTTCACGGAACACCCCATTCCCCAGGCAACCAATACGTTGAATCAGGCACTTGAACGCCAACGTGTGAACGTTGCACTGCGGGAACGCGAATGCGCCGCGCTTCGAGACGCATTGTCCCGATAACGCGGCGCTTCCAGTAAGAGTTAGCGGCTTGTGGGCTTGAGTTGTCCGTTGGCCACCATGTCACGCAATGCTGTCTTCAGGAACTTGCCCGCAGCATTGCGTGGAAGATCTTCATTCATGATGACAACGTGGTTCGGCACCTTGAATGATGAAATCTTTCCGTCTAAGAACTTCCACAAATCTTCTGGAGTCAACGTTGCACCGTCGGCCACCTTGATGGCAACAGCTACTTCTTCTCCAAGACGCTCATGTGGAACACCAAACACAGCAACTTCGTGAACTGCGGGATGCTCGTAGATGGAACCTTCCACTTCGGTGCAGAACACGTTCTCGCCACCGCGAAGAATCATGTCTTTGATGCGGTCCTTGATGTACAGGAAGCCTTCTTCATCGATGTAGCCACCGTCACCGGTGTGCAGCCAGCCATTCTCAATGGCTTCTGCAGTTGCATCGGGACGGTTCCAGTAGCCACGAATCAACATGGGTCCAAACAACATGATCTCGCCGTACTCGTTTGGTCCGAGAACCTTCTTCGTTGCGGGATCCCATACCGCTACTTCCATGGGACGAATGGCACGACCCGTTGAAGTAGGACGATCTGTGTAGAACTTGCCAAGGTTGCCAGGACCAAACGCATTGGTTTCGGTCATGCCGTAGCCCAACTGTGGGCCGCCCTTCTTGATGCTCTTTGCAACTTTGTCGACCAGTGTTGCGGGCGCGGGTGCACCGCCGCCGCCAACTGCCTTCAATGACGATGTGTCGTACTTGTCGAAGTCTGGGTGGTTCACCAAGTCCCAACTTTGTGTGGGCACGCCCACGAAGTTGGTGATGCGCTCTTCTTCAATAATGGGCAATGCCTTACCGGCGTCCCACTTGTACATGATGACCAACTTGAGGCCAGCCATGAAACAGCTGAGCATCACAGGAACACATCCGGTCACGTGGAACAACGGCACAATCAGAATGAACGAGGTGTCGTACACCGGATCATTGGGATCAACTGGTTCAGGATCTGTTGCCAACGCCAACACGCCATTTCGTGCCGAGAACGCCATGAGCGAGCTGAGAACCGCACGGTGAGTGCTCACAGCACCCTTCGGGCGACCCGTGGTGCCTGAGGTGTACAAGATGGTGCAGTCATCGTCGGGGCCAATATCTGCCACTAGTGGTCCAAGGCCGCTCTTGACTTCCTTTGACCATTCGTCAATGTCGGGACCCACTTCAGTCTCTGGACGAACAATGAGCATCTTGATACCAAGTGTGCGGCATGAATGATGCGCGGTATCGATGCGCTGCTGGTCACCAATAAGAACTGATGCGCCACAGTCTTTCAGTGCGAAATCCATTTCGTCTTCGGTCCACCATGCATTGAACGACACGTTCACGGCACCCACAGAGATAATGGCTGCAAATGCAATGATCCATTCGGGATAGTTGCGCATTGCAACGGCAACTCGGTCGCCCTTCTTGATGCCGTACTTGTTCACCAACAAATGCGCGAGGCCATCTACCTGATCCATCACGTTTGCAAATGTGAAGCGCTCACCTTCGTACAACAGGAATGTCTTGTCGCCATGAGCACGAGCGCCCTGCAACACCAACGCCAAGTTCGGCGGTGCGTGCTTGAAGAGTTCCATCTTCACGCCAAAGACTTCGCCTTCGGTCAATTCGAACAGTGTTCCTGAACCGGGGTTCAGAACGACGTTCTGTGCTTCTTCCCATGACAGCGCCATTGTGTTTCCTTTTCTCTGACGTTGGTGGAGCTGAGGGGAATTGAACCCCTGACCTCTTCATTGCGAACGAAGCGCTCTGCCAACTGAGCTACAGCCCCAAAAACGGGTATGTAACTGCTGAAGTCTAGGCGTGAGGGTGTCGTAGTTCACATTCCGTGAGCAACGAAAGAAGCAGCCGAGAAAAGCGTGACGACTTACGCGGCGTGACGCTGGCCGTAATAGCGGCGCAGATATTCCTGGTTGCGAATTTGCACCAAGATGTAGCAGTACGCACCCAGACCAAGGAACGCTGCGGTGAAGATGTACACCATGGCATTGCTGCCAGTGGTGAGTCCAAGGAACAGCGACAATGCATTCAGCGCAACAAGGCCGTACAACACATTGACGCGACGTCGGCGCACGATTTCACGAGACGACATGTATGCGGTCTCGGGTGCTACGTGACGGCGTGGCAACTGTGACGTGTGATGTGATCGACGATGACGTGCCTGTGGTTCGAGAACTCCGTCTGATGCCACAAGACGGGGGCGAGGCGTACCGCGGGTGGGAGCAGGTCGTGGTTGCGGCGCGCGACCTGGCATGGGGCGCTGAGTGGGAGCAAGTGGTCGAGCCATGGCGCGCATTGCGTGTGGTGCACCCATGGGGCTTTGCGTGCGCTGCAAAGTATTGAGCTGGCGGCGGAAGTCAGACACAGAAGAGACGGCGCCACCGTCAAGGCGGGAGCGCAACAGAGGAGGCAAAAGTACTGCCATCCACATTGCCCCAACGATGAGGAGAACGAGCTTGCTCATAACTTGAGAAAGCCTAGTAACGAAATTGGCCCCTGTGGCGTTCTGAGCACCTCGTCACGCCACTAACCCCTCGCAAACCCTTGCAAAATAAGGAAACTTTCCTGGTCGGGTCACAGTTCACAGGGCTTGACAAGACCCCCGAACGGCCAGATTTAGCCCCGTTGATAGTCGCCCGAGCGCCCACCCGACTTCTGCTGAAGCGCCAAGTTTCCAATGACCATGTCTTTGTCGGCCGACTTGCACATGTCGTAGAGGGTGAGAGCTGCAACGGAACATGCTGTGAGTGCTTCCATCTCGACGCCAGTCTGTCCGGTGGTTTCGACAACCGCCGTAATGGACACGCTGGCATCGTTCACCTGCAAGTCGACGGTGACAGATGTAATCATCAGCGGGTGACACAGCGGAATCAGATCACTGGTGCGCTTGGCTCCTTGAATTCCTGCGATACGAGCCACGGCAAGAACATCACCTTTGGGAAGAGTGCCGCTACTAATTGCCTGTGCCGTGGCAGGCGACATGGCAACCTCGCAGGTGGCCACTGCTCGACGCTTCGTGACTGCTTTGTCCCCCACGTTCACCATGTGCGCATTGCCCGATGCATCGAGGTGGGTGAAGGATGGCTCGTTCATGGTGGTCACCCTACGACCGCTTCCATGGCCAACGCACCGGGCGCTTCGCAAGAAAGGCCGCCACGCCTTCTCGCACTTCGCCGCTCTTGTCCATCTCTGTTTCCCACTGCAATGTGGTGGAAGGCTTCACCCGACCATCTCGCATCACTTCGTCGATCATGGCTTTGCTCGCCACTTGCGTGAGCGATGAACGTTCCACCAACGTGGCCACTAGCTGAGAGACACGTACATCAAGTTGGTCGGGAGCGACTACTTCGTCCACCAGACCAATTCGCAACGCACGATCAGCATCAATGAGTTCGCCAGAGAACATTAGGTGCTTGGTGGCAGACGGCCCCATTAATCGCACTGCGCGCTCTAATGCATTTGTGGGATACACAATCCCCAACTTCGATGGCGTAATTCCAAAGACCGAATCAGAGCTAGCGATGCGAATGTCGCACGCGGTCGCAATACTGACGCCACCACCCACACAGTTTCCGCGAATCATCGCAATAGTGGGAACTGGGAAATTGGCCAACGCTTCTTCTGCATTCCAATTGACTCGTGCGTATTCACCACCAGGACCATTGGTTAATTCAGAGATATCGGCGCCAGCACAAAAATGATCGCCAGCACCCGTGACTACAAGCAAGCGAACATTCGAATCGTCTACCAATGCGTTGACATGCGCCGTGATTGCCGCCCACATGCTTTGTCGAACTGCATTGCGTTTGTTGGGCCTATTCAAAGTCAGCGTGGCAACAGGACCATCAACCGACACCAACACATTCATGTTGGCCAATTCACCCGTTTCATCGACAGTCACGTCAACCGCCAATCTGACTCATCGAGCGATTCGGGCGAATGAAATTCACTTGGCTGATTTGGTGACCCGCCCATTTGGTTCCAACCGCGTGAATGATGAGGTTGGCGATGTCATCGTCGGTACCACCATTTCGCAACAACGCACGAACATCAAATTCATCGGTTGCAAAGAGACACGTGCGGAATTGACCGTCGCTGGTCAGACGCACACGATCGCAGTCTCCACAAAACGGCTGCGACACACTCGGGATGACACCAACTGTTCCTTTGCCATCTATGTATCGCCATCTGTCCGCTGGTGCCGCACCTCGCGCGGGAACTTGCTCTAACGGAAACTCGGCAGAGATAATGCCGACAATTTCTTCTTGAGTCACCACTTGTTTGCGCTGCCACTCATTGGTGGCATCGAGCGGCATGAATTCAATGAAGCGAACCTCTACACCAGTGTCGCGACCATATTTGGCGAGGTCGAGAATTTCATCGTCATTGACGCCGCGTTCAATGACTGCATTCACTTTGACGGGTGCAAAACCAGCAGATTGTGCTTCAGCAATTCCGGCCAGCACATTGTGAAGCTCGTCGCGACGAGTCATGGCCAGGAAGCGATCCTGACGCAAACTGTCAAGGCTGACGTTGATGCGGTCCAGGCCCGCTTCGCGAAGCTCAGTTGCAATGTTTCGCAACGTTGCACCGTTGGTGGTGAGTGCAATGTCGGGCTTTTCACCATTGCTTAATCGAAGACCGGACAATTGCTGAATAAGGCGCGGCAAGTGGGCACGAACTGTTGGTTCACCACCTGTCAGACGCAGACTGTCAATGTTGAATCGCTCTACACAAATGCGAGCGACACGTTCAATTTCTTCAAAGGTCAGAACCTCGGAACGATCGAGCCACACCAGACCCTCTTCGGGCATGCAATAGGTACAGCGAAAGTTGCAGCGATCGGTGACCGAAATACGCAGGTCACGCACCGTGCGCCCGTGCTGATCAATAAGGTCCACGGGGCAATCCTACGCAGGCACTCTGCTGTGTTTACAGAGCAGCAGGCCCAGAATCTGGGCCCAAGAAGGTGACGTTCACTGTGTCGCCACGCTGAACTCCGGTTCCATCAGGAATAGCCATGATTGCGTTTGCCATCGCTGTTGATGCCAATTGATGGCTTCCTTGTGGGCCAGTTCGCCTGACATGAACACGACCATCATCTCCCCATGTTGCATGCACACGATCAAAGTGTGTTTTCCCATCGGGGTTGCGCTTCACATCTTCATCAACAATTGCCTGCACCACAGGTCGAAACGGTGCGGAGTGACCCATCATGGCGCGCAAAGCTGGTCGTGCGATCAATTCAAAACTCATCAACGAACTCACTGGGTTTCCAGGCAGTCCAAAAACGGGAATGGTTCCACCGTTTTCCCCCGGCATCACTCCAAACGCAAATGGCTTGGCTGGCTTCATCGCAATTTGAAACCACCGCATGTCGGCAACGCGGCCAAGAACAGCTTTCACCACGTCGTAGTCGCCCATGCTGACTCCGCCACTTGTGATGATCGCATCGACAATTCCACGACTAGTGACCTTGACCAGAACAGATTCCAGTTCTTCTTCGTTGTCGCGAATGATGCCCATGTCAATTGGCTCTGCGCCACATTCTTCAACAACCCGCAGCAACATCTTGCGGTTTGACTCGCGAATCTGACCGGGCTCTAACGGCATGCCATCGTCGACAAGTTCATCACCAGTGGACATCACGCCAACGCGTGGCTTCCAATAAATCGACACGGTCTGTGCATTGATGCTGCACAACACACCTTCCACCATGGGAGTAATGACAGTGCCCGCAGTAAGGACAGTTGACCCCACTTCAACATCTGAACCAGCAGAACGAATTGCATCGCCCGGCTTCGCAGCCTTGTGAATGCGAACACCGTGATTACCTAGACGTTCGGTGTCTTCCACCATGACAATTGCATCGCAACCTTCGGGAATGGGCGCACCAGTCATGATGCGAATTGCGGTTCCTTCTGTGAGCGAAACAGATGCAACTGCACCTGCGGCAACTTCGCCAATAACACGCAACTCAACAGGGACGGTCTGCACATCCGCAGCGCGCACGGCGTACCCATCGACTGCAGTATTGGCAAATGGCGGAACTGGTTCGGTGGCAACAACATCGGCCGCCAACACACAACCACGAGCTTCCCGTACCGGAAGAGACACAATTCGCCCACGTGCGCACTGCGCCAGCACAATTTCTCGTACCTCATCCAATGGAGTCATGCGCTCAACCTACTGTCAGACGATAGACCTATTGGCATGCTGAATTATCGGGCTCCGTCATCGTCGGGGCACACCGTGTCCTGGGAGACATGGAACGGAGACCCGGCCAGCAGTGTGACGCTTCGGTGGGAAAACGAGGGATGGACCGCTGAGATCTCGTTGCACAGCGACAATGCCTTGGCAATCGTGCGCTTATCGGCCCAATGGATGGTGCAGCAAATGTTGCTGTTCCGTGACATGGAAGAACCAGACCTGTGGCTTGCCACCGACGGTCATGGCCGATGGGGCGAGATGAATGGTGCACACCGCACCGAATTAGACGGCTGTGTAGACATCGACTTTGTCAACACACCATTCACCAACTCCATTGTCACGCACCGACTTCCGCTTCATGTGGGCCATACGGCCGACCTTCATGTGATCACGGTTGATATTGAAACACTCGGAATTGAAGTGGTGCCCCAGCGGTACACCCGACACGATGACAATGCATGGGAGTACACCTCACTTCTTACTGGCGAGCAGCATGCTGCGCGCGTTGACGAGTTCGGCATCGTTGTGGATGAACACAACGCGTTCCGCCGCGTGAATGACTAAAAGTTCGAATGCTTCAGTTGAAGCAACCGCCGGCGAAGAATTTCTAACATCACGCCACCAACAACAAGAACTAGCGCGGGAATCATTGGAGAGGTTCGCCCACCGGTTTCTGGCAACGCATCTGTTTCCTGCGCTACTTGGTTGACGCGAGTACTTGGCGCAACAGTTGTTGTGGCAGCCACAGTCGTGCTTGGTGATGCGACTGCAACCGTTGTTGTAGTGGGCACCACATACACACACGACTGCTGCGCATTATTCACTCGCACGGTAAATGATTGATCGGCCGTTGTTGGAGTCTGCTGTGAATCTGTCACGCGTAACACAAATGTGTAATCGCCACATGTTGTGGGTGTGCCAGTGAGTTGGCCATTAGACAACGTCACACCGGCTGGAAGTGTTCCCGATACAAGCGAGTACGAGTAGGTTGCCACGCCATTCTGCGCAGCCAATGTTTGCGAGTACTGCGAACCGATTGTGCCACCAGGAAGTGATGTGGTGACCCAACTCACTGGACTCAACGCATTCACCGATGCCACTTGAATGCTCAAGATGTCGTGGTTGTTTGATGAACCGCCGGTGGATGCCGCCATTCCAAATTTGAAGGTGGTGGCATTACGAAGTTCGGTTGGTTGAGCAAACGTCAGTCGTGGAGTAGCCGTTGGTCCCACACCTGGAGTGCCTCCGAATGCGGGGTCAATTCCATCTGGGTCGTCAACATAAATCTTCACTTGCGGGTTCGCCACTGTTGCAGGGTCAACAACCATGCGCACGCGACGCACCCGGTTCGCACGTGTTGTCCAGTTGCCACCAAATGTTGCGCGATCATCGCCCCATCGCACAGAACAAGGGTCCGAACTTGTCAGCACGTTGTATCCACCTGAGCCTGGACCGCGCACGGTGATTGCATCTGCCCACAGTCCAAAACCAAACGACGTAGGACAATCAAATCCTGCGCCACTTCCAGAAGGTGCCGCTGTTCTGAAACCACCCCAACGGTCAAGCCCAACACCTAATAGCGCCCCTTGGCCACCAGTTCCTGCGAGTCCGATGTACCCAAGTGCGCCACCAAATGTTCCAACAGTGACATTTTCAGTTGCTCCATCAATCAGGAACAGTGCGATGCCATCGGCACCTGTGGAACCACCGCCCCACATTTCAACATCGAGAGTGATGTCAAGACCAGATTGCGTTGTCTGTGCAATGTTGTACAGCGCATAGCCCGCACCATTGCCCGCAGTTGTTGTGAGACGAAGACGGTTATCGCTGTTTCGTGCTTCCACTTTTGGATAACCCGCCGCCACAGTTCCGCTGTTGCCGCCAAATGTCCAACCCGATGACTGACCAGGCAACGAGTCAAACGTTTCGCTGACCAGTGTGACGCCACCCGCAGCACGTGCGAAGTTGGACTGTGACGAAACCGAAAGTCCCGCAAGACCGACAA